>NZ_CP019607.1:1201268-1801902 GCF_001998865.1 Tessaracoccus flavescens
CCGGTTCGAGTTCAAGAAGTCGCAGCCCATCCTTCAGGGAGAGCAGAACCCGTATGCCGAGGGCTGCCGGGTGACCTTCGACGTCTACCTCGGAGTGACCCCCCGCGGGCCGCTACACGTCGACCTGGTCAGCTCGAAGGGCATCGTCGGACCTGTCGAGATGGAAGTTCCCAAGAATGCACTCGACCTACCTCGGCTGACAAGCCACCCCTACCGGGTCATCCCGTTGGTCGACCAGGTCGCTGACAAGGTTTGCGCCACGCTGCAGCTCTACAACGGGCGTCAGTCCAGCAGGACGAAAGACCTCGTGGACCTGGTCGTGCTAGCCCGCACGTTTGACGTCGACGGCAGGCTCCTGGCCATGGCCATCGAGGGTGAAGCGCGCCGTCGTGGGATCGGTCCATTGACCGCCTTCCGCGTGCCTGTGGCCTCCTGGAAGGCCAGGTACGCACAGATGGCCGCGAGCGTTCCAGCGTGTGAGGAATACACGGACATCACCGCCGCAGAGAAGCTCGTCGCCAGGTTGATCGACCCGTGCCTTGACGGAATGACCGTCGGGAAGACATGGCAGTCGCAGGAGATGGCCTGGTTCGACAGCTAAGCCGATCGGTAGAGGCTGTTGTAGGGCGAGTCGGGCCGCCTCGCCGACGTCGCGCATATGAGGCTTACAACGACAACTGGGTCGGACCGTTCATGAACGGTCCGACCCAGTTGCGGCTTTTGGCGATTGATCAGGCGCGACGGTTGATGACGATGGCCACAACGATCAGCGCGATCACGGCGACCTCGCCGACCAGGACCGCGATCTCCCAGGTCCCCAACATGTCGTTCCTCTCTCTGGCTTCAGCCTTGCATTCCGCTCGTAAGGGTCAGGCTGGTGCCCGTTCCCTGGTTGGTCTTAAGCCAGTATGCGCTGGTTGCACCAGTCCCCACGTCGATCTTGAAATGGCAGGTGCGCCGGACCTTGGCGCTGTTGATCCGTTCAAGCACCTGAGAGGTGACGCCTCCGACGCCGGTGCACATCGGGCCGTGGTAGGCAGTGATCGTGCCAGCTCCGCCCTTGTTCTGCGTGACGTTGACCTTTGTAACTGAGCGCGCGGGTGAACCAGGACTTGTATGCAGTGCAGCCCGAGTACCTCGTCTGGTAGGCGCTGCTGTAGACGGTGGTGCAGTCCGGCAGAGCACGGGTAGTGCGGCCAGGTTGGCCGAGGGGTGCGACATCGGGGATTTCGGCGCGGGTCAGCGAACCGTCAGCGAACCTCTCGATAGTCACCCCGGTTGACCAGCACCAGCTCTCGCGGGTCGAGACCGAGTTGGGTATAGAGGCTGTAGTCGCGGGCTGCGGCCTTCTGCCCAGCGTTGTCGTGGTCGGTGGGGCTGAGGACCACACCGGAGGGGGCGCAGTCCGCGATCAGCTGGCCCTGGGCGACGGTGAGCGCGGTCCCCAGCGGTGCGACGCCGACGGCCTTGCCTTCGCCTGCGAGGCTGACGGCGATCGCATCCATAGGGCCCTCGACCCTGACGGGCAGCGCAGTGGGCCGACCTGCCGTTCGAGGAGGTGGCCAAGCTCGCCGGCGACTGGGGATATGACGGTCTCGAGATCGCGTGCTGGGGTGACCACCTCGACCCGTGGCGGTGGGAGGACGACGACTACATCGCGGGCAAGAAGGAGGTGCTCGAACGCAACGGCCTGCAGGTGTTCACCATCTCGAACCACCTCAAGGGCCAGGCCGTGTGCGACGACCCGATCGACCAGCGGCATCGCGACATGCTGCCCGACGTCGTGTGGGGCGACGGCGACCCCGAGGGCGTGCGGCAGCGCGCCGCGGAGGAGATGAAGCACACGGCCAGGCTCGCGGCGAAGCTCGGCGCGAAGACGGTGACCGGCTTCACCGGGTCGTCGATCTGGAAGTACGTCGCGATGTTCCCGCCCGCGTCGCAGGAACTCGTCGACGCCGGCTACCAGGACTTCGCCGATCGCTGGAACCCGATCCTCGACAAGTTCGACGAGGTGGGCGTCCGGTTCGCGCACGAGGTCCACCCGTCCGAAATCGCCTACGACTACTGGACGACGGTGCGCACCCTCGAGGCGATCGGCCACCGGGAGGCGTTCGGCCTGAACTGGGACCCCAGCCACATGGTGTGGCAGGACCTCGACCCGGTCGGCTTCCTGTGGGACTTCAAGGACCGGATCTACCACGTGCACTGCAAGGACACGAAGAAGCGGATGGTCAACGGCCGCAACGGTCGGCTGTCGTCGCACCTGGCGTGGGCCGATCCGCGTCGCGGCTGGGACTTCATCTCGACCGGCCACGGGGACGTGCCGTGGGAGGACGCGTTCCGGATGCTGAACGCCATCGGTTATCAGGGCCCGCTGTCGGTCGAGTGGGAGGACGCCGGAATGGACCGCCTCGTGGGAGCACCCGAGGCATTGGAATTCGTCAGGAGCTTCGCGTTCGATCCGCCTGAGGCGGCCTTCGACGCGGCGTTCTCGACGAAGTAATGGGAGAGCGACGGCGGGCGGATCCCCGGATCCGCCCGCTCGTCGCGCCCCTGGTTCGTCGAACGCGTCCCGAAATCGCGCCTATGGGTGAGATTCCGCCCACAAAGGAATGGATTTTCGGCACAGAATCTCGGTCTGACCCGTCGGGATGCGCCCGCGGATGGCGCGCTGTTACTGTCTCCCGACATCGACAATGAGCGTCGAAAGGGACACACCGATGAACAAGACCCGGGCCAGCATTCTCGCGCTGATCATGATGGTGGCAGGCACTCTGCTTCCAGGCTTTGCCACCACCCAGGCTGCGGCAGACATTGACGTCTACACGACCCCTGGCACCCACACCGTCAACGGACGACAGTGGAAGACCGTCTGCAGCAAATACTCCTCCACCATCGAGCGCTGCCGCACCGAGATCTGGGCCACCCAGATCACCCTCACCAAGGGCCGCTTCACCCAGACCAACGGCTGGGCCTTCAACAACCTCACCTACAAGCCCGTCAAGCACTCACTCTGGGGCAGCAACCCCCTGGCAAACCCCGGCACCTGGACCGAGGCCGGACGCCAGTGGAAGACCGAATGCGGCACCGCCGTCACCGGCCGCGACGGCTGCCGCAGCTTCATCTACAGCACCGTCTACACCCGCAGCGGATCGGCCTACAAGGCCATCAACCAGTGGACCTTCAACAACATCGTCCGCCTGACGCCCGGGTCGGCCAACTTCGGCGCCGCGAAGCCGACGACGCCCAAGCCGACGACATCGACGAAGCGGGAACAGGCGATCAAGGAGGCACGGGATTACCTGAATGTCATGGCCTTCTCGAGGTCTGGGCTGATCGATCAGCTTGAGTACGAGGGGTACAGCACCGCTGACTCCACCTACGCTGTCGACTCGCTCAAGGTCGACTGGAGGGCGCAGGCAGTGCGGATGGCCAAGAGCTACATGAGCCACTCCGCCTTCTCACGTGTCGGTCTCATCGACCAGTTGGAGTACGAGGGTTTCAGCACCGCTGACTCCACCTACGCGGTGGACTCACTCAAGGCCGATTGGAAGGCGCAGGCTGTCCTCGTCGGCAAGGGCTACCTCAAGATGGGTGCGTTCTCGAGGGCTGGTTTGATCGATCAGCTCGAGTTCGAGGGCTTCAGCACCAGCGATGCCACGTACGGGACTGACGCGCAGAAGGCCAACTGGAATGCCCAGGCCGCACGCGCGGCGCAGGAGTATCTCGACTACGACGACGCCTTGACGAGGGCCGAAATGATCGACCAACTGATCTATGACCTCTTCACACCTGCCCAGGCCGAGTACGGCGCAACGGCCGTCGGACTCTGACCCAACCGCGAATGCCCGTCTCCCGGATGGAGGCGGGCATTCTGCGCTTGACCTTCAGGACCGGCGACTCTCTGAGGCCCCGGCACGTCCGACTCGGAGCACGGCGCAAAGACGGTCGCACCCTGAACGTCGAGTCACAGGGCGAGTAGAGACCGGCTCCTCCCGTACCGCGTCGTCTCACTTCCGGGCTCGCGGGTCACCATCCGGCCTCAACCCACGTGATCCAGTTCTCGCTTCAGCCACGCGAGCAGCGCGTCGGCCTGGAGCCTCTGGAAGGCCCGAAGCGTCGGCAGACCCGGTGGATCGGGGCGGCGGCTGACGTTGCTGAAGAAGCCGAGCGCTCCGAGCATCAGGCCGAGCACGGTGTCGCGGTCCACGTGGAAGTCGGCCATCACGCGCTCGAGCACCGCCGTCGGGTCCGGGGAGGTCGTGTCCTGCAGGTGACTCGTGGCCACCTCGATCAGGAGCAGGGCGGCGTCGATCCATTGGGCACCCCTGAAGGCCCAGGGCCAGTCGATGACGACGACCTCTCCGTCCGGCCGGACAAGGAGGTTGTCCGCCCTCAGATCGCCGTGGACTGTGTGTCGCCGTCGACCTCTGCCATGGAGCGGTCGACCCACCCGGCGAAGGCCACAAGCCGGTCCCGGAACCACGGATCGAGGTCGTCGGGAACCGGTTCGGCACCGTCGGCCCATGCGCGCACGATGCCGAACAGCCGCCACAGGGAGTCGTAGGCAGACGGTGCATCGAGGTGGCTCGGGGTCATTGCGCTGCTCAGACGGCGAAGGGCCACGAGGGCGGCGTCGAGTTCGTCAGCGCGCCAGGGGACCGTCGGTTGGCGCCCCTCCACATCCTCGATGAGGAGAGCACCACCCAGTCCTGTTCGTCGAGGCCCGCGATCAGTCGCGGCACCGGAATCCCGTCGGGCATGGAGCGCAGGTTCGCCAACTCCGCGCGGTGGATGTCGGGCGACTCGGGATTGTGTGACGGATGCACCGCCTTGAGGAAGCCCCTCGTCCCGTCGGCGCAGACGAGCCGGTCGGCCGTGCCTGGCGAGTAGCCTCCCGGCTGCGAGGTCGCGCTGACGACGGGGGACCCGAGCCGCTCGGCCACCCACGCCTTCAGCCATGCGGGAAGGTCGTCGAATCGTGCGCGTGTCATGTCTCTCCCATCCGAGATCGGGCAAGTCCACCAGCGCCGAACGCCTGCCGCAAGCCCCTAGGTTGCCCCTGGCTGCGTTCAGCCGAGCCCCGACCGCAGGCGTTCCGCGTACTCGGCGGCCTCGCCGTCCGCGTACTTCGTCCTCGGCCAGAAGAAGCCGCGCAGTCCGTCCTTGCGGCGACGCGGCACGACGTGGACGTGCAGGTGGGGCACCGACTGGCTGACGACCGTGTTGACGGCGGTGAAGCTCCCGTCGGCGGCGAGGCCGGCGACCATCGCGTCGGCGAAGCGTTGCACCTGGAGGAACAGCGGGGCGATCAGCTCAGCGGGGGCGTCGGTCAGCGTCGCGACGTGCTCGACGGGGGCCAGCAGCACGTGGCCCTTGAACACCGGCCGGTGGTCGAGGAAGGCGATGACCGTCTCGTCGCGCCAGACGACCTCGGCGTCGAGCCGCCCGGCGACGATGTCGCAGATGATGTCGGTCATGGCCGTGCCGATCAGTAGCAGTGGGATCTCCCGGCAGTCTATGGCCAGGTGCGATGACGAACGACGAAGAGGTCCGGTTCGACCACGGCCCGTTGGCGGCTGCACCAAAAGGGCGTTGCTCGGGCGCTGCCGACGGTCCCAGATCCGAACCGGCGCTGATGTCGTCCCTCTGAGGCGCGGCACCCGGTGGTCGACCCGATTCCGGAGGACCACCCGCTGAGGGGCATGGGCGGAGGTCGCGTTCGCGGAACGCTGGGAGTCGAATCGTGAGCGTCGCGGGCTCGATCGTGCCCGCGACCTGAATGGGCGGGCTGTATGAACTTCTGCGACCGCGGGCTGACCGAACCGTCGGCAAGCGGCACCCTCCGCATCGCGGCAGGGCACCGCCCACTGCGTCTGTCCGGTCACCGGTCCATCGAACGCCGCGAGCCGGTTCACCGCGCGACGAAGCGGCCAGAAAGCCGGCCGCCTCGCCCCAGCGCGAGCCTGGCCCCGAACGGAAACGAGGCATGAACATGACCACCAACACCAGTCGACCCGCGACCGACGCGGTCATCGCGCAACACAGGCAACTCACCGAGACCCTGCCCTTCGCGGACGAGCAGGACTTCGAGGACGCCCACCGTGGGTTCATCGCGGCCCTCTCCCCTGCCGTGGTGAAGGCCGCCGACGGTCGGGTGGCCTGGGACAACGACTCCTACGCCTTCCTCGACGGTGAGGCGCCGGACACGGTGAACCCGAGCCTGTGGCGGCAGTCGAAGCTCAACATCATCCAGGGCCTGTTCGAGGTGGTCCCGGGCATCTACCAGATCCGGGGTCTCGACCTTTCGGTGATGACGGTCATCGAGGGTGAGCGTGGCGTGATCGTCGTCGATCCGCTGATCTCAAGCGAGACCGCGGCGGCTGCGATGGGCCTGTACCGGGAGCACCGCGGCGACCGCCCGGTCACGGCGCCTCGCTCGAGCGAGGCCCACGCGGCCAGGTCGGCGCCGGACTCGGCCAGACGACGTCCGTGGGTTCGGTGACCCTCATCCCACCGACGGTCATCATCTCGGAGACCGGTGACGAGCTCATCGTCGACGGCGTCAAGATGATCTTCCAGGTCGCGCCCGACTCGGAGGCACCGGCCGAGTTCCACTTCCTGCTGCCCGACTTCCGCGCGCTGTGCATGGCCGAGAACGCCACCCACGTCCAGCACAACATCCTCACCATCCGCGGCGCACTGGTGCGCGACCCGCACGCGTGGGCACGCTACATCACCGACGCCAACGAGAGGTATTGTCAAATCCTGTGGATGAGCCTTCTCAGGCAGCCTGCTGGATGGCTTGGTCGGAGGGGTCTGGTTCGACGAGTTTGCCGTCTTTGAAGGTGGCGCCTGCTCGGACTTTGGCTACGAGGTGGGGTGCCCGGATCGCTCGCCACCTGTTCTGCGCGGATTGCATCAGCTTGAACGCCATCGCGATCCCAGCGGCCCGGCTGCCTGGGCCTTTCGTGACCCGCTGACGGAGCCTGACGGTCGCGAATGTCGACTCGATCGGGTTCGTGGTACGTAGATGGACCCAGTGCTCGGCGGGGTAGTCGAAGAACGCCAGCAGCACGTCGGTGTCGTCGACGATCTTGGCAGCCGCCTTGGGCCACTTGGTGCCGTAAGCGGCGGCGAACGCCTTCACAGCGGCCTTGGCGTGGGGCTTGTCTTCGGCCTGCCATATCTCCCGGATCGCGGCCAACGCACCCGGCTGGGCAGACTTCGGCAGCGCGGCCAGCACGTTGCCGGTCTTGTGCCACCAGCACCGTTGCTCCTTCGTGGCCGGGAACACGTCCCTGACGGCCTTCCAGAACCCGAGCGCCCCGTCACCGATGGCCAGGGTGGGGGCGGTCATGCCGCGGCGTTTGCAGTCCCGCAGCAGGTCCGCCCACGACTCCGAGGATTCCCGGAACCCGTCGGCCAGGGCGATCAGCTCCTTGCGGCCATCAGAGCGGACGCCGATCATGACGAGCAGGCAGACCTTGTCCTGGTCCAGACGGACCTTCAGGTGGATCCCATCGACCCACATGTAGACGTAGTCCGACCCCGCCAGGGACCGTTCGTTGAAGGCCCGGGCCTCGTCTTGCCACTGCCTGGTCAACCGGGTGATCACCGCCGGCGAGAGGCCCTTGCCGGTGCCCAGGAACTGCTCCAACGCGGGGGCGAAGTCATTGCTCGACAGGCCGTGCAGATACAACAGCGGCAGCACCTCGGCGACCTGGGCCGATTTGCGCGCCCACCTGGGCAGGATCGCCGAAGCGAACCTTGCCCGCTTACCGGTGGCCTCATCGACGCGCTTATCGTTGACCCTGGGCTGGCGGACCTCGACCGCGCCAGCGGCGGTGGTCACCAGCCGCTGGGCGTGGTAGCCGTTGCGCACCACCAGCCGGCGGCCCTGCTCGTCCACCTCCGCCTGGAACTGCTCGATGTAAGCGTCGACCTCGGCCTGCAACGCCGCAGCCAGCATCCGCCGGGCACCATCACGCACGATCTCATCAAGCACCGGCCCGTCTCCCTCTCGAGCCTCGGTCGGCTGCCCCTGGTTGGCCTCCCAGCCCTCGGGAACTACATTGGACATGGACGCACCTTCCCGGACCAACGCTTCCAACGTCGGCCCATGATCAGAATCTCTGTTACTGAAAGATCATCCCCGAGAAGGTGCGTCCCTCGCACCCCAGCCCCGGGGACCATCCACAGGATTTGATCATTCCTCCGCCAACGAACTCTTCGGCGACCAGAGCTGGGTCGACGTCGTGGCGAGACGACGCCGGAGAGGGAAGGAGAGGCCGCCGAATCGACACGACCTGAGCGGCCCTCACAGTGCAAGGTAACCCTGGGGCCACGCGCGCACCTCAGCCGCCCAGGGGCTGAGGCGCGGGTCGTCCCTCCCCGAGCGACACCACCCACGGCGCTTCCGCCGAGAGCCTGACCGCCGCCAGGGTCTAGTAGTAGTACGGGAACTTCGACCAGTCAGGCGCGCGCTTCTCGAGGAAGGAGTCGCGGCCCTCGACGGCCTCGTCGGTCATGTAGGCCAGGCGGGTCGTCTCCCCCGCGAAGATCTGCTGGCCGACCAGCCCGTCGTCGATCGCGTTGAAGGCGTACTTCAGCATGCGCTGGGCGGTGGGCGACTTTCCGCAGATCTTCGCCGCCCATTCGAGGCCGACGTCTTCGAGCCGTTCGTGGTCGATCACCCGGTTGACCATGCCCATCCGGTGGGCGTCCTCGGCGTCGTGCACGTCACCGAGGAAGAAGATCTCGCGGGCGAACTTCTGGCCGACCTGGCGGGCGAGGTAGGCCGACCCGTAGCCAGCGTCGAACGAGCCGACATCGGCGTCGGTCTGCTTGAACTTCGCGTGCTCGCGCGAGGCGAGCGTCAGGTCGGCGACGACGTGCAGCGAGTGGCCACCGCCTGCGGCCCACCCGTTGACCAGCGCGATGACGACCTTCGGCATGAACCGGATCAGGCGCTGCACCTCGAGGATGTGCAGCCGGCCGAGCTTTGCCGCATCGACGCTCTCGGACGTCTCCCCCTCGGCGTACTGGTAGCCGGCCCGTCCGCGGATGCGCTGGTCGCCACCAGAGCAGAATGCCCAGCCGCCGTCCTTCTCGGACGGCCCGTTACCCGTGAGCAGGACGCAGCCGACGTCGGACGAGGTCCGCGCGTGCTCGAGGGCCGTGTACAGCTCGTCGACGGTGTGCGGACGGAAGGCGTTGCGGACCTCAGGTCGGTCGAAGGCAATCCGCACCGCTGGCACGTCGTTGGCGCGGTGATAGGTGATGTCGGTGAAGTCGAATCCTTCGACCGGCGTCCAGAGTTCGGGGCGGAACGGGTTGGTCATGGGCCGAGCCTATCGCCGTCGCGCCTGCCCCGGCGCACCCTGACCCGGCGTCGCTGGCCACCCAAGGCCTGAGCCCGGGACGAAGTCCGTGCACAGATCTACACAGGGCGCGGGCTGTGCCAATAGAGCACGAGTCTCGCTCCTCGTAGATCTGTGCACGCCACCGCCCGCGTCGTCCGGTCACCGCGGCGGCGAGCGTGCCGAGAGGGACGCCGAGGATCGGCCACTCCCCTGCCGCTCCCGCAGCGAAGGCCGCGGCCAGGGCGGGTGAAGGCGAGCTCAGAGGTGGGTGCTGGCTCAGAAGTGGGAGCGGTACTCCGGGTGGCGGACGGCCTCGCCTACGCGATCGGGGAAGTCGGTGATGATGGCGTCGACGCCCAGGTTCTTGAGCCGGATCGCGTCCTCGTCACGGTTGACGGTCCACGGGTTGACCTTGATGCCCTTCTCGTCGGAGAGCCAGACGTAGTTCGGCTGCTGGAGCGCCTGATAGGCGGGGTTGATCGCGCCAGCGCCGAACCAGTCGGCGTAGAGCCACGGGTCGTAGAGCCCGTCACTGATCAGCAGCGCGATGTTGTCCTTCGCGACCCGGCCACGCAGGTTGGCTAGCGAGAAGTGGTTGAAGGAGGAGTAGACGACCTGGTCCTCCATCCCCATCTCCTGCACGATCCGCAGCACCTCGTCCTCCATGCCCGGGTACAACTCGACCGAGTTCTTCAGTTCGATGTTGACCGTCATGGACGTGGGCCGGAACACGTCGAGCGCGTCACGCAGCGTCGGGATCTTGACGTTGCGCCGCCCGGCGAAGCCGTTGGTGAGGTCGCAGCGGCGCAGTTCCTCAAGCGTCAGGTCGACGACCCGGCCGACGCCGTTGGAGGTGCGGTTGATCGTCTCGTCATGGATGACGACGATGTGCCCGTCCGCGCTGCGCTGCACGTCGATCTCGACGCCGTCGGCCTTCATCTGGACGGCGACCTCGAAGGCGGGGACGGTGTTCTCGGGGGCATAGGCACACGCGCCACGATGGGCCCAGATAGCAGTCACGCGTCCCATCCAACCATCCCCCGACCGGATGCGCACGCCACCTCCCGGAGCGCCGTTCGTGGTACCTCACTGTCAAGTCCCCGCGAAATGGTAGGCCTTACCTCAGATATTTTTCCCCGCGAAAACAAGGGTTAGCTGGCCCGGGTTTTGAGGCCGGCGGGGTCGGGTGCCTTCCATGCGATGTGTTGTTCGAGACGGGCTGTCGAGGTATTGTCAAATCCTGTGGATGAGCCTTCTCAGGCAGCCTGCTGGATGGCTTGGTCGGAGGGGTCTGGTTCGACGAGTTTGCCGTCTTTGAAGGTGGCGCCTGCTCGGACTTTGGCTACGAGGTGGGGTGCCCGGATCGCTCGCCACCTGTTCTGCGCGGATTGCATCAGCTTGAACGCCATCGCGATCCCAGCGGCCCGGCTGCCTGGGCCTTTCGTGACCCGCTGACGGAGCCTGACGGTCGCGAATGTCGACTCGATCGGGTTCGTGGTACGTAGATGGACCCAGTGCTCGGCGGGGTAGTCGAAGAACGCCAGCAGCACGTCGGTGTCGTCGACGATCTTGGCAGCCGCCTTGGGCCACTTGGTGCCGTAAGCGGCGGCGAACGCCTTCACAGCGGCCTTGGCGTGGGACTTGTCTTCGGCCTGCCATATCTCCCGGATCGCGGCCAACGCACCCGGCTGGGCAGACTTCGGCAGCGCGGCCAGCACGTTGCCGGTCTTGTGCCACCAGCACCGTTGCTCCTTCGTGGCCGGGAACACGTCCCTGACGGCCTTCCAGAACCCGAGCGCCCCGTCACCGATGGCCAGGGTGGGGGCGGTCATGCCGCGGCGTTTGCAGTCCCGCAGCAGGTCCGCCCACGACTCCGAGGATTCCCGGAACCCGTCGGCCAGGGCGATCAGCTCCTTGCGGCCATCAGAGCGGACGCCGATCATGACGAGCAGGCAGACCTTGTCCTGGTCCAGACGGACCTTCAGGTGGATCCCATCGACCCACATGTAGACGTAGTCCGACCCCGCCAGGGACCGTTCGTTGAAGGCCCGGGCCTCGTCTTGCCACTGCCTGGTCAACCGGGTGATCACCGCCGGCGAGAGGCCCTTGCCGGTGCCCAGGAACTGCTCCAACGCGGGGGCGAAGTCATTGCTCGACAGGCCGTGCAGATACAACAGCGGCAGCACCTCGGCGACCTGGGCCGATTTGCGCGCCCACCTGGGCAGGATCGCCGAAGCGAACCTTGCCCGCTTACCGGTGGCCTCATCGACGCGCTTATCGTTGACCCTGGGCTGGCGGACCTCGACCGCGCCAGCGGCGGTGGTCACCAGCCGCTGGGCGTGGTAGCCGTTGCGCACCACCAGCCGGCGGCCCTGCTCGTCCACCTCCGCCTGGAACTGCTCGATGTAAGCGTCGACCTCGGCCTGCAACGCCGCAGCCAGCATCCGCCGGGCACCATCACGCACGATCTCATCAAGCACCGGCCCGTCTCCCTCTCGAGCCTCGGTCGGCTGCCCCTGGTTGGCCTCCCAGCCCTCGGGAACTACATTGGACATGGACGCACCTTCCCGGACCAACGCTTCCAACGTCGGCCCATGATCAGAATCTCTGTTACTGAAAGATCATCCCCGAGAAGGTGCGTCCCTCGCACCCCAGCCCCCGGGGACCATCCACAGGATTTGATCATTCCTCCGGGCTGTCTTTCGGCCTGCGAGTCGGGTGAGCTCCTGTTGGATCTCGGTGATGCGTCGTTGCATTGCGACGGGTTTGAGGGTGGCCTTGTAGGCGGCTAGTTCTGTTTCCTGGGCGGGGTTGAGGACCCCGGCGGCCAGGAGCCTCTGGTAGGGGGAGCGTGGCTTGTCGTAGAGGCGTTTGCGGCGCCCTACGGTGTCGGTGGCCCAGCCTTCGGGTTTCTTCGTGGGGGTGAAGAAGTTGAGCCGGTCGTTGACCAGCGGCCATAGCTGGTTGAGTAACGCGAGTTCGGTGGCGGTGTCGTAGCGGTGGTAGAAGCCGTAGCGGCGCACGAGGTGGTTGTTCTTCGATTCGATGGTGGCTTGATCGTTTTTCTTGTAAGGCCGCGACCGGGTGAAGAACACCTCTCGTTGGCCGGCCCAGCCGATCAGGTCGTGGTTGATGAACTCCGAGCCGTTGTCACAATCGATCCCGGTGACCGCGAACGGGACCTGGGCGATGAAGTGGTCGAACGCGGTCCGGATGTGGAGGTGGGCGTTGTTGCGGATGGAGTAGGTGAAGCTCCAGCCGGTGTGCATGTCGGTGAAGTTCACGCTGCGGGCGAACTCGCCCTTCAGCGTGGGGCCGCAGTGGGCCACGGTGTCGACTTCGAAGAACCCGGGTTCGGCTTCGACCTCGTCACCGGCTTTACGCACGGTGATCGAGTTTCGTAGCAGGCTGCCGGGCTTGGTGGCGGTCTTTCCTCGGATCGGGTCCTTCGCCCGCGCCGGTGCGAGGTACCGGTCGATCGTGGCCGCCGACATCGATTCCAGCTCGGCCCTGACCTCGGCGCTGTAACGGTCCTGGCTAGGCACCAGTTCGCCTTCGGCTTCCATCGCATCGATCAGATCGCTCATGGATGCGGCGAGGTACTGCCCGCAGCTGCCCCCCGAGGCCGCCCATACCCGCTGCAGGATCAGCCTGGCGTCGTAGGAGTACTTACACGCCTTGGTCTTGCGCCGATCGATCACCGCGACCGTCGCGGTGGCCCGTCCCGGGGCCTGTTTCAACCGGGCCACCAACTGCTGGCGGGCATGGTCACGGTTCCAGCCGGTGATCTCGACCACGTGGTCGAGGATCTGGGACTTGCCCTTCTTCGGGGCCGCGGCATAGGCCTTGGCGTACTTCTTCGTGATCTCGACTCGGGCTGCCATCGACAGCTTCTCTCCAACCTCCACACCCCATCGTGGCCGGCCACTGTTTCCCGGGGAAAAGTATGTGAGGTACGGCCCCTTCGTTCGCGGGGACTATGTATGAGTGTCGTCGTCGTTCGTGGTACCTCACTGTCAAGTCCCCGCGAAATGGTAGGCCTTACCTCAGATATTTTTCCCCGCGAAAACAAGGGTTAGCTGGCCCGGGTTTTGAGGCCGGCGGGGTCGGGTGCCTTCCATGCGATGTGTTGTTCGAGACGGGCTGTCTTTCGGCCTGCGAGTCGGGTGAGCTCCTGTTGGATCTCGGTGATGCGTCGTTGCATTGCGACGGGTTTGAGGGTGGCCTTGTAGGCGGCTAGTTCTGTTTCCTGGGCGGGGTTGAGGACCCCGGCGGCCAGGAGCCTCTGGTAGGGGGAGCGTGGCTTGTCGTAGAGGCGTTTGCGGCGCCCTACGGTGTCGGTGGCCCAGCCTTCGGGTTTCTTCGTGGGGGTGAAGAAGTTGAGCCGGTCGTTGACCAGCGGCCATAGCTGGTTGAGTAACGCGAGTTCGGTGGCGGTGTCGTAGCGGTGGTAGAAGCCGTAGCGGCGCACGAGGTGGTTGTTCTTCGATTCGATGGTGGCTTGATCGTTTTTCTTGTAAGGCCGCGACCGGGTGAAGAACACCTCTCGTTGGCCGGCCCAGCCGATCAGGTCGTGGTTGATGAACTCCGAGCCGTTGTCACAATCGATCCCGGTGACCGCGAACGGGACCTGGGCGATGAAGTGGTCGAACGCGGTCCGGATGTGGAGGTGGGCGTTGTTGCGGATGGAGTAGGTGAAGCTCCAGCCGGTGTGCATGTCGGTGAAGTTCACGCTGCGGGCGAACTCGCCCTTCAGCGTGGGGCCGCAGTGGGCCACGGTGTCGACTTCGAAGAACCCGGGTTCGGCTTCGACCTCGTCACCGGCTTTACGCACGGTGATCGAGTTTCGTAGCAGGCTGCCGGGCTTGGTGGCGGTCTTTCCTCGGATCGGGTCCTTCGCCCGCGCCGGTGCGAGGTACCGGTCGATCGTGGCCGCCGACATCGATTCCAGCTCGGCCCTGACCTCGGCGCTGTAACGGTCCTGGCTAGGCACCAGTTCGCCTTCGGCTTCCATCGCATCGATCAGATCGCTCATGGATGCGGCGAGGTACTGCCCGCAGCTGCCCCCCGAGGCCGCCCATACCCGCTGCAGGATCAGCCTGGCGTCGTAGGAGTACTTACACGCCTTGGTCTTGCGCCGATCGATCACCGCGACCGTCGCGGTGGCCCGTCCCGAAGCCTGTTTCAACCGGGCCACCAACTGCTGGCGGGCATGGTCACGGTTCCAGCCGGTGATCTCGACCACGTGGTCGAGGATCTGGGACTTGCCCTTCTTCGGGGCCGCGGCATAGGCCTTGGCGTACTTCTTCGTGATCTCGACTCGGGCTGCCATCGACAGCTTCTCTCCAACCTCCACACCCCATCGTGGCCGGCCACTGTTTCCCGGGGAAAAGTATGTGAGGTACGGCCCCTTCGTTCGCGGGGACTATGTATGAGTGTCGTCGTCGTTTTGCCGAACTCTGTCCGGTTGCGTATAGTTGTGTCTCGCCCAAGCGCTCGTGGCTCAACGGATAGAGCATCTGACTACGGATCAGAAGGTTGGGGGTTCGAATCCCTCCGAGCGCGCCAGCAAAAGGCCTAGCCAAATGCTTGATGCAAAAGATCGGGACTCCCTCGGGAGTCCCTTTTCGCGTTCATGGGGGCAACCAGCTCGGGAACAGCTTTCGAGCCCGATTATCCCGGCCCGCCCCCGCCAGCGTTCGGCGTCGTCCCGACGGCGCCCTCACCCGAGGGCGTCCCGACCCAGGGAGGACGAACATGGCACGCAAGCGCGGCAACGGCGACGATTCGATCTACAAGAGCGGCGGCCGCTGGTACGTCCAAGGCTCCATCGACGAGGGCGATCGCACGGTCAGGCGCAAGGTCAGCGCAACCACCAAGACCGCAGCACTGGCCAAGTGGGCCGAGCGCAGGGCGGACGCGGCGCGCGGAGCTCAGCGCCACAGCGAGTACAAGACCGTCGGCGAACTGCTGCAGCACTGGATCGACGTACGCTCCCTGGAACTGCGCTACACCACCGTGACCGGCTACCGGCACTCGATCGCGAGCCACCTCATCCCCTACCTCGGAGCGATGGAGCTCAAGGCCGTGACCGCTGCGAGCGTCGAACACTGGCAGTATCAGCTCAGCGCAGGGAAGAAGCTGTCCTACTCCGCCGTCCATCAGGCACGAGTGATCCTGAAGCAGGCCTTCGACATGGCGGTCAGGCACAGGGTCCTGGCGGGCAACCCCGTCACCATCGCACGCGCACCCAAGAAGAAGGCGACCCGCATCGACCCCATGACAGAGGCGCAAGCACAGCAACTGCTGCGATCCATCGCTCACGACGACGCCCACGCCCGGGTCCGGGTCCTACTGGCCATCACCCTCGGGCTGCGCCAGGGCGAACTCCTTGCCCTGCGCTGGAAGGACCTCGACCTGACCTCCTCCGAGCCGCACCTTGTCGTTCGCGCCAGCCTCCAACGCCAAACAGGCAAAGGCCTCGTGCGGGTCGAACCCAAGACCGAGAAGTCTCGACGCACAATTCATCGGGGACCTGTACCTTGACGCTGCAGGAATGGCCCACGAGGTGCTCAGCCCATCGCAGCTGAAGCAGTACAGGGCAGAAGCACGGAGGTTGACGGCGCTCACTGAAATTCCCCAGTTCTGCTCATCGAAATTCCTCACCCTGGGTCGCTCCGCCGCATGAGGCGGGCCCTCCCCGAGACTGGTGGTCTCTGACCACACACCACCTCGAGGAAGGCCCTTGTTCTTATGCTCTCAGAAAGGAGCAGCGTGGATATCCACGCTCTGAAACGGCAGGGGATGACGATCAGCGAGATCGCCCGCCGCACCAACCATGACCGCAAGACGATCCGCGCGTACTTGAACGGGGACCGGGTCCCGGGGCGGCGGCAACGCGCCGTGCCGGACTCGTTCGAGGCGTTCGTCGACTACGTGAGCGCGCGCCTATCGGAGGACCCGCATTTGTGGGCGGCGACGTTGCTCGACGAGCTGCGCCCGCTGGGCTACGCGGGGTCGTATCCGACGTTGACCCGACAGATCCGTGACCGCGGGCTGCGGCCGGCCTGCGCCGCCTGCGCGCACGTCACGAAGCGTCCGAACGCGGTCATCGAGCATCCGCCGGGTGAGGAGACCCAGTTCGACTGGCTCGAGCTGCCCGATGCGCCCACGCACTGGGGGTTCCCGACGAAGAAGGCGTTCCTGCTGGTCGGCTCGCTGGCCCACTCGGGGGTTTGGCGGGCGGTGCTCGCCCCGTCGATGGATCTGCCGCACCTGTTGGCCGCGATGAGCACCTTGCTGCGTCTGCTGGGTGGGCTCACTCGCGTGTGGCGCTTCGATCGGATGCGCACCGTGCTGGACCCGGTCACGGGGGATCTGACGGCGATGTTCGCCGGGTTCGCGAAGCACCACGGCGTCCAGGTGGTCGCCTGCCGGCCCCGCTCCGGCAACCGCAAGGGCGTGGTCGAGAAGAATAACCACACCGCCGCGCAACGCTGGTGGCGGACTCTGCCCGACGAACTCACCCTCGAGCAGGCCCAGGCCGGTGTCGAGGCGTTCGCCCGCCGACAAGACCAGCGACGCCGGGAAGACGTGTCCGGGTGGAGCACCGCGAAGGCGATGTTCGCCGCCGAACGGCTCCGAGCGTTGCCACCGACGGTGTTCCCGGTGATCCTCACCGAGGAACGCACCGCCACCCGGCAGGCGCTGATCGACTGGCGCGGCAACCGGTATTCCGTCCCACCCGAACTCGCTGCCGGGAAGGTCGTCGTCCATCACCGCCACGGCAGCGACACCATCGACATCGCCACCCTCTCCGGCGCGGTCCTCGCCCGGCACCGAGTCGCCGAACCGGGCCTGGGGGTCACGATCCGCGACACCGGACACGTCACCGCCCTCGAAACGATCGCCCTCGCCTCGGCACCGCCGGGACGCTCCCACCGCCGCAAGGAACGCATCCCACCCGGCGCCACCGCCCTGCGCGCCGCCGCCGTGCTCACCGGCGCCGCGGAACCGCTCTCGACCGTGATCAGCCTGGCCGCCTACGAGCAGGCCGCGAAGAACAGGAACACCCTCCCATGACCACCACCACGAACACCGCCGCCAGCGTCTACCAACAGCTGCGCAACCACCTCACCGACCTGAAACTCGCCGACGCCGCCGACGCCCTCCCGAAGGTGCTCGACCAAGCCCAAACCGAGGGCTGGAGCCTCACCCACACCCTCGAGCACCTCCTGCGCATCGAGGTCACCGCCACCGAAGCCCGACGCCTCGCCGGCCGGTTCCGGTTCGCGAACCTCCCCACCGGCGCCACCCTCGACGACTTCGACCTCGACCACGCCTCCGGCATCGACCGAAACCTGCTCACCGAACTCGGCACCTGCCGCTACCTCGACACCGCCACCAACATCCTCCTCATCGGCTCACCCGGCGTCGGGAAGACCCACATCGCCACCGGCCTCGGGCACGCCGCCGTCACCGCCGGCTACCGCGTCTACTTCACCTCCGCCGCCGACCTCGCCGCCCGCTGCCACCGCGCCGCCATCGAAGGAAAATGGTCCACCATGATGCGATTCTTCGCCGGACCGACCCTGCTCATCATCGACGAACTGGGCTACCTCCCGCTGCCCGGCGAGGCCGCCTCAGCACTCTTCCAAGTCATCAACCAGCGCTACCTGAAGACCTCGATCGTGATCACCACCAACCGACCGGTCGGAGCCTGGGGCGAAATCCTCGGCGACACCACCGTCGCCGCCGCCATGCTCGACCGGCTCCTCCACCGCTCCGTCGTCATCACCCTCGACGGCCCCTCCTACCGACTCCGCAACCACCACGCCGCAGCCGACGAACTACGCCGCGCCACAACCGGCACCAACCTGCGCTAACCTAACCCCGCGACCTGAGGAACTTCGACGAGCAACTCTGGGGAAATTCGCTGAGCACCGTCAAGGTGGGGCATCGTCCCTGGGACGCAGGTTGAGTTCCTTGGTGAAGCAGACCAGCACCTCGATCTCGAAGCGGGCGAGCTGCGGCCTTGGACTCCGCCGTGCACGTCTGCTGCATGAATAGCGGCGTGCTCACTGCGCTCTGATGTCGCCTGTATGCGGACTGGCCGCAGCGTCACCGGGCGCGCGAGACTTCGTCAGCCCTCGCTGCTTCGTCTCTCCACCAGCCCACGGGCCATAACCTCTGCGGCTCTGGGATGGTCGGAGAGACGGACGGCCAGAGTCCGGATAGCTAAGTCGCTGGGGAGCATGTCGGAGAACTTCAAGTCCTTTATGGCCCGTTCACTGACTTCAGGCACGACGCTTGCTAGGTCGGTGCCGAAACGCAGTTTGACCAACAGCAGCGCCTCGCGGAGCGCGGCGGCCGTCGTATCGCTACGAAGAACGAGATGGTCGTTGGTGACGGTCGACATCGAATCGCAGAAATGGGGCGCCACCTCGTTGAGTGCAGCCCAGATCACGGCGTTTGCCCGAGTACCTGCCCAGGTCCACCATCGTGTCTCCCCATGCGAGTGGAGGAGCGCCGTCCGGTCTGGGTCGAGCCGGTCGGCGAGCTCTTCCCGCAGTTCGTCCAGCTTCTGCCGTGCACGCCTCGTGAGCTCCACTCCACGCGGCTCCGCGCCCAACAAGGTACGACGCATTGCGTCCACCAATTCGAAGCTCAACGGCGAAGAGGACCCCATCCAGCGGGCGAGCCCTACACCGTCAGATGGCTCGACGTAAGCCCGCTTTCGATCCCAATCCACGGAGTTCACCGCCCACGAGCGTCCTGCCAACGCGATGCGCCGGGGACCTTGCACCTTGGTCAGCAGCACCATCGGGTCCACGGTGCCGATCTCGGTGCGCCCGTGCAGAACCGCCACCTGGGGGTCTGATGTGAACACCGACATCAGCTCCATGAAGTGCCGGCGGCCGTAGCGTCCCTCCGCCTCCGGCCCGACCATGAGCATGTCCTGGTCGGCGTCGAGCCAACCGCGTTCCAGGAGAGTCTCGATCACGAGCACCTCGTCCTCGGGGTCCACGAGGGCGAGGTCTCCGATCCAGTCCCTCCACGTGTGCCGGCCGACCCGCCGCTCCTGGAGCGTGATCGCCAGTACCTGCTGGGCGGCAATGTGGGCGGGGGTGGGCGGGGCGGTAATCGACTCGACGAATCCCTCGGACCACAGCAGGAGCAAGCCTGCAGCCCGGAGCAGTTCCTGGTCGTTGCTTGCGAGCAGCGTGGCGTTGCGGCTGCTTCCGGGACGCCGTCCCGTGCGTCCGAGGCGTTGGAGGAATGACGCCACGGTGGTGGGCGCTCCCACCTGCAGGACCCGGTCCAGGTCGCCGACGTCGATGCCGAGCTCTAGATGTACTGACCACGGAGATTGAGTACGCGCGGCGGGTCTGCTGGACATAGGGGAAGACCTCTGAGTGAAGTGTGGGACTTACGACAGAACCCATTTCACGAAACAGAGGTCTTCCATGCCCCACCGTAACGCCATACTCACCGAAACCGGACGTCTGCACCTGGCCCAGCTCGTCGTTGACCAGGGCTGGACCCTGCGGCGAGCCGCGGAACGTTTCGGTGTCGCGGTCAACACCGCCCGCCGCTGGGCGCAGCGTTACCGCGAACAGGGCCTGGCCGGGATGGTCGACAAGTCCTCTCGCCCGAAGCATTGCCCGCATCAACTCTCGCAGCGCACCGAGCGTCGCATCGTCGGGTTGCGTGTAACCAAGCGCTGGGGCCCGGCCCGGATCGCCTACCACCTTCACCTGAACCCCTCGACGGTCCACAAGGTCATCAGGCGCTACGGCTGCCCACCCCTGCGATGGACCGATCCTGCTACCGGAGCCAGGATCAAAACCTCACGCGCCGAGAAACGCCGCTACGAGCACGCCGCCCCCGGCGACCTGGTCCACGTCGACATCAAGAAACTCGGCCGGATCCCCGACGGCGGCGGCCACAAAGTGCTGGGCCGTGCCGCGGGTACCCGGAACAAGACCAGAACCGCCACGAACCGCCGGCCCGGGTATGCCTACATCCACAACGCCGTCGACGACCACTCCCGCTTGGCCTACAGCGAAATCCTGACCGACGAGAAGAAGGAAACCGCCGCCGCGTTCTGGCAACGCGCCAACGCCTTCTTCAACGCCGCCGGGATCACCGTGACACGAGTCTTGACTGACAACGGCGCCTGCTACCGCTCCAACGCCTTCAAAAAGGCTCTCGGCGACGACATCACACACAAACGCACCCGCCCCTACCGACCCCAAACCAACGGCAAAGTCGAACGGTTCAACCGCATCATGCTCGAGGAATGGGCCTATGCCCAGCCCTACACCTCCGAAACCCAGCGAGTCGCCGCCTTCGACCAATGGCTGCACCATTACAATCACCACCGAGGCCACACCGCGCTCAAGGGACATCCCCCAGCCGCGCGCGTACCCAACCTATCCGGGGTGAACATCTAGAGTGGAGGTGGCGACGATGACGCAGTCGCGGGCCTCAGCGAAGGCGGTCTCCGACCGTCGACGCTCTGAGGCGGAGAGACTGGAGTGCGAGACGTAGGTGTCGACGTCGAGCTCACCAAGCCGCACGCCCAACTGTTCGACGGTGCGCCGGGAGTCGGCGAACACCAATCGCTTTTCCCCGCGGTGCAGCAGTGAGACCACCTTGGCCGCGTTGTCGACGGACCCGACATAGTCGAGTGCCACATCGGACTCAACCGCGGACTCCGGCGGTGGCGAGATGACTGCCCCTGACAGCCCGGACCGTCGGTTGGATCCCTGGAGCCAGGTGAGCAGGTCCTCAGCGTTTCCCACCGTCGCGGAGAGCCCGACCCTCTGCAGTGGCCGGCCTGTCAGATGGGTGAGCCGTTCCAGGACGGCAAGCAGGTGCCAGCCGCGATCGTCGCCGGCGAAGGCGTGAATCTCGTCGACGATCACGGCCCGTACGCCCCCCAGGAGCACGCGGGGGTCAAGGGTGCTGGAGACGAGCATCGCCTCGATCGACTCGGGGGTGGTCATGAGAATGTCCGGCCGCTCCACGGCGATGCGACGCCGCACGCTCTGTGCAGTGTCCCCGTGCCGCACGGCGGCGCTCCTGCCGAGCCATTTGGCGTAGGAATCGACGCGGTGCTCCAGGTTGTTGAGCAGCGCGCGGAGCGGGCAGATGTAGAGCACGGAGGTGCCCGACCAGGTTTCCGTTGCCATCCGGGTCAGCATCGGGAACACCGCCGCCTCGGTCTTGCCGCCGGCCGTGGGCGCGAGGAGGAGGGCATCCTTGCCAGCGATCAGGGGCTCAACAGCGGCGTCCTGCAGCGGGCGGAGGTCCGGCCAGCCCAGGGAGTTGACGATGTGGTGCTGCACGACTGGATGCAGGGCGTCGAATCCACTCATCAGTGGGTGTCGAGCTCGATCTCGTCCAGCGAGGCGGCGCCGCGGGCGGCGTTGCGCTCCACAGCGGTGAGCTCGCCGGCGTCGACGGTGAGCGCGTAGTGGGTGCGCGGGTCGAAGTCAGGGAACTGGTCGACCCGGTCCAGCACGTCGCCCACCAGCTTCTTGAGGAACACTCGCGGTGCAACGCCCACCCTGCCCCCGAGGGATCCGGCGACGGCGTCGGCCAAGTCGCCGATGTACTGCTCGTCGATCACCTGCCGGAGGCGTTCGGGCTCGTCGGCGCCGTCCGCGTAGAGGTCGCGGACCTTGCCGCCCAGCTCGACGAGGCTCTCGCGGGTGAAGCCGGGCAGCCGCACCTGCACCGCGCGGGGGTTGTCGAAGCGCGAGTCGGTGGTGAAGTCGGTGTGGACGCGCTGGGCCAGCGGTGGCAGGCGGCTGAGCCCCGAAGGGCCCTCGAAGAAGGCCGGGGTACCTGTGATCAGGAGGTACAGGCCGGGGTACCGGCCGGAGTCCACCTCATCGATGAGCTGTCGCAGGGCGTTGAGGGCCTTGTCTCGGACGTCGCCTCGGACCCGCTGCAGCGTCTCGACTTCGTCGAGGACGACGAGCAGTCCGGGGTGTCCGGCGTCCTTGAGGACGGTGAGAAGGCCCTGGAGGAAGGCCATGGCGCCGAAGTGGTCGAGGTCGCCTCGGAGGCCGGCGCTGCGTTTCGCGGAGGCTGCGACGTGCGGCTGGCCGCCGACCCATGCGGCGAGTCCGTCGGCGGTGGCGACATCACCGCTCAGCGAGGCCGCGCGGTAGCCGCGCAGGGCCTGAGCGAACGCGGGGGTCTTGCTGGAGACGGCCGCGAGCCGCGCCTCCATGAGCCGCTCGACGGCCGTGGACAGGGCGCTGTCTGAGGCGTGGAGCAGCGCGGGATCGGCCTCCGTGGCGTCGGATTCGAGGGTGAACAGCCAGCCGTCGAGCACCGACCTGAACGCGCTGGGCGGGACCGTCGCGGTGCGCAGCGACTCGGTGATCCGTCGGTAGACGGTCTCGAGCCGATGCAGAGGTGTTTCGGTCTCGCTGATCTGAACCTCTGCCGTCGCCCAGCCCAGGCGGAGCGCTCGCTCGGCGAGGTGTCGCGTGAAGAAGGTCTTGCCGGAGCCGTATTCGCCGCGCACCGCCTTGAAGACGGCGGATCCGCCGGACGCAGCGGCAAGCTCAGAGTCGATCGCCGTACTGAACTGGTCCAACCCAACGGCGAGCAGGTCCAACCCGATCGCGGGCACAGTCCCGCGACGCAGGGCGTCGATCACTTCGCGACGGCGGCGTGGGGAAGGCGTATCAGGCATCAACCTGATCCGCCAGCGTGCGCAGGGCGCCCATGTGCCTGGAGCCCGGCATCAAGGCTCCATACCTGTACGTCTTGGTAAGGCGTTTGGCGCAGGAACTGATCGCGCTCCACCAGGATCGCGATGTCACCGGCTCCGAGACTCTTCGACGTGAAGTGATCGACCATAGAAGTGCCAGTCGAGTCGCCGGCAGTCAGGGCAAGGACGAACTCGGGATCCCATTTGACATCCCTGATGATCCAGGGCGGAGCATCCTCTGTCGCTGCGATCAGCGCGTTCTCAAAGCGTTGGGCTGCGGCTCGCCTGTCACCCGTACACTGCTGAATGAAGTTGCCTGTCTCAACAATAGTAGTTATCGGCAGTACGAACTTGACATCGGCTTTGGCCAAGCGCTCAAACTCTTTACGGCAAGCATCGGCATCGCCACATCGACCCGGAACGCGGAGCAGGTTCAGGAAGACCGATGTGTCGATCAGGATGACGCGATTATCAGGCACGTCTCAATCCCCCAGGATTGCCGAGAGCGATACCGATGGGCGGACATTGTAGCGATTGGAAGGCCTCAGTCGGTCTTTCGCCGCATTCTCACCCAAGGAAGTTCGCGCGATGACCTCGAAATAATCTGGGAAGTCGACGAGTCTAGTCACGCGGCTCCACCCGTCTTCGTCTCGTGTGCAAACAAGGACATTCTTGTGGTCTTGGCCATCCAGCGCGTTCAGAATTGCTGGGCTGTGTGTTGTGGCAACCGTGCTGACTTTGCGCTCTGCGGCGGACTGCTTAAGAAGCCTCAGGAGGAGCGCAGCTTGAGATGGATGGAGTCCATTCTCCAACTCCTCAATCGCGAGAGTCCGATCGGTTGGCGCTTGGGCTGGCTCTGCATCATCATGGTCGTCAAGTAGTGCTGCGACAATGGCCAAGAAACGCAGAGTTCCGTCGCTCATGAGCCGAGCGGGCACACGACGAACCTCACCGCCGATACGCTCACTAATCGTGAGCATCACATCGCCCAGTTCACTCGTGACGGTGTCTAGCTCCGTAACCTGCGCTTCGGAGAGGGATCGCGTCATACTCAGAAGGATTTCCCGCACCCCAGGTAGGTCGGCTAGGCGACGCACTGTGGCTGAAAGATTGTCTGCGGTGCGTCGAAGAACGCTGTCTCTCTCTGGCACGTATTCGCGCATTTGATGAGGCACGGGATCCAGGAGGAAAATCCCGGCAATCGCTTGAAGCATCTCAGCTGCGATCTCGTGAACTTTCCGTCCCGCCTGTGAGGTCGCTGGAACCCGCGTGATCACTTGTGAAGTCAGCAGTTGATCCGCCCGCATGGTCACACCTGGATTCACACCGCGTTTGCCATTGTCCCAGCGTGCAGTGATGTCGGCCGAATACGTCGAAGGCTGTTCCGACTTCAAAAAATCCTGTGGCTCGCCCTTCCTGGGGCCGCTCTGGCGTAAAGCCCAGAGCCGTTCGGACCGAATCTGGAGGTTCGGCGACGTTTGTACTTCGATATCGAGGTGCACTATCAGGCCATCGATGTCTGCCGCGCAGCCGACCGAAAAGGAATCCTCGCCGATCGGGGCGCAGCCCTCGGAGCCCCCGCGGACAACTGGGCCATTTCGCCCACCGTCCAGAGAATCGCGGAGGTTGAGTCCGCCACCCAGTGAGGACAGCACGGCGAGGGCATCGAAGACATTCGACTTTCCAGATCCATTACGACCCACGAGGAGAGTGAGGGGGCCGATGGGCACAGTCGCGTCTCGGACGCTCTTGAAGGCTGGGAGCCTGAGTTCGACTAGACGACTGGTCATGGCGCAATTCTAGGGGGCTGTCTGTCAGGATCGTGGAGATCGGCCTACTCCAGCTCCACTTAGCGCCAGACAAGCTCCGGAATGGCCCTGTAAGAGATTCATCGCGATTCGCGGACTCCGTACTGCTCGGCCAGCAGGGCGACGTCGAGGGTGACGGCCTGAGTGGTCGGGTCGGTGGCCACCACCGGGTAGCCCTCCACGTTCAGCAGCTTCGACACCTGGCTCAT
The DNA here is from genome assembly GCF_001998865.1 of Tessaracoccus flavescens. NCBI lineage: Bacteria > Bacillati > Actinomycetota > Actinomycetes > Propionibacteriales > Propionibacteriaceae > Tessaracoccus > Tessaracoccus flavescens. Next base: position 1,226,386 of record NZ_CP019607.1, read on the forward strand.
CACCATCGCGACCCTGTTCGCAGGCACGCCCAGCAGGGTCGCGGCGCGGGTGGCGCTGAGGCGGCGGTCGGGCGTCGATGTGAGGGCGTCGACGAGGGCGGCGACGGCGTCGTCCGTCACGGCAACGCGGCCGACGAGCTTCTTCTGAGCTCCGTACGTCGTAGATTCGACGAGCGCCCGGCCCACACCACCACTGACGGTGGACTCGGGGACGGAGGAGAACAGGTCTGGCTGCGGGACGTCCGGCACCTCGACGGGTGCCGAGGGGGCCGCGACGGGGAGCGTGGGTGCACCGGTCAGGTCCCACCACGATGGTTCGGCAACTGGCGCAGCGGCCAGCTTGTGGGAGAGGGTCGATGGCGCCAGCAGCGCGACAGGAACCACCACTTCGGCTGGAGCCGCACCGCCGTGGTATCCAGCCATGGTTGGCCGGTAGCGGAGTCGTTCACTGACCGCCAGGACAGCTTGGTGATCTTCGGTTAGGACGCGAGTACCTGATACGAGCACTTCGTCGTCCCCAATAGGAGGTGACACCGAGCGGTAGCGACTGCTCACCGCAACCCCTCGCTGCGTTCCGCGCCGGCGCTCGACGACGTGACCGTGGTCGCTGGTCAGCACCACCAGCCGGCCAGCGGCCCGCGCGGCGCGCAGGAGCGGGCCGAGGTGCTTGACAGTCTCGGCGGTCCAGTCGGTGCCGCCGGGGTCGTTGCGGTCGAGGGCGTCGTCGATGGTGTTGAGGACGCATCCGACAAGGCGATGCCGGTCAGTGTCCGCGATCGCGAGGCGGACGTCGTCGGCGATGGCGAAGCCCTGCCGGCCGGTGTCGAGGCCCTTCTTGTGGAACAGCGGGGCCTCGCCCAGGCCCTTTGCCGAGGTGAAGGCGGCGAAGTTGCGGCGCTCGGCGTCCTGCTGGCCGCTCGTCAACCGACCAGCCAGCAGCGAGGAGCGGCTCATCTCCGTGACGCTGGGCAACACGGCCAGGGCGGGCATGCGCCGGTCGACCCCGGGTACGATGCACTCAACCATGCCGAACTCCACCTCGGTGGTGGCGTGCTGGATGATCTCGGTGGCCACGCCGGCGCTCATCCCGTCGAGCACCAGCAGCAGCGTCGGGTACTCGTGGGCCAGGGGCGCGACGATGTCTGGCAGCACCTGCTCCAGGCCGCGCACCCCGGCGAGTGAATCACCGCAGCCCTCGCGGGCCAGGGCGGTGGCGAACTCCAGGTCATGGCCGTCGCGACGCTTTTCGACGGCGCGCAGCACCGCCTCGAGCGCCGAGGCGAGTCCGGGATCGTCCACCCCCGCCTCGGCGTCGTTGACGGCCGAGTCCACCCAGGCGTCCACCAGCAGGTGACGATCGGCCAGAGCGGCGAGCGCCGAAGGCGACTCGTCGTCGGAGGTGGCGGTCAGCCAACGGACCAGCCGCACCCCGGCGCGGGCCGGGGCGACGCGGGTGTCGCCGTCGACCAGCTCGTGCTCGGCGACTCGCGCCCACGTCGATTCCAGGGCGGAGGTGTCGCCGTCGGCGCCGTGGCGGAGGGCCTCGGCCAGGCCGCGGAGGCGGTGGGTGAGGCCGGAGCGCAGCAGGGTTGAGGCCTCGGTGAGGTGCTGGGCCTGCGCCGAGTTGAGGAGGTCGTCGGCCTGGGCCAGGAGCGCGGTGCCGGTTCGGGCGGTTGAACTCGCGCCCAGCAATCCTGACAGCACGACGCGCGAGAGCCGGCCGGCCGCGGCGAGCGACTCGCGGGGCACCGAGCCCCAGCGGTGCTGGAGCCGGGCCAGGGCGAGCTCGGCCTCGTGCCGGTCGCGTGCGTTCAGCAGGCAGTCGACGGCGACGCCGAGCGGGACGAGGTCGTTGACGGTGCCGGTGCGCAGCAGCGCGGCGACGAAGGGGGCCGCCTCGCCGGAGGAGGCGGCCACCCAGTCGAGGATGGCGTCGACGGTGGTCTCCCCGGCCCGGGTGCGGAGCCGGGCGATGGCGGCGGGCAGCGAGGCGTCGGTGGACCAGTGGAGGACGGCGATGAGGTCCACCGGCCCGGCGGGCAGTCCCAGCTCGGCGCGGGCCGCCGACGACAGCGCGTGGTCGCGGGTCAGGACACCGGCGGGGGCGGGCGGCCAGCCGTCCGTCGGCGCGAGCTCCAGCAGACCCGACGCCACGTCGCGGGCGTTGCCGAGGCTGAGGAGGCGGGCGTCGACGCTGTGCGCGGCGAACGCCTGCTGAACGGCCTGCCAGGGGTCGGGGTGGCGGAGCCGCTGCCAGATGAGGTGGGACAGGAGGCCGGCGCCGAGGTCGTCGTCGCTGCGGTCGGTGACCACGACGAGCCAGCCGTCGGGGTCGGCGCTTCGAATGGCCTCGCGCAGGGCCAACGCCGAGCCGGCCGGGACGATCCGCACGCTCTGCCCGCCGAACTGGAACGTGGTCTCGCCCGTGGCCTCGGGCCGGGCTCGCACCCCGATCACCCCGTGCGCGTAGTTCTTGTGGCGGGCCTGCTCGATGAACGCACGCGCGATGGCCGGGGTGACCGCCGCGCTGGCAGCGACGTCAACCGTCATTCGACCCGCCACTCCACGACGACGTTCTCATCCGGGTGCTGGTCGACGAACTCGCGGAGCTGGTCGGACACGCTGGACAGGCCGCCCCTCCCGCGGAGGCTGGCCCGCCCAGACGTGCCGGGCTTGGGGGCAACGGGTGGCGGCGACACCGGAGGCTTGGGGCCGGGGTTGCCACGAGCGAGCCACTCGAACAACTCCCGGTCCGCGTTCGTGATGGCGGGCGCCAGCTGGGTGGTGAACTCGTCGGCGAGGAGCGCCTCGCGCAGCCGGGTCAGGATCCCGGCGGCCTCGTCGGCCCGTTCGCCCTCACCGGAGGAGGCGGTGATGAGGGGCGCGAAGCGGTGCCAGTCATACCCGGTCACCATGGCCGCGACAGCGCCCGCGCTCGCTAACGACCGGCCGGTGGCCGTCGGCTGGGGGATGTCCGCAGCCGCGAGCCGCTTGATCAGCGGCAGCCCGTTCAGCCCTCGCAGCACCTCGCACAGGTCGGCGGCGGCACGCGCCGTGGCCAGCCGCTGGTTCGGCCGCGACTCGTCGACCCCGACCGACCTCCCCGCCGATTCGAGGGCCGTGACCAGCCGGGCGCTGGGCTCCGACCACTCGATGGCCTTCGCCCGCACGGCCTGCGCCAGGTTCGCCACCGCGCTGGGCGTGGCGTGCGTCGAGCTGGTCAAGCCGAGGATCGACCCCGCCAACCGGATGGCCGTGGCCCACTCGTCCTCAGTGGGCATGGGCTGCTCGCGCAGCTCCATGTCGTCGCGCAGCGCCCCGGGCTTGGGGGCGTCGATCGTGACGCCGTGGTGATACCAGGCACGACGGCGCAGCGCGGCCCACGCGAGGATCACCAGGTCGGCCACCTCCCGGGTCAGTCCGACCTTGGGCTCCATCCCGGCGATCCAGCCGCGCACCTCGCCCACGGTGACCGGCCCACGGGCGTCGGCGTCGCGGGAGCCGAGCCGTCGCTCGAACTCCGGGCCCCAGGCGGCGAAGTACTCATCCCCCATGAGGAAGTGCGTCTCGGCCGCCTTCCCGACGCCGAGCGGATTGGCGATCCGGCGTGCGGCGGCGGCGTCGGGACCCAGCGGCACCCGGTTCTCGCGGTCCGCCAGCGCCTGCTCGACGTACGAGTACGCCACCTGCAGCTCGCGCGGGCGCACCTCTTCGTCGCCCGGCTCGAACCGTGGGTGCGCCGGATACGTGGCGGAGAACGCCTCCCGCACCAGGTACTCGTAGGCCTGCTTGAGCGTGCCGCCGGCCGAGGGCCGGGGCGTGAAACTGGGCGTCAGCGAGGCGAGTACCTCGGGGTTGGAGGCGTCGCCCACCACGTCGCCGCTGCTCAGCGGGGATTCGACGTCGTAGGCCACCTGGATGGCCTGCCGGATCCGGTGCAGGAGGGCCTCGCGCTGCGACTGCAGGATGGTCTTCGCCTGCACCCGGCCGGTCTCGGAGAGGTGGTCGGCGAAGGACGCGTAGCGGTCGCCGGCGCCCTCGAGGAGATAGTTGAGGATCACCAGGCGGCTGACGTCGCGCATCCGCTCGGAGCTGAAGAACCGCGGCAGCCACACGATGGTGCGCTCGTCCCAGTTCCGGGCGCGCATCTGGTCGATCCGGGCCAGGTCCTCGGAACGCGCCGGTGCAGGTGCTCGGCGACTCCGCCTACGCCTCCGGTGACATGCTGGCCACGCTCGATGCCCGCAAGTGGGAACCGGTCCTCAAACCCTGGCCGCTGCGGCCGGCTGTCGAGGGCGGGTTCACCCTGGACGACTTCATCCACGACCCGGTCGCCGGGACGTTGACCTGCCCGGCCGGGCTCACCCGCGGCGTCAGTGCCAAGGGCAAGGTGACCTTCGGCGCCGCGTGCGCCGGCTGTCCGCTGCGGCAGCGGTGCACCACCGCCGAACGTGGCCGCAAGGTCACCCTGGGTGAGCACCACCAGCTCCAACGACAGCACCGCGAACGAGCCACCGACCCGGACTTCCAGGCCGTCTACCGACGGCACCGGCCGATGGTCGAACGCTCCATCGCCTGGCTCACGCGCGGAGCACGCCGCGTGCCCTACCGGGGCGTGGCCAAGAACGACGCCTGGCTGCACCACCGCGCCGCCGGTCTCAACCTGCGACGCCTCCTCAACCTCGGGCTCACCGTCCAGGACGGGACCTGGGCCATCGCCTGAGGGTGGGACCGGGGGCCGCTGGGCCCTTGCCACGCCGCCCCGATCGAGCGCAGGATGGCCTCAGGCGGGCGGAACGACCCCGACTGTCGCACCCCAGGGTGCTGACCTCACTGCCGCAAAGACGGCCATGGCGGCGCTCCGCCCGCCCCCCTCACGCCATACCCGCCTCAGATCACACCTTGTTCAGCGCCCTCCTAGGTGTTCCGCGCCATCGGGCTGCGGCATCTGAGCATCGTGCGGGCGATGGACGCCGAGTACGCATCCTTCCGCCCGCACTACCCGCACTGGTATCTGACCGATCTGGCGGTCGACCCGGGAAGCCAGGGGCTCGGCATCGGGTCGGCGCTGCTGCGCGACCGTCTCGCGAAGGTCGACGCCAACGGCCTTCCCGCCTACTTGGAGGCGACGACCCCCGCGAGCAGGCGCCTGTACGAGCGCTACGGCTTCGCCTTCATCGACACGATCAACCCGGAGGGCCCGGCCGCCTTCGCGATGGTCCGACCGGCGCAGCGCGACGCCGACTCGTAGTCAGCGCGCCTCGACCTTCGCCTCGAGATCCTCCATCCGTCCGCCCAGAAGGAGAAGGGCGTCGAGGTCGAGGTCAAGTTCGAGCCCCAGGGCGTCGACGACGAGGACTACAAGACCAAGATCGCCCTCGACCTCAGCTCCGGCAAGGGCGCCGATGTGCTCGGCATCGACGGCATCTGGACGGGTGAGTTCGCCCAGGCCGGCTACATCAAGCCGCTGAACCAGGTCTCCAAGGACTCCGACTCCTGGGACGGCTGGGAGCAGATGACCGAGGCCGTCCAGCAGGCCCTCTCCTTCGAGGGTGAGCGCTACGGCGTCCCGCAGGGCTCCGACGGTCGCGTCATCTACTACAACAAGACGCTCTTCAAGGACGCCGGCCTTCCCGAGGACTGGCAGCCGACGTCTTGGGACGAGATCCTCGAGGCGGGGCGCGCGCTGAAGAAGCTCGACGGCGTCACCCCCATCCAGCTCAACGCGGGCACCGCGATGGGCGAGGCGACCAGCATGCAGGGATACCTCCCGATGCTGATGGGCACCGGCCAGAAGCTCTGGGCCGACGGCAAGTGGTACGGCGACACGCAGGGCATGCGCGACGTCCTCGATCTCTACAAGAAGATCTACGTCGATGAGGGCCTCGGCGACCCGATCCTCCAGCAGGAGGCCTCCGGCCGCGACACCTCGTTCGCCGAGTTCGCCGCGGGCAAGATCGGCATCCTCTTCGAGGGCGACTACTTCTGGCGCTCCGTGATCAACCCAGCCGAGGGCGTCGGGACGGCGCCGATGGCCGACCGCGACGAGGTCGTCGGCTACGCGAAGATCCCGGCCATGAAGCCCGGCTCGGGCATCAACGGGCAGGACTTCGTCTCCATGTCCGGCGGCACCGGCCGCGTGCTCAACCCCAACTCGGCCAACCCCGATCTCTCCTGGGAACTGCTGGCGTTCATGAACTCGCCCGAGGCCTTCGAGGCCCGCTCGGCCGGCACCTTGTCCATCTCGCCCCGCAAGGACGTCAACGACAAGCTGCTCGCCTCCGACAAGATGCTGACCTTCGTCAACAACGAGGTTCTGCCCATCACCGCCTACCGCCCCGGCCTCGCCGAGTACCCGGAGGTTTCCGCGAAGCTGCAGCAGGCAACGCTGGACGTCGTGTCCGGCACCTCGACCGAGGACGCCGCAAAGACGTTCGCCGACGCTCTCCCGTCCATCGTGGGCGGCGAAGAGAACATCGCTCAGGGCTGATTTGTCATGAGCACCACCGCATCGGCGCCGGGAACGAGGCGTTCCCGGCGCCGGGCGGAGGATGTGGCCGGCCTCGGGACGAAGCGAGCCATCGTCTTCGTGACCCCGGCGCTGCTCCTCATCGCCCTCTTCCTCCTGTTCCCGGCCCTGTGGACGGTCTATCTCGGGATGACCAACTACAGGCTGACCGGCCTCGCAGCGGCCAACACGGAGTTCGTCGGCCTCCAGAACTATTCCCAGGCGCTCGGTGACAAGAGCTTCTGGAATTCGCTCTGGCTGACCGTCATCTTCGTCGGCTTCTCGGGCGTGCTCGGTCAGACGCTGCTCGGCTTCACGCTCGCCTGGTCGACCCGGCGCATCGCGGGCTGGGCGCGCACCGTCCTCGAGTCGGTGGTGCTCGCCGCCTGGGTCATCCCCGGCTCCGTTCACGCGTTCCTCTGGATCGCCCTTCTCGACCGCCGCGGCGGAACGCTCAACGCCCTGCTCGGCACCGAAGGCAAGGCGTGGCTGATCGAGAACCCGATGACGATCATCATCATCTTCAACATCTGGGTCGGCACCGCCTTCTCGATGCAGCTCTTCTCTTCGGCACTGTCGGCTGTTCCGCCGTCGCAGATGGAGAGTGCACGCATGGCGGGGGCTTCCGGTTGGGAGCAGTTGCGCGACGTCGTCCTGCCGAACATCCGCGGCCACGTGCTCACCAACACGCTCATGATCACGCTGTGGACGTTTAACACGTTCACGCCCTACCTGCTCACCGCTGGCGGCCCCAACGGTAAGACGGAGATCCTCTCGGTCTACATCTACAAGACCGCCATCCCGGGCGGCCAGCTCGGCTTCGGTGCTGCGATCTCGATGATCATGCTGCTGATCAACCTGGCCATCGCCCTGATGTACATGCGCATCGGAAGGAGCAAGAAGTGAAACCGCAGAGCTTTGGCCGTCAACTGCGCAAGGTGCTCGGCCGCACCCTCTTCATCCTCCTGCTCGTGGTGATCGCCGTCTTCTTCGCGCTCCCGATGGCCTGGCTCGTCGTCGCGCCTTTCGACGCGAACCCGACGATGGCCGTCAAGTGGCCGGAGTGGACGCTGAGCAACTTCCAGCGCCTCGCCGAGAACCCCTATGCGCTCGGCTCTATCGTCAACTCGCTGATCATCGCGCTCGGGACGATGCTGATCACCGTCCTGTTGGCCACCGTCGCCAGCTATGCGCTGTCACGGGTGCGCATCCCTGGGCGCGACGGGCTGCTCTACGGCATGTTGCTGCTCAGCTCGATCGTCACCGGAACGGCCGCCATGGTGCCGACGTTCCAGTTGATGAACGCCATCAACCTGATCAACACCCACACGGGCGTGATGCTTGTGCTGGCCGGAGGGCTTCTCCCGACGGTCGTGTTCATCCTGAAGGACTTCATGGACTCGGTTCCGAAGTCCTATGAAGAATCGGCTCGCCTCTACGGGGCCAAGCCGTACCAGATCCTCAGCCACGTCGTCGTCCCCGTCGCGCGGCCAGGCATCGCGTTCGTCGCGATCTGGACCGTGGTGCAGGTGTGGGGCAACTTCCTCGTGCCGTTCCTGCTGCTGCGCGACCCGACCAGCCAGCCGGCCGCGGTCATGATGTACACCTTCTACACCGAATCCGGGCAGGCCGACCTCCGCCTCATCTCGGCGTTCTCGCTGATCTTCGCGTTGCCCGTCATCCTCATCTACTTCTTCGTCAACCGAAAGTTCGGTTTCCGCTTCTACGGAGGAATCAAGTCATGACCTCGACCATCACGACCACTGCGCTGGTCAAGCAGTATCCGAACGGGGTGCGCGGCGTCGACGGCGTCGACATCGAGATCGGTGAGGGCGAGTTCTTCGCACTGCTCGGCCCGTCCGGCTGCGGCAAGACAACGCTGCTTCGCTCCATCGCCGGACTCGAGACCATCACCGAGGGCACCTTGCAGATCGGCGGCGAGGACATGACCCACCGCGAGCCGGGTGAACGCGGCGTCGCCATGGTCTTCCAGGACTACGCGCTCTTCCCGCACATGGATGTCTCCGACAACATCTCCTACCCGCTTCGCATTCGCAAGGTCGCCAAGGACGAGCGGCGCAAGGCGGCGGCCGACACGGCGGCCAAGCTGTCGCTCGAACACCTCCTTGAGCGACGCCCCGGGCAACTCTCCGGTGGCCAGCAGCAGCGTGTGGCGCTCGCCCGCGCGATCGCCACCCGGCCCCAGGTGCTGCTGCTCGACGAGCCGCTGTCGAACCTCGACGCGCGGCTCCGTCTCGAGGCCCGATCCTTCTTGAAGGAACTGCAGCGCGAGCTCGGCGTGACCTCGGTCTTCGTCACCCACGACCAGTCCGAGGCGCTCGCGCTCGCCGACCGCATGGCGGTGATGAAGGAGGGCAAGATCCAGCAGATCGGCACCCCGCGCGAGGTGTTCCACTCCCCCGCGAACACCTTCGTGGCGTCCTTCATCGGATCGCACCCGATGAACCTGCTCGACGGCGTCGTCGAAGGCGGCCGCGTCCGGCTGCTCGGCACGACGATCACCGTCCAGCCGGATACGACGGCGAGGCTGAGCGAGGGCCAGAAGGTCGTCATCGGCGCGCGCCCCGAGTACATCACGTGGAGCCCCACCCCGGTTCCCGACGGCATCGAGGCGGAGGTGGCGACCATCGAGAACCTCGGTGCGGCGGCGCTCCTCACCGCCCGCGTCGGCGACGAGCGGCTCCAGGCCGTCGTCGAGGAGGAGCCGCTTCCCGAGCCTGGCCAGAGCGTCTGGTTCACCATCCCCGTGCCGAAGACGATGGTCTTCGACGAAGAGTCCGGACTCCGCATCGGCGGAGAGGAGCGATGAGCGTGTCACTGCCCAAGGCGATGTGGATCGTCCCGCACACCCACTGGGATCGCGAATGGTACGAGCCGCACGACGTGTTTCGCGCCCGACTCGTCGCGATGCTCGACGGTCTGCTCACCATGCTGGAACGAGAACCCGCGTACAAGTTCACCCTTGACGGCCAGAGCGCCGCGATCGACGACTACCTCGAACTCAGACCCGAGGAGACCGAACGGGTGAAGGCCGCGGTGGCTCGCGGGCAGTTGGCGCTCGGTCCCTTCCAGATCCTGCTCGACGAGTTCTGCTGCGACGGCGAGACCATCGTCCGCAACCTCGAGCACGGCATCCGGTCGGCGCGTCGGCTGGGCGGCGAGATGCGGGTCGGCTACCTGCCCGACATGTTCGGCCACGCAGCCCAAACTCCGCAGATCCTCCGCGGCTTCGGCATCGCGGACGCATCGCTGTGGCGGGGCGCGCCCGCCTCGGTGGACAAGCACGCCTTCCTGTGGGAGGCGCTCGACGGAAGCTCGGTGCGGGTCGAATACCTGTGGGACGGGTACGGCAGCGCGCTGAAACTGTTCGAGCCGCTGGAGAAGCTGCCCGAACTGATCGACGGATACCTGAACGAGAACGCCTCATGGTTCGACGGGGAGGCTGTGGCCGGGTGGTACGGAACCGACCACATGGCGCCGCGCTCAGACCTGGTCCAGATCCTGCGCGGCTACGAGGGCGACGTCGAGTTGACGATCGGCACCGTCGAGGAGGTGGTCGCCTCGCGTGACCACTCCCCCGAGGCCCTTGGCGCGTTGCCGAGGGTCAGGGGCGAGCTGCGCTCACACGCTCGCGGCAACCTTCTGCCGGGCGTCTTCTCCATCCGAACCAACCTCAAGGCAGCGATGTCGGCAGCCGAACGCGCGCTCACCACGGCCGAGCGTCTCGACGCTTGGCTGGGAGGTCCGTCCCGGACGGCGTTCTTCGAGCGCGGCTGGGGCCTTGTCATCGAGTCGACGGCGCACGATTCGGTCACCGGGTGTGGCGTCGACTCGACCGCAGACGAGGTCGAATCGCGGCTGAAGGTGGCGGCGCAGACCGCCGACGGCGCCGTCGACATCTCGCTCGGCGCCCTGGGAGCAGTCGCGCCGGTCGGCGCGGTCGCGGCGTTCAATCAGAGCGGCTACCGCCGCCCTGTGCAGGCCGAGTTGGTTGTCGAGGGCGCTCCGTCGTCGTCCGCCCTCCAGGTGGTCGAGGCGATGCCGACGGTGATCGGCGACGAACGCCTCGCCTCACGCGACCTGCCGAAGATCATTCGCCGCATCCACGGCCAGGAACTGTTCGGCAAGCACATCCGATCCTGGAACTGGGACGACGATGAACTCGAGTTCGTCGTGGCCGACCACACCGCCGGCGACTTCGACCTCGCCGACTTCGCCGCCGTCCTGCACGACAAGATGGCCTCCTCGGAGCCCGATCACGAGTTCCACGTGATCACACGCGTGCCGGAGTCGAGCCGCGTGGTCGTCTCGGGATGGGCCGACGGCATCTCCGCAGTCGCGCTTGGCGCCGAGACCGCCGTGGCGCCCGAGGCACCGGTCGCCGTCGACGGCACCACACTCGACAACTCGCTGGTGCGCACCGAGGTCGCCGCGGACGGGACGGTCACCGTCACGGACCTGCGGAACGGGACGAGCATCGCCGACGCGCTGCGTCTGGTCGACGACGGCGACCGGGGCGACTCGTACAACTTCGGACCGCTGGAGGGCTCGATCACCGATGCCAAGAGCGTCGAGGTCACCGTCACGGAGCGCGGCCCGCTGCGTGGCCGCATCCTGATCCGGCGCACCTTCGAACTGCCGGTAGGGGTCGACCCGGACGACCGCTCGAAGCGCCTCACCGAGGTCGCCGAGCAGGTGGTCGACACCGACCTCGAGATCCGTGCGGACGAGCCCTTCGTTCGGGTCACCGTCAGCCTCACCAACCAGGTGCGCGACCACCGTCTGCGCGTTCTCATCCCCACCCTGGCCTCCGGGCTCGACGGGTCGGCATCGGCCGGGCAGTACGGAACGACCAAGCGCGGACGTGACGCCGAGGGCGGCTGGGGCGAGTTCCCGGTTCCCACCTTCCCGGCCACCCGGTGGGTATCGGCCGGCGGGGTGAGCGCGCTCCTCGACAAACTCGTCGAGTACGAGGTGGTCGACGGGGAGGAGGGTCGGCCAGACGACCTGGCACTCACCGTCTTGCGAAGCGTGGGTCTGATGAGCGTCAACGTTCACCCGCTTCGCGATGAGCCCGCGGGGTCGCAACTGCCAGCACCGGGCGCGCAGTATCTCGGACGGAAGGTCGAACTGTCCTTCGCGATCGACCTCGACCCCGAGGCCACGGTCGCCAACGCGGACACATTCCGGTTCACGCCAGTGGTGGCCAAGGGGCTTGGCGGCCAGCGCGCCGAGCCTGAGGTTGGCCTACGGACCGAGGGCGTCGTCGCGCTTGAGTCGCTGCGGCGCGTGCCTGGCGGCCTGGAGGCCCGCTTCGTGAACTACTCCGACCAGAGCGCTCCGCTTCGGGTCGCGACTGAGGGCGCCTGGGTGGTCACCGACCTGACCGGCGCGGTGTCGTCCGACCCCGTCGACCCGTTCTCGCTCGAGGTGGGGCCGGGCCAGATCGTCACGCTGCGGAGGAAGTCCTGATGCGACACGTCGAGACTCGGCACGTCACGTTGGCCGACCAGGCGGCCGACCGCTACCAGCGGTTCGCCTTCGAGCTCCCTGAGGGTGTCGGCTCATTCGAAGTGAACCTCGAGGTCGAGGGCGGCCCGGATGCCGTGGTCGACCTCGGCTGCGAGGGACCCGACGCCTGGCGGGGCTGGTCGGGCGGGGCGCGGCGGACGTTCATCGTCGCCGAGGACGACGCCACCCCTGGGTATCTGCCGGGTGGCGTCGTCGCAGGGGTCTGGAACGTGATCGTCGGCCTGCACACCCTTCCCGGGGACGGGGCCGACGTGTGCGTCACCGTGGAAATGCCGGCTCTGAATCGTCCAGATCACGGGCCTCGAGAGGATCCCGTGGACCGCGTCTCGCGCGGCAGTGATCGCGACCTGCCCGCGCCCGACGGGATGCGCTGGTTCGCGGGCGACACGCACGCGCACTCGCTGCACTCCGACGGCGCGCTCTCGCTATGGGAACTGGCCAACGAGGGGGTGCGCTCGGGCCTCGACTTCCTGTGCGTCACCGACCACAACACGACGAGCCACCACGCCCACCTTCCATCGGTCGGGGCGCGGCACGGCATCACTCTCGTGCCCGGCCAGGAAGTCACGACCCACGCCGGACACGCCAACGCGTTCGGCGAGATCGGCTTCGTCGACTTCCGCAACCCTGGGCAGCAGTGGGCCGACGATGTCGCCGAGCGCGGCGGTCTGATGTCGATCAACCATCCCGTCTCGGGCGACTGCTCGTGGCTGCACGCCGTGGAACGCGAGCCAGGCGGCGTCGAGCTCTATCACAGCTCCTGGTACGAGGAGCCCATCGCCACCTCGGCCCTCGCCTGGTTCCAGCGGTGGAGTCACGACGTCGTCCTGATCGGCGGCGGAGACTTCCATAACCGCTCGAAGCCGCTCCGGCCAGGGCTGCCGACGACGTGGGTCGCTGCCGAGGAATGCTCGCCCGAGTCGATCCTCGACGGCATCCGCGCCGGCCGCACCACCGTCACGGCGATGGGTACGTACCTGAACGACGGGGAGGCGCGGCCCGTCCACGACAAGGCGCCCATCCTGATCCGTCAGGACGAAGACCTCCTGGCCTTCGCGGCGGTAGGGCTCGTGCTGATCTCCGGGTCGGGACGGCGCCTTGTCGTGGACGGTGAGGGCCAGCGCATCCGAGCCCCGCGCGAGGACGGGCCGTTCCGTCTTGAGGACTCGCACCGCACCGTCGTGGCCCTTTCGGCCTGACACCCAAGATCAGCCGCCGGGCGGATGGGGGCACAACCTCCGCCCGGCGGCTTCCTGATTCTCAACAGGAGGGCAGTGTCGCATTCCTGCTAGAAATCCGGTCCCGCCTGGGACATGCTTGAGGTATGTACACCGACACCGCCGCCTGTCTACGGGCGATCCAGGCGAAGGACGCCCGCTTCGACGGCCGCTTTTTCACCGCGGTGCTCTCGACCGGCATCTACTGTCGGCCGTCGTGCCCGGCCCGCACCCCGCAGGCGAGGAATGTGCGCTTCTATCCCACCGCGGCCGCGGCGCAACTCGCCGGGTTCCGCGCCTGCAAGCGGTGCGTCCCGGGCGCGACCTCCGGCTCCCCCGAATGGGACGTCCGAAGCGACGTCCTCGCGCGCGCCGTCCGACTGATCGACGACGGGGTGGTCGACCGCGAAGGCGTCGCCGGGCTCGCCTCGCGGCTTGGCTACTCGACGCGACAGGTGCAGCGGTTGCTGACCGACGGCACCGGCGCCGGCCCCCTCGCACTGGCGCGGGCGCGACGCGCCCAGACGGCCCGCACCCTCCTGGAGGCCACCGAACTCTCCCACGCCGAGATCGCCTTCGCGGCGGGCTTCAGCAGCGTGCGCTCCTTCAACGCGACGATGCAGGAGGTCTACGCGACGACACCGCGCGAGCTGCGCAACCGGTCGACGAGACGTCGCACGGCGGCCGACGGCGGCCTGACGTTCATCGACCTGGAGCTGCCCGTGCGGCAGCCGTTCTGCCCGTGCAACGTCTTCGGCCACCTGATCGCCACCTCGATCGACGGCGTCGAGTCGTTCCACGACGGCGCCTACCACCGCACGCTGCGGCTGCCCGTCGGCCACGCCGTCGTGTCGCTGCGGCCGGGTCATGGCGGGGTGTCGGCGCGGATCGGGCTGAGCGACCTCGGCCAGTTGCCGACCGTCGTGTCGCGGGTCCGGCGGCTTCTCGACCTGGACGCCGACCCGGTCGCGATCGACGGCTTCCTCGCGGAGGACCCGGTGTTCGCGCCGCTGGTGGCGGCGCATCCCGGACGGCGAATCCCGCGCGGGGTCGACGGCGACGAGATGGCCTTCCGCATTCTGCTCGGCCAGCAGGTCTCGACGGCCGCGGCACGCACGCACGGGGCGAGGCTCGTCTCCGCCGTCGGCGACCAGGTCGACAGCCCGGTCGCCGGGCTGACCCATCTCTTCCCGACCGCCGAGCAGATCCTCACGGCGGGCGACGAGACGTTCGCCTTGCCTCAGTCGCGCCGCGACACGATCCGCCGCACCGCGCTCGCACTCGCGGAGGGCGACCTCGACCTCGGCGTCGGCGTCGACAGGGACGAGGCTCGCGCGAAGCTCGGTGCGTTGAAGGGGATCGGCCCGTGGACCGTCGAGATGATCGCCATGCGCGGCCTCGGCGACCCCGACGCCTTCCCCGCCACCGATCTCGGCCTGATCCGCGCCGCCGCCGAACTCGGCGTCGACAAGCTCGAGGCCCATTCCCAGGCGTGGCGCCCGTGGCGCTCCTACGCCACCCAGCACCTGTGGGCCATGACCCCGCACGCCGTCAACACCATCCCCGGGCATCCGGGCTGCTCTGAGGAGGCAGCATGAGTTACCGCACCATCGACTCCCCGATCGGCGAGCTGACCATCGTCGAACGCGACGGCGCCCTCGCCGGTCTGTACATGACCGAACACAAGCCAGCGCCCGACCCGGCGAGCTTCGGCGAACGCGACGACACCGTCCTCCCGGAGGTCGAACAGCAGCTCGGCGAGTACTTCGCAGGACGCCGCACGACGTTCGATCTGCCCCTCGGCCCCCACGGAACCCCCTTCCAGGAGAAGGTCTGGGCGGCGCTGCGCTCCATCCCCTACGGCGAGACCTGGACCTACGGACAGCTCGCCACCTCGATCGGGCAGCCAGGCGCCTCGCGCGCCGTCGGACTCGCCAACGGGCGCAACCCGATCAGCATCGTCGTGCCGTGCCACCGGGTGGTCGGCTGGACGGGGAAGCTGACCGGTTACGCGGGCGGCACGGAGCGCAAGTCCTACCTGCTCGCGCTGGAGCGGGGCGAGACCCCGATCGTCGCCTGACCGACGCCCGCCAGGCCGAGGCGCCGACCGGTCGGATGAATGCTCAGTGGCGGGGAGCGGTCAGCCCCAACCAACGCGCGATCGTGATCCCGAAGCCCCGCGCTGCGGGCTTCGACAGGTCGTTCAGCACCGCAAGGGCCTCGTCGACGCGCGGGGTCGGGATGAGCAGGTGGTCATGGTGGAAGCCGGCGAGCAGGTTGCAGGAGATCCCGGCCCGCGCCAGCGCCGTCGACACGGCCGCGGTCAGACCGACGGCCTCGAGTGACGAGTGCACCTCGAGGGTGATCCAGCCGAAGGTCGCCTCGTAGGTCAGACCGTGGTCTTCGGCTGTCTCGCGTCGCAGCACCAGGGTGACGCCCTCACGCTCGACGATCCTGGCCTCGGCCGGCACCTCGGAGCCCGTGGTGACGTAGACGAACTCGCCCTCGCGGCGTCGCGGGCTGAGGTCGCGCAGCAGCACGTCGAGGTCCGTGATTCCAGCCATGGGGCACACGATATAGGTGGTCAGACGCGAACGACGCCCCGGGATCCGGGGCGTCGTCACGACTGGCGGAGGTGGCGGGATTTGAACCCGCGATGGGGTTGAAGCCCCAAACCCGCTTAGCAGGCGGGCGCCATAGACCGTACTAGGCGACACCTCCAGTGCCGGTCCAGACTAGCCGAGCGGGTAGTGCGGCAGCAAACGCGCTGCACATAAACTGGAGGGCAGGAGGTTACATGAACGACAGCGGAGCGCCCCGGCGCGCGGCCGACCCGGCCGACACCCCGTTCACGTCCTGGGACCTGGACGACGGAGACGGTGCGCCCGACGAGACGGCCGCACCGGAGAGCCGCCGTCGCCACCTCCGCAGCTCGATCCTCCTCACCCTCGCCTCGGCCGTCCTGCCCGGTTCGGGCCTGCTCGGCGCTCCTCGTCGTGGGCTCAAGATCCTCGGCGCGGTGACGGCGGCCCTCGCGCTCGTCGCGGGCGTGACGCTGGCCTACTTCGCCCTCACCGACATGCCTCGCGTGGCGCGCTTCGCGGCCAACACCCGCTTCCTGACCCTCGCCACCACCGGGCTCGCGGTCGGTGCCGTGGTGTGGGTCGCGCTGATCGCGCTCACCCACATCGTCACCCGGCCCGCCGGGCTGCGCGGAGGCAAGCGTGCGCTCGGCGCCGTCGTCGTCACGGCGCTGGCGTTCGGCGTTGCCGCCCCGACCGCGGTGGCCGCCCGCTACTCCCGGGACACGACCCTCGCCCTGTCGAGCGTGCTGCAGAGCGGCGACGACGTGAAGTCGAACAACAGGCCGAGCATCGTGGCCAACGCGCCAGACCCGTGGGCCAACCAGGCACGGGTCAACATCCTCCTGCTCGGCGGAGACGGCAGCGCCTCGCGGGCCGACGCCGTCGCGAAGTACTCGATCCGCACCGACACGATCATGGTCGCCTCCATCGACACGAAGACCGGTGAGACGACGCTCATCCAGATCCCCCGCAATCTGCAGTACACCCCGTTCCCGGACGGCTCGGAGATGGCGGCCGCCTTCCCCGACGGCTTCCGCGGCGAGGGCGACGCGGGTGAGTGGTTCGTCAACACCATCTGGTCGCACGTCGAACTCGACTACCCGAACCTGATGACGGGCAGCACCCACCGCGGCGCCGATGCGCTGAAACAGGGCGTCGAGGGGATCACCGGCCTGCAGATCAACCAGTTCGTGCTGCTCAACATCGACGGCCTCGAGTCGCTGATCGACGCGATGGGCGGCGTCACCGTCAACATCAACGAGGAACTGGCCATCGGTGGCGACACCGCAAAGGGAATCAGCCCGAAGGAGTTCCTGCAGCCAGGGCCCAACCAGCACCTCATGGGTCGCGACGCCATGTGGTACGCCCGCAGCCGCTACAACACCGACGACTACAACCGCATGGCCCGCCAGTCCTGCCTGATCAACGCCATCGTCGACCAGGCGAACCCGCAGACCCTGTTCACGAACTTCGAGCCGATCGCAGATGCGTCGTCCGAGATGCTGCTGACCGACATCACCGACGACCAGCTCGGCGCCTACATCGACCTCGCGTTCCGGATGAAGGACGGCGGCACCATCAAGCGGGTCGTGTTCAGTAACGGCAAGTTCGGCTACAGCTACGCCGATCCCGACTTCGAGAAGATGCACCAGGTGGTTCAGGCGGCCATCGCCCCGGCCCCGACGCCCGCCGCCACGGCCACGAGCGCGGCGCCGACGGCTCCCGCGACCGCCTCGGCTCCGGCCACAGCGTCGGCTCCCGCAACCGCGTCGGCACCGGCGACGCCCGCGACCCCGACCTCAGCCCCGGCGACCGCCGCCACCCCCAACGACGCCGAGGGCGTCCAGACCGTCGCCGACGCCTGCGCCTACAACCCGCAGAGCTAGTCAGCGGCGCGACGACGCCTGATGCGGGTGTGGGCCGACGCGGGTCCGCAACGTAGACTGACCGCCAGGAGGTCACATGAACGACGCCGAACGACCACGCCGCGCCCTTGGCCCGCAGGGCGAGCCGTCGCCCGCGCACGCAGCCGACGGGGCCGACGAGGCCGAGCAGACCGTCGTCCGGAAGCAGAAGTTCAGCTACGACGACCTCCTGTACCGTCGGCCGCCCTCGCAGGGCGGCATGGATCCGTGGCCGAGCGGCGAGCGTCCGCGCCCCGAGCAGGTCGCCCCCGGCACCGCGCTCGGCAGGTCGAAGGACGCGCCGAAGGACGATGCCACTGAGGCGAAGCCGGCGGCAACGGAATCGACGTCCTCGTCCGCGCAAGCCAAGTCGGCAGCGGAGTCGAAGGCCGGCGCAGCGGAGCCGAAGGCCGGGGCCTCGGAGTCGGCAAAGGCGGGCGCCGCGATCTCGGATGCCGAGTCCCCCGCCGCGTCAGCAACGCAGTCGACCGCGCCTGACGCGGCGGCACAGCGCCCGTCCGACCGGCCCGCGACCGCGGCGAGCGCCGCCGTCCCCTCGGGCGACTGGTTCCGGCCGGAGCCGAAGACCACCCCTGCGCCCAAGGCAGGCGACGGCGGTGGGAACACCCCCGTCGATCCGCCTGCACATGCGCTCGGCAAGGAGCCGGACGAGTCGTCCGACAAGGCCGTGCCTGACGAGGCGAACACGGGTCGCCTGCGTCGTTCGCTGCTGCTCACCCTCGCCTCGGCCGTCGTCCCGGGTTCCGGGCTGCTCGGCGCTCCGCAGCGCGGGCTGAAGGCGCTCGGCGCCGTCACCACGGCCGTGTTCGTCCTCGCGATCGGTTACCTCGGGATCTCGGCGCTGACCGATCTGTCGAAGCTGACCCAGGCCGCGCAGCGCGAGTCCACCCTCACCCAGGCCACCTTCGGCCTCGTCATCGTCGCCGTTGTGTGGGTCGCGCTGATCGCGCTCACCCACATCGCCACGCGACCCGAACACACCACGCAGGGACGGCGGATCCTCGGCGCCGTCGTCGTGACCGCCCTCGCCTTCGGAGTGGCGGCCCCCACCGCCGTCGCGGCCCGCTACTCGCGCGACGCCTACCTGATGCTCGACCAGATCCTCCCCCAGGCCTCAGACATCAAGGCGAGCAACCGCGAGGAGATCGCGGCAAGCAACGCCCCTGACCCCTGGGCCGACACGGAACGTGTCAACATCCTGCTCCTCGGCGCCGACGGCAACGAGGCACGCAAGGAGAACGTGGAGATGTTCGGCGTGCGGACCGACACGATCATGGTCGCCTCGATCGACACGAAGACCGGCAACACCACCCTGATCCAGATCCCGCGCAACGTGCAGTACACGCCGTTCCCCGAAGGTTCCGTCATGGCCGAGGAGTTCCCGGACGGCCTGCGCGGCGAGGGCGGCGAGGGCGAATGGTTCGTCAACACCATCTGGGAGAAGACCTCCGAGGGCGGCGACTACGCGCACCTGTTCGAGGGCACGACCTTCCCGGGCGCCGAGGCGCTCAAGGAGGGGGTGCAGGGCATCACCGGGCTCAAGATCGACCGCTTCGCCATGCTCAACATCGACGGGCTGAGCAACCTGATCAACGCCATGGGCGGCGTGACGGTCAACGTCAACAACCGGCTTCCGATCGGCGGCAACAAGTCGAAGGGCATCCGCCCGAGCGGCTACATCGAGGTCGGCAAGGAACAGAAGCTCGACGGGTACCACGCCATGTGGTACGCCCGCAGCCGCTACGACTCGTCCGACTACGACCGGATGGCCCGCCAGTCCTGCCTCGTCGACGCCATCATCAACCAGGCGAACCCCGAGACGCTCGTGACATCGTTCGAGCCGATCGCGGCCGCCTCGGCCGACATGGTCTCCACCGACATCACCCGCGACGAGTTCGGGGCCTTCATCGACCTGGCCTTCCGGGTCAAGGACGGCGGAACCGTCAACCGGCTCGTCTTCGCCCCCGGCAAGAACGGCTACTCCTACGCCGACCCGGACTTCGAGGCGATGCGCGAGGCCGTTCAGACGGCCATCGGCAACCCGGCCAAGTCAACCGCCTCCCCTGCCCCGCCCAGCGCGGCTCCGACCTCCAGCCCGACGGCCTCCGAGGCCTCAGCCGAGCCGAAGGAGACGCAGTCCAGCGAGCCTGGGGAGAGCGAGTCCGCGAAGCCCACCCCGACCACGGACGAGCAGAAGCTCACCGACGGCAGCCAGAACGTCGGCGACGCCTGCGCCTGGCAGGGCAACTGATCTCTCGCCACACCGGCCGCGGCGGCGTCGGTCGAGCGGCCACGGCGTCTCCGTCGGGTGGCTGCGCAGTGGCTGATGGTGTGCACAGACCTACAAGGAGCGCGGCTCGTGCCAATAGATGCACCGGTCGCGCTCACCGTAGAACTGTGCACGGGCCTCCGCGCCAGACGACCAGATGGGACGGAGTCGCTGGTCGACGGTCGGCGGGGTCGGCCAGGACCTACCGGCGCGACTCCAGCCGGCCCTTGATGTCGTCGAGGACGCGGTCGATCTCCGCGTCGGGCCGGGAGAACAGCAGGTGCGTTCGGCGGACCGAGCCGTGATAGATCGTCACGTGCACGCCGTCCTCGGACTGCGTGACCTTGCTCACGTCGGCCCACTCACCCTCGTGGTCGTCGCCCGGGCCGACGAGGCGGTAGCCGTCGTCGTCGAGCGTGAGGTGGACGGCGAGGCGCTGCATCGACATGAATGCCACGATCAGCAGCGCGACACCTGCGGCGAGCAGGACGCCGCCGAGGATGGCGACGACGAGGTGCCAGCCCTGGGCGATCGCGAGGACGAGCAGCAGCGCCCCGAGCAGGGCCCCCACCGCGGCGATGACGAACGCCCGCACCGGCGGGCGGGACTGGATCGTGTAGGTCGTCTCGGCCATGGCCCGAGCCTACCGGCGCACCCGCCTCCGTCCCGGGTGGCCCCGCCGAGGACCCAGAGGATCGAGGTTCGCGCTAGCATGGTCCCGCACTGGCGAGGTCGCATAGTGGACTAGTGCAGCCGCCTTGAAAGCGGCCGAGGGGCAACTCTCCGTGGGTTCGAATCCCACCCTCGCCGCTCCAGCGGAAGGCCGATGGTCGTCCCTCCATCGCCGGGGGGCCGAAGGTTCGCGAACACCCCGGCACCGACAGGCATGCAGGCTCCCGGCACCTCGGTCGGCGTCTCCACTCAGAGACCCACCCCCACGATGACCCAAGCCTGGCCGACCTGGTGCGCCCCCACCGAGCCAGGAACCGCGCGAGGCCTCCCCGCCCTGGCGCGGTTATCCTTGCCCGGTGCCTCCCAAGTCTCCGCTGCCGCCCCGACACGGGCTCCAGGCCGCGTGGGTCCGCACGCCCGACCGCGACCCGGCCAACCCGCTGCCTTGGCCGACCATGCGTGACTGGCTGGTGCACAAGCTGGCCCCCGCGCCCGAGGACGTCGACGAGATGCTCGACGCCGGCGCGTTCGTCGACGACAAGGGCCGACCCTGGACCGGGCGCGAGATCTACCGCCCCCACACGTTCGTCTGGTTCCATCGCACGCTCCGCGAGGAGGCGGAGGTGCCGGGAGAGCTTCGGGTGCTGCACCGCGACGAGCGGATCGTCGTGCTGGACAAGCCGCACTTCCTGTCCACCATCCCGCGCGGCAGGCACGTCGTCCAGAGCGCCGTCGTCAAGGCCCGTCAACAGCTCGACCTGCCCGAGCTGTCCGCGGCGCACAGGCTCGACCGGGGCACAGCGGGCGTCCTCCTCATGACGACTCAGAAGCGGTGGCGGGCCGCCTACCATTCGGTCTTCACCGAGCGGACGGTCACGAAGGTCTACCGCGCGATCGCCCCGTTCGACGAGACCCTGACGTTCCCACGGAAGGTCGAGTCGCATCTGGTCAAGCGCGTGGGAACCATGCAGGCGGAGACGCTCGACCTGCCGCCCAACGCCTTCACCGAGATCGACCTGCTCGAGCGCCGAGGCGACCTGGCGCTGTACGAGGTGCGTCCGCTCACCGGGAAGACGCACCAGATCCGCGCCCACTTCGACCAGCTCAGCATCCCGCTGCTCGGCGATCCGCTGTACCCGGAGGTCCTGCCGACCCCTATCGACGACTTCTCCACTCCCCTGCGCCTGCTCGCCTACAGTCTCGCCTTCCCCGACCCCGTCGACGGCACGCAGCGACACTTCACCTCCGGCCATATCCTCAGCTGGACTTAGCCGTCGTCTGCAGCTGACTCCTCGCGGCTGTTAGGTTGACGGAGGAGGCAGGCATGAATCGACGACGCATCATCGGCATTCTCATCGGAACCGCGCTCATCGCGGGGCTCTTCACCCACAGCCCAGCGCAACCCGCGCAAGCGCTGGACGTATACACGACGCCGGGAACCCACCACGTCAACGGACGCGTCTGGCGGACGACCTGCGAGAAGTACTCCTCGACGGTCGAGCGGTGCCGCACCGAGATCCAGGCCACGACGATCACCTACTCGCGCGGCCGCTACGTCGAAAAGTTCGGCTGGACGTTCAACAACCTCACCTACAAGCCGAGCCGCCGCGCGCAGTGGACGAGCAACGTGCTCGCCACGCCCGGCGAACACGTCAGCGGCGGGCGCAGGTGGAAGACGGAGTGCGACAGCGCCTGGACCGGCCGCAACGCCTGCCGCTCCTCCATCCTGACCACGACCTACCGCCGCTCCGGCAACGGATATGCGCAGGGCTCGACGTGGGTGTTCAACAACATCGTGCACTTCTCCGACTCCAGCCCCACCACCTTCTGCGTGCCGGGCGGATCAGCCAGCGCTGGGGTCGCGGCCATGCCCGCGAACGACGACATTGTCGTCCCCGGCGAGGAACCGACTCCGACCCCGAGACACTCCCCCGAGGCCACGGCGGCTCCCGACGACCCGACGCCCGCACCGAGCCTCAGCCCGAGCCCGTCTCCCTCTCCGTCTCAGAGCCCATCCCCATCTCCGTCTCAGGGCTCCTCCCCGGAGACGCCCACCCCGTCTCCGAAGCCGGACCCGACCGTCACCGAATCACCGACGCCCAGCCCCTCCCTCACCGCCCCCGTCACGCAGAGCGAGCCGAGGCCGCTTTCCGTCGAGCCGGCCGCGGCAACCGTCACGCTCGGCCGGATCCAGCACCCCGACCACCCCGTCGGGGTGCTCTACGACCGCCTCGGCGCCTTCCGCGTCGAGGGCTCCGCGGCCGGGGCGACTCAGGTGAAGGTCGAACTGATCGACGCCACGGGGAAGGTCCGCTCGAGCGCCACCGTCGTCGTCGCATCCTCCGGCGCATTCGCGGCCTCACTCAAGGGCGGGTTCGCCGGGAAGGCGACGGTCAAGGCGACCGCAGCAAACGCGACCGCGAGCCGCGCCGTCGAGCTGCGCAAGGCGGGGATCACGCAGTCGACGCCGACGCGCATCGACCCGCTCACCACGTCGAAGGTCACCGGAACGCTCACCCCGGGGATCGGCAACGTGCTGGTCACCGCCTACGTCTCCACGTCGTCCGGCTGGGTGGCAGCCGGGTCCGCCCGTACCGCGAGCGACGGCGACTACAGCATCCCCTTCGCCTACGGGAAGGGCACGCTCGGCACGTGGCAGGTGCGAACCTGCGCCACGCTCACCTGGGGCCCGACGATCCCGGCAGCCGCGTCGTCGGGCGTGACCCGGGCTCGGATCGCCAACCCGGTGATCACGAACACGACGGCCGCGGAGGTCGCCTCGACGTACCGGTCCGGCTGCCCCGTCGGGCCGTCCGGGCTGAGCACCATCCGGATCAACCAGCAGTCCATGGACGGGCGGGTCTACCGCGGCGAGATCATCGTGCGCCGCGGCCGGGCAAGCGACGTCGCGCAGGTCTTCGCGAAGACGTTCGAGGGCGGCTTCCCCGTGTTCCAGATGACCAACCCCAATGCCTTCGGCGGCGACGACATCAAGTCGATGGCTGCCAACAACACCTCGGCGTTCAACTGCCGCAAGGTCGTCGGCAACCCCTACGCCCTCTCCCCGCACAGCTACGGCTACGCCGTCGACGTGAATCCGTGGCAGAACCCGTACCGCGACCCGCAGGGCCGCTGGCACCCGAGCACCCAGCACGTCAGCCGAACCCCGGTCGTTCCCGGCATGCTGACCACCGGCAGCGTCCCGGTGCGCGAGTTCAAGGCCCGCGGCTGGGAGTGGTTCTCGGGGTGGGACTGGCACCACTTCGAGAAGAAATGAGGTTCGTCGCCGCGGCGCTCGGGGCGGTCGTCCTCGCAGGATGCGCGCCCGCACCGACCCCGACCGAAACACCGTCGGCCCCTCCACGCCCGACAGTGGGCGTCCCGTCCCAGCCTTCATCCGCTCCCGCATCGGCAGCCTCGACGACGCCGTCGCCCGAGCCGGCGCTGCCGCCGCAGGAGCCGCCGCCGGCGCCCGTCTCCCCGGCGCCCAGCACCGCGGGTTCCCTCGGGGAGACCGACGTCGCCCGGGCCGAGGGCTGGACGCCGACCGCGAGGCCGGGCTCGTCGGAGGAGGGCTATCTCGGCAACGGGACCTGGGTGCACGCCGTCTCCGCCGAGCACTCGGCCTACGCAGCGATCGCGCTCGGCTGCGCGGACCTCGGCGCCTATCCGCAGCCGACCGCAGCGCTCGAGGGCACCCTCGCGGGCCCGGAGGGGCGGCCCGGGGTCGGCGTGACCCTCGAGTTCGCCGGAGCCGACGAGGCGCGCGGCTACTTCGGCGAATGGGTTCGCCAGGCCAAGGCCTGTGAGGGGACGGCGACCGAGCTGCTCTCGCTCGATGCCGATACCTGGGTGGGCAGGCGCAACCTCGAGACCCTCTGGTCGGAGACGGTCGGGGTGCGGGGCGAGCGGGTCGTCCTGCTCATCGTCGACCAGGCCGACGCCGACCTTTCGGGGGCAATCCCGGCCCCCTGAGCCGGGCACTAGGGTGGCTGCATGCGAGCTGTCATCGTTGAGACCCCAGGCGACGTCGATGCCCTGACCATCGGCGAGATCGACACCCCCACCCCGGGAGCGGGCGAGATCCTCGTGCGCACCGTCGCGTCGGGGGTCAACCGCGCCGACGTCCTGCAGCGTCAGGGCCACTATCCGCCGCCCCCCGGCGTCACCGACACCATCGGGCTCGAGGCCTCCGGGGTGATCGAGGAGGTCGGCGAGGGCGTGACGCGCTGGAAGAAGGGTGACGAGGTGGTCGCCCTCCTCGCCGGGGGCGGCTACGCGGAGTTCTTCTGCGTCCCGGAGGGTCAGGCGATCGCGCCGCCGCCAGGGATCGACCTCGTCTCGGCCGCCGGGGTGCTCGAGGTTGCCGCGACGGTGGTGTCGAACGTCCGGGTCGGCTGCCTCAAGGCCGGGCAGGTGTTCCTCGTCCATGGCGGGGCAGGCGGCATCGGGACCTTCGCGACCCAGTACACCAAGGCCCTCGGCGCCATCGTCGCGGCCACCGCGGGCAGCCAGGCGAAGCTGGAGCACTGCCGCGAGTTCGGCGCCGACTTCGCCTTCGACTACCACGAGGACTGGGTCGACGCGCTGAAGGAGGCCACCGGCGGGGCGGACATGATCCTCGACATCATCGGAGCCAAGTACCTCGAGCAGAACGTGAAGGCCCTCAAGAAAGGTGGCCACCTCGTCGTGATCGGCCTGCAGGGCGGCGTGAAGGGAACGCTCAACCTCGGCCTGCTGCTGAACAAGGGCGCCTCCGTGGCGGCGACGTCGCTGCGCTTCCGTCCCGCGGAGGAGAAGGCCGCGATCTGCCGGGCCGTCGAGGACGAGGTCTGGCCGATGCTCGCCGACGGCCGGATCCGCCTCTCCCCCGAGACGAGGATCCCCTTCGACGACGTGCGCAGGGCCCACGAGCAGCTCGTCGGCGGCGACAACGTCGGCAAGATCGTGCTGGTGCACTGAGCGGATCACCCTCACCCGATAGGCCGCTCGAGGTGAACCACTCGACAGTCACGGCCGGGCGAACCGTCACCGTCTCCGGCGAGGGTTGCGGCGGCGAGGGCACCTACATCGCGAGCGTGGCCGTGGAATTCGGCGGCGACACCTATCACGTCGACACGAGGGGCCAGTGGTCCACCGTCTTCCAGGTGCCCGAGAACATGTCCGGCCCGCAAGAGGTGAAGGCCAGCTGCGGCTGGACCTACGCAAGCTCGACCATCGAGGTGGTCGCGGACGGTGCCGAGGGCCTCGACCCACGCGGCGTGCTGCTGGTCACCGACGCGGTTGTGTCGGTCGGGCGCTACTTCAACGTCTACGGGGCGGGTTGCGCGGCCGGGTCGACGATCGAGTTCACGTTCGGCAGCCAGGCCACGACGCTCGAGGAACGTTGGGGCCAGACCTGGGCGGGCGGCCCGATCCAGGCCCCGCCCGCCGACCTTGGCGAGCAGACGGTGACGGCCACCTGTTCCGGCCCGGGCGGCACCTGGACCCATCCGCCGGTGGCGATCTCCGTGGTCGAGCGCGGCGATCATGGCGCCTCGACCCCAGGGCTGCCGGTCTGTACCGGCAGCCCGCAAGACGATCGGTACGGCTCCTGCCCGTCGACCTACAGCCCGACGCCGTCCCCGACGAAGCCCGGGCTCCCGAGCACCGGCGGCTGATCGACTCAGTCGGCGTCGACGACCACCATCGGCGGGAAGCCGGCCTCCGGCGCCCGGTGTTCGTAGCCGGTGAGGCGGTCATAGACAGCGAGCAGGCCGTCCTCGAGACCCTGCCACGTGCGCTCGGCGGCCTTCTCCGCGAGCAGGTCCGCCGGGACGGGCGAGGCCAGGTTCTGCCGGACGGCGCGCAGGTAGTCCTGCAGGTCGCCGCTGCGGAACACCGTCCCGGTGCCGTGCTTGCGGGTGAACGCCCGCATCGCAGCCGCGTCGGCGTGCACGAGCGGCAGGCGGGCGTGCAGGTACTCGAACAGCTTGTTCGGCAGCGCGAGATCGTGGTTCGGTGAGCCCTTCGGGATGGCGGAGACGGCGACGTCTGCGCCAGACAGGTAGTAGGCGAGCTCGTGCTGCTCGACCGGCGGGGCGAAGTGCAGCCTCTCCTGGGCCACATCCGCGGCCTCTGCGACCTTGCGCAGCTCGGCCTCCTGCGGGTGCGGGAAGGGGACGGCGACCAGCACCAGGTGCACGTCGTCGGGCAGTTCGGCGAGCCCGCGGATCAGCAGGTCGAGGTTGCGGGCCCGGCTGAGCACGCCGGAGTAGACGAGCAGCTTGACGTCATCTCCCACGCCGACGGCGTCGCGGACGGTGCGCTCCCCCTCCAGCGGGTATTCGGCCGGGTAGTGCAGCGCGACCAAGGGACGGCGCGGCAGGCGGAAGCGCTGCTTCAGCTCGTCGGCGAGCGGCTCGGCGACGGTCAGCACGGCGTCGGCATGGACGATGCCGTCGGCCTCGGCCTTGACGAGCATCTCGTGCTGGGCGCGGACGCCCTGCTCGACCCCCGGCAGCCCCGCCCAGTTCTCGCGGGCGTCGTAGACGAGCCGCACCCCGTCACCGAGGCGTCGCTCAGCGGCGAGGGCGGCGTCGAACACGTAGGGGTGGTGCACGTGCAGCACGTCGGGCTTCAGCTCGACCAGGAGGTCGGCGAGGGTGTCGGTGTGCTCGGCGATCACCACGTCGGGCCGTTCGGACGGCGGGGTGACGAGGTTGCGCACACGGGCGGGCGCGTCGCGCTGCAGCTTGCCGATCACGCGCTCGCGCAGGTTCCGCGGCGCGGCCTTCGCCGGGCGTACGGTGCGCTTCAGCGGGACGCGGAGGATCCGGACGTCACCCATCGACGCCTCGCCCGGCTCGGTTCCCGGCTGCTCGACGGAGACGACGGTGACCCGGTAGCCACCGCGGCTGAGCGTCGTGGCGATCTTCTTGGCGCGGGTGTCGAGGTCGATGGGGGCGTGCCGGAACAGCACGACGTGGGGCGCGTCGGTGCGCGACCCGGGCGCGCGGAAGGGCGCGTCCTGCGGGATCAGCTGCGCGTCACCGGTGCGCGGATCCTCGATGGCGAGATGTGCGAGCCGACGGAAATCGGTGAGGATCGACTCCTCGTTGTTCTGCCACGAGTAGCGCTCGGCGAGCCCGCGCAGATGCTCGGCTGGGACGGGATCGGCGAGCGCGGCGGTCAACTGGCGGCCGAGGTCGACGGGGTCGTTGCTGCGGAAGACGCGCCCCATGCCGTTGGTGGTGACGAAGTCGGCGAGCAGCTTCGCGTCGGAGGTGACGAAGGTCAGCTCGGCGTGCAGGTACTCGAACAGCTTGTTCGGCATCGCCTGGTCGTGGTTCGGCGAGCCTCCCGGCATCGGGTGCACGGCGACATCGGCGCCCGACAGGTAGTGGATCAGCTCGCTCTGGTCGACCGGGGGGACGAAGTGGATCCGGTCGGCGACGCCGAGCGCCTCGGCCTGCTCGGTCAGCTCGGGCATCATCGGGTGCGGCATCGGCATGGTGACGATGGCGAGGTGGGCGTCGGAGGGGACGTGGGCCATGGCGTCGATCAGGGTGTCCATGCCTCGGGCGCGGCTCATCACGCCGGAGTAGACGATCAGCGGGACCCCGTCGTCGAGGCCCGCCTCCTCGCGCACCGTGCGGCGGCCCTCGCTCGGACCGAGCATCGGGTAGTTGCGCAGCGCGATAGCGGGGCGCGGCAGCTGGTAGTCGGCGGTGATCAGGTCGGCGATCGGCTCGTTGACCGAGGTGACGTAGTCGGTGAACGGCATGAACCGACGCTGCATCTCGACCATCGTGCGGTGTCCGGTGACGTCGCCGATCTCCTTCTCGGGCAGGCCGGAGAAGTTCTCCCGCACGTCGTAGGAGATCCGCACGGGATGACCGCCGCGGCGCAGCTCGTCCATGGCGTGCCAGGCTGCGGGGATCACGTTCGGGTGGTGCGCGTGCAGGATGTCGGGCCGCAGCGAGATCAGCAGGTCGCGCAGCGTGTAATCGGTGTGGTCGGCGATGGGAAGGTTGTTCGGCAGGTCGAGATCGAGGAACGGATCCTCGCCCTTGCCGCGCAGGTACCAGGCCTTCTGCACGAGCGAGCGGGCCCCGCGCGCGATGCGGCCGGGGGTGTCGCCCAGGTCGTGCGGCAGCAGCTGGGCGCTGAGCTTCGCGACGTGCAGTGCGGCCTTCGCGGACCCGGCGTTGGGGCCGGTGATCCTGCTCCGGTAGGCGGCCCGTCGACGGCGCAAGGCCCCGACGTGCTCGGGTTCCTTCTGCACGGGTGCCGCGGCGTCCAGACGCCCGAGGTCTTCCTGCGGGCGGAAGGTCAGCGGCACGCGGATCACGCGGATGGCGCCGTCGAGTAGGAACTCCTCGCTCCTGCCGCCTGCCGGCTCGACGGAGATGACGATCGGCTCGAAGCCGCCGCGGAGCAGGGTGCCCGCGAGGCGCTTCGCGCGCGAATCGAAGTCGATCGGCGCATGGCGGAAGATCACGACGCGGGGCTTGCCAACGGTCACGCAAACGGCCTTTCACTTGGAACCAGGGTCACTCTACCGGCCGGCACTCCACGGTCGGCCCTCTGGCATGCCCCTCATCCGCACGGCGGCGCCCGCCGTTGTGCGCGTAGCCTGGGCGTCCGAGAGGACGGTCGGGGGCCGGGCTTGTGCCAGACTGACCACGTGAAGATCATGAGCGTCGTCGGAGCCCGCCCGCAGTTCGTCAAGCTCGGCCCCATCGTCAGGGCCTGTGAGCAGCACGCGGAGCTCGAACACATCATCGTGCACACCGGTCAGCACTACGACCCGCTGCTCTCGGATGTCTTCTTCCGCGACCTCGGCATCCCCGCCCCGAACGCACACCTCGGCGTCGGCTCCGGCTCGCACGGCCGACAGACGGGCGCCATGCTCGCGGCCATGGACGGCGTCCTGGAGGAGTACCAGCCCGACTGGGTCCTCGCCTACGGCGACACCAACTCGACGGCGGCCGCCGCGCTAGCCGCGGTCAAGCAGCACATCAAGCTCGCCCACCTCGAGGCGGGCCTGCGCTCCTTCAACCGCCGCATGCCCGAGGAGCACAACCGGATCGTCACCGACCACGTCGCCGACCTGCTCCTGGCGCCGACCCAGGTCGCCGTCGACCACCTCGCCGCGGAGGGCCTCGCCGAGCGGACGCTGCTGGTCGGCGACGTGATGACCGACGTCTGCCTTGCCACCCGCGACGCGGTGCGCGACGACGCCGTCACCCTCCCCGCGGGGGTCGATCCGGAGGCCCCGTTCGTGCTCGCCACGATTCACCGCGCCGACAACACCGACGATCCGTCCCGGTTGCGCGAGATCCTCGATGCGCTGAAGGGCGCACCCGTCCCCGTGGTGCTGCTTGCGCATCCGCGCCTCGCGGCCCTCGCGAAGAAGCACGGCGTGTCGCTGACCGCCGGGTCGCTCGTCGCGTCGGAGCCCCTCGCCTACCCTCAGATGGTGCGCGCCGTCATGGCCGCCGCCGGCGTCGTCACCGACTCCGGGGGCCTGCAGAAGGAGGCGTTCCTGCTGGAGACGCCGACCACGACGATCCGCACCGAGACCGAATGGGTCGAGACCCTCGAGGACGGCTGGAACATCCTCGACCCCGGCCTCACCCAGCTCGCCGAGGTGATGGTGCGGCCCCGCCCCGAAGGGGCCCAGGCGCAGCCCTACGGTGACGGGCACGCCGCCGAGCACGCCGTCCAGGCCCTGGTCGACCGGGCCTGAGGGCAACAGCTCAGACGAGGCTCAGAGACCGCCGCGCAGCCGGTCGATCTCGCGTCGGATCGCCTCGACCTCTTCCGAGTGGAACGCGACACCGAGCCGCTGCGACAGCGCTCGCAGCAGGTCGACGGAGTGTGTCTCCGTCATGGTCGGGAGCACGTTGAAGAGCGTGCGTGACCGGCTCGTTCCGAGGAGCCTTCCCGAGTGCTGCAGGAAGTGCGGATACAGCCGGTGCGTGCGGACGATGCCGCGGATCCCGGTGAGTGCCACCGGACGGCGCAGCGGGCGATGCAGGTGGGTGTCGGACAGCCACACCACCGACTGGCTGCCCACGGCCCAGGCGAGCTGGCCGCAGCACAGCGAGACGAAGGCGAAGAAGATGGCCGGCCAGAACGGGTGCTCGAACCGGTGGGGCTGCAGCAGCGCGATGCCGAAGGTCGCGAAGGCCACGGCGGCGAGGACGAACGCCACGACGGCGACCACCACTGCACTGACCGAAACGAACACCCGGCGCGACATGGTCCAAGTGTGCAGCAGTCGATGCCGCGAAACCGCCCGACGCGGCGACCTGAGACCACAGGTTCTTCCTCGACGCCGCCGGGCGGACGGGTCACGCCAGACGAGCCTCGAGCAGAGGAACGTCGAGGGCCTCCGCCAGCAGCGCGAGCCTCAGCTCCGAGCGCCACGCCGTCGTCATGGGCAGCACGTCGAAACCCAATGCTGACGAACCGACCCCGACCAGCAGGCCTGAGAAGCTCAGCCCCGGCCGAAGGGTCGGCGGATCCGTTGCACCGCCTCCATCTGCTCGCGAGGCACCGGGCGTCGCATGGGACGGCGAAGCTCGGTCGCCGTCACCGTCACGACGCTCTGGCTCCCGACCACCCAGAAGGCGGATCCACACAACGCAGCGATGACCACGAACTGGACGAGGGTGCCGAGGACGCCCGGCACGTCCTCCTGTGTGAGCGCCACGACCGTCACCCCGAGCGCGAGCAGAGTCATGACGAGCATCAGCGCCGCAACGCCGACGGCGGCCCATGAGACGAATCGCTGCTGCACCATTGCCCAAGTGTGCAGCACATGACACCTGTCACACCAAGGCCGTGACAGCGCCCCCTGCCGCGAAACCGCATCCCGGGCGAGGGTTGGTACATGAACACGCCAGGCATCCAGCTCACCAACCTCACCAAGCGCTACGGCTCACTGACGGCCGTCGACGATCTCGATCTCGAGGTCCCCGCGGGCCAGATCCTGGCCCTGCTCGGCCCCAACGGCGCCGGGAAGTCGACCACCACCGAAATGGTGCTCGGCATCACGAAGCCCGACGCCGGCACCGTCCGCGTGTTCGGCAACGACCCGACCACGGCCATCCGCCGCGGTGACTCGGGAGCGATGCTGCAGAACGGCGCGCTGCTCTGGGACACCAGCGTCGGCCGCCTGATCAAGGCCATGCACGCCGTCCATCTCCGGCCGCTCCCGCTCGGCGAGGTGATCGACCGGGCCGACATCGGCGCCATCCTGAAGACCAACACCAACAGGCTCTCCGGCGGCCAGGCACAGCGCGTCCGTTTCGCGCTGGCCATCATGGGCGATCCCCGGCTGCTCGTGCTCGACGAGCCAACCGTCGGCCTCGACGTCGACGCTCGTCGCCACTTCTGGTCGAACATGGGCGACCTGGCGGCAACCGGGCGAACCGTCGTGTTCGCCACCCACTACCTGGACGAGGCAGACGAGTTCGCCGACCGGATCGTCGTGGTCGACAACGGTCGCCTCGTGGCCGACGGCTCCGGCGCCGAGATCAAGCGGATCGTCGGCAACAAGCTGGTCAGCTTCACCGGGCCGGTACGCGACTGGACGGCCCTTCCCGGCGTCGTCTCGGCCGAGACCCTCGACGGGAAGACCCAGCTGACCTGCTCCGACTCCGACGCGACACTGCGCGCCCTGCTCACCGACCCCAGTCTCGATGTGTCCGACATCGAGGTCTCCTCCCCCAGCCTCGAGGACGCGTTCCTCACGATCACGAAGGCGGCCTGACATGACCACCGCGACCTTGACCACCACGACGACCCGAGAGGCGACCACCCAGCGCGGCGCCCTCACCCGGCTCTGGAACTACTTCACCTTCAGCCTCGGCTCGATGGTGCGGGACTGGAGCTTCCTCGCCTTCATCATCGCCATGCCCGTGACGATGTACCTGTTCTTCGCGGGCATCTACGGCGGAGACATGACCGATCACGGCCCGGAGATCGCCGCAGGGATGATGATCTCGATGGCGACCTACGGCGGCCTCGGCGCTGCGATGAACGCAGGCGCCACCATCCAGGCGGAGCGCTCCTCCGGCTGGTTCCGCAACCTGATGCTCACCCCACTCACGCCGGGCGAGTTCATCGCCGCGAAGGTCCTGACTGCCGTGTGTGCCATGGTGCCTGCGCTCGGCGCCGTCTTCGTCGCGGGAATCGTCCGCGGGGTCCGGATGGACGTCGCCACCTGGTTCGCCGTCCTCGGTCTGCTGCTGGTCGCCCTCCTGCCGATGGTGCTGCTCGGGCTCGTGATCGGGCTCTGGTTCAAGCAGCAGACCGCGAGCGCCGTCACGACGCTGACCATGCTCGCGCTGTCGATGATCGGCGGCCTGTTCGTCCCGCTCGACCTGATGCCCCAGTTCATGCAGACCCTCGGCAAGGCCGTCCCCTCCTACTGGGCGGGTCAGATCGGGCTGTGGCCGCTCGCCGGAGGCGACTTCCCCTGGGAGGGCGCAATGGTGATCGGAATCTGGGCGGTGGTGCTGCTGATCATCGGCGCACTCGGCTACCGTCGAGCCATCCGCACGTCGCGTCGCTGACGCCGTCGGGAGAGGGGAGGACATGGACACACGGGCCCCGGCCTACAACGCCGACGTCGCCGAGTGCGGCTTCTGGCGGCGCGGCTTCGCCCAGGGGGCCGGCTACGCCCTTCCCGGGTTGAGCTTCCTGATCATCCCCATGCTCTTCGCGTGGGGCTCCCCGCTTCCCCAGCTCCTGCTGCTCGGCGGGCTGCTGCTGACGCTCGGCGTGCTGGCGGTCGGCTGGGCCTGGGCCACCCACTGGCCGGAATGGGCCCGGTGGCTCTGGGTCCTCGCGCTCACGGTGGTCATCTCGGCGGTGGCGTTCGTGACCGACAGCCCCGGCATCCTCGGCTACTACTCGGTCTACGTGACGATGGCCGCTGCCACCCTGCTCCCGTGGCTGATGGCCAGGATCGTGATCATCGCGGTCGCGGTCGCCGCGGCCGGCGTCTCGCTGATGGACGCACAGCCGCTCGCGGTCATGATGGCGATCCTCGCGCTCGCCATGGGACTGATGGTGGGGCTTGTGCTCGAGTCCGAGCACAAGGACCGGCAGCTGCGCCAGGCCGAGCAGCGCACCGCGGTGTTCGCCGTCGCCGCCGAGCGGGAACGGATCGGGCGCGACCTGCACGACATCCTCGGTCACTCCCTCACCACGATCGCCGTCAAGGCCGATCTCGCCACAAGGCTCGTCGGGCGCGACGACGACGCCGCCCTCGCCGAGGTGCAGGCGCTCGCCTCCATCGCCAGGCAGGCGCTGAGCGACGTCCGTTCCACCGCTTCCGGCATGCGCGAGGTGCGCCTCGCCAACGAGATCGCCTCGGCCCGGTCCGTGCTGCTTGCGGCGGGCGTCGAGGCCGTCGTGCCGAGCGCTCTTCCTCCGCTCACCGACGAGCGGGCCGAACTGTTCGGCTACGTCGTGCGGGAGGCGGTCACCAATGTCGTGCGGCACGCGGGAGCCACCACCTGCACCATCGAATGCGACGAGTCGTCGGTGACTGTGCGCGACGATGGTGAGGGGATCACCCGGGGCGGCGGCGGAAGCGGCCTCAAGGGGCTTGGGCAGCGCGTCGAGGAGGCGGGCGGATCCCTCGCGGTCGACTCGTCCGCGGCAGGCACCACCGTCACGGCACGCATGGAGGACGCATGACCGGCATCGTCATCGCCGATGACCAGACCCTGATCCGCAGCGCCCTCGCGACCATGCTCGACCTCGAGGCCGACCTGAGCGTCCTCGGCCAGGCAGGCGACTGCGCTGGCACCGTCGCCGCGGTCGAGGAGCACCGGCCCGACGTCCTGCTGCTCGACGTCCAGATGCCAGACGGCGGGCTCGGCGTCGACGACGGGCTCGACGCACTCCCCCAGATCCTGCGCGCCTCACCCGCGACGAGGGTGATCGTGCTGACCACCTTCGGTCGGCCCGGCTACCTGCGCCGCGCCCTCGAGTCGGGAGCCGTCGGGTTCCTGGTGAAGGACACCCCGGTCGACCGGCTGATCGAGGCGATCCGCCGGGTCGCGCAGGGGCTCCGCGTCGTCGACCCGGAACTGGCGGCCGCCTCGCTCTCGATCGGCGCCTCCCCGCTCAGCGCGAAGGAGGCCCTCGTCCTCGCCGCCTCGGCAGGCGGGGCAAGCACAGAGGAGATCGCGGCGA
The DNA here is from genome assembly GCF_001998865.1 of Tessaracoccus flavescens. NCBI lineage: Bacteria > Bacillati > Actinomycetota > Actinomycetes > Propionibacteriales > Propionibacteriaceae > Tessaracoccus > Tessaracoccus flavescens. The sequence goes on from NZ_CP019607.1 coordinate 1,261,317, forward strand.
CGGTGTTCCTGTCCGAGGGCACGGTCCGCAACTACCTCAGCTCCGCGATCGGCAAGCTCGGCGCCCGCAACCGCGCCGAAGCCCTGCGCACCGCCACCGAGAACGGTTGGGTCTAGCCCTGGCCTGCGGGTTGCTGCTCGGGGGTCGTGGCCTCAGCCGCCTCCGCAGGAGTCCCGTTGGCGACGGCGTGGGCGACCCAGCCCGACTCAGCGGGCAACTCCCTGAGGCTCCTCGTCGACGCGGCGAGCCCGGCCGCCGCCAGGCAGATGGCCGCGGTCGCCACGAGCGTCCAGGTGCGGCCGACCAGCCCGAGGCCGAGCCCGGCGACGAGCGGGGCGAGCGGCATCGCGCCCGAGGCGAAGACGGTGACTGCCCCCGTCGCGCGTCCGATCAGGTTGGGCGGCGTGGCGACCATGAAGTAGCCGAGGAGGCCCGCGTTCAGCGCCGGGCCGCCGACGATCGACAGCGCCATCACGACGGTGATCCCGAGCGGATGCGTGACGAGGGGCAGCGCGAGGGCCGCCGCGCACATCACAAGGAGCCCGAGGATGGTCAGCACCCCTGCCCGCACCCGTGAGACCAGCAGCGGCGCGAACGCAGCCCCGACGAGCATGCCGATCCCGAGTCCGCCCGAGACGAGGCCGATCACGGCGGGCGAGGCACCGTCCTGCTGCATCGAGTAGACGACGGTGCTGATCGCGGCGTTGAAGCCGAGGTTGACGAGGGTGCTGACCAGCAGGGCGCCACGCAGGTCGGCCCGGGCAAAGACCCAGCGGAACCCGGTCGCCAGCTCGCCGAGGAAGCGGCGCTCCCCCAGTTCCTCGACGTGGGGTCGCGCCCATCTGGGCAGGAGGGCAGCCGTCGCGAGGGCCACCGTCTGGCAGACGAGCATGGCGAGGCCGACGACGGGGGCGCCGACGCCGAGCAGCAGCCCGCCTAGCGGGGCTCCGGCCAGGCCGAGCAGCGCGTCGCGGCCCTGGTTGGACGCCTGGGCGCGGCCGAGCGCGTCGGAGGCGACCAGGTCCTTCAGCGCCGCCTGGGTCGCGGTCCCGAACAGACCGTTGCGTAGCGCCATGGCGATGTTGAGCACGAGCAGCACCGCGAACCCGAGGCTCGTCATGGCGGCCCAGGTGAACAGCGCGGCGAGGACGAGTCCCACGGCGGCGCCGAGCACCACCAGCCGGACGCGGCTGTGCCGGTCTGCGAGCACGCCGCCGACGAGCGAAGCGAGCACCCGGGCGGCGATCCCCGTCGCGCCGATCACGCCGGCGAGGATCGGGTCGTCGGTGACCATCAGGGCGAGCAGCGGGATCGCGAAGCCGGCCAGGGCGCCGGAGAGTTCGAAGGCTGTGTCGCTGACCAGCCAGGTGGAGTAGCCGGCGGTCCAGAGCCGCGACTTTCGCGTGATGTGCATGGAAGAACCATAGATCCGCAACATCTTTTGCGCACCTATTCTTGCGCAATGATTTTCGCGGGATGGTCTAGGCTTCGAGCATGGCTGATCTGGAGTCCCGCCTGCGCGCCCCGTCCATGTCGACGGAGGTGCTGAAGGCGCTGGCCAACCCCCTGCGGAGGCAGGTGTGGAACGAGGTGATCAAGCTGCGCTACGCCCGGGCCGCCGATCTGGCCGGGCGTCTCGATCAGCCCGCCAACTCGCTCAGCTTCCACCTGCGCGTCCTCGCCGAGGCCGGGCTCATCGAGGAGGCCCCCGAGAAGGCCCGCGACAAGCGCGACCGCGTCTGGAAGCCGACCCATGGTGCCCGCTCGCTCGGCTCCCCCGAGGATCCTGTGGCCGACGAGGCGCTCGGCAACGCCGTCATGGCCGGATACGTCGCCGAACACCAGCAACTGCTCGCACGGGTCACCGGCTGGGCGAGCAAGTACGTCACCGGCGAGGACCCCGTCGAGAAGGGCACCCACACCACCTACTCACTCCGGTTGAAGCGGGAGCGCTTCGTGGAGCTGATCGAGGAACTCGACGCCGTGATCAACCGTTACGAGCGCGACGATGACGACGACTCGCTGGTGTGGACGCTGACGATGCTCGCGGCGAGCGAGGAGATCTGAGCGCTCGGCTCGGTGTGCGAAAGGTCACACCTGACAACGCACGACGCGGCGCCACCCAGAGGTGACGCCGTGTCCACGGGGTCGGGTCAGCCGAGGCCGATGACGAGGATCTCGACGCCGGGGAAGCCGGCGGGGTCGAGGCTGCGGCGACCGTCGACGATGGTCGTCACGCCCGGAAGGTCCTTCGCCGCGAGGGTGCGGTACTCGGCATGGTCGGTCTGCAGGATGGCGAGGTCGGCCTCGTCGCCCAGGTGGTACGGGGACCAGCCGAACCTCGCGATCTCCTCGTCGGTGTACATCGGGTCGTGAACGGCGATGTCGGCTCCGCGCTCGCGCAGCTCGGCGACGACCGGGAAGACGCCGGAGAACGCCGTCTCCTTCACGCCTCCGCGGTAGGAGGCGCCGAGCACGGCCACCCGCTTGCCCGTCAGGTCGCCGACGGCGTCCGCGGCGAGCTGGACTGCGAACGCGGGCATCCCTGCGTTGGCCTTGCGGGCGGTCTCGACGACTGTGGCCTCAGGGTCGGTCCACAGGTAGAGCCGCGGGTAGATCGGGATGCAGTGGCCACCGACGGCGATGCCGGGGCGGTGAATGTGGCTGTACGGCTGCGAGTTGGAGGCCTCGATCACCTGGTAGACGTCGATCCCGGACTTGCCCGCGAACTTGGCGAACTCGTTGGCGAGTCCGATGTTGACGTCTCGGTAGGTCGTCTCGGCGAGCTTCGCCATCTCGGACGCCTCAGCCGAGCCGAGGTTCCAGACGCCGTTGGCGCGCTCCAGGTCGGGCCGCTCGTCGAAGGTGAGCACGGCCTCGTAGAAGGCCTTCGCCCGCTCGGCTCCGGCCTCGGACAGGCCGCCGATGAGCTTGGGGTACTTGCGCAGGTCCGCGAAGACGCGTCCGGTGAGCACGCGCTCGGGCGAGAAGACCAGGTGGAAGTCGGTCCCCTCGGTGAGGCCCGACAGCTCCTCGAGCATGGGCTTCCACCGGTTGCGCGTGGTGCCGACGGGAAGGGTCGTCTCGTAGCTGACCAGGGTTCCGGGCTTCAGGCCCTTCGCGATGTTGCGGGTCGCCTCGTCCATCCAGCCAAAGTCGGGGACGCCCTCCTCGTTGACGAACAGCGGGACGACCACCACGACGGCGTCCGACTCGGCGACGGCGGCCGCGGTGTCGGTGGTCGCGCGGAGGCGACCGGCGGGTACCAGCTCGGAGAGCTTCTCCTGCAGGTGGGCCTCACCCGGGAAGGGTTCGGTGCCCTGGTTGACCAGGTCGACGACCGACTGATTGACGTCGGCCCCGATGACCTCATGCCCGGCGTCGGCGAACTGCACGGCCAGCGGCAGCCCGATCTTGCCCAGCGCAACGACGGCGATCTTCACGTGTTTCCTCCTCGCGGCACCCTGTGCACCGAGCGCAACCTTACCTCCGGGGGGCGGCACTGATCACATCAGTGGTGCGGCCCGTTCACGTCGGCTGCCTCGGGCCGTCGCCCACACCCGGTCGGCTGAACGGGCGTCATCCGCACACCGCGCCACTCGCCGCGAGATGCGAGACGGCCCGCCCTCCGGAGAGGACGGGCCGCAGCGTGAGGCTCAGCGGGTGCCGGTGAGGTCGACGAAGTGGCCGGTCTCGGCCGACTCGATCATGGCCTCGCAGACCTCGACGACCCGTGCGCCCTGCTCCATGGTGACGATGTCCGCGTCCTTGCCGAGCACCGCGTCGCGGAAGTTCTCGTGCTCGGTGCGCAGCGGCTCGGGCTTGGCGATGTTGAACCGCGTCACGTCGCCCTCGGTGACGCCGCCGAACTGGGCGATGTCCTCCCAGCTGGTCTCGTGCACCATGCCGTTGGCGTAGTACGTGAGGTCGGCGGTGAGGGTGTCCGCGATGAACATGCCCTTCTCGCCCGTGATGATCGTCAGACGCTCCTTGGTGGGAGTCAGCCAGTTGACGAGGTGGGAGCTCATCAGCCCACCCTCGAGTTGGCAGGTCGACGCGACCATGTCCTCGTAGTCACGACCTGCTTTGGAGACGGTGCGGGCGGCGACGAGCTCGTAGTTGCGCTGCGTCACCCAGCTCGTCAGGTCGATGTCGTGGGAGGCGAGATCCTTGATCACGCCGACGTCGGCGATGCGGGCCGGGAAGGGACCCTGGCGGCGCGTGGAGATCTGGTAGAGGTCTCCGAGGTCGCCGTTCTCGAGGCGCACCCGAGCGCTCTGCAGCGCCGGGTTGTAGCGCTCGATGTGGCCGGTGGCCCCGATCAGGCCGGCCGAGGCGAAGGCCTCGGCCAGGCGACGCGCGGCGCCGGTGTCGGCGGCGAGCGGCTTCTCGATCAGGGCGTGGATGCCCGCCACGGCGAGCGCGAGGCCGATCTGCTCGTGGAACTTCGTCGGCGTCGCGACGACGACATAGTCGGGCTTCTGCGCGATGAGGGCCTCGATGTCGGGGAGCACGTCGAGGCTGCCAGCCACACCGAACGAGTCGCCTGCCGGGTCGGCGACGGCGATCAGGTCGACGCCGTCGATGGCGCGGAGGTTACGGGCGTGGTGGCGCCCCATGGAGCCGAGGCCGATCAGGCCTGCGCGAAGGTTGGCCACGGTCACGCACCGGCCTTGACGAGGGCGTTGACCGCCTCGACGACGCGCTCGAGGTCACCCTGGGACAGCGACGGGTGCACCGGCAGCGACAGCGCCTCCTGGGCGGCCTGCTCGGTGTTGGGGAGGTGGATGTCGCGCGCGAACGGCTTGAGGCGGTGGTTCGGCACGGGGTAGAACATGCCGGAGCCGACGTTGTACTCGTCCTTCAGCGCCTTCGACAGGCCGTCGCGGTCGCCCTCGACGCGGATCGTGTACTGGTGGTAGACGTGCACGGCACCGTCTGCGACCGACGGGACGACGACGCCCTCGAGGTTCGACGACAGGAAGGCGGCATTGTCCTGGCGCTGCTTCGTCCAGGCGCCGACCTTCGTCAACTGGACGCGGCCGATGGCGGCGTGGATGTCGGTCATCCGGTTGTTCAGCCCGACGACCTCGTTGTGGTACTGCTGCAGCATGCCCTGGTTGCGGTAGAGGCGCAGGTTGCGCTCGACCTCGTCGTTGGCCGCGGAGACCATGCCACCCTCACCCGAGGTCATGTTCTTGGTCGGGTAGAGCGAGAACATCGCGAAAGTGCCGAACGCGCCGACCGGGGTGCCGTTCAGCGAGGCGCCATGCGCCTGCGCGGCGTCCTCGAACAGCATCAGGCCGTGCTTGTCGGCGATGGCCTGGAGCTCGGCCATCTTCGCGGGGTGACCGTAGAGGTGCACCGGCATGATCGCCTTGGTCTTGTCGGTGATCGACGCTTCGACCGAAGCGGGGTCGAGGGTGAAGTCGTCGAGCGCGATGTCGGCGAAGACCGGGGTGGCGCCGGTAAGCGCGACCGAGTTCGCCGTCGCGGCGAAGGTGAACGAGGGAACGATGACCTCGTCACCGGGGCCGATCCCGGAGCTGAGCAGGCCGAGGTGCAGGCCGGAGGTGCCGGAGTTGACCGCGACGCACGCGCGGCCGAGGCCGAAGTGCTCGGAGAACTCCTCCTCGAATGCCTTGACCTCTGGGCCCTGGGCGATCATGCCGGAGCGCAGGACGCGGTCGACCGCTTCGCGCTCCTCGTCACCGATGATCGGCTTTGCCGGGGGGATGAAGTCGTTCACTTAGGAAACCTCCACGAGGATGTCGTCTTGTTCTTGGTACTTCTGGCCGGATTCGGGGCACACCCAGGCGCCCTCACCTTCGCCGGGTTCGAGCGGGACGCCGACGCGTCCGACCCAGCGGATGCGCTTGGCGGGAACGCCCGCCACCAGCGCGAAATCGGGAACGTCCTTTGTCACGACGGCGCCGGCCGCGACCATGGCCCAGCGGCCGATGGTGACGGGGGCGACGCACACCGCGCGGGCGCCGATCGAGGAGCCGGTGCGGCAGGTGACGCCGACCGCCTCCCAGTCGTCGCCACGCTTGAGGTTGCCTTCCGGGTCGACGGAACGCGGGAAGTGGTCATTGGTGAACACGACGGCGGGTCCGACGAAGACGCCGTCCTCCAGCACCGCGGGTTCGTAGACGAGGGCGTAGTTCTGCAGCTTGCAGTTGTCGCCCATCGTGACGCCGGTGCCGACATAGGCTCCGCGGCCGACGATGCAGTTCTCACCGAGGACCGCCTGCTCGCGGACCTGAGCCAGGTGCCATACGGAGGATCCTTCACCGATCACTGCGTCGGGCGAAACGTCTGCGCTTTCCTGAATGCGGACCATCCAACAGTTCCCTTCGATCGCTGAGAGCGAGCATACCGTTTGGACATGCGAACGGCGCGCCCACCCTTTGACACGCCCTTTCGCGCCGGGCCAGATGCCTCCGCAGAGGCAAGGGGCCTGCGGCCGATCGCATGGAGGTGTCCTGACCGAGGTCCAGATTGGCCCGCATGACAGCGCTCCAGCCCTACGTCACCCTCCCGGGCAATACGCGCGAAGCTCTGCCCACCTACCAGTCGATCTTCGGTGGCGACCTCGCCCTCTTCACGCTCGCCCAGTTCAACCGCACAGACGGCCCCGCAGAGGCCATCGCACACGGTGACCTCTCCGGTGCCGTGTCCCCCGCCGGCTCCGATGCCGTCGGCGACCAGCCGAGCGTCCGGGTCGAGGGCCTGATGCTCGCCCTGCTGGGCACCGCCCAGCCGGAGACCCTCCACACGTGGTTCGAGCGGCTCGCGGACGGCGGCCGGGTAGTCGATCCACTCGGCCCCAAGCCGTGGGGCGCCTCTGACGGCCAGGCGGTGGACCGGTTCGGCCTGCACTGGCTGATCGGTTGCGAGGCCTCCTGGCCCAGGCATACCGAGGCGCTAGGCGAGCTCGACGATCCGCCTCGCGGCCTCGTCATAGGGGCTGGGGCGGTAGCGCAGCCGCTCCCCCGCCACCCGGGCACCCGTGATCAGGTGCCATCGGAACTGGTCGTCGCCGATGAAACGGCGTAGCGCCGCGGTGGTCGCGTCCGCGTCCTCCACGATGACGCCCGCTTCCTCGTCCTCCAGCAGCCGCCGCACCCTCGGCAAGGCAGTGGCGATCGTCGGCAGACCCATCGCCAGGTACTCGTAGACCTTCGACGGCATGGCCTCACGGAAGGCGGCCGTGTCTGCGAGCAGGCACATGCCAACCGAAGCGTGGGAGGCCAACCGCCAGGCGTCACGGGGCGGCTGACGGTCGTGGAAGGTGATCAGCCGGGCGTCTGGTTCACGAAGGCGCGCATCGAACCAGTCCCGGTCGCCTGTGGCAACCGGGCCCACCAGATCGAGATGCCATGGCACCTCGTCGTCGGCGGTCGCGGCGACCGCCTCGATCATGACGCGAAGCCCGCGGCTCGTGCGGTTGTCGCCGATGTACAGCGCCCTCGGTGCCTCCGTGCCCGGCGCCTCGGCTGGCATCGGCGGCAGCACGGTGACGTCTGGCTCGTTGCGCATGACGAACCGGTTCTTCGCGTCGCGCGGCGGGACGTGTTCGTCTGCGACGAGCACGAGGTCGGCCCGCGCGATCACGCGGTTCAGGAAGGAGACGAAGGACCGCACGAAGGCGAGCATCGCCGGGCGGACCCAGCTGCGGTCGCGCACGAGCTCGCGGTAGTCCTCGTGGACGTCGGCCACCCAGCGTCCGCCCCGCAGGCGCGTCGCGAGGCGCGCGGCGGGCGCGGTGTCCGGGTCGATGGTGAGCAGGATGTCTGCGCGCCCCTTCCAGGGCCAGGTGAGCGAGCGGAGGTAGCGCTTGAACCTTCCCGTGCGCGGGGAGGTCGTGACCTTCGCGTCGACGGGTCCCTTCGCGGGATCGCCGAGCCCGTGTACCCAGACCTCGGCCCCGGCGCGCCGCAGCGCGGCGACTGTCCGGTGGAGCCGGGCGTCTGCGACATCGTGGCCGGTGGTGACGATCCCGACCACGATCCCGCGGCTCAGACGTCCTCCATCACGATGGACTCGTCGCCGACCTTGAGGAACTCAAGGTAGGCGTCGCAGACCAGCTTGGGGTCGCCTCGCTTGATCAGGCGTCCCTTGTGCAGCCAGATCACCTCGTCGGAGAGGTTCTGGATGGTCCCGAGCGCGTGGGAGACCAGCAGCATCGTGCCCGCGTGATCCATGAGCTCGGCCATCTTGGCGTTGGCCCGGTCCTTGAACTTCGCGTCGCCCGCCGAGAGCGCCTCGTCGATGATCAGGATGTCCGGGTTCATGTGCACCGCCACCGCGAAGGCGAGGCGGGAGAACATGCCGGAGGAGTAGGTGCGCATCGGCATGTCGATGAAGTCGCCGAGATCGGAGAAGTCGGCGATCTCGTCGAACTTCTCGTTGACCTCCGCGCGGGTCAGGCCTGCGGCGAGGCCGCCGAGCATGACGTTCTCGCGGCCGGTGAGGGCCGAGTTGAAGCCGACGCCCAGCGCGAGCAGCGTCGAGACCTTCCCGTCGATCGTGATGCTGCCGGAGGTGGGAGGCAGGATGCCCGCGACGGCGCGCATCAGCGTCGACTTGCCCGCGCCGTTTGCCCCGATGATGCCGGTGCACTGCCCCTTGGGCACGTCGAAGGAGACGCCGCGGATGGCGCGCACCTCGCGGTAATTCTGCTTCTCGCGGCGAAGCCCCTTGACCAGGGCGTTCTTCAGCGAGGCCTTGCGCTCGAGGTTGACCTTGTAGGTGATGTGCAGGTCGTAGATGGAGATCGCGGGGTCGAGTAGCCGCTTGTCCGCCGAGACCGACTCGTCGGCCTCGGGCTCGGCGGCGCCGGGGTCGCGCTCCAGGAACTGGGATTCAGAGGCGGACAGCGAAATCACGCTCCCTCGAGACGAAGTACAAAGTGCCTCCAATGCTCAGCACCAGCGCCCACGCGACCGCCACGAGCAGGTAGGTCATGTTCGGCCACTGGCCGTGCAGTGCATCTCCCCACACCCCCAGCATTCCGAACACCGGGTTCAGCAGGATCCACTCACCGGTGAATTTACCGATCGCGCTGGAGTTCAGGAAGTACTCGCCCGTGTACAGCACCGGGGAGGAATAGAGCCAGATCCGGATCACATAGGGCAGGAACTGGGCGGTGTCGCGGAAGTAGACCTGCCACGTCGCGACGAAGCAGCCGATCCCCATCCCGATCAGCAGAGCGAGGAGCACCACCAGCGGCATCCACAGCATCTGCAACGACCAGACGCTTCCGGGCCAGATCAGATGGATGAAGAAGTAGACGATCATCGTGGGGATGAACCGGCGGAACGCGAGATACGTGTGCGACAGGATCAGCAGCATCCGCGGGAAGTTCATGTTGAGGATCAGGCTGCCCGCCGTGGTCACCGAGGTGGCGCAGGCCTGGATGATCCCGGAGACGAGGAAGAACAGGAACAGTCCACTTGCGATCTGGGGGAAGTCCACGTCTGCAGGGTGCTTGCCCGACAACACGACGACCAGCAGGAAGTAGACACCCGCCAGCAGCAGCGGGTTGAGCACCAGCCAGGCCTGTCCGAGCACCGTGTTGGTGTTGCCCGCGCGCATGTTGGTCTCGCTGAGTTCCTTCGCGAAGTCGCGGCGCCGCCACAACTCGCCGAAGTACTCCCGCAGATTCGGCAGCCCCGCCTTGTGCGGGGTGTAGACCCGCACCGAGGACTTCACAGCATCCTTGGCCACTTAACCTTCTCCCCGAGCGTCCGTCCGGGCGCTCAGCCCAACGTAGACCGCCCGCAGCCGGGCGGCGTCGGCAGGCCAACTCAGCGCTGCCCGTGCCGCATCGAGATTACACTTCAGCTCCGGGAAACCCTCAACGGCACGGCGCACCGCGGCCACCAGGGACTGCGGATCGCCCGGCGTGTAGAGCGTCCCCAGCCCGTACTCGCGCACCGTCTTGCCGAGTTCCCCGACGTCGGTCGCGACCACGGGAAGGCCGAGGCTCACCGCGTGGAACAGCTTGTTCGGCAGCGCGAGCCGGTGGTTGACCCAGCGGTCGGAGTGGGTGACCAGACACAGCCCAGCCTCGACCATGAGCGCCGACGCCTCATCAAGCGGAAGGGCCCCGAGCACCTCCGCCCTTCCCGGGTCGAAGGACGACAACCAGGTCTGATCGGCGGGACCGCAGAGCGTGATCGGCAGGTCGATCTGGCGGCTCGCGGCGGCGATCGTCTCCAGTTCACGGTACGCGGCGAGCCGACCGGCGTAGACCAGTCCGCGGGGCCGCTCCGGCAGTGCCGGCCGCTCCTCGACGAGGGGGAAGGTGTTGCGCACCACGTGGACGTGGTTCCAGCCGTGCACGTCGCGCAGCGCGTCCGCGACCCCCTGACCGACCGTGAGCACCGCGGCGGCCCGCCCACCGAGCTCCGCCTCTTCGCGCTTCTCGCGGCGGTCGGCGAGCGGAGTCGGACGGTGTTCGCGCGGCAGCCCCGTCCACAGCTCGTGCGAGTCGTAGATCAGGGGAACGTCGCGGCTGCGGGCGAGTTCCTCGCCCGCAGCGAGGGCGGTGAAGTCGTGCGCGTGCACCACGTCGAACTCCCGCCCCTCTGCATCCTCGACCGCCCCGGCGGCCCAACGGCCGAACGCGGAACGCCGATGTTGCGGGAGCAGCGCCCAACGGGCGAGCCGGACGGGTGCGGGCAGCTTCCTGCCCGCGAGCGACGGCCTGCCCTCGGACCGGAACACCGATGACGTGCCGACGCTGGAGACGGTGACGCCTGCCGGAGGCTCGAAGTCCTCGGGCACCGAGCGTCCGATGATGTGGACGGTGTGCCCGTAGTCGACGAGGGTGGTCGCCTCCCGCAGCACCCTCGTGTCGGTGGCGACCGAGGTGGCCACCAGCATCAGCACCTTCATCGACGCGCGAGGCCCATGAAGTCGGAGAGCACCTCGGCCGCGTGATGTCCGTCGTGCCAGCGACGGGCGTAGCTGCGGCCTGCGCGGGAGAGTTCGGCGCAGCGGATCGGGTCGGCCACCAGCCCCAGGATGACCTGACGAAGCGACTGTGCGTCGGCCTCGACGATCGGCACCTCGCCGTCGATGCGCTGGCGAACCCGATCGGCGACGTGCCCGATCACCACCCGGCCCGCGGACATGCCCTCGACGGCGGTGAGGCCGTAGTCGCCGATCCGGATCTGGTCGATCACGATGTCTGCACTCAGCATGTCCCGAAGCATCTCATCCCGCGACAGTTCGAAGCCGGCGAGGTAGGTGATGAGTCCCTCATCTGCGAGCTGTCTGCAGACGGCGTCGATGTCCTCGGAGCCCTTCATCGAGCGCCGGGAGGGGACGTGGAACACCACGGGTGGGCCCTCATGCTGCAGCGGAACCGTCTCGCTCGCCCAGAGGTTGGTGTCGATCACGACCGGAAGCCAGGTGGCGTGGGGCAGGTAGTCGAGCAGGTCGTTGGTGGTCACGAAGACCGGGCCGTCGAAGTCGAGCACGTGGGGGGTGAGCTCATCGACCTGCTTCTGCAGCACGGCCGTCAGTTCTTCGTGCGGGTCGGCGAAGGGTGAGTCCTTCTCAAGGGAGGCATGCACCTTCGGGTTGCGGATGTCGGAGCCGTGGAAGACGAGGCCGAGCCTGATCCCCGTCTCGGTGAAGAAGTCGAGTTCCTCGTGGAAGTAGGCGCCGTACTTGGCGCCGACCACGCTGCGCCCGGACTCGGTCAGCACGTGGGTGACCCGGTTGCGCAGCTTCGCGGCCAGCTTCTTCTGCCAGGCGGGTGAGACCCATTCCTGGTAGAGGACCGTCTCGTCGACGGGGAAGGTGAGGTTCTGCTCGCGGTGGCGCCAGACCGACTCGACGATCACCTCGGGATGCTCGCGCATCAGCGCATCGGCCCATAGCAGCGGAAGACCGCCGGTGTTTGCGCAGCCGATCCGCAGCCATGGCCGCTCACCGAAGAGCTCGGCGTCGGCCAGCGGGACGCGCTGGCGCATCATGTCGGCCCGGATGGCCCCGAGGTTCTCCGTCAGGGGGCTCGGCCGCAGCCCCTCGAGCAGCGCCGGTTCGACGATCGAGTTGGCCACCCGCACCACGACCGGCTCGTAGTGCTCGAAGGTGTGTTCCTCGACCACCCCGGGGGTCAGGTTTGCCCGGTAGTGGTCGAGGTTGCCGAGGAGCTTCTTCGTGGCGGCGACCACCGAGGCAGGGTTGGAGTGTTCGAACACCTCCCCGATGCCGTAGCGGTTGATCCGCTCGCTGAGCCATTCCATGTCGGAGGTCAGGATGGGCAGCCCAGCCTGGACGGCCTCGAAGTACTTGTTCGGGGCGGCCCAGTTGTGGTTGCCGACCGGCAGGAACGGGATGATCGCGGCGGTCGCGGACGAGAGGTACTCGGCGACCTCGTGGGTCGGCGCGAACGGGACGAAGTGGACGCGCGCGGTGACGTTCTTCTGCTTCGCGAGCTGCTCCAGCTCGTCGGTGTAGGAGCTACCGCGTCGCGCTCCGATGGCAAGGTGCACCCCGGGCAGTTGGGGCAGCGCCGCGATCACGTCGTGCACGCCGCGGTGGTAGCTGAGCCCGCCCGCGTAGACGAGCAGCGGGGCGTCATCGGGCAGTTCGACGAAGTCACGGATGGTGATCGGCCTTCCGACCTCCGGCAGCGTCGCGATCGGGGCGTTTGGCACCAGTTCCGGCACCACGGGAAGGTCGTACTGGCGGGCAAGGAAGTCGGCGATGGGTTCGCAGACGGTGAAGGTCGCATCGACCTTCGGCATGTACTCGGTCTCGAGCGCCGGGAAGCCTCGGGTGATGTTCGGGTCGTCGCTGGCCAGTCCGTAGACGTACTCGCGCGCGTCGTAGAGCAGGCCCATCCTGCGGCCCTTCGCGGCCTGCGCCTCGGCGACCTCGACTCCGAGCGGAAGCAGGTGGACGTCGGTGACGATCAGGTCGGGGTCGAGCCCGATGATGACGTCGCGCATGGCGTCGACCATCACGGGCACGTGCGGAAGAGCCTTGCGCCAGTCGAACGGGGCGTTGGGATCCTCAGCGGGTGCCTCGACCTGGCGCCCGCCGCGGCGGATCCGCTCGACCCCCTTGCCGATCAGGCCCTTCGCGGGCCGCACTACCCGCTTGTCCGCCTGCTTCACGACGGCGCCGGCCGTCTCCTCAACCCGCGCGATGGCCTTGGCGACCTTCTGCGGTGGGCGGCGTCGCAGCGTCAGGTGGAAGGCCTTGCGGACGAGTCGGTACAGGATCGACGGTGGCTTCGGCCCGGTCGGCGCGGGACGGCCCCCGACCGGCTTGGCCTGGGTGAGTCGGTAGGGCATGCCTGCGATGACACCCTCGTTGGGGATGCCGGTGCCGAAGCCGACCATGGTGACGCGGTATCCGGCCGCGACGAGGGCGAGCCCGTTGCGCTGGGCGCGGGCGTCGATCTCGATGTTGTTCGGTAGCGCTATCACCGCATGCGGTTGCCGCATGATCTGTCCTCCTCGGTCGGCACCATCAAGGCCTGATGCAGTCTAGTCAGTCGTCGATCACGTCCCCCAGCCTCGCGACGGGGCTTCGCGTCCAGCGCCGCACCCCAAGGCCTCTATCGGGGTGAGACCCCCTAAAGTGGGGCCCGTGGCTAAAGTTCTGACCTCCCTCCCCGTCGGCGAGCGCGTCGGCATCGCCTTCTCCGGTGGCCTCGACACCTCGGTTGCGGTCGCCTGGATGCGTGAAGCGGGCGCGGTGCCCTGCACCTACACGGCCGACATCGGCCAGTACGACGAGCCGGACATCGCGTCGGTTCCCGGCCGCGCACTGCAGTACGGCGCCGAGCTGAGCCGGCTCGTCGACTGCCGCGCCCAACTCGTCGAGGAGGGCCTCTCGGCCCTCGCCTGTGGCGCGTTCCACATTCGCTCCGCAGGCAAGGCGTACTTCAACACCACGCCGATCGGGCGCGCCGTCACCGGCACCATGCTGGTGCGCGCCATGGCGGAGGACGAGGTCTACATCTGGGGCGACGGGTCAACCTACAAGGGCAACGACATCGAGCGGTTCTACCGCTACGGCCTGATGGCCAACCCGCAGCTGCGCATCTACAAGCCCTGGCTCGACGAGAAGTTCGTCCGCGAGCTCGGCGGTCGCGACGAGATGAGCCAGTGGCTCACCGAGCGTGAGCTGCCCTACCGCGACTCAAAGGAGAAGGCGTACTCCACCGACGCCAACATCTGGGGCGCCACCCACGAGGCGAAGACCCTTGAGGACCTGAACGTCTCGCTCGAGACAGTCGAGCCGATCATGGGCGTGAAGTACTGGGACCCGAGCGTTGCGATCGACACCGAGGACGTCTCGATCCGGTTCGAGCTCGGCCGCCCCGTCGCGATCAACGGCGTCCGCTTCGATGACGCCGTCGCGCTCGTCATGGAGTCCAACGCCATCGGCGGGCGCCACGGCCTCGGCATGAGCGACCAGATCGAGAACCGCATCATCGAGGCGAAGTCCCGGGGCATCTACGAGGCCCCGGGCATGGCCCTGCTGTGGATCGCCTACGAGCGGCTTCTCTCGGCCATCCACAACGAGGACACCCTCGCCAACTACCGCAACGAGGGCCTGCGCCTCGGCCGCCTGCTCTACGAGGGCCGCTGGCTCGACCCGCAGTCGCTCATGCTGCGCGAATCCATCCAGCGCTGGGTCGCCTCCGCCGTCACCGGCGAGGTCGACATCCGCCTGCGCCGCGGGGACGACTACACCATCCTCGACACCCGCGGCCCGCACCTCAGCTACCAGCCCCACAAGCTCTCGATGGAGCGCGTCGAGGACGCCGCCTTCGGCCCGACCGACCGCATCGGCCAGCTCACCATGCGCAACCTCGACATCGCCGACTCGCGCGAGAAGCTCGAGCTCTACGCCTCGCAGGGCTCGCTGCTCGCGGGCCACCAGGACCTCATCGGCCGGCTCGAGTCGGGCGGCGCGGCAGCGATCGCCGAGCTCGGCGCTGTCGGCCCGTCCGATGTGGACTCGGCGGTGGAGCGCTCGGCCATGGAGACGGGCACGGACTGACCGGTCAGGCCGGTGCTACCGTGGGCCCGTGAACCCCACTGAGCAGGATCTACGCAGCCAGGTTCAGGCCAATGAACGAATCCGTAAAGCCGCGATTTCCGAGTTGGAACAGACCCGCGACGAGTATTCTGCACTCCTGACCGAACTGACGGTCGCCCGCAACGATGCCCGTGAGATGGCGAAGCGCCTCGCCGAACGTGAAGCGGAGCTGATCCAGCTCCACGCCGATCATGAGGCAGCCCTCACGGGGCTGCGGGAGGAACTCGCGGCGGCTAACGCCGCGGTCAGAGAGCTCAATGCGCCGCCGGCGCCCCAGGCACCGCCACGCAGCGCTCGACGCGCGTCCACCGTTGCGAAGCGGGCGCTCCGGCGGCTCGGTCTGGCGCCAAGGCGAACCCGGCCCAATGCCTGAAGGGCTACAGGGGCTGCTGTCGGGCCGTGACTTCGCACTGGTGACAGCGAACTACCCGACGAAGCTCCGCCCGGGAGGTGAGTTCGTCCGGTCCCGTGTCCGCGCGTACGAAGACGCCGGGCTCAGCGGCATCGTCCTCGTGCCATGCGGCTCGGGCGGGGCGTCGTATCTCGATCGAGGTACGCCTGTGGTCGAGGTTCATCACGATGAGATGCAGCAGGTGCTCGGGGATCTGCGTCGGCTTTCGATCCCGGTTCTCGTTCACTCCCCGACCCCGCAACTGTCGGCCGCGCTGGCAGCCGAGGCAGGCAGGCAACCGATCGCCGTCTGGTATCACGGCTACGAGGTCCGCGATTACCGTCGTCTGTCGACGAACTACTCCCGGGCCGATCTGGTGGCCCATGGCAGGAGTCTCGACGGCTTGAATGCGCGCAGGTTCGAGACCGCCCGGCCGATGTTCGAGTCACCGGACATAGCAGTGGTCTTCGTCTCGCAGTTCCAGAAGACGATGAGCGAGTTCGATGTCGGAGCCGAGGCGACAAACTCGCACATCATCCCCAACCACATCGACAACACGATCTTCGCCCCACGGGTGCGCACCGCGGATGACGCCCGGGACATTCTCCTTCTGCGCAGCTTCTCTCAACGCAACTACGGCAACGACATCGCTGTTGAGGCACTGCGCCAGCTTGGCCGTGAACCCTGGTTCAGGGAACTGAGGGTGACGATCCGCGGCTTTGGACGGCTGTTCGACTCCGTGGTGGCTCCCCTGCGGGAGCTGCCCAACGTCGTACTTCAGAACCGTTACTCGACGATTCCGGAGATGATGGCACTCCACCACGACAACGGCGTGATGCTCTGCCCCACCCGGTACGACACTCAGGGGGTCGTGCTCGGTGAGGCCATGGCCAGCGGCATGGTCACCATCACCAACCCCGTCGCCGCGATCCCGGAGTACACCGACGAGACCTGCAGTCTCCTGCCTCGCCCGGACGACCCACGTGCCTTCGCCAATGCGATCCGACACCTCTTCCACAATCCGGATCTGATGCCCTCCTACTCACGCAACGCCGCAGAACGGGTCGCCGAGCAGTGCGGTCTGGCCGCAACCATCGGCCGTGAACTCGACCTCATCGGGAGCCTCTCATGACGGCAAGACTGCACACACCTGTCGTCGTCTCCGAGGACCAGGAGATCAGAAGCGAGGCTCTGCGACGCGGTTGGCGGGTGGTCACGCGCCACCCGGCCAACCCACAGGTCCTGATGCTCAGCGGCTGCGGCACTCCCTGTGGCATACCCCAGCCCACGATGTCGATCTTCCATGGCTCACTCGACCCGGAGTCGTTGCCCGTCTGGCGCTACGTGCTGAACTGGCTCACTCGCTTCGTTCACAATCCCCTCCTCGTGGTTCAGGCGGACGACTATCTGACCGACCTCGCCCTGTGGGCGTCGGCGACGCGGAACTGGCCGATCGGCGCGATCGTCACCCACCCACTGTCACAAAGTGCGCAGGCGTATGCCCTGCACGGTTCGGCCGTCGGTTTCCTGTCTCTGGCTGGGACCGGTCTTGAGCCGGAACTGGAGGACGAGCCGCTGGTACTCGTGCAGTCAACTGCGGACATGAGGGAGCCGGAGCAGGCAGGAACCATTCAGCGTGACCACACACGAGTGCTCGTCGTGGGCTACCCGACCACCGACGACCCGGAGAGTTCACGCACCTTTCAATGGGCACGGGAACTCTCCGCAAGGGGGCTGGACACAGACCTCGCCCTGCCGGGCCGAAAGCGTTCTTCTACCGAGGGGCGCATCCACAGGATCCCAGATCTGGGGCAGGCGAACCTCGTCACGAGCGAAGCGCCCCTTTCGGCCTCGCTGGACCAGTTCGTCAGGTTCGAGCAGAGTCGGCCATTCCAGATCCGCGAGACGGTGGGAGGCATGTGGGGCTGGGCCTTCGAGCGCTACTTCGACCGGAGACGCGATGAGTACGACGTGGTAATCATCGTCGGCCCCCCGTGCGGGTACTTCGACATCGCGAGCTACGCCCACCGCAAGTGGTATGCGAGGGTCGTCCTCGATTACGAGAGCCCACTTCCTGAGGTCGTCGATCCCGCAGTGTCAGAAGATGCCCGCGACGTCGCGAAGGGGTGGAACTTCAATGCCGACCTGATCGTGGTTCGTGATCGTCCGGCGGCAGAGGCCGTGGTCCGCAGCAGTCCTGACCAGCGTGTGGAAGTGCCAGATCATGCGGATCTGGGCGGCTGGATGGAGTCACGCGTCACCGGGCTGGCGGCGCACACCTTCTTCGGCTAACGCCGCGACAGCCGGATCGCCGCGTCGCTGCCCCTGCGCAGGATCCTCGCTGCCTTGTTCAGCAGCCGATATCGGAGTCCACGCGCGACTTCGGGATGTCCCGCCTCCCTGGCTGGATCCTGCGTGTGCGGCTCCCCTTCGGTATGCGGTCGCGCGGGTGCGGGCTCGTGGCCAGCGGGTGAGCGGTCGGGCGAGCCCTCGTCCGGTGTCACGGACGTCTCGGGACCGGCCGCCCCCAGCTCAGAGTCCTGCCGCTGCGCCGGAGCAGTCTCCGCGGCAACCGACGGAGCAGTCTCCGCGGCAACCGACGGAGCAGCCTCCGTGGGCGGCGCCGGCTTCGGAGCGACATACGGAGGTGGGTCTCCGGGCAGGTGCCCGAGCCGCTCGAGTACGAGAGTGCGGATGGCCGCATTGGATCGGGTCCGCAGCTCCCGGTCCCGTTCCGAGTAGGCAGCCTTGGAGATGTTCGTGTCATGGCGGCGGTACAGCCACGTCGGCTCTTCAACAATCGCGAACCGTGCGTCGCTGAGCATCACGTGGGCCCACATGGGCGGCAGCATGTGGGCTTCAAGGGCCACATCCAACTCGACACCCTGGATGAGGCTGGACCGGAGGAAAGAACCGTCATTGAGCCGCGTGTGGCCGGCGATGATGTCCCTGATGCCTGTCGGCTTCAGGATCACGGTGCTTGTGACGTTCAGCTCGGAGTCCGTGATGTGGAAGGAGTTGGACACGACGTCTGCCCCTTCGCCGATCAGATCGAGGGCACTGCGGAAATGCCGGGGAAGCGTGATGTCGTCGTCGCCGAAGAGCGTCTGGAACTCGGTGTCGATCCGTGAGAAGCCGAGCTTGATGGCAGCCCCTGGATCGAGTCGGCCATCATGCTCGACGACGCGTAGGTAGTCCACGCCGAGTTGGCGCGCGAGATCCCGGGTGTCCTCATTGTCGGGGGCATCGTCGACAACGACGATCCGGACCCCGTGCCTTGTCCCTCGGACGGCTTCAGAGGCTGCTGACTGGACGGAGCGCAGCGTCGTGTCGAGGAGGGCCGAGCGGTTCCGGGTCGGAATGACGACAGTCACCTCAGTCATGGTCGTGCCTCCAGAAAGGGTCCGCTGAAGGTTTGGTTAACCTCCGGGTTTATGCCGCCAGTGTAGCGGTTGGTTTCATGGTGAGTTCGAACTCGAGTGGGGTGAGTTTCCCGAGTCGGCGTTGGCGGCGTTTGCGGTGGTACTTCCCCTCGATCCAGGACACGATGGCCAACCGCAACTCGTCTCGTGAGGCCCAGGTTCGACGGTCGAGGACGTTCTTCTGCAGGAGCGCGAAGAACGACTCCATTGCCGCGTTGTCAGCGTATTAACCGGCTAATCTGTGCTGATTTTGCGGTGATGGAGGTGTCTGGTTTCATCCGGCGTTCGGGCGTGTCGTGGCGGTGTCGATGAGGGTGTTGAGCCGGGTGATGAGTTTGAGGTGGCGCTCAGTTTCGCTGTCCCATCCGCGGTGTTGTGCGTCGTCGGCCAAGACCGCGGCGGTGTCGCGTTGCCGGGTCAGGATGGGGATGTCTTGGATCGTGGTGTGGAAGCTGGGGCAGTGTTCGCAGATGTTGGCGTAGGTGCAGGCCTGTTGCGCGGGGGCGCGGAGGCAGTGCCCGCCCGCCAGGGCGGTCTTGATCGTCGGCCCAGTCAACCAAGTCGTGGCGGGCTCGACGGTGTCAGTGCGCAGCCGTAGCCGGGATCGTGGTGCCGGTCGTCGGCGGGTATGGACCAGCATGCCGGTGCGCTCCCCGGTCGCGAACCAGGACGAGGGCTTGCCCTTGGGGATCGGGGAACGCATTCCCGGGTCCCGCATCGACAAGAACTCGAACATCCCGGCGACGGCGGCCAGCCGCAGGTTCACCGACGCTGGTGCGAGCCGGTCTGTGGGTCGGCCCGCCAGGTCGACCACGTTGGGCCCTGGTCGGCCCGGGATCGTTTCTTGTCGACACGCGCTCAGGAAGCCCAGCACGTCGTCGGTGACGACGTCGCCAACACTCAACCCAACGTGATGGAGCCATCGGTGGAAGGCCAGCAGGCCGTAGCCGTAGGTGCGAACCGTTCGTGGCGAGTAGTTCCGGTCCGCGAGGTACCCCAGATAGGCGTTGGCCTGCGACACCAACTCGGGGTTGCTGTCACACCTGAGTCGCCACGACTGAGCGTCGCGTTCAAGGAGGAGAACATCATCGTTGTCCATACCCCCATGCCTACGCCAAACCGCTCACCAAATCCAGCATGCCTGACCGCATCACCGCGCCCTTGACTACCCCCAACGCCCCGATTAGCCGGTTAACAGGCATGCCCCCACGCGGCCCATGGAGCCGGTCGGCGGTGTCGTTTCAAGGCCCTCAGGAAGCGGCGCGACCGGAATTGGGACCCGCGGTC
This sequence comes from Tessaracoccus flavescens, assembly GCF_001998865.1. Lineage (NCBI taxonomy): Bacteria > Bacillati > Actinomycetota > Actinomycetes > Propionibacteriales > Propionibacteriaceae > Tessaracoccus > Tessaracoccus flavescens. The sequence continues at coordinate 1,281,498 of NZ_CP019607.1, forward strand.
GGAATGGACGACCACCCCGGTGGGCCGGCCTCGGTGAGCCACTGCCATCTCGAGCGCGTTGACGGCGATCCGGGCCTTCATCCTGGAGTCGATCGAGTAGCCCACGATCCGGTTGGAGAACACGTCCTTGATCGCACACAGATAGACCTTGCCCTCGCGGGTGCGGTGCTCGGTGATATCGGTCAACCACAGCTCGTTGGGGCCGTCGGCGCTGAACTTCCTGTTGACCAGGTCATCGTGGACAGGTGCGCCGGCCTTCTTGTAGCGGGTCTTGCGCGTGGTGAACACCGATTGGATGCCTGCGATCCGGCACAGCCGCCACACTCTGCGCTCCGACAGCTGGTAGCCCAGCTCGGCGATGTCGTCGGCCAGGACGCGGTAGCCGCCTTCTGGATCGTCTTCGTGGAGCTCGCGTAGCACGGCGATCAGCTCACGCTCTTCGGCCGCGCGAGCCGAGACCGGCTGCTTGAGCCACTTGTAGTAGCCCTGTTTGGAGAATCCCAAGACCCGGCACGCGACCGCCACCGGCACCCTGACCCGGGCACCCGGGGCGGCCATCTCCTTCACGAGCGGGTAGACCATTTTGGGGGCGTGATGTGAGCCTGCGACAGATACGCCGCCGCTCGCCGCAGCACCTCGTTCTCCATCTCCAACTCGCGGATCCTCCGCAACGCCTGCGACATGTCCCTGCGCTGCTCCGGATCGGTGGTCGGAGTCATCCCCTGGGACTGAAAACGAGCGTCGCGGACCCACGCCTGCAGAGTGGTCTTGGCCATCCCCATGTCTTCGGCGACCTGCTTCTGCGGGATGCCAGAGGCGACCAGCGCGACCGCGTCACGCTTGAACTCGTCGGTGTAGGTGATCCTCGGCATGGATGCCATCCTTCCAGCACAACCCCCTTCCAGAGATCATGCGGTCTTGGAGTCAACCAAACCCTCGGCAGTCCCGAAAAACGCCTGCAGGACCGACCGCGTGGCGTCGCCGAGATGCCAGCGTTTCACGAAGTCCGGCCCCTTTTCGGCGATCTGTCTGGCCCGCTCTGGCTCCTCGACGACCTCTCGAATGCGCGACTCAAGGTCGCAGGGGACGGTCTCCATGATGGGAACGTCATCGTCAATGGCGCCTCTGATCTCATCCCCGAGCCTTCCGATCACGAGAGTGCCTGCCGCAAGTGCCTCCAGTGCCTCGAGTCCGTACCCCTGGCGATCAAGATCGTCGACGAAGACGTCTGCGAGGCGCCTGAGTCTCGCCAACGTCGACGCAGTGGCCGCCTCCACAAGCAGCAACTCGATCACGCCCTGTTCATCGAGTTTGCGCAGTGTCGACCCCGATTCGGTTCCGGCGCTCCCGGCAAAGAGCACAACGGGCACCCGATCCCTCAGAATCGCCCGCCTGTCGGTGCCCGATGAGGGCTCGACGACCATCGGGACCCAGATCGAACCGGGAATCGACGCCCGAAGCTCCGGCGAGGTCACGAACCGGGGCAGCCCCAACCACTTGGCGGTCTCGACGATCTCGTACACCCGCTCGGGAGGGTTCCGCTCGTCGAGGTCATCGGCATGGAAGACCTGTCCGACCAGGACGCCCGCCTCTTCGAGCCGTTCAACCTGTTGGCCGATGCTCAGAGGTTGTGTCGAGGCTCCGGTCACGGTCCTGCCGGACTCGAGCAGGACGTGGCTGAAGCCGCCACACAGATGACTGAGCAGCGCCTCGATGAACTCCGGGTCCCCGATCTCGTGGTCTGCGATGGCCAGCTCGCCTGCTCGCCCGAAGGTCATGGCGTTCTCAAGTTGGGCGGCCCAGTCCGCCGATGGCGAGCCTGGATCAGCCGCCCCGACAGCAAGTGACGGCCTTCCCACCGGCGGAGTTGGGAAGCTGCTCACCTGCCCGGGATCTCCTTCAACATGTGCGCCATGCACCCCGCCTGCTCGGGTCTTCGGGGGGTTATGGAGTCCTGTCGCCAACCGGTCGTAGACAGCAACGAGCTTCACTGCCTGGGCGTCCCAGGTCCAGTGGCTCTTCAACTCCTCGGTGATGGCCGCCCGATACCTCTGCAGGTCGCCGAGCACCGCCTCGACCGCCCGGGCCATGTCATCGGCGCTGTCTGCCTCGAAGCTCTCTCCGATCCCTGTCGCCTTGACGAACGCCGCGAGTTCCCGCTGATCCGAGACCACCTGAGGCAGTCCTGCGGCGAGGAACTCATAGGTCTTGCTGGGAAGCGAGTCCTGGACGTTTTCCGTATGCCGCAGCGGGACGAGCCCGATGTCGGCGCCGGAGAGGAACTCGACGAGATGCTCTGGACGGACGTACCTGGTCAGATGGAACCGATCGAGCACCCCGCGTTCGGTCGCCCTCTCCTTTAAAGCCTCCATCACGTTGCTGGTCGGGTGCGACACCACCAACGCGACATGCACCTCGGGCAGCATCGCCATCACGTCGACGAGATGCGTGAGTGCGCGGGACCCACCAACCGATCCCGAGTAGACGAGCAGCGCAACATCGTCTCCGAGGCCGAGCCGTTGCCGGAGGTTACGCCCGGGAGCCCTGCTCGACGATGCGACGGGGGCGTTGACCACAACGGTTGGAACCTCCGGCAGGCCGTGGTCCCTCTGCATCCGAAGGGCGAGCGCGTCGGAAACGCTGATCACCGCGTCGGCGACATCAATGTTGCGCGACTCGATCATCGTCGCGGCCCGCAGCCGGTTTTCACCGATCTCGTTGAGGCCGGGCACGTACTCATGCGCGTCGTAGACGATGCGCACGGTCCGTCCGCGCCGCTCGAGCTCCGTTCTGGCCGCGGCTGCGGCGGGCAGCGTTCTGTAATCGTGCACATGGATGATGTCGGGCTCGGCGTCGACAAGGGCCTCGACGATCCCTCGGTTCAGCCCCGCCACGTGCGGATCAAGGTGCTCCCACACTCCCCACCGGTCGGCGAGGCGCTGGCTCTTGGCAGCGAGTCTGTAGGTCTGGTCCAACTCGCGGGGACCGTAGCCAGCGAACCGGTTCAGGCGCCACCGGGCAGCGACCGTGGCGCGGGAGACGACGCGACGCAGCGCACTCTGCTCTCGCGCACGGGCCCGGTAGGCCCGAATGTCGCCTGGATCCATGGCGACGTTGCGAAGCGCCCACCGGAGGACGGATGACTCCCTCTGCGCAGGCTTTCCTGGGACCAGCAGGGCATCAACACCTGCAATGTCTGGCTGACTGGTTCCGTACCCGATGACAAGGACGTCATATCCTGCTTCGCGCGCACTTCGTGCTGACTTGATGACGCGGGAGTCGCCCACCACCCCGTTGTCCACGGTCATGACAATGCGCAACGCGGCCCGATCCACGACTGTTCCCTTCGCTGGCGACGCATCGCAATATAGCGAACAGGACCCGCCGGGCCCAGATCGTGTGACCCTCCCGTGAGCAATGATGGGCTGCACAGCCACGGCGGCGTTGACCTGAGTACTCACTGCGGCCGGGATGGCGAATGCCACGCAGGGCGACAGCCCTTGTCGGAAGCCGTTCGCTCGATCGGTTGTCTCCCGCCGTGAGTGCGGGTACTCATTTGCTGCTACTGCAGATACCCAGGAAAGACGGGTAGATCCCCCCACGATTTTGGGGTCACAAGCCGAAGGTTTACCGCCACTCTTGTTAGGGACGGAGTTCACACCGGACTTCGAGGAAAGAGGGCAAGAGATGACCACCGGAGCCACCACCGCATGCGTGACCTACTCGAACGTCTTCCTGCACCCTCTGCTGGACGACGGTGCGGCCCCCAGCAGCCGTGGTGAGCGTCGCGAGCAGCAGATGCTCCGCTCCCAGGCCGAGAAGATGTGCGCCGAGTGCCCGATGCTCGCCCAGTGCCTCAGCGACGCCGTCACCAAGTTCGACGTGGCGGGCTACGTCGCGGGCACCACCAAGCGCCAGCGCCAGGAGATCCGCGGCCGCCTCGGCGTCCAGGTCGATCCTGAGGACTTCGACACCTTCGCGGGCGTCAACTCCGGCCGTCAGTTCGACCGCTACGAGATCCACCGCATGCGCACCGCCAACCCCGACCAGCCGCTCAGCGTGATCGCCTCGAAGATCGGCTGCTCCGTCTCGACCGTCAAGCGCCACCTGCGCCGCATCGAGGAGGAGAACGGCGTGGTGCGCCCCCGCAAGAAGGCCGTCCCCTCGCCCGCGGCCGTGCTCGCCGTCGCCGAAGAGGTCAAGGGAGGCGCGGTCCAACGCGCCGTCGCCGCCTGACCACAACCACCGCTTCGAGTCGAGGCCGCCCCGGGGAGTCCCGGGGCGGCCTCGCCGTTTCAGCGGGCCGGGCACTAGTGTTGAGCGCACCGTCGTGCGACGGTCGGCGGAAAGGGGCAGGCATGAAGCGGGTCATCACCTACGGGACCTTCGACCTGTTCCACGACGGGCACCGCAGGCTCCTCGAACGGGCCCGGGAACTCGGCGACCACCTCACCGTCGGAGTCACCGCATCCACCTACGACGACGCTCGCGGCAAGCTCAACGTGCGCCAGTCCCTCGTGGAGCGCATCGGCAACATCGTGGACTCGGGTCTCGCCGACGAGGTCATCGTCGAGGAGTACGAGGGTCAGAAGATCCACGACATCCAGCGCCTGAAGATCGACACCTTCGTCATCGGCTCCGACTGGGTCGGGAAGTTCGACTATCTGAGCGACTACTGCGAGGTCGTCTACCTCGAGCGCACAAAGGGCATCTCCAGCACGGGCCTGCGTGAGGCGCGCGGCGTCATCCGGCTCGGGGTGGTCGGAGCGGGAAGGATCACCCGCAGGTTCGTGCGCGAGGCGAGGTTCGTCTCCGGCGTCAGCGTCGAGGCCGTCTGGACCCGCGACCACGCCAAGGCGACCGCCTTCGCCGACGAGTTCGAACTCACCTGGGCGAACGAGACGCTCGACATCCTGCTCGAACACGTCGACGCCGTCTACATCGCGACCCCCCACGAGACGCATGTGGAGTTCGCGCGGAAGGCACTCGAGGCCGGCGTCCACGTCCTCTGCGAAAAGCCTGTCGCCCTCTCCGTCCCCGAACTGGAGGACCTCTACGCCCTCGCCGACGCGCGTTCGCTCGTCCTGCTCGAGGCAATGAAGACGGCGTTCGCGCCCGGATTCCAACGCATGGTCGCCATCGCCCGCAGCGGCACACTCGGCAGCATCAGGGCGGTCGACGCCACCTTCACCAAGCTCATCACCGAGGGCCGCGAGCTCGACTCCCCCGTCGGCGGCGCCCTGACCGAACTCGGCACCTACCCCTTCCTCGCCATCGTGAAGCTGCTCGGCGAGAAGCCGACCGATGTCTCGTCCCGGGTGCTGCGCAAGGGTGAGGACGGGGTCGACCTTTTCGCCCGCGTCAACGTCGACTACCCACACGCCGTCGCCTCCGCAACCGTCGGCATCGGCGTGAAGTCAGAGGGCGACCTCGTCGTCTCGGGCACGCTCGGCTACCTGTACGTGCCCGCCCCGTGGTGGCTGACCGAGTACTTTGAGACCCGCTTCGAGGATCCTCGCAACAACCGCAAGTACTACACGACCTACGACGGCGACGGCCTGCGCTACGAGCTGGCGGAGTTCGTCTCGATGATCCTCGACCAGACGCCGGAGTCGTTCAAGCTGCGCCGCTCGGAGTCGCTGGCGGTCGCCTCGCTGCTCGAGCGCGCCCGCCGCGACGCCCGCTCCTTCGGGTGAGCGGCGTGAAGGGCCCCGTCAGCACAGCGCTGCACCTGACCCGGAGGGCGGCCGAGTCGGCGGTCGAACGGCTCGGGCACGCGGTCTCGCGCCTGCGCGACAGGGGCACGCATGGCCGCCACGCGGTGCGGGTTTCTTTCCGGGGCCGCAGCCTCGCCGCTCTGCCGTGGCGATCGGCGGAGACGGCCTTCGACGCGACCCTCACGCGCTGCCATGACGTCCTCGGCGAGAGCAGGCTCGAGACGGTGCGGCGAGGCTGGGAACGGCCCGCGATCGTGGTCGACGACCTCCCGGCCACCCGCGCCACGCTGCGCGCCACCCCCGGCCTCTACCTGGAGGGCGACCGGGTCTTCCACGCCTGGGAGAGTTCGGGACGGTTCGTCGCTGGGCCGGACGTCGGCGTCGACCTGGTCACCTCGTCACCCGCACCCGCGTTCTCCGGCGAGATCGATCTCGTCTTCACCTGGGTAGACGGCACCGATCCGGCATGGCTGGAGCGACGCCGGAGCAGGCTCGGGCAGGATGCCGCGACACTCCACCCCAGCGCCGCGAACGACGCCCGTTTCGTCCAGATCGATGAGCTCCGCTTCGCGCTGCGCGCCGTCGAGCGGTTCGCCCCCTGGCGCCGCCGCGTGTTCCTCGTCACAGACGGGCAGTCGCCCGACTGGCTGGCCGACGAGTTCCCGCACGTCGCGCTGGTGGGCCACGAGCAGCTCTTCGACGATCCGGAGGCGCTGCCGACGTTCAACTCGCACGCCATCGAGTCGCGCCTGCACCGCATCCCGGGGCTCGCCGAGCACTGGATCTACCTCAACGACGACGTCTTCCTCGGTGGCTACAGCCCACCGTCGAGATTCTTCGACGCGGAGGGTCGGGCCCGCGTCTTCCTGGCCGACGAGGCGATCCCGGACGGTCCCGTCACCGCCTCCGACCAACCCGTCGTCGCTGCCGCGAAGCGCAACCGCGAACTGCTGGCGAGGCTGACCGGCGCACGACTCGAGCGAAAGCTCAAGCACGTCCCGCACCCCCAGCTACGCTCGGTCACCGAAGAGCTCGAACGGCTGGCGCCGGCGGAGTTCCGCTCGACCGGACGATCCGCGTTCCGGCACCCCGACGATCTCTCGGTCGCCTCCTCACTGGCCCCGCATTACGCCCTCGCTACCGGGCGGGCGGTTCCCGGTCGGATCTCGCACTTCTACGCCGACGTCGCCTCGCCCGAGCTGCGGTGGCGCCTGCCGCGCCTGCTGGAGTGGCGCGACGCCGACGTGATCTGCCTCAACGCAACCGACGCCGCGCCCGACGCAAACCGGGCGCGGCTGGTCGACTTCCTCAGCCGCTACTTCTTCTGAGCCTCGTCCGACACCTCGTATGGAGAGGGCCAGGGCAGGATGTCGTTCAGGAAATCGCGAAGCTCCTCATTGGTGTCGAACTGCTCCTCGCCAGCTGAGTTCTCGCCGATTGCGAAGGACCGCAGATTGCGGTCGCCACGGATCGCCTTCATCCGGTCGATGGTGGTGGGCGCGTTGAGCTGCAGGTAGGAATACCTCGTCGCTCCCTCGATGTATTCACCCGTGAAGTAGCCGTAGTACTGGGCGAGGCCGCTGCACATGGAGACGTCTCGTTCATGCCGGAACCGTGAGGCGCGCGTGGCAGCGATCTCCCCCTCGAACTCCTGTTCAAGCTGCTGCAGTACCGACCGGCGATGGGGGTGGGGCGTGTGCAGAAAGGCCTGCGACGTGGTCTTCCCGAACCGTTCCTGAATCAGGCGACGGTTGTTCTGCGCCGACTGGATGTGCGGCGGGGAGTCGGGCAGATCGTTGACCTTGACCGGCGACAGGAAGAACCGCGCCTGGCCGGCGGAGGTGAAGTAGTTGCCCTTCGTGGCCGACCGCGTGAGGATCACGTCGTCGTTCATCACGATGAAATGCTCACTCAGCCCAGGAATCCTGTGCAGGCACGCCTCGATCGCCTGCGAGTTGAAGGTCGGCAGTGCGCTCGGATCCGGGAAGATGTCGCGGTGGTCGACCACCTGGATCCGCTCGTCCGAGGTGTCCAGCCACGAGGGACGCTGGTTGTCGGTGACCAGGAAGATCTTATTCACCCACGGCGCATAGGCATGCAGCGAGCGCAGGCTGTAGCGCAGTTCCTGGCGATCGGTGAATCGGGTCACGTCGGTCGCCTCAGCGTGATACTCGCCGGGCGCCTCGGAGAACTCGGCCCGCTTGCGCAGCCATTCGGGATCCTGCCCGTCGACCCACATGTAGACGACGTCGACCGGGAAATCGGGGACTGACCACAACCCGGAGACCGACTCGGCGAGGCTGGCGAGGCTCTGCTCGGGACGCGTGGCGAAGAAGTTCTCCTCCACGAGGCTCGCCCAGCGGTTGTGCCGCGGGCAAGCGTAGGTGCCGTCCGGTTGCGTGGTCCAGACCTCCAATTCGACGAAGGCCCCAGGATCGCTCACCTTCGCCTGGTCGAGCGGAACGTCGAGCATGAGCCCGAACACCCGGGAGGCACTCCAGCGCATCACCGATCCGACGCTCGCGGCGCCGTTGGACCAGCGCGCATCCTTGCGGCGCGGCTCGACGAAGCGGGCGACGACCTCCCCTTCGAGATGAGCGAGCGTCCGTCCCACCTCAGGGACATCCACGTCGCGCACAGCGATCACGGGGCACTCGCCGTAGCCAGCGATCGGTGCCCAGCCGATCCCTTCCTCCGCCAAGGCAGCAGTGAGTCGTCGCAGGGTGCGCTCGGCAGCAACGCTCGGAACGGCCGGGACCACCGAAGGCGGTGTCACGGCGGGGGCAGCCTCGTCGACAGGCAATGGGGGAACCGGCCTCGGAAGGGCCTCCAGACGCTCGGAACGCTTCGCGCCTGTAAGGTGCCAGAACAACTCCTCCCACTGGTCGGTCACGACCTGCTCCGAGTAGCGCTCGGAGGATGCACGCGCGTTAGCCCCCATCGCGATCCTCAGGTCTTCATCCGCCATCAGGGTGCGCAGACGCTGCGCGAAGGCATGCGTGTCTTCAGCCGGGACGAGGTAGCCGTTGACTCCGTCCTCGATGATCTCGGCCGGCCCGGTCGGGATGTCGTAGGACACGAACGGGATACCGGTGGCGACCGCTTCGAGGCCTACGAGCGGCAGCCCCTCAAAGATGGAGGTCATCGCGGCGATGGACGCCTTAGACATCTCGAGGCGGAGATCCTGAACGAATGGGAAGAGGTGGATCTGGTCTCCGAGCCCGGCCTCCTCAATCACCGTCTGGATCCGCCCCTTGTACGGGCCCTCCCCGAAGATCCGAAGTTCCCAGTCCGGGAACTCCTCGGCGACCATCGAGAATGCCTCGACAAGGTGCTCGAACCTCTTCTGTGGAGCGTGACGCCCTGCCGCAATGATGACCTTGGACCGGCATGACGACTGCGCGTAGAAACCGTTCGGGTTCATGTTGGGGATGGTGGGCAACATTGGGCTGCCCGTGAGGTTCTCCGTCAGCCAGGTCGTCGAACGCTCGGTGAGAGATACGAGCGCGTCGATCCGATCGCTGAACTCGTTGATCTTGTTGAAGGCTCCCCTGGCGCGGAAGGCCGTCGGCCGATGCTCCTGCTGGACAATGGCCACCTTCGGGCAGAAGAGAGTGGCGTACGCGACAAGCGGCGGGGTGGGTGCAACGATGATCTCGGCCCTAGAGCGCCGCAGTAGCGGAGGAAGAACGAGATCGCACAGAGCCGTGAACTGTACATCCCAACCGGGGGGGGAGATGGCCGAGCCCTGCTTATGGAGCCAGACGGGATCGGGGATCTGGCTTGCCACCCAACGGTGAGGCCTGATCCTGTCATCCCGTCGATCGATTGCGTAGGTGACCTGCACCTTCGGGTGGATGTGGAAATGCGGACGGTCCGCGTCACGGAAGACGCTGATGATGCTGACTGTATGTCCACGCCGAGCCAGCGCATTGGCCTGATGGATGATCGCCTGTTCGGTTCCACCGACCAGGTCAGCAGTCATCAGGAGGTACTGGATGTTGAGTTTCTTCATGCTCACCGGTTCCTCACCTTCAGCGACAGGTTTCCGCTGAGAGTCCAGTAGGGACGCACCAGCAGCGTGTGTTCCGAGTCCACCACCGTGTGGGGCAGGAATGTCTGATAGTTCCTGGGCACTCGAAGCCAGGGGTCTGGATGCGAAATGCCACCGTGTGCTCCTTCCGTGGTGACCTCGATGTCCATCAGAACCGGCCCCACGTGGCCAGTCGGGCAGAGTCGTGCGAGCAGGTCGGCCGTCACGACGAGTCCCGGTCCGGCGGTTGGGATTGCAACGCTCTCTCCGTCCTCGTCCCTCGCGCGCAGTGAGGCGGCGGAGAGCACGAGATCTGTTGAGATCACGAGTGCCGACGGCTCATCGGTCCACGTGAGGCTGCCAAGCAACGGGGCTTGGAGCTTCCTCTGCTTCCCCTCCTCGATGAGCAGCGCGCCGTTTCCCTTCCTGACCACAAGCCGGTCGATCAGCGGGTAGCTCTTGTCCCGGGTCTGCCGCACCTTCATGGATGAGAGTGAGACCTCCCCCTGGTCAGTCATGACGCGGATCTTCGTCCCGGGAACCAGGCGGCTGTCCTGCGACAGCTTGGCGAGCACGAACGATCTCCCATCCTGGTCGTAACGCAGGAGCTCCTGCAGTTCGCTGGAAGTCGTGCCGGCCGCAGCTTCGACCTGAGCCGACAGTTGGGCAACGGGAGCCTTGGACGAGATGAGAAAGGTCAGGACATGTTCATCGGCGATGGCCACGTCCGTCAGCGCCGGTCCACTGGTCGCAGGACCAGCAGGCGTGCGGATCCCCTCCACACGGGCCACCAGCTTTCTGCGCAGCCTCTTCGCCGCAGGCCGCATCGCCTCCGGCACCAGATCCTTCATCGCCATCTGCAGTCCCTCTCATTCACCTGTTCTGGTCCACGCTGCCTCACGTGGGTGGTTCCTCACAACTCGAAGCCGCTCGCAACGGGGAAATAACGCCGAAGGTAAGCGTCGAAGGCCTTGGCCTTGGCGTCGTCGAGCGCGGTTCCCGTGTCATTGAGGCAGAACACCGCGAACTGCCTGGATCGCAGCCATCGGGCGAGCACCTGCTCGATGTCGGGGCGGCTGATGTCTGCGTAGTTGTAGGCGATCCGGGACACGACTGCCCGCCCCGTCGCCGCCCCGTACCGCTGGGCGAGCCCTGACACCACCGAGTGATCGGTGTGTGAGCGGAATCTGGCCCGCACGTTGCCCTCGAAGACCTCAGGGAACCGCTCCTCGAGCTCATTGAGCAGAGAGACGAGTTGGGCGTGCGGCGTGTGCTTCAGCTTCGTCGTGATGGTCCGTCCGAGCGCCCGCTCCAGGAGGTCGCGGTTGTTCTTCGCGGCACTCGTCACCGAAACGTCGTCCGGACGGCTCGGCCCAGGGTCGATCGTCGCCCTGCTGGGGAAGAACCGCGCCTGTCCTGCACCCGTGTAGAAATCCTCAGGCCACACGGTCGAGCCGAAGAAGACGTCGTCGTTGAGATAGATGAAGCGCTCGGAGAGCCCGGGGATGTGGTGCAGCCTCGATTCGATGGCGTGCGAGTTGAACAGGGGGACCTCATCCTCGGTGAAGAGGTCGCGGTGGTCGACGACGGTGAGTCGCGGATGCTCGCGGTTGAGCCACTCGGGCACCTGGGCGTCGGTGACGAGGTAGAGGTGGTTGAACCAGTTGGCGTACATCTCGACGGACCGCAGCGAGTAGCGCAGTTCGTCGTGGCTCACGAACCGGGACGCCAGCTGGGCGTCCACCGTGAACCCCGTTCCCTCCCAGCGTGCCCGCTTCTCCAGCCACGCGAGATCGGAGCCGTCGACCCACGTGTAGACCAGGTCGACCGGTTCCGTGACGGCGTCGATCGATGGCAAGCGCACGGCGTCGGTGCCTGGAACAAGCGTCGCCCGCACCGCGGGGCTGAGCTCTGAGGCGTATCCGTTCGGCTCCAATTCGCCACGAAGGAGGGTTCCGATCTCGTGCTCTCCACCGTCGACGCGGCGCACCCCTCGCTGCGTCACCTCGCTCCACCGTTCGAGGCAGACATGCATGGATTCGTCGGCCAGCACGTGGCCACCGGGGGCGACGAGCCTGCGGAAGAGCAGGCACTCCGCACCGGCCGGGGCTTCGGCTGCGTCGGAGACGGGAACGGCGCGGCGTCGCCCCTCGGCTGCCCAGAGCGAGCGGGTCCGAGGGTCGCCGGCGAGCAACGTCCAGGCCCTGGACCAGTCGTTGTCGCTGACGACGAGAACGCAGGGCCGAACACCTGGCAGCTCGTGAACTGGGACGGTGCCCTCGCTGAGGACCTCGACGATCCGGCCGCGTAGGTCTTCGAGGTGGGCGTGGGCATCGAAGCTGGTGGCGATCTCGGCACGGTGGGGATGCAGCAGCGATCCGCCGAGCTGATCGCCTTCCCCCGGAACTCCGAGCGAGCCGGCCCGCAGCGTGCGGACGCGCTCGACGAGGCGTCGCTGGGCATCGGTCTCGCCATGGATGATCGCCGAGACGCCTCGACGCCCACCGGCCGGCAGGGCACGGTAGAGGCGCTGCGCAAGCTCACCGACCCGCTTCTTCAGGCCACCCACGTCGTTGTCCTCCCTCGTCTGTTTCGCCCCATGCTCACACCACCGGTGGCCGTCCGTGGACCGCCATCCTCCAGTGCGTGGACCACTTGAGCTTCTTTCTCCGCGCCCCGGCCCAGGGGCGTTCGCTCCATCCGTCTCCCCAACCGTCCCACCACACGCGGTCGTCGGTCTCGGGCAGGTCGCGGATCAGGTGCTGCAGCGTCCATGCGGAGACGTACAGCCAGGAGAATGGCCAGTGCAGGCATCGCCGCGCCAGCCAGACCCGGTTACGGGCGTTCATGTAGTGCAGTTCGCGGTGTCTCGACTGGTCGATCACCGGGTGCGCGACGCTGAGGTCGCCGCGGTACTCGACCCGCTGGCCCAGGTCCCAGACCCGCCACGCGAGCTCGATGCCCTCGTGCGCGTAGAAGAACTCGTCCGGCCATCCCCCGGTCGCATCGAAGGTGGAGCGGGGAAGCACGACCGCGGTCTCCAGCACCGAAAAGACCTCGCTGCTGCGCGCCGGGTCGCCCTTGCGCAACCGCGGGATCCAGCGCCTCGGCTCCTCGCCGCGTCGGTCGGGGTCGATGATCCGTGGCTGGATCATGCCGAGGGTGGGGTCGGTGCGGAGCATGCCGATGGCGTCGCTCAGGAAGGTGTCGGAGAGGAGCCAGGAGTCGTCGTCGAGGAAGAAGATGTACTCGCCGCCGACCTGTGCGACGCCGGCGTTGCGTCCTGCGGGGATGCCGAGGTTCTCTCCGAGCCGGTGCACCCTGACCCCCTCGGGCACCTCCACCGGATCCGAACCGTTGACCACGACCACCGCGTCGAGCTCGACCCCCTGCTGGGAGACCAGCGAGCCGAGCGCCCGCTGGAGTTCCTCACGACGGTTTCCCATCGTGAGGATGACTGCCCCGACCGTGATCGGGGCGCTCATCGTGCGGCCAGTCTCGGCGACACCCAGATCGCGATGAAGTGGCCGACGATGACCGGCCAGATCAGCACGGCGAGCGCAACGACGTACCAGGGCCAGACGGCGGGGATGAACAGAGCGACGACGGCCACGGCCAGTGAGACGAGGGTCAGCTCGATGGAGTGGAACATCCGGTGGAACGGGACGAAGCGCGCGACGCGACGCAGCCGGGCGAGCAGCGAGCCACCGGAGATGGCTCGGACCGCCGGCTGGTCGGGCAGCCGCTCGAGGCCCGAGTTGGTGCGCGCGAGCGTCACCATCATGTTGAGCGACTTGTTGAACCAGATGCCTGCCGCCAGCGCGGCCCCGATGAACATGAAGCGCCAGTCGACGGGCTCACCGAACCAGGAGAACGCGACCGAGACACCGAGGAAGGCGCCGATGGAGCCCTCGGCCACGTAGTGGCCGATCTGGTCGAGGAAGATCCCGCGCGGGCTCATGGTCTCGCGCCACCGCGCGACCTCCCCGTCGCAGCAGTCGAGCAGCATCTGGAACTGGGCGAGCAGGGCGGCGACCAAGGGTCCCCAGAGCCCCGGAATCAGAAGCGCAGGCCCGGCGAGGCCGCCCGCGATGATCATGAGCCAGGTCACGCCGTTGGCCGTGATCGGGGTGCGCACCAGAAGCCAGGTCAGATAGATCGACAGCCGACGCATGTACAGCGTGCCCGTCCAGTGCTCGGCCGAGCGCTCCATCACCCAGTCCGGCTGGACGACGGCGCGCAGTTCCCCCAGGGTGGGGGCGGCTGGGCGGGCGGTCATGTGCGGCCGGCCTCGTAGGCCTTCACGACCTCGTCGGTCGGCCCGTCCATGACCAGCTCGCCCTTGTTGATCCAGATGGTGCGCTTGCAGGTGTCGCGGATCGACGACATGGAGTGAGAGACGAGGAAGATGGTCCCCGCCTCGGTCGCGAGTTCCCGGATCCTGGCCTCGGAGCGCTTGCGGAACCGCTTGTCGCCGACGGCGAGCGCCTCGTCAATGATCAGGATGTCGTGGCTGCGGGCTGCCGCGATCGAGAACTTGAGCCTTGCCTGCATGCCCGAGGAGTACGTCCGCATCGGCAGGTCGATCGAGTCCCCTAGTTCGGCGAACTCGGCGATGTCGGCCTTGAGCTGCTCGACCTCATCCCGGGAGAACCCCATGGCGAGGCCGCCGAGCACTATGTTGCGCGACCCGGAAAGGTTCGGCAGCAGGGCTGCACCCACGCCGAGCAGGTTGGGGCGCGACCGGGCGTAGACGGCGCCGGCCGCGGGCGGCGTCAGACCCGTCAGCGCGCGCATCAGCGTCGACTTGCCGGAGCCGTTCGAGCCGATCACGCCGATGGTCTCGTTCTCGTAGGCGGTGAAGGAGACACCCTTGAGCGCGTGCACCTCACGGATGCCGCGCGTCATGTTGAGCAGCCCGCTGCGCGCCGCGCCCGCGGCCTTGCCGGACGCGAAGACGCGGTACTTGACGTGCAGATCGTCCACGACGACGACGGGGACGCGGGCCTCACCCTGGTTTGCCTCAGTCACGTCCGTACCGCTCTTCCGCCCGCCAGAAGAAGATGGCTCCACCGAGGAAGATCACCACAGAGCTGACCGCGAGCACCGCCCAGTAGTAGTTGGGGTAGGCATTCCCACCGATCAGGTGATGGCGCGCGATCACCAGCACCTGGTAGAGCGGGTAGAAGTCGAAGATCCGGAGCACGACCGGGTGGTTGGCAAGGATCTTGTCCACCGCGAAGAGCACGCCGGAGCTGTAGAACAGCAGCCGGCTGATGAACGGCAGCAGCTGCGTCAGGTCCGAGACGTGCACCGTCAGCCGTGCCGTGATCAGCGCGATCCCCGCGTTGAAGAGCGTGAAGCACAGGATCAACGGGATCATCAGCAGCCATTCCCACCTCGGGAAATGGCCGAAGAGCATCAGGATGGGGATGAGTACCACCATCATGATCAGGAACTGCAGGAACCGTTCGACGGTGGCAGCCAACGGAAGCGTCATCCGCGGGAAGGCGAGCGACTGCACCAGGTTGCGGTTGCCGCTGATCGCCTTCGAGCCGTCGTTGAAGCAGCCCTGGAAGAACTCGAACAGGAAGACGCCGATCACGACGAAAGCCGGGTAGTCAGGCGGCCGGTTGCCCGCCTGGAGCAGCCCGAAGATGACGCCGTAGATGCCGGCGTTGAGGATCGGACGCAGCACCACCCAGGCCAGGCCGAGCCGGTTGCTCTCCAGGCTGGCGCGCATCCGGAAGCGGGCCATGGTAGCGATGAAGTCGCGACGGCGCCACACCTCCGCCAGATAGCTGGGGAACGATGGTCGCGCACCGACCCGCGGCAGGTTCCATTCCTGCACAAGGGGGGGCAGTGTCACGTCCGAGGCACCTTTCGAGAGCGGTCAGGGGTGGCGGGGAGGTCGACGCGGGCGTGCCGCCCGCGTGGAGGACACTCCACGCACATCGAGTCATGTTACCCCCGGGGCACGGGGGCGTGCCGGACGGCGTACCCGTGAGAGTGTCGTGAGTGAACCTCAGGAGGCGGCCGCATCGGCCGGTGGGAACCACCTGGAGAGTTCGTCGACGGTGCCGAGGTCGGCGAAGTCGCCGGTCACGTCGTCGGCGACGGCCTTGACCTCGTCCGGAGCGTCACCCATGGCGACACCGCGGCCTGCCCACTCGAGCATCTCGATGTCGTTTCGCCCGTCGCCGAGCGCGAGGACGTCGCCCGCCGCGATGCCCAGCTGATCGCACACGATCTGCAGACCGTGCGCCTTGTCCACCCCCTGCGGGGCGATGTCGAGCCAGGCCGACCAGCCGATGAAGTAGGCGACCTCGTGCAGCCCGAGCTGCTTGACCAGCTCGGAGAACTTCTCCTCGGTCGACTCCGGATCGCGGATGATGACGCGGGACACGTCGCGGGAGGCGAGCTCCTCGAGGGTCTCGATCGAGGTCTCACCGAGCAGCTCCCCCTCGGGGAACTCCCGGCTGACCCGCCAGTGCAGCCCGTCCTGGACCGCGATCCTCGCGTCTGGGGCGAGCTCGGCGACCCTGCGCACGACCGGCGCGGGATCGAACCGGGTCTCGTGGTGGATCTCGAACGGAGGGTAGGTCACCACCATGGCGCCGTTGGACGACACCGCCCAGCCGTCCGGGAGCCCGAGCTCGTCGAAGACAGTCTTCGTCGCAAGCCAGGAGCGACCGGTCGAAAGGACGACGGGCACCCCGGCGTCGACGACCCGACGCACGGCGGCGTGCACCTCAGGTGGCATGACTCCGAACCCGTCGACCAGGGTGCCGTCGATGTCGAGGGCGACCAGCTTCGGGGTGAACGTGGGCATCTCAGCCTTTCGTCGTGGGCGCCTCAGGAACCGATCCAACCAGCGCACGTCAGGCGACCGGCTCCAGCACCTCGCGGCCGCCGAGGAAGGGCCGCAGTGCCTCGGGAACCCGCACCGACCCGTCGGCCTGCTGATGGTTCTCCAGCAGCATGATGATGATGCGGGTCATCGCGCAGAGGGTGCCGTTGAGCGTCGCCACCGGGCGCACACCGTCCTCGAACCGGCCGCGGATGTTGAGCCTGCGGGCCTGGAACTCGGTGCAGTTCGACGTCGAGGTGACCTCGCGGTAGCGCTGCTGCGTCGGCAGCCACGCGTAGCAGTCGTACTTGCGGGCGGCGCTGAGGCCGAGGTCGCCGGAGGCCACGTCGAGCACCTGGAACGGCAGCTCGAGTTCGGTGAGGAACTCCTTTTCGTAACCGAGCAGCTTCTGGTGCCAGTCCTCGGCATCTGCCGGGTCGCAGTAGACGAACATCTCGACCTTGTCGAACCAGTGCACGCGGAAGATGCCGCGGGTGTCCTTGCCGTAGGAGCCCGCCTCCCGGCGGAAGCACGGCGAGTAGGCGGCGTACTGGCGCGGCAGCGAGCCACCGTCGAGGATCTCGTCGGAGTGGTACGCCGCGAGCGCGACCTCGGAGGTGCCTACGAGGTACAGGTCGTCGGCCTCGAGGTGGTAGACGTCCTGGGCGGCCTGCCCGAGGAAGCCGGTGCCCTCCATCGCGGACGGCTTGACCAGCGCGGGCGGGATCATCGGGGTGAACCCCCACGACGTCGCCTTGTTCATGGCGAAGTTCAGCAGCGCGATCTCGAGCTGCGCACCGATACCGGTGAGGACGTAGAAGCGCGAGCCGGAGATCTTGGTGCCGCGCTCCATGTCGATGGCGCGCAGCCCCTCGCCGAGTTCGAGGTGGTCCTTCGGTTCGAAGCCCTCGGCGGCGAAGTCGCGCGGGGTGCCGATGGTCTCGAGGATGGAGCCCTCGTCCTCGCCGCCCTCGGGGACGCCGTCGATGACGAGATTGCCGAGCTGGGACATCAGCTCGGCATAGCGGGACTCGGCCTCACCGGTCGCAGCCTGGGACGCCTTGACGTCTGCGGCCAACTGCTTGGTCGCCGCGAGGAGCGCCGCCTTCTCGTCGCCCTTGGCCTGAGCCACCTGCTTGCCGAGCGACTTCTGCTCGGCCCGTTGGGTCTCGGAGGCGAGGATGGCGGCACGGCGGGACTCGTCCGCCGCGATCAGCTCGTCGACGAGCTCGACCGAGGCGCCGCGGGCGGCCTGGGAGCGTCGGACGCGATCGGGATCGACACGCAGCCACTTGGGATCAATCATGTGGCCAACTCTACCGATCCCGACGGCCTTGGCCGCAGCCGCTCCGGGCGCGTCCGGAGCCGCGGCTATGGTGGCCGGGTGCGAGCGACGAGGAGACAGCCGATTCCGGCCGAGATCTGGGTGCTGGTCGCTGCGGCTCTGCTGATCGCGCTCGGGTACGGTCTCGTCGCCCCGATCCTGCCCCAGTTCGCGCAGTCCTTCGATGTAGGCGTGATGGCCGCGTCGGCGATCGTGTCCATCTTCGCCTTCGTCAGGCTGGTGTTCGCCCCTGCCGGGGGCGCCCTCGTGTCGAAGTTCGGCGAGCGGCGGATCTACCTGATCGGGCTCAGCATCGTCGCGCTCTCGAGCGCGCTCAGCGGCCTCGCCGACAGTTACTGGATGCTGCTCGTCTTCCGCGGGCTGGGCGGCGTCGGCTCGGTGATGTTCACCGTCTCGTCCATGGGCCTGCTGGTGCGGCTGTCACCGCCTGCACAGCGCGGGCACACGTCGTCGCTGTACGGCACGGCCTTCCTGCTCGGCAACATCCTCGGCCCGATCCTCGGCTCGGCGCTCTCGGGTCTCGGCCAACGGATGCCGTTCTTCCTCTACGCGGGCGCCGTCGCCATCGCCGTGCTCGTCGTGATGATCTTCCTGCGCGGCGGCGCGGGCGGGCGTCCGGCGCCAGGGGTGGTGCAGGAGCGGATGACCCTCCAGGAGGCGCTGGGGCTTCCCTACTACCGGGCGCTACTGGTCACGGGCTTCGCCCACGGCTGGTCCAACTTCGGCGTGCGGATCGCGCTGCTTCCGCTGATGGCCGCGGCCGTTCCCGCGATCGGGAGCGCGGCCGCAGGCATCGCGTTGACGCTGTTCGCGCTGGGCAACGCGGTCACCCAGCAGGCGACGGGAAGGCTGATCGACAGACGGGGACGGCGTCCCTTCCTGGTGCTCGGGCTGGTGATCTCGGCCGCGGCGACCCTCCCCTTCGGTTGGCTGGACACGCTGCCCTGGTTCCTCGGGTTGTCCGTCGTGGCGGGAGCCGGAGCGGCGTTCATCGCCCCCGCCTCGCAGGCCCTGCTCGCCGACCTGATCGGCTCCAACCGCAACGGCGGCCAGGCTCTCTCCACCTACTCGATGGCGACCGACCTCGGGTCGATCGCCGGAACGCTGCTGGCCGGCGCCATCGCCGACATGGTGGGGTTCGGCTGGGCCTTCGCGGTGACCGGCATCATCATGGCCATCGCGGCAGTGCCGTGGTTCATGGTCAAGCGGCGGTTGGCCTGACCCCATGCCTCACCCCACCGCGTTCACCAGGTTCTGGCTCGAGCGGTTTCCGAGAGATTCGGCACCCGACGGAACGTGGTTCGTCGGCCTGCGTGAGGACCTGACGCATGCGATCCAGACGATCCTGACCCTCGACGGGCGACGACTGGTCGCGGCCTCGCCCGCCTTCGCCGCCCGCGCCAGTCTGGTCGACGGCGCCAGGCTCGATGACGACGCGCTGGTCGAGGCCGTAGCACGGGCAGGGGCGAGGCTCAACGGGCCAGACCACATCTTCGGTTTCGACGACGCCCACCTGCCACGCCTGATGGGTGAAGGAAACGCGGCGTCGATCCGTCGACTCGGCCCCGCAGACGCCGACCGCTTCGCCCGCCTCACGGACACCTGCAGCCCCTCCGAGGTGGACGAGGCCTACGTGGAGGTCGACCATTGGGCCGCCTTCGGGCTGTTCGATGGCGACGAGATCGTCTCCGCGGCCAGCGCCTACCCATGGCGGGACTCGGTGGTGGCCGACATCGGCATCCTCACCCGCCCCGATCACCGTGGCCGGGGTCACGCCCGGGCGGTGGTGCGGGCGATAAGCAGGCACATCGTCGATGAGGGGTACCAGCCGCTCTACCGCTGCCAGGTGGACAACCTCGCCTCTGCAGCGACCGCGAGACGCTCCGCAATGACCCGGTTCGCCCTCTGGGACGTGATCCCGGACGACACCTGAGGGCTGCCTGACGAGGGCCGTCGACGGGATGTTCTGCCGACGCCGTGGGCGTCAGCGCGCTCAGCGTGGGAGAATCGTGGGATGCTCCGCCGCGCCATCCCCTCCGTCGTGACGCTGCTGCTCGGGGTCGCGGTCGTTGCGTGGACGGTGTGGCTGCCCACCTCGCTCGACGCCCTGTGGCCGTGGCGACCTGTCACCGAGGGTTCGACCGGCGGGCTGCTCGCGGTCATCTGGGCCAACGTCCTCCAGCCCGTCGTCGCCTACATCATCATGTTCTTCCTCGTCGGGGCGCTCTTCCGACATCGTTGGCGCGACCTCTCCGGTTCGATGCTCCTCGCGATCGGCCTGACGGTCTCGATCACCACCGTGCTGAAGTCCCTCGTCGGCCGCACGCGTCCCGACATGATCGGACATCTCGACGCCCTCGCTTCCTACCCCTCCGGGCATGCCGCCGCGGGAACGGCCCTGGCGATCGGGATCGTCCAGACCACCTGGGCGCTCTCCCGGCACCTCCGCACCACGGTGCTCGTCGCGGTGGCCTCGGCCCTGCTGGCCGCGGCCGTTGCCATCGGGCGGCTCGTGCTCTCCGTCCACCACGTCAGCGACGTCCTCGGCGGCGCGATCGTGGCCCTCTTCTCCGCCGCGCTGGCTGCGACGGTGACCGGCGCGTGGAACACCACCCCGCCGATCCAGAACCCACGGACGATCCACGTGGTGTGGCATCCGGGCCGGGTGCGCGGTCGCCGCTCGCTCGAGCGCTTCCTGTCCCGCGAGACGGCCAGGCGCGGCTGCCCGCCACCCGTATGGATCCCCACCACGGCCGAGGACCACGGCGCGGGAATCGCACGCGAGGCGGCTGTCGACGGTGCCGACCTGCTGCTGACGGTCGGCGGCGACGGCACGACCCGGGAGGTGCTCGGCGCGCTCGCCGGGAACCCTGTGCCGGTCGGGCTCATCCCCTCAGGCAGCGGCAACCTGCTCGCCACAAACCTTTCCCTCCCCCTCGACGCCGCTCGCGCGGTGCGGGTCGCGCTGGCCTCGCCGGCACGCCCGCTCGACCTGCTCCGCGTCGAGGTCGACGGCGACGCCCCGCGCTGGGCGGTCGCGATGGTCGGCGCAGGCGCCGACGCCGCCGTCCTGCGCGACACCTCCGAACGGGCCAAGCGTGCGGTTGGGCCGTTCGGCTACCTGCTCGCCGGGCTCCGGCACGTCGACGTGGACCCGGTCGCCACGACGGTGACCCTCGACGGTGACACCGACCGGCTGGACGCGTCGCTCCTCCTGGTGGGCAATGTCGGGTCGCTGCACCCCGGTGTCACCCTGCTCCCGGCCGCCGATCCCTCGGACGGTCGGCTGGATCTGCTCGTGGCCACCCCGAGCGTCCGCTCCGAGGTGCTCGCCATGATCTCCGGGGTGCTGACCCGGCGCCGCGACATCGCGGGGCTGGAGCGGCGTTCCGGCCACGAGGTCGCCATGCTCGCGGAGCACCCCGTGCCGTTCCAGATCGACGGGGACGTGGTTGGCGACGTGACCCGGGTGCGGGTCACCGTCTCCCAGGGAGCAGCGCTGATCGTCGCCTGAACGACGGCGACCCTCCGGCGGAGGGCCGCCGTCGAGGTTCACTTCCTGCCGAAGACGGGACGGAGGACCGCAGTTGCACCCATCCGTCGTTCCACCTGGGCGGATGCCCTGATCGCGGCGGAGCCTGGTAAATCGGCTCTTCACAGAAGGCAGTGGGTTGAAGGGGAGCGTTTGAGCGACTGCTGACCCGGGGCCCTGCAGCGTTGGTGGGGCCGGGGTGGGGTGGGGGCCCTCGGGTTGGCAGGATGAAGGTGTCTACGCCTCATCTGATCACCCAAGGGCCCTTATGCGAAACGCTACCCCACCTTCCCTTGACATGTTCTGCCGGCTCGACCGTCTCGGGCTGACCGTGACCGCGCAACGGGTCGAACCCGACCACACGGTCCTGCGCTGCCGGCCCACCACCGCGCCCGCGCCATGCCTCGGCTGCGGCGAGCGCGGAATCCGCCACGACTCGGTACTACGGCGCCTGGCGCACGTGCCGTACGGCTGGAAGCCCACAATCCTGGAGATCGTCGTTCCCCGCTACCGCTGCCTGGAATGCCGCCGGATCTGGCGACACGACATCCGGGCCGCAGCTCCGTCGAAGGGGAAACTCTCCCGCGACGCGATCATGATGGCGGTCAAGTCCATCGTGGTTGACCGCATGTCGATCGCGAGGGTCGCAGCCAATCTCGCAGTGGCGTGGAACACGGCCTGCGACGCGATCCTGGCCGCCGGCGCCGAGCTGCTCATCGACACCCCAGGCCGGCTGGATGGGGTCACCGCGATCGGGGTGGATGAGCACGTGTGGCGCCATACCCGCCGCGGCGACAAGTACGTCACCGTGATCATCGATCTTACTCCGACAAGGACCGGAACCGGCCCTTCGCGGTTACTGGCCGTGATCGAGGGCCGATCCAAGCAGGTGTTCAAGGACTGGCTCGAGGCCCGGACGCAGGCGTTTCGAGACTCGGTGGAGGTGGTCGCGATGGACGGGTTCACCGGCTACAAGTCAGCCGCCGTCGAAGCGATCGACACCGTCGTCACCGTGATGGATCCCTACCATGTCGTGGCACTGGTCGGCGACAAACTCGACCAGTGCCGGCAACGCATCCAACAGGAGACCCTGGGGCATCGTGGCCGTTCCGGGGACCCGCTCTACGGCATCCGACGCGTCGCCCGGACCCGCGCCGCGCTGCTCACCGAGAAACAGCAGCACCGCCTCCTGAAAGTCCTCACCGACGAGCGTCACGCCGCCTTCGAAGCCACCTGGAGCGTCTATCAGGACGTCATCTCCGCCTACCAAGCCGACGACCCCACCGAGGGCAAGGCGATCATGACCCGGCTCATCGACAGCCTCCAGAGCGGAGTCCCAGCCGGCCTCAACGAGCTCAGATCACTGGGCAAAACCCTTCATCGACGCCGCGACGACATCCTCGCGTTCTTCGACCACCCCGGCACGTCCAACGGCCCCAGCGAAGCGATCAACGGCCTGCTGGAACACCTCCGCGGGACAGCCAGAGGGTTCCGCAACATCGTCAACTACACCGCCCGATGCCTACTCGACGCGGGCGGGTTCAGACCCATGATCCACTCACTTCTGTGAAGAGCCGGTTACCTCACGGTGAAGCCCGGCACTGTGCGCCGAGGCGCGGAGGCCGCCGCCGAGGCGCTACAGATACTGTTGGAGGCAAGCTATGACGAGCCTGTCACTCGCCTGGGCCAGGCCGGGCACAAGACGAACTTATAGCGTCCTGCGGGGAATCGCTTTTTTAGCGCGATCTCCTGGTGCCATGGACGAGCGTCGTGCCTATAGAACAGGTTGGTGCTTAGGTCGTGCTCGAAGTGTGCTGAGGTGTGACACCTCTTTCAAGCTCCGCGACGGCGGCATAGAGATCTCGGAGAGACTTGTCCGACATGTCCACGATTGGTTCATACATGAAGGAATTGACATGAAGATTCTCGGGCGTCATTAGCAGCACAGTCCGAAGGGTTACTCGAGCAGTTTCGTCTCCGAGACCTCTACCTTCGAATTCCTTATAGAGCTTCCAAGTTTGGTTCGCAGTTATTCCGGCCACAAGCTATAGTGTCACTGTAAGTCTGACAGGAGGAGATAGAACTATGGCGAAAATCATCGGCGTATCGAAGTTTGAACGGCTCTTTCGGGAGGCAGCCGGCCTGGACGTGGACAAGAACGACCTGGCGCGGCTGAACGATTTCGTGCGGCAGAAGGTCTACGATCTGTTGCTGGCGGCGCAGGCCACGGCCAAGGACAACCAGCGAGACGTCATCCAGCTGCACGACCTGCCGCTGACGCTCGGCTTCAAGGAGAGCATGCGGGCCTTCGACGGGCTGGACACCGCACTGGAGCTTCAGCCTATCCTGGATCAGCTGGTAGCCCTGCCCCCGCTCGACCTGGCCTACAGCTATGAGATGGAAGCGGAGTTGCCGCGCCTGGTCGGCGGGCTGACGGTGGCGCTGGCACGTGCCTTCAAAATCCTCGATCCTAAGGTCAAAAACCCGCAGAGCGTGCACTGGGAGCGGGCCATGGCTATCTTTGACCTGCTCTTTTAGCGTGCCGGACAAGACCTCGATTCGGGTTGCGCGTGGCAGGTCCAGCACTGCGTCAGCGGGAGGCCTGGCCGCGGGTGAGTCCAATAGCGTGGTGTCAATTCGGCTCATCATGATCCAGGGTGTAGTTGGGGTCTGAACCCGCCGGTCTCGAGCAGCGATCTGGCGATGGTATGTCGACCTCGGGGTTATGTTGACCGGCTCGGTGAGCGCCCAGGCGGGGCAGGGGTGAACGGTTGAGCCGGTCAACATAACCATTGGCTCTGGAGTCGGGGTTCGCTTGATCTGACCGGGGCGGTCGCTGGGATCGCTCGGCTTCAGGTCGAGGAGGACCGAGATGGTGGTTCATCGTGATCAGCGCCGCGCCGACGTGCGGGATGTGCTGGATGAGTTCGAGAGGTGGCTGCTCCAAGAGCGATCAGCGCAGGAGTGCACGGCTGCCGCGTACACGGCTCGCGTCGCAGCATTCGTGGAGTGGCTGCCCGCGCCGGTCGAGGAGTCGCTGCGGAAGCTGACCGCGGCGATGCTGATCGAGTGGGTGGACCTGGAAGCAGCGCGTGGGCTGATGGCATCGACGTTGGGCAAGCAGCTGGTGATGCTGCGCTCGTTTCTGCAGTACGCTCACCGCTCCGGTCGGATGGGACAGGACCTGTCCGGGGTGGTGCCGCACGCGGCGGCGTGGCGACTCTCATCGATTCCGGACCCGGTGCCGGCGGGCACGATCGAGGCACTGTTCGACTCTCTCGATCTGCGTTCACCGAAAGGGCTGCGTGACCGGGCGATCCTGCTGCTTCTTACCGGGCTCGGGCTGCGCGCTTGTGAGATCGCCGGCCTTCGGCTCGACGACATCGGCTGGCGCACCGGAAGCCTACGCATCCGGGGCAAGGGTGACCGTGTCGATGAGCTCCCACTGCCCGACGAGGTCGGCCACGCCTTGGAGGATTACGTGCTCCACTGCCGCGGCGGCAGGGTCCAGGGCGAGGAGGTGTTCTGGACGGTCATCGATCCGGTCCAGCCACTGAGCGCCAACGGTGTCTGCGGGTCGATCCGGCAAATCTGCATCAAGGCCGGGGTGGAGAAGTTCGGCCCACACCGGCTGCGGCACACGTTCGCGACCGGGATGCTCGCCACTGGGGCGACGTTGCAGGAGGTCCAGGGGCTGCTACGCCACGCGCATCTACGCACGACCGCGCTCTACGCCAAGGTCGACAAGAACCGGCTCACCGCTCTCGCACCCGAATGGCCGGCGGCCGCGTCATTGGGCAGGTGTCCACGATGAGCGGGTTGCGCGATCTGATGGACGGTTACCTGGCGACCCGGCGGGCACTCGGGTTCAAGCTCGTCGCGCCAGGCAAGACTCTGGATGCGTTCGTCGGCTGGATGGAAGACGCCGGTGAGCCCACGATCCGTCGGGATCTGGCGACCGCGTGGGCAGCACAGTTCTCCCGCGGCACGGTGCTGGAGCGACTGAACTATGTCCGCCAGTTCGCCGAGCATGTCGCCTGGTTCGACCCCGCGACCGAGGTCCCCGTCCTGGACGGACGACCCTACGGCGCTCATCGTCCTCGCCCGCGGATCTTCACCGACCAGCAGATCGACACGCTGCTGGTCGCGGCAGGCAGGCTGACCCCACGAGTCCGGGCGGCTTCCTGGCAAACGCTACTCGGACTGCTGACGGTGACGGGGATGCGGATCAGCGAAGCGAGGAACCTCAACGACGACGACATCACCATCGACGACGATGCCGGTGATGGCAGCGGTTGGGTGCGGGTCACGGACACGAAGTTCGGCAAGTCCCGCCTCGTCCCACTCCGCCCGACGACGATGACCGCGATCCGCAGGTATCGGCGGCTACGGGATCGGACGTTCCCGGTCCCGAAGACGACCGCGGTGTTTGTCGCCCGCCGAGGCACCCGGATCGCCCGCTCAACCGCGGGGAACACGTTCCGAGAGATCCGCGAGGCCGCTGGCTTGGCCGGCGGGCCGACCGAGCCGGCCGCCCGGCTGCACGACTTCCGGCACTCGTTCGCGACGAACACCCTGATCGGGCACATCCGAACCGGCGGCGATGTCGACGCGATGATGCCGGTGCTGTCGGCGTTCCTCGGACACGTCGGCCCGGAGGCGACCTACTGGTATCTGTCGAACACTCCCGAATTGGCGGCTGCTCTCGCGGAGCGCATCCAAGCGAGAGGGGGCGGTGATGAGTGACCTCGCGCCGTTGCTGCAACGGTTCTTCACCGACAAGCTCGACCGGCATCTGGATAGAGGAATGATCAAATCCTGTGGATGGTCCCCGGGGCTGGGGTGCGAGGGACGCACCTTCTCGGGGATGATCTTTCAGTAACAGAGATTCTGATCATGGGCCGACGTTGGAAGCGTTGGTCCGGGAAGGTGCGTCCATGTCCAATGTAGTTCCCGAGGGCTGGGAGGCCAACCAGGGGCAGCCGACCGAGGCTCGAGAGGGAGACGGGCCGGTGCTTGATGAGATCGTGCGTGATGGTGCCCGGCGGATGCTGGCTGCGGCGTTGCAGGCCGAGGTCGACGCTTACATCGAGCAGTTCCAGGCGGAGGTGGACGAGCAGGGCCGCCGGCTGGTGGTGCGCAACGGCTACCACGCCCAGCGGCTGGTGACCACCGCCGCTGGCGCGGTCGAGGTCCGCCAGCCCAGGGTCAACGATAAGCGCGTCGATGAGGCCACCGGTAAGCGGGCAAGGTTCGCTTCGGCGATCCTGCCCAGGTGGGCGCGCAAATCGGCCCAGGTCGCCGAGGTGCTGCCGCTGTTGTATCTGCACGGCCTGTCGAGCAATGACTTCGCCCCCGCGTTGGAGCAGTTCCTGGGCACCGGCAAGGGCCTCTCGCCGGCGGTGATCACCCGGTTGACCAGGCAGTGGCAAGACGAGGCCCGGGCCTTCAACGAACGGTCCCTGGCGGGGTCGGACTACGTCTACATGTGGGTCGATGGGATCCACCTGAAGGTCCGTCTGGACCAGGACAAGGTCTGCCTGCTCGTCATGATCGGCGTCCGCTCTGATGGCCGCAAGGAGCTGATCGCCCTGGCCGACGGGTTCCGGGAATCCTCGGAGTCGTGGGCGGACCTGCTGCGGGACTGCAAACGCCGCGGCATGACCGCCCCCACCCTGGCCATCGGTGACGGGGCGCTCGGGTTC
The DNA here is from genome assembly GCF_001998865.1 of Tessaracoccus flavescens. Lineage (NCBI taxonomy): Bacteria > Bacillati > Actinomycetota > Actinomycetes > Propionibacteriales > Propionibacteriaceae > Tessaracoccus > Tessaracoccus flavescens. The sequence continues at coordinate 1,308,680 of NZ_CP019607.1, forward strand.
TGGAAGGCCGTCAGGGACGTGTTCCCGGCCACGAAGGAGCAACGGTGCTGGTGGCACAAGACCGGCAACGTGCTGGCCGCGCTGCCGAAGTCTGCCCAGCCGGGTGCGTTGGCCGCGATCCGGGAGATATGGCAGGCCGAAGACAAGCCCCACGCCAAGGCCGCTGTGAAGGCGTTCGCCGCCGCTTACGGCACCAAGTGGCCCAAGGCGGCTGCCAAGATCGTCGACGACACCGACGTGCTGCTGGCGTTCTTCGACTACCCCGCCGAGCACTGGGTCCATCTACGTACCACGAACCCGATCGAGTCGACATTCGCGACCGTCAGGCTCCGTCAGCGGGTCACGAAAGGCCCAGGCAGCCGGGCCGCTGGGATCGCGATGGCGTTCAAGCTGATGCAATCCGCGCAGAACAGGTGGCGAGCGATCCGGGCACCCCACCTCGTAGCCAAAGTCCGAGCAGGCGCCACCTTCAAAGACGGCAAACTCGTCGAACCAGACCCCTCCGACCAAGCCATCCAGCAGGCTGCCTGAGAAGGCTCATCCACAGGATTTGACAATACCTCATCTGGATACCAGCCCGCACACGAAAGCCGCCTACGCCGACACGTTCCGGCTCCTACTGACCTACGCTGAGCGGGCCACCGGGATCGCGCCATCGGCGTTGACGCTGGCCGATCTCGACGCAGACCTGATCGGCGGGTTCCTCCAGCACCTGGAAACCGAGCGCGGGAACTCCGTCGCGACCCGCAACGCCCGCCGGGCGGCGCTGCGGTCGTTCTTCACCTACGCCAGCTACCGGGCACCTGACGCGATCGCCACGATCAGCCAGGTCCTCACGATCCCCGCGAAACGCACCAAGACCACGCTCGTGTCGTTCCTCACCGCCCCCGAAGCAGAGGCGCTCATCGCTGCCCCGGACACCCGGACCTGGCTCGGTCGCCGCGACCGGCTCCTGCTGCACCTGGGCATCCAAACCGGACTCCGCGTCAGCGAACTCATCAACCTGCGCGTCGGTGACCTTCAGCTCGGACCACACAGCCAACTCGAATGCGTCGGGAAGGGCCGCAAGCAACGCGTGATCCCGTTGCAGAAGAACACCGTCAAGCTCCTCACTGCCTGGCTCGCCGAGCTCCCACCAGCGCGAGAGGGGCCGCTGTTCCCGACCAACAGCGGGACACCCCTGACCAGGGCTGCCGTTGGGAAGCTCGTTACCCGGCACGCCGCGACCGCGGCCGAGAGGTGTCCTTCGTTGACAGGGAAGAACGTCACGCCGCACACGCTGCGGCACACCTGCGCGATGAGCCTCCTGCACGCCGGCATCGACACCGCCAGCATCGCGCTCTGGCTCGGGCACGCGAACATCCAGACCACGCAGATCTACTTGCATGCCGACCTGGAACTCAAGCAGCGAACCCTCGAACGCGTCCCCGCGCTCGACGAGCGGCCACCAGCCCGATACAAGGCATCCGACGCTCTCATCGCGTTCCTCAAGAACCGGTGACACCGCGATGGTTATGTTGACCCGCTCAACCGTTCACCCCTGCCCCGCCCGGGCGCTCACCGAGCCGGTCAACATAACCCCGAGGTCGACATACCATCGCTTATGCGGAATTCCGCATAAGCGATGTAGTTGGTCAGGTTGCGGAACCCCAGCGCCGAGCCGCGCAGGTGCTCGAGCCTGCCGTTGATCGCCTCTGTGGGCCCGTTGCTGGTGCTGGGCCGGTCGAAGTAGGCCAGGACGTCGGCGGCGCGCTTCTTCAGCGTCCTGCCGAGCTTGGTGATCTCGACCAGGGCCTTGGGGACGCCGGTGCTGATCGAGTCGATGAGCCGGGCCATCAGCTCGCGGCCGTGGCGCCGGTTCTCGTGGCGGTAGGCGGCGATCATCCGCTGGTAGACGCCCCAGGTGACCTCGACGTGGGCGTCGTCGGCGAACAGGGTGTCCAGTCGGTCCTTCTGCTTGTCGTTGAGCAGGTCGGCGCCGGTGGACAGGGTCCGGCGGGCGGCATAGAGCGGGTCGTCCTTGCGGCCGCGGTGCCCACAGATGGCCTGCTGAACTCGCCGTCGGCACTCATCGAGCGCCTCGCCAGCGAGGCGCGTGACGTGGAAGGGATCTAGCACGGTCACCACGTCGGGCAGTTCCTCGACGGCGGCGGTCTTGAACCCGGTGAAGCCGTCCATCGCGACCACCTTCACGCCGTCGCGCCACTCCTGCGGGCGGTCGGCCAGCCAGGTCTTGAACGCCTGCTTGGAGCGTCCTTCGACCATGTCCAGCAGCCGTGCCGGGCCGGTGCCATCTCGCACTGGGGTGAGGTCGATGATCACGGTGACGTACCTGTCGCCGCGACGGGTGTGCCTCCAGTTGGGTCGGCCTGGGGCGCGGTGTCGGGATTGCTCCCGGTCCGTTTCCCCAGGCCGCCCGCCGAACCGGACGTGCGACTTTCACCGCATCCGGCTCTCCATGAGAGAGGGCTGGTTCAGCTGGTGGTGACAGCTGGCCGGTCCCAGGGGGTAGGGATGTGGTAGCCGCGGTAGCGGTACCTGGTCACCGGGACGCTCGCGGCGCCGGTGAACCGTTTCCCGTTGTGAGCGAGGCGCCAGGTTCCGGGCAGGCAGTACCTGCGGCGGAGTTCTGGCCATCCGAGTCGGCGGTGCTTCTTGCGTAGCCATGCCGTGATCCGCTCCCACGTGTAGGAGTCGATCGCGGCGAAGGTTGCTTTGGCCACCGCGTGTCGGAAGTAGTTCGCCCATCCCCGCAGCACCCGCCCGAGATAGTCCATGAGGTATCCCGGGTCCTGGTGCAGGGTGTGCCTGTAGGTCATGGTCTTCACCCGCTGTTTGATCGAGGCGATGGCCTTCTTCGCGGGCAGGGTGTAGACGTACCACTTGTTGCTTCCTCGTTTCCGCATCCGTCGGATGTGGAAGCCGAGGAAGTCGAACCCGTGGTCGATGTGGACCACGCGGGTCTTCTCCGGTGACAGCCGTAACCCCATCGGGGCGAGTACTTCTGCCACCTCGTGACGCAACTGCTCGGCGTGTTCTTGGCTGCCCTTCACGACGATGACGAAGTCATCGGCGTAACGGATCAGCCGGTAGGACGCTTTGCCGTGGTCACGGCGCCAGGCCCGCTTTCCGGCCGTGCCCATCTCATGGTCCCAGCGGCGAGTGAACTCGTCATCGAGGACTGATAGGGCGATGTTGGCCAGCAGCGGGGACAAGATCCCGCCCTGTGGGGTGCCGGTGATCGTCCCTTCGGTCGTGCCCACCGTGGTGAGCACGCCGGCTTTCAGGAACGCCTTGACCAGCGCGAGCACCCGCTTGTCACCGATCCTGCACCGGAGCCGGTCCATCAAGGCGGTGTGGTCGATCATGTCGAAACACGCCTCAATGTCGGCCTCCAGCACCCACTCGTACGATTTGCTCGCGAAGTGGTGGATCTCGGCGACCGCGTCCTGCGCGCGCCGGTTGGGTCTGAACCCATAGGAGCACGACTTGAAGTCGGCCTCGAAGATGGGTTCCAGGACCAGCTTCAAAGCTGCCTGCACCACCCGGTCGGTCACGGTTGGGATGCCCAACTTGCGCAGCTTGCCGCTGGCCTTGGGGATCATCACCTGCCGCACCGGCACCGGCCTGAACTCTCCAGCCCTCAACTGGGCTCGGAGGTTCCGCAGGAACTCCTCCACCCCGACCCCGGAACTGATCCGTGCCACGGTGACACGGTCCACCCCGGGAGTCTTGGACCCCTTGTTCCCGGCGACGCGTTCCCACGCCATCGTCAAGAACGCCGGATCACACACAAGGTTCCACAGGTCATCGAACCGGCGGCCACCATCGGTGGCCGCCCAACCATGCAGCTTGGTCTGCATCCTCCGTACCCCCAGATAGGCCCGAGCATCGCCGGGCCACCCGGAGGCGCCGACATTCACCGGCGCGTCTTCGGACATTACATTCACCTTCTTCTGCTTTCTCTCACTGCCGCCCTTCCCCATGTGACCGGCTTTCCCGGCCTCGGAGTACTACGACGGCTCCGCCCCACCCACACCCTTCGGCAGGCAACGCACCTATCCCCCACCAATGCGGGGAGCGGAATGCGGATGGTTCCCACGTTCACTGCTGTTCGGTAGACGGGCGAGGCGTCCGGCTTTACCCCTGCGGCATCGTCGTGGCTACGCCGTAGACCTTCACCACGACCTGCCGGACCCGACACATACCACCGTTCCGACAGTTCCCCACCCGCCACGACCATCAACGACGGCCCCGACAAGCGGTTACGCACCGCAAACCAGCCCCGATCCACCGGGTTAGAGCTGGGCGACGATCAAGAGGCTTTACGACACCGGTTCCTCTCGTACACCTTCCCGTCTTGCTCACCAGACACGGCCCATCCGGCAGTACCGGACCGTCCTGACTTTGTCACGGCTGCTCCCACCCACCCCAGGCGTTCCCCCAGGACAGGCTGCCGTCAGCTTCACCTGGCCGCTACGACGGCCAACCAATGCAGGTCTCCCACCTCCATCCGATACAACAGCGCCTCGTGGCGCACCACGTGCTCATCGACCCCGACGACCTTCACCCCCTCGAAGCGGTGCTCCTCGTCGATCAGCACCCGCTTGCCCTCGGCCAGAACGGCGTCGTTGGCGGTGTCCCAGGCCACCCCGAGCCCCTCGGCGACCCGAGCCATGGTCAGGTGCTGGACCACGATCCCTTCCAGCGCCCACCGCAGAGCGCGACGAGACAACTTGGCCCGGGGCTCGGCCGCGGCGGTGGTGTCCTGGCGCCACACATACCCGCAGCCCTGCAGCGGTAACGGCGCACGACGACCTCCAGCGTCGTGGGCCGCCACCCGAGCGGTTCGTGCGCAAGCCGCCGGACCACCGTGTCCCGCGGAACCCCTTCGCAGCCGCAGCGACGGCACCACTGGTCGAGCTCGACGACGCGGCAAGCGATCACCGCGCGGTCGGGCTCGAGCCGTTGCCCAACGGCTTCGAGACCGAGCTCATCCAGTCGGCAGAACGTGGTCAGGTCAGGGCGAGTGAAGGTAGCGTCGTGCACGTCGAGGTCTTCCGGATGGGCAGTGTGAGAACTTCCATCCTCGGGAGACCTCGACTTCGATCCCGACACCGCCGCGCCGTCAGCTTCTACACCCTCATCTGCGAAGAGCCGGTAAATCTCGTCGGTCGGGGTTACTCTGCCCAGCTCAGCGCCGACGGGAGAGCGAGTTGACCCAGGATGCGGCCGCGTCGAACTCCTGGTCGCTGAACCCGATGCCGATCTCAGGGCGTCGCTGGTTGGCTCGCGGGTACGACCCGAGGAAGTAGACCTGGGGGCAGACCCGGTGCAGGCCCTGCAGCGTCTCGGCGACCCGCCTGTCGTGCAGGTGTCCCTCGCAGTCGATGGAGAAGAAGTAGGAACCGAGCGCGGTCTTGGTGGGGCGAGACTCGATCCGGCTCAGGTTGACCCCTCGCACCGCGAACTGTTCGAGGATTTCCAGCAGGGCGCCCGCGTGGTCCTGGCGCATGAACGCCACGATGGTCGTCTTGTCCGCGCCTGTCTGGGGCGGGACGGGGCCGGCGGGCCCCACCTCGACGAAGCGGGTGACGGCGCCCGCGTTGTCCTCGATCTGGTAGGCGAGCTCGGTCAGCCCGTACATCTCGCCTGCGACCCGCGCGCAGACGGCCGCATCGAAACGCGAGTCGGGACTGGCGACCTCAGCCGCCGCTCCTGCCGTGGAGCCGGCCTCGGTCACCGTCGCCTCGGGCAGCGTCACTGACAGCCAGTTGCGGCACTGCGCCGCGGCGTGGCCATGGGTCAGGACGTTGCGCACGTCTTCGATCCGCGTGCCCTCACGGGCGTACAGCCCGAACTCCACCGGGATCACGATCTCGCGGCGGATAGAGAGCGGGCTGCCTGCGATCAGCTCGTCCAACGTCGCCGAGACGCCGCCCTCGACCGAGTTCTCGATCGGCACGACGGCGCCGTCCACAACGCCGCTGCGGACGGCGTCGAGGGCCTCGCGAACGCTCGCGAAGGCGAGCGCCTCCTCGTCGGTGACCGTACGCAGCGCCTGATGGGTGAACGTCCCAGCGGGACCGAAGTATCCGAGCACGGTCCTATCCTGCCCCCTCGGCCGCGGGACTTCGCACCGCGTCTTAGGTCGTGGCCCGCCACGGCGTTACCCTGTCGATCGTGAAGCGATGGTTGTGGCGCGTGGCATCGGCCGCGGTGGCGGCGAGTTTCTTCGCCGCGCAGGCGGCCGTCCCCGCCCTCGCAGACGGCTCCGGCCCGCTCCAGTTCATGTCCGACCGGTGCGCGGCACAGGCCCCGACGCCGCGCGAGGAACTGCGCAACGCATGGCAGCTGCAGCGACTCCAGATGGACAGCGTGTGGACCATGGCAACGGGCAAGGGCGTGAAGGTCGCGGTGATCGACACCGGTTCGTCCACCGCAGGTTCGCCCTATCTGAGCGGCGGAGGCCGGGTCCGCGGCTACAACATGATCCCGGACGTGCGCGCCGAGGACGGCACGATCACCTACGACTGCGCCCACGGGACGGCCGTCACCTCGATCATCGGGGCTGGCCGCACGGAGTCCGGCCAGGCTGTGCACGGGGCGACCAACTTCTCGGGCATCGCACCCGACGCAGAGATCGTCACCTACCGGGCGCTCAAGAACTCAACGCAGCCGGAGGGAGAGCCGAGCGAGGAGGAGAAGGAGAACCTGACCTACACGATCGACGCCATCCGGCACGCGACCGATGTCGAGAAGGTCGATGTGATCAACCTCTCCCAGGCCACGTTCAATGACGCGAAGCTCGGTCAGTTGCAGGAGGCGGTGCTTGACGCCATCGCCAAGGGCATCGTGGTGGTCGCCGCCGCTGGCAACCAGGGCCAGGCCGACAGCGAGACCGCCTCCGCCTTCCCGGCCGCGATCGAGGGTGTGATCGCGGTCGGAATGTCGAACCAGCAGGACTCCGGCGACGAGATGACCCACGTGGGCAGATACATCTCCATCGGTGCCCCCGGACGCAACCTCGTCGCACTCGCACCGTCGCAGCCGACGCAGACGCCGACGGCCGACAACCAGGCCTTCGCCCTCGAGGCCTCGGGCACGTCCTATGCGGCGCCCATCGTCAGCGGCGTCGTCGCCCTGATGATCGAGCACAACAACAACATGGGTAACCCGGAGGACCTGACCCCCGCGAGGGTGCGCGACATCCTCGTGCGCACGGCCGACCCGTCCGGGGTCCGCCCGCCCGACCCTTTCATCGGCTACGGCATCGTCAACCCGCTCAAGGCCCTCACGGGGACCATGGGCGCGTCGCCGACCCCGATGGCTGTCGAGACCGAGTCGACGGGCAAGATCCGCGTCGCGCCCGACGAGGGGACACCGCTGTCGTCCATGGTCGGGCTCGGGGTCGCGATCGGCGCCGTCATCCTCGTCGCCCTCGGCGTCGTCGCCGCCATCGCCATCCCGGCCGCCGTCCGCCGCCGCGCGACCGACTGACCAGGCTCTGCCGCGCCCCGCCACCCCGGCCGCGCCCCGCCACCTGGGCACGCCGCGGGGTCCGAGCATGCGAAACGCCCGCCGTCACGGGGACGGCGGGCGCTCGGCCGGGATCAGTCCTCGGCGCGGGGCAGGTGCGCCGTCTGGATCAGGCCCTTGAACTGGCGCGTGATCAGCGTGCCGCGGCCGGGAGGCATCGGCGAGCCCTTGACGTCGCCGTAGAGGTTGCCCTCCTCCTTGTTGCCGGACATCACGAGCGCCGGGTTGACCGAGTCCTTCATGCGGCTGATCAGCGGGTCGCCGAAGATGGCCCGGCTCGCACCGCCGAAGGCGCGCGTCATGATGATGTGCAGGCCGATGTCACCCGCCTGGTTGATCAGGTCCGCGAACACGGCCATCGGGTTGCCGGTGTTGGTCGCGACGAGCTCGTAGTCGTCGACGATGATGAACACCTCGGCGCCGGTCCACCAGGAACGGTCGCGCAGCTGCTGCTGGGTGACGTCCGGCCCTGGCAGCCTCGCCCGCACCGCCTCGGCCGTCTGCTGCAGCATCGGGGTGGCTGCGGACGCAGACGGGTAGTAGCCGATCAGATGCTCGGACTCGACCTCGCCGAGCAGCGAGCGTCGGTAGTCGACGATCATGATCTTGGCTTCCTTCGGGGTGAACCTCGTGGTGATGCCCTTCAGGAAGACCCGCAGCAGGTTCGACTTGCCCGACTCGGGACCGCCGATGGCGACGAAGTGCGGTTCCGACATCGTCTCGAGGTACATCGGCGCGAGCTCCAGCTCGTCGACGGCGTACGGGATCCGCTTGTCGGCGTCGTGGCCGATGGCGGGCAGCGACGAGAAGTCGAGGTTCTCGGGGAGCAGCCGGACCTCGGCCGCGCGGGGTCCCTTCCACGCGGAGTTGACCGCCTTGATGAACTCGCGCTGCCCTGCGCTGACGTCGGTCGCGTCTTCGACGCCGTCGATCCGGGGCAGCCCGATCAGCGTGTGCATGCCGCCGGTCATGATGCCGCGGCCGGGCCGGGCGGTCGGGATGATCGCCTGGATCTTGCGGTCGATCTCGGAGTCGAACGGGTCGCCGAGCTTCAGCTCGACGCGCGACTGCAGCGTGTCCTTCGTCGCGGCGCGGATCTCGGACCACTTGGCTGCGGCGATCCAGACGTGGATGCCGAAGCCGAGGCCGCCGTTGGCGATGGCCTGGATCTGGGGCTCGAGGGTCTCGAACTCCGTCTTGAGGGTCGCCCAGCCGTCGATCACCAGGAACACGTCGGTCGGGAATCGGTCGGCGGGGATGGAGCCGTCGCGACGGCCCTGCCGGTACGTCGTCATCGAGTCGATGCCGAGCTCAGAGAACTGCAGCTCGCGGCTCGAGCGCAGGGAGGTGATCTCGGCGACCGTGCGGCGCACGCGGTCGACGTCGAGGCGTCCGGTCACGGAGCCGACGTGGACGAGGTTGCGCATCGAGGTCAGCGAGCCGCCGCCGAAGTCGAGGCAGTAGAAGCCGACCTCCTGGGGGGTGTGGGTCAGCGACAGTCCGGCGATGCCTGCGCGAAGTGCCATCGACTTGCCTGCCTGCGGGCCGCCGACGACGCCAAGGTTGCCCCCCGAGCCGTCGAAGCGGATCCACCACGGGTCGCGTCGCTGCTGGCGGGGACGGTCGATCAGGCCGAACGGGGCCGCGAGGGTGCCGCGGTACTTCGGGTCGGCGATCTGCAGCCCGCGGCCCTCGACCTCCGCGAGGCCGCCGAGCAGCTGATCCACGGTGGGCGGGTCGTCGAGCGGGGGAAGCCACACCTTGTGGGAGGGCCAGCCGTGTCCCTTCAGACGACCGACGGCGATGCTGAGCAGCGTCTCGTCCTCGTCCTCCTCGCGCTCCCCCTGCTCCTCGGCCGGCTCGGCGCCGGCTGACGCCGTCAGGACCGGAAGCTCATCGGCATCGGGTTCCGGCGGCACGACGGGGATCACGTAGTCGGCGGTGAACTCGAGCACCGGCGGCGTCCAGCCCTTCGACTCGACGATGACCTCGTCGATCGGGCGGTCCTCCTGCGCGGCGGGCGCACTCGTGCCGTGCCAGGGCCCGGACACATAGGCGGCCTTGAAGCGCGTCATGCCGGTGGTATCGAACTTCAGATAGCCGTTGCCAGGCGGGGTGGGCAGTTCGTAGGCGTCGGGGACGCCGATGACGGTGCGCGACTCGGCGGGCGAGAACGTGCGCAGGGCGATCCGGTACGACAGGAAGGTGTCGAGGCCGCGCAGCTTGTTCTCCTCGAGCCGCTGCGAGGCGAGCAACTGGTGCACGGCGATGGATCGGCCGACGCGACCGATCTGGACGAACAGGTCAATGAACTCCGGTCGCGCGGAGAGCAGCTCGGAGAACTCGTCGACGACGACGAAGAGGCTCGGCATCGGCGGAATGTCCGCGCCCGCCTGGCGCGCGTTCTCGTAGTCCTCACGGTTCTTGAAGTTGCCCGCATCGCGCAGCACCTCCATCCGCCGGTCGAGCTCGCCGCCGATGGCGTCGGCCATGCGGTCGACGAGGGAGAGCTCGCCCTCGAGGTTGGTGATGACGGCCGACACGTGCGGCAGATGCTCGAGGCCGAGGAAGGTCGCGCCGCCCTTGAAGTCGACGAGGATGAAGTTGAGCTGCTCGGTCGAATGGGTCATCGCCAGGCCGAGCACGAGCGTGCGTAGGAACTCGGACTTGCCGGAACCCGTCGCGCCGATGCAGATGCCGTGCGGCCCCATGCCTCCCTGTGCCGACTCCTTGATGTCGAGTTCGACGGGCGATCCGTCGTCGGCCGTGCCGAACGGGATCCGCAGATGCTGGCGGAGCGGTCGTGGGCGCCACGCCTGGCGCGGATCGAGCGTCAGCGGATCGCCGACGCCGAGCATCGCCGGATAGTCCTTCGGCGGCTCGAAGACGACCTCTGCCGGGGTCTCCTCGTCACCGCCGGTGAGCTCCGGCATGCGGTACGGCGACATGGCGCGGGCGAGCATCTCGCAGTAGACGACGGGCACCTGGTCCGGCCGACCGAACGGTGTCTGGGCGTGCGGGGTGCGCGAGGTTCGACGATGCAGGATCACCGAGTCGGGCGTCACCTCGAAGACGGCGACGCCGAGCTCGAGGTTGCGGGGCAGTTCCTTACGGCCCGTGACCTCGATCGTCACGGCCTTGGTCGACGGGGTGACGAACTGCTGCGAGTTGACACCCTCGACACCGTCCGAGACGACGACGGTGAGCGAGGGAGGGTTGCTCGCCGACTGCGCGGAGGTGCCCATCTGGCTGAGCTCGCCCGCGCCGGTGGCGAACATGCGCACCGGCCCGACGCCGTCGGCCTCTGTCGGGTGCTGCAGGTGGGGAAGCCACTTGACCCACTGCCAGGCCTGCTGGTTCGCCTTGCTGGCCGCCACGAGCAGCGACACATCGGTCGGCGCATGCCAGGTGGCGAGCTGGGCGACCATCGAAAAGGCCAGCTTGCGGCAGGCCTCCTCGTCGCCGATCAGCGAGATGGAGCGGAAGCCGCGCAGGTCGACGGCGAGCGGAACCGACTGGATGACGCGGTGGGTGCGGATGAACCGGCGCAGCGCTCCGGTGGTGAGCGGCTCCAGGTCCTCGATCGGCTGCGACTCGGGAGGGGTGATCCGTTTTGCCGACTGCTGCCGACCGACGGAGAGGCGCACGGAGCCGAACTCCTCGGCGTCGGGACGGCGCTCCCACATCCGCATTCCCCCGACCACGGTCCAGAGGCTGTCGGGCGAGGGATGCCGGTAGGCGACGCTGGCGCGCTGCTCGTCTGCGGTCTTTGCGAAGTTGCGCCGGGTCTGGGCCAGGTAGCGGAAGTAGTCGCGGCGGTTGGCGTCGAGCTGGGCCGACTGGTCGTCGTTCTGCCTTCCGACCTGGGAGAGCATCATGCCCATCATCGAGACGGCGTAGAGGCCGCCGACGATGCTGCCCATCAGGCCGCGGCTGCCGCTGGAGAACATGATGCCCATCGCGAGGCCGCCCGCCACCATCGGCAGCATGCGCAGCAGGTTGCCGAACGGTTTCGACGGCGAAGGCGGCGGGATCTCCGGCGGGGACTCGAGGAGGAGGTCACCTCGTGGCATCGCCGGCGGGGTCACGCGCTTCGGCCGATGGAACGTGATCAGACCCATGCGTTGATTTCCCTCCAGAGACAACTCGACGCCTAACCTAACTCACAACCCGTCCGCTACAGCCGGGGTTCGGGCGGTGCCGGGGCGCCGAACCTGCCCGCGAGCAGCGCCGCCCCTGCCCTTCGCCTCCGGCCGCGCCACCCACAGAGTCGTCGACGACCCGCCTTCGTCCGGATGACTGGGTGCTGCTCCCGACGGGCGTTAGGGTGTCCAGCGTGACTACCACGCCCGAAGAAGACCTGTCGCGGGTCACTATCATCTCCAGCAGCCGTCGAGTCGACCTCGCCCTGCCGGGAGCCGTGACGCTGAGCGAGCTGATGCCGAGCATCGTGCGCTTCTCCGGGCTGGAGTCGAACACCCCCACCGACGCCGTGCACGCGTGGGTGCTTCAGCGCTTCGGTTCCGATCCGTTCGACCTCTACACCCCGGTCAACAAGCTGAACCTGCGTGACGGAGAGACGCTTCACCTCAGGCAGCGCGAGAACGCCATCCCGGACGCGGCCTTCGACGATGTCGTGGACGCGGTCGCCGGGGCCACCAACTCCCGCCCCTCCTGGATGGCGCGCAACTCGCAGCGCATGGGCCTGATCCTGATGATGCTGGTGCTGATCGGCCTTCCGCTGATGATCATCTTGTCGCAGGAGCCGATCGACCCCGAACGCGCCCGCTTCGACCCGTCGCTGCGGTTCCCGCTCGGTCTCGCCGTGATCGCCACCGCCTTCCTCAGCTTCGCCGCCTGCATCGGCTCGGTCGCACTGGCTAGGGCGGCGAAAGAGATCCCCACAGCCACCTGCCTGGCCTGGGCGAGCGCGGCGCTTGCAGGCATCGCCGGCTGGTTCGCCGCCGACCCCGTCTCGGAGTCGGTGCCGTTGTCGATCCGTTTCGTGCTGAGTTCCGCCGCCGTCCTCGTCGCCGCCGCAGCCTGTGCCCTCGCGGCGAAGGTGAGTGCGCTCGCCCTGTTCGCGGTGGCCCTCTCCGCGCTGTTCTGCCTGATCTCGGCCTCCTGCATGATCCTGTTTCCCGGCAATGACATCGAGGTCGCCGCGATCACCATGACGGTGATGGCCTTCCTCACGTCCTTCCTACCGACGATCAGCTACCGGATCGCCGGGATCGCAATGCCGAACCTGCCGGTCACGACCGAGGCGATGCTCGCCGACGAGACCCCTGTCCAGTCCGACATCGTCAGCCGCGCCCTCCTCGCCGACCACCTGCTCGGCTCGATGCTTGCGGCCACCTCTGCGACGGCGGTGCTCGGCGCGATCATGACGCTGATGCAGGGCAGCCTGTGGTCGACGCTGCTCGTGCTGTGCATCGGGTTGGCGTTCCTGCTGCGGGCCCGCGCCTTCGTCGGCCTGACCCAGCGCATGGCGCTGCTCCTCGGTGGGGCGCTCAACGTCTCGATGGCGCTGGTCGCCGTCGGCGTCGGCTTCGCGCAGTCCCTGCTCGGCATGTCGCTGCTGTTCGGCGGCTGCCTGCTGGTCGCCTACGTCTTCGCGCACTACTCCGCGACGACCTACAACAAGGTGCTCTCCCCCACCGTCGGCCGCTGGGGCGACGTGTTCGAGTGGCTCGCCATCATCGGCATCGTGCCGTCGCTGCTTGGCGTGCTCGACCTCTACTCGTACTTCAACAACCTGCTCTGAGCCTGCGGCGGCTCAGCGGCCGAAGAGCATCCGGTACTCCGTCGGCGACGGGGCAACGTTGACGCGGGACATGCGGCGCACGCTGGCCACCACCAGTTCGGTCTCCTCGAGGTCGGTGACCGCCTTCACCTGGCCGGAAGCCAGCGCGTAGGCGCGGCGCAGATGCTCGGCCGCCTTCGACGACATGGGGGCGATGAGCGCGACGTCTGCGGCGCGCAGGTCGCTGACCGCCTTCCCCGCCGACGGGTCACCCAGCGTGACGAGGCTCTGCCAGGCGCCGAGACGCTCGGTCGGAGGGATCGCCTGCATGCCGTCGATGATCAGGCTCGGGCGGTACGGGCGGCCCTGGCCGGGGATGTTCTCCGTGCCGCGCAGCAGGTCGATCGTGCCTCCGCACGCGCGGACGGTGTCGGCGAGGGTCAGCCAGCGGCGATGGTCCTCGACGATCACCGAGAGGTGCGCGCCGAGGCACATGGCGCGGAAGGCGAGCAGCCAGGTCATGTACTCCGGCGTCGCGAGGAAGAGCCGGGTCGCCTGGGAGCGGAAGAGGCGCATCGTGACGGGACCGCCCTGCCCGATGCCGAGGACCAGCCCCGATGGCCCGGTGGTCATGGTCTTGAGGTTCGGGTCTGCCGTGGGCGCACCGCTCAGCGCGGTGAAGGTGATCTCGCTCACTGTTCGATCTGCCTTCCGAGCGGAATCGTGGCCAGCATGCCCGGCACCTGGTTGCCGCCTCGCGGGCCGATCTTCAGATCGCCCTGGACCGACGACATCACGTACTCGTCTGCCGCGGTGGCCTGTTCGAGGTTCGAGGTGACGAGCCGGACGGCACCCTGCGGCGGCTCGCCGGGCGCGACGGTGATGGAGGTGACGGCGAACATGGCCGGCGCTGTCGTGATGACGTCGAGCAGACCCTGGTAGAGGGCACTCGGGCCGCCGCCGAAGCCGCGGAGGCCACGCGTCTCGTGGATGAGAGAATCGCAGACCCACTGGTTCCAGTCCTCACGGCTGCGGTCGTCGTCGCCGTGGTCGGCGGCGCCGGTGGTCAGCGCGAGCACCTCCGCGATCCCCATGGGGTCGAGCGGCTCGGTCACCATGCCGTGGCGCTTCAGGGTCGCCTGGGCGCGGTGCAGACCGAACCGCAGGGTCGCGAACACGCCCACCTGGCCGGAACCGCGGCGGTCGACGGCCTCGAGGCAGAGCCGGGGGTCGAGCCGCAGCGCGATCCAGGTGCGGCGGATCGCCGGGGGTGTGCCGTCGCCCGCGATCTCGCGGTACGCGCCGACCGCGGGCGAGTCCGGGGGCAGCATGGCCGCTGCCGGGCCGGGGACGGTGAAGGTCACGACCTGGATGCCCGCGAAGACGACGTCGTCCTGGCGGGTGAGCGACCCGAGTACCGCGAGGTCGAGCTTTGCGCCTCGGTCGGTGAAGAGCGAGTTGTCGGCGGTGACCTCGAGCAGGCCCGACCAGGACTCACCGTCGGCGACGACACCGATCTCGCCGTCGTGCGCGTCCTTGATCTGGGTCAGCTCGAGCTTCGGCAGCCACTGTGCGAGCGGAACGAGGCCGGGCGCGACGTCCGGCACGGCGACCTGGTGCCGCTTGCGGGCCGAGAACTCGCGCCGGATTCGGATGGTGGTCACGAGGGTGCGGCCGTTGACCGGGATGCTCAGGAGCAGCGCGACGAGCAGGATCACGGCTGCGACGGCGATGGACCAGATCTGGCGCTGGAGCACGAGCGCGAGGATGGCGATCACGACGATCTGCCAGGCCACGACGAGCCCGATATAGCGGGTCGAGCGCGTCCGGCGGGGCAGAGCCGCCCGCGACTGCTGGGTCCTGCGCAGCATCATTCCTCCTTCGCGACGCCGCTTACTCTATGGCCTCGTGGGGGCCAGACCCAGCGCCCCGCGACGCCAGAGGGCGGCTGGGGACCACCTGAGAGCTAAAGTTGCCGACGACCACCCGAGCCCGCTTCGACTTCCAGGACAGGTATGGCGACCCGGAAAGACCTCCTGAAGGCGCAGTCCTTCACGTCACGGCGCATGATCGCCGCGTTCGTCGACCGCGATCCGGACGATCCGACACCGCCGCTGCGCCGGATCGGGACGGCGACGTTCGTCTCGGTACTGATCGGTGTGGTGCTGCTCGCGGGCACGACGCTGCTCGGCCTGCTGGGCGGGGGCACGGCGAACGACTCGTGGAAGCAGGAGCAGAACGTCATCCTCTCCGATGCGCAGTCGGGCGCGCTCTTCGTCTACCAGGACGAGGTGCTCTACCCGATGGCCGATGTCGCGTCCGCCCGCCTGTTCGCCGCGGGACGCAACCCCTCCGGGCAGCCGCGCGTCATCGAGGTCAAGACCGAGGCGCTGCGAGGCGTCGAGATGGGCCCGGAGCACGGCATCCCGGGGGCGCCGCGCCAGCTTCCCGAAGCGAAGCACCTCGCGTCCTACCCGGTGCGGCTCTGCTCGACGGCCCCCCAGGGCGCCAACCGCTATCTGACCCTCGAGTTCGGCACCGACGATCCGAGCAGCACCAGCTTCGCGTTCGTGGCACAGCATTCCTCAGGTCGCCAGTACCTGATCTACGGCGGCCGCACCCACAGCCTCTACGCCAGGAACGGCCAGACCTCGTCGATCGTGCCCGATCTGCCCGTCGTCACCCCCGGCGACAGCTGGATCAACGCCCTCCCGGACGGACTGCCCGTCGTGCCGAAGGAGATCCCGGGTGAGGGTGAGCGCGGCAACATGATGGACGTGGGCGATGTTGGCATGGTCGTCGACGGCGACTCGACCCGCTACTACATCCAGCTGCTCGACGGCCTGTCGCGCATCTCCTACCTGGACATGAAGGCGATCCAGGCGAAGAAGGGCCTCGACGGTGACCCTGGCCTTTTGAAGACCGGCGAGGTCCCCTCTGCGACCAGCGCGACCCGCCCGATGTTCAGCGACGAGTCGATGCCGATGGACGAGCCGAAGGGGCCGCCCGGAATCTCGGGGCTGAACGACGTGTCGGTGTGCGCCACCTTCCGCCAGGACTCCCCCGGCCGCGTCTCGTTGAGCGTCGACCAGAAGACCCCGGAGATCGCGTCGAACGCCGCAGCACCGAAGGAGCAGTACGTAGACAAGATCACGCTGCCCACCCTGTCGGGTGCGCTCCTGCGCAACAGCGACATGGTCACCGATGACGGCGCGAGCACGCTGCTGCTCAACAACCGGGCCTACTCGATCCCGACGATGGGCGACCGCAGGGCCCTCGGCTACGGCGATGTAACCCCTCTTCCGGTGCCTCCCGGCCTGATCGCGCTGCTCGAGCCGGGGCTCACCGATCCGGGCAACTCGCTGACCTATTCGATGATCGTGGATGGGAACTGAGTAGGGGCGACACCCCCTCAGCGGCACGTCTAGGTATTGCTACTTGTTTACGACGAAGACCCTGGGAACTGACCCTGCCTCCGCATAGTGTCTTTCTCGACAGCACAGCAGCCCGAGTTAGCTCGAAGTTGCTACCAACGAGTCCAACCGGGCTCAACGTCGAAGGGAATGAACCATGGGCGACAAGTCCGTTGACCGCGCTGCAATGCAGAAGGCCACGCAGCAGATCGAGACCAAGCACCAGCAGATCCACCAGCTGCAGACGCGCCTCCAGGGCCAGATGACCGACCTCGCTTCGCGCTGGCACGGCAACGCCTCGACCGCCTTCCAGCAGGGCTACCAGCAGTTCGACACCGAGTTCGAGAAGGTCAAGCAGGGTCTCGACAAGATCCACACCTCCCTCGTCGAGACGCTGCGCGAGTACGGCTCCCGTGAGGAAGAGAACCAGGCAACCGCCAACCAGATCGCCGGCCTCATCGGCTGACCCCGTCTACACAAGATTCGATAGGAGAAACCAATGAGCGATTCAACCACGTACTCCGTTGCCGGCCTTCAGGAAGGCATCGGCAACCTCTCGGCAGCTCACAAGGAGCTGACCACCCTTCTCGACGACCTCAAGGCTGAGCTCTCGACCTCCCTCGGCGCGTGGGAAGACAACGCCCGCAACGCCTACGTCGAGGTTCAGCGTTCGTGGGACGCCTCGGCCGCCAAGCAGCAGGACATCGTGCAGCGCATGCCCGTGCTCCTCGGCAACATCGCCGATGGCTACAACGCCACCGAGTCCCGTAACGCGGGTATCTGGGGCTGATCCCACAACACCCTTCAGAAGGGGTCCGGCTTCGGCCGGACCCCTTTCGTGTTGCCCAGGATCGGCGGATTCCGACGGCGCGCGTCCGGTGGGCGTCGTGGATGTCGCGAACGCCCCTGCCCGACCGCTCCTCCCAGCGTCACGCCGCCGTCCCGGCCGGGCGATCAGCACAGCCCGCGACCCCCGTTGCCGGGCTGGTCGCGGGCTGCGAGGTGTTCGTCCTGAGGATGGCGGTGACGGCCCCCTTCCCGCCGGCGGGACTGGCCGCGGCTTCGCTTCGGGCTCAGTCGGCCCGGCGCACCACGGTCCGTGCCTTCGCGAAGCAGAAGATGCCGTAGAGGATCAGGCCGAGGCCGACCAGGACGAGCAGGAAGACGCCGAACGGCAGGCCGATCAGGGTCTTGAGGGCGCCGTCGAGCCCGGCGGCCTCCTCGGGGTTGCGGGTGAGCACCGCGACGATGAACAGCACGCCCATGATGCCGATGGCGACGCCCTTCGCGATGTAGCCGACGGTGCCGAGGCGGGAGAAGGTGGTGCGGAAGCGTCCGCTGATGTCGACGTCCTTGAGGAACTTCTTCTTCACGCCGCTGACGATCATGCCGATGCCGATGGCGAGCACGACGGCACCGATGATGAACAGAAGCACCGCACCCCAGGTGGTCGCCATGAGCTGGGCACTGATGCTCTCGTTCGTCTGCTCGCCGTCCGAGGAGCCGCCGAGGGCGTAGGTGAGCGCGACGGAGCCGACGGCGCCGAAACCGATGGCCTGGCCGGCGGCCTTCACCGCGTCCTTTGCGTCCTCGCGGGCGAGGCCGATCGCGGAGATGACCGAGTAGACGGCGAGCGCGAAGAGGGCGATGGCTGCCACCCAGAGCACGATGCCTCCCACCGGCGTGGAGCGGATGGCCTGCATGGCGCCCTGCTTGTCTGCCGACTCGCCTCCGAGGCCCGTGGCGACTCCGACGGCGAGTGCCCCGATCAGGATGTGCACGAGGCCGTTGACGACGTGACCGACCGACGCGAACCCTGCCGCAACCGGGTGGTTCTCGATCTGTGCGGCCTTCTGCTCAACTTTTCCCATCCCTTCATCCTAGGGAAGGGCCTCCACCCGCCCGCGGTTCAGGCGATGGTGAGCGTCTCGTCGGGCGCGGCGAGCGTGATCGACGGCGCATTCAGGTCGATCCGCACTTCGCAGACCTCGCCCCCCGACGTGCATCGGTAGGCCAGTTCCGTGTTGCTCTTCTCCCCCACCTCGACGTGGGCTGTCGCCAGCCAGGGGTGACGGCGACGGAAGCCGATCAGATCGCGATACGACTCGTACATCCCGCGCCCCAGCTGGCTCAGCTGGCTCGGTTCGTCGGGGAGCAGCGGTCGCACCTCGTCGTCGCCGCCGAACTGGTCGCGTTTGGTTCCGGTGTATCCCTGCTCGTCGCCGTAGTACACGCTCGGACTTCCCGGAAGCGACATCAGCACCCCCGCAGCGACGGCGGCGAGCTCGGGCCCGACGAGCGTGGCGATGCGCGTGACGTCGTGGTTACCGACGAAGGTCTGCGGAATGAAGCTGCGGCAGAACTCGTCGTGCCTGCCGATGGCATGGGCGAGTTCCCAGAGGTTGCGGTCGTGCAGCGACGACCAGATCCCCTTCCACAACTCGTACTGGGTGAGGGTGTTCAGCGTGGAGTCCTCGATGAAGGCCGGATAGTCGCCGTGGATGACCTCGCCGATGAAGACCACGTCCGGGAACTGGGCCCGGACCCTCGCCGCAACCTCGCGCCAGAACTGGGTCGGCACCGCGTAGGCGACGTCGAGCCTCCAGCCTGCGATGCCACGGCGCAACCAGTGCACCATGACGTCGACGACGAGGTCGACGACGGCAGGGTTCGAGTGGTCGAGCTCGACGAGGTCGTCGTGCCCCTCCCACGACCTGGGCCGGTCACCGTCGCGTGCGATGAGCTCTGGGCGTTCGGTGACGTAAGGATGGGTCCGGGCGACGTGGTTGAACACGCCGTCGAGCACCACCGCGAGGCCACGCCTGCCGCACTGGTCGATCAGCCGGTCCAGGTCGGCGTCGTCGCCCAGGCGCGGGTCGACCCGGTAGTGGTCGAGCGTGTCGTAGCCGTGGCTGACCGAGGCGAAGATCGGGTTGAGGATCAGGCCGTTGCAGCCGAGCTCGACCGCATAGTCGAGCCACCGTTCCAACCTCTGCAGCCGGTGCTGAGGCTCACCGTGTTCCTCGCGGATCGGCGCACCGACGGCGCCGAGTGGGTAGATCTGATACCAGATCGCGTGCTCAAGCATGTCCTCAAGCCTATCGCCGCCCACGTGGGCCCGGCGCAGTCGACGCGCTCCCCCGCCCGACCACCTCGCCGCAGCCGGCGGACGGGGTCGCGATACGGTCGGGGCGTGGAGAGGGCAGAGCCGTTCACGCGGTTGATCACCGAGGGTGCCCGAGCGGTGCGCGACGGGACATATGCGCGCGACGAGCGGCCCCGCGAGGGAGCTGCGCGGTGGCCGGTGACGGTCGTGTCTCCCCGACCGTGCAACCCGCGGCTGGACACGGCACTCGCCGAGTTGGAGCCGTTCGTCGGCCCGGGGCACTTCGCGACCGGGAACGCGGCTTCGGCGCACGTGACGGTCAGGGCCCTCGCTGTCTACGCGACCGGGCCGATCCCACGGCTGACGTCAACGCACAGCGGATGGCTGCGGTGCGCCGGACGGCCGCCTGTGTCGAGGCTTCCACTCTCCGGCACACGGGTTACGCCCTCACCCCCAGTCGCGTCATGGCGGCGCTGGATGCCGCCCGACGAATGGCAGCGCTCGGCCCTTCGTCCGGCTTGACGCTACTTCAGGAGCTTGGACATCCGGCGGTCGGCGAGCGGCTTGCCGCCGGTCTGGCAGCCGGGGCAGTACTGCAGCGACGAGTCGGCGAAGGAAACCTCGAGGATGGTCGAGCCGCAGACGTCACACTCCTCTCCCGCGCGGCCGTGGACCCGCATGCCGGAGCGTTTCGCGTCCTTGAGCTTGTCGATGGGCACGTCAGCGGCCGATGCGATGGCATGGCCGAGCACCTCGCGCAGCCGCTCGAACAGGTCGGCGACGGCGTCGTCGTCAAGTCCGTCGGTCGGCTTGAACGGGCTGAGTCTCGCCGCGTGGAGGATCTCATCGGAGTAGGCGTTTCCGATCCCGGCCAGCCGCTTCTGGTCGCGCAGCACGCCCTTGAGTTGGGCCTTGCCCGCATCCTTCAGCACCCGCCTGAAGTCGTCGAGGGTGAACGACGGGTCCATCGGATCGGGGCCGAGAGCCGCGATTCCCGGCACCTCCTGCGGGTCGTCGACGACGTAGACGGCGAGGTGTTTCTGGGTGCCTGCCTCGGTGAGGCTGAAGCCGGAGTCGTCGTCGAGGACGATCCGCAGCGCCAACCCGGACCTGCCCGGACGCGCTGGGACCTTCGGGGCGACGTCGTGCCAGGTGACCCAGCCGCCGCGGGCGAGGTGGAAGATCAGATGCACGCCCTGAGCGTCGATGTCGATGAACTTTCCGTGCCTGCCTACCCCGTCGACCTCGAGGCCTGCCAGCGCGTCGAGGGGGATCTTGAAGGTCTTCAGCGCGGAGAAGGAGACGAGGTGGCCCGCAGCAATACTGCGACCGCGGAGCTGTTCGTCGAGCGCGGCGGCGAGGGCTGCCACCTCTGGCATTTCGGGCATATCGACCTCCTCAGCGACGGTGCCTGGATGCCGTCAGGCTAGCAGCGCCGTCCGACCGATCCGCTCAGCCGATCCGGCCTATGGCATCGTGGCGCGCCTGCATCGCGCTCCACGCCCCGATCAGGTCCCGGCCGGGCATCGGCTCACGGGCGGGCCAGGCACGGTTGGGCAGGTCGAGCGCGCGGGAGAGGCGCCTCAGGTAGTCGGCGCGGGGGACCTCGTAGGCACCGAGCGAGCCGAGGTGCTCGGTGAGCCACTGCACGTCGAGCAGCGCGACACCGGTGGCGTCGAGCTCGAGCGCGAGCCGGATCAGCGCCGTCTTCGAGGCGTCCCTGCCCCGCTCGGGGTCGTGGAACATCGACTCTCCGGCGAAGAGACCTCCGACCTGGATGCCGTAAAGCCCACCGACGAGTTCGCCGTCGTCGTCCCACACCTCGACGGAGTGGGCCCATCCCGCGGCGGCGAGGCGCCGGTAGGCGGCTGCGATCCGGGTGTCGATCCAGGCGCCGTCGCGCGACGGCTCGGCGCAGCGCACGATCACGTCGTCGAAGGCCGTGTCGGTGGTGGTCGTGTACCGCTTGGCGAGCTTGCGCAGCGAGCGGGTCACCCGCAGGCCGTGCACCGGGAGCAGCCCGCGGTCCATGGGCGACCACCAGCCCATCTCCCGGTCGTTCATCGGCATCGGGAAGACGCCGCACCGGTAGGCCTCGAGCGCAAGCGCAGCGTCGAACTCATCGGAGTAGCCGATGAGGTCGCGCTGCGGCCAGTCCTCCGGCCGCCCGAACAACGAGCTGAGCATTGCTCCAGTGTGGCAGCGTCTGCCCCGGGTGCGCGGGATCGGCCCACGAGGATGCCCGGAGTCGACCCGGATTCCACCCGGAGTACCCTCGACTCGTTTGACAGCGTGTGCCACGCTTGACGTAAAGGAAAGGGGGCGCTGATGAGCAACCAGAACCAGGCGGTCGCGCTCACCGAGGGCATCACCGCCAACGTGTTCCACGAGATCCTCGAGTTCGCCATCGAGGGCAAGGGAAAGCTCCCAGGTGCCAAGCACGCAGCCAAGCAGTTGCTCGTGCAGCGCAACGATGTCGAGTCGGCCATCTCGCGGATGGTCACGACGCACATTGCCATGGCGAGCGGACAGGGCTTCGCCACCAACTGGGGCGGGTTCCTCGTCTCCATCGTCACCATCCCCGCCAACCTCGCGGCCGCGTCGTTCCTCCAGGCCCGGCTGGTCTCCGGCATCGCCCACCTCCGCGGCTACGAACTCAGCGACCCGCGGGTCCGCACGGCCATCCTGATGGTCATGCTCGGCCCGAGCGGCAACGCGGAGCTCGTCTCGAGGGGCGTGCTTCCTTCGTCCCCTCTCGTCGTGGCGACCGCGCCCGTTTTCGACGCCCGGCTCGACCTCCAGGTGTCGAAGGCGCTGCTGGATCGCGCCCTCAACCAGGTAACAGGCAAGCGCTTCGGCGTCTGGATCGGCAAGCGGATCCCGTTCGTCGGTGGCGGCGTCGGCGCGGCCGTCGACGGCTGGTCGACCAGGTCGATCGCCATGCACGCGCTGAGCGAGTTCCCGAGCCGCCGTCCGAAGCTGGCCCGTGGAACGGTCGAGACGACCGACTGAGCTTCAGACGTGTCCGGCCCCGCAGAGATGTGGGGCCGTCGGCGTCAGTAGGTGCGCTCGACGCGCCCGGCGATCAGGCAGGTCACCTCGTAGGTGATGGTGCCCATCAGCTGGGCCAGTTCCTCGACGCCGATGCGCTGCCCGCCACTGGTGCCGATCAGCACGACCTCGTCGCCGACGGCGACTGCAGGCGGTTCCGGGCCGAGGTCGATCATGGTCTGGTCCATGCATACGCGCCCGGCAACCGGGTAGGAGACGCCGCCGATCAGCATCCGTCCGCGGGACGAGTTCAGCCGGGAGTAGCCGTCGCCGTAGCCGACGGCGACTGTCGCGATCCAGGTGTCGCGCTCCGCCGTCCAGGTGCGGCCGTAGCCGACGCTCTCTCCGGCGTTGATCCGCTTGACGAAGTTGACCCGGCTGGTCCAGCGTCCGACGTCGCGCAGGTCGGCCGGATGGGACCCGACGACATCGGGGTAGGAGCCGTAGACCATGATGCCGGGGCGGATCAGGTTGGTGCGGCCGAGGTCGTGGCCGAGCACGGCGCCCGAGTTCGCGGAGTGGACCAGCTCGACCTGACCCGCGACGGCCTCGATCCGCTCGACGACCTCGTCGAAGCGGGCCAGTTGCTCGTGGGTGAAGTCGTCGCCCTCGTCGACGTCGCTGATGGGCAGGTGCGTGAAGACGCCCTGGAGCCTGAGGTTTGCCGCGGCGACAATCTGTTCGGCCAATTCCTCGGCCTGCACGGGTTCGGCGCCGACCCTGCGCATGCCCGTGTCGATCTTGAGGTGGACGGCGACTTCGCGCCCGGCGCGGCGGGCCGCGTCCTGGGCCTGGGAGATGGCGGCGGCGTCACCGACGGAGAGAGTGATGTCGGCCGCGATCGCCTCGTCCAGATCCTCGGGAAGGGTGGGAGAGAACTTGAGGATCGGGAGGGTGACACCCGTCGCGCGCAGCTGCGCGCCCTCCGCCGTCACGGCGATCCCGAGCCACTCGGCGGTGCCGCGTTCCTGGATGCTGCGGGCGACCTCGACGAGGCCGTGACCGTAGGCGTTCGCCTTCACCGGAGCCAGCACCTGCCTGCCGCCTGCGAGACGACGGGCGACGACGAGATTGTGGTGCAGCGCGTCGAGGTCGACATGGAACCTGGTCGGAGCGGGCATGGCCCAAGTGTCCACCTATGTCTCTTCAATCTGAAAACCACCCGGGGCTGAGCTGTGAACGTGGCAGACTTTGCGGCATGTCGAACAACCAGTGGAACAGCGGCCAGGGCTCGAACGAGTGGGCACCGCAGCAGGGCGGCTCCAACGAGTGGGGCGCTCAGCAGGGTGGCCAGCAGGAGTGGAACCAGCAGGGCTCCAACCAGGAATGGGGTCAGGCGCAGCCGCAGTCGAGCGCCCAGGAGTGGGGCCAGGCTCAGCCGCAGGCCTCTGCGCAGGACTGGAACCAGCAGCAGGGCCAGGCCGCTTCGGGCAACGACTGGGGCCAGGCTCAGCCGCAGGCCTCCGCCCAGGAGTGGGGCCAGGCTCAGCCGCAGGCCTCCGCCCAGGACTGGAACCAGCAGCAGGGCCAGGCGGCCGCGGGCAACGACTGGGGCCAGGGCCAGCAGTCGGCGCAGGACTGGAACCAGCAGGGCGGCCAGCAGGACTGGGGCCAGCAGGGCGCCCAGGGTGGTCAGCAGGACTGGAACCAGCAGCAGGGCCAGAACTGGAACCAGCAGCAGGGCGGCCAGTACTTCCCGGCGCAGCAGGGTCAGTTCCAGGGGCAGCCGGCCGAGCGTAAGGACAGCCCGTTCGACTTCAGCTTCAAGCAACTCTCACTGCCCAGCGCTGCAGGCATGATCTTCATGATCGGCGTCATCGCGGTCGGGGTCGAGTGGCTGTTCGGCTTCCTTCAGATCCTGGTCGTTGGGAACGTCTTGGGTGGCGCCCCTTCCGCGATGAGCATCGTCAGCGCCCTCGTCGGAGGCCTCGCGGCAGCACTGTTCAAGGTACTGGTGCTGCGCGTGCTGATCGAGATCGGCGTCGCCGGCGCCAAGCTCCTCAAGAAGGCCGAGGAGCCCAAGGACGAGGCGTAACCACACTTTCGCCTGAGCAGCGGGGCGCGCGGACTTCGGTCCGCGCGCCCCGTTGTTTCGCGAGCGGGTCGTCGGGCTCCCAGGGGCGCCCCAGTCGCCTCCCCGCCTCATGGCCAGAACCTGATGGTCGTCTGCGGACGTGGCCAGTACCTGATGGTCGTCCGCGGAAGTGGCCGGAACCTTTCGACGACGCCTCGCACGACTGCGTCGGCGGAGGCTGCTCAAGGAACGGCGGAGGGGCGACCGGACGGGTTCGTGCCACAGTCGCGCAACGACACGCGACCACCGCTCCCGACCCCCGACAGGACGCGACGACACGGACGGAAGGGACCGGGACGTCCGGCGGCCTCCCCCGACACCGCACGAAACAACCAGACGAGGAGCCAAGACCGGCCACGACGCCGCCGGATACCCGGAACCGACCGGCCGCCACCAAGCCCGACCACCGAGACCCGGCCAGGACCCAGCCCCAGCCTCAAGCCCAGACCCAGGCCCCAGGGAGCGGTAGCGCGTCAGTACAGCAGGCGGACACCGGCAGCCGCCAACTGCACCCACGGAGCACAGACCACGCGCCCAACTTCGGCCCGACCCCTACCGTCGCCCCTCGGCGCAGCACCGCCCAACCCAACCACCCACCAGAGCCGGACCGCCCGAGATCAACCCGGGACAACGGGGCGACCGGACGGGTTCGTGCCACAGCCGTGCAACGACACGCGACCACCGCTCCCGACCCCCGACAGGACGCGACAACACGGACGGACGGGACCGGGACGTCCAGCGGCCTCACCCCCGACACCGCACGAAACAACCAGACGAGGAACCAAGACCGACCACGACGCCGCCGGATACCCGGAACCGGCCGGCCGCCACCGAACCCGA
Organism: Tessaracoccus flavescens; assembly: GCF_001998865.1. Classification (NCBI taxonomy): domain Bacteria; kingdom Bacillati; phylum Actinomycetota; class Actinomycetes; order Propionibacteriales; family Propionibacteriaceae; genus Tessaracoccus; species Tessaracoccus flavescens. The sequence goes on from NZ_CP019607.1 coordinate 1,334,449, forward strand.
CCGCCGAGACCCGACATAGGCCCCCAGGGAGCGGTAGCGCGTCCGTACAGCAGGCGGACACCGGCAGCCGCCAACTGCACCCACGGAGCACAGACCACGCGCCCAACTTCGGCCCGACCCCTACCGTCGCCCCTCGGCGCAGCACCGCCCAACCCAACCACCCACCAGAGCCGGACCGCCCGAGATCAACCCGGGACAACGGGGCGACCGGACGGGTTCGTGCCACAGCCGTGCAACGACACGCGACCACCGCTCCCGACCCCCGACAGGACGCGACAACACGGACGGACGGGACCGGGACGTCCAGCGGCCTCACCCCCGACACCGCACGAAACAACCAGACGAGGAACCAAGACCGACCACGACGCCGCCGGATACCCGGAACCGGCCGGCCGCCACCGAACCCGACCGCCGAGACCCGACATAGGCCCCCAGGGAGCGGTAGCGCGTCAGTACAGCAGGCGGACACCGGCAGCCGCCAACTGCACCCACGGAGCACAGACCACGCGCCCAACTTCGGCCCGACCCCTACCGTCGCCCCTCGGCGCAGCACCGCCCAACCCAACCACCCACCAGAGCCGGACCGCCCGAGATCAACCCGGGACAACGGGGCGACCGGACGGGTTCGTGCCACAGCCGTGCAACGACACGCGACCACCGCTCCCGACCCCCGACAGGACGCGACAACACGGACGGACGGGACCGGGACGTCCGGCGGCCTCACCCCCGACACCGCACGAAACAACCAGACGAGGAACCAAGACCGACCACGACGCCGCCGGATACCCGGAACCGGCCGGCCGCCACCGAACCCGACCGCCGAGACCCGACATAGGCCCCCAGGGAGCGGTAGCGCGTCAGTACAGCAGGGCCATGGCGGGTTCCGCCAGAATCGACCCCACGTCGTGCAGGAACCGCGACCCCTGCTCGCCGTCGATGATCCGATGGTCGAACGCCACCGCCAGCGTCGTCACCCACCTGGGCTCGACGCGTTCGTTGGCGCCCTCCCCGACGACCCACGGCCGACGCTCGATCGCGCCCATGCAGAAGATCGCCGACTCGTCGCCGTTGATGATCGGCGTTCCGGCGTCGATCCCGAACACTCCGACGTTGGTGACGGTGAACGTGCCGTGCGCGTAGTCGCCCGGCTGCAGCTTGCCTTCGCGGGAGACCTGCACCAGCTGGTTGATCGACTGGCAGAGCTCGAGCAGGCTGAGGCGCTGCGCCGCCTTGATATTGGGCACCATCAGCCCGCGCGGTGTGGCGGCCGCGATGCCCAGGTTCACGTCGCGGTAGTAGACGATCTCCTGACGCTCCTCGTCCCACGACGTGTTGAGGTCAGGGTTGCGCCCGAGCGCGAGGCAGATGGCCTTGGCGTAGACAAGCAGCGGGGACACGCGCAGCCCGGAGAACTCGCGGCGCTCCTTGAGCCGCTCGACGAACTCCATGGTCCCGGTGACGTCGATGGTGGTCCACTCGGTGACGTGCACGTGGGTGTTGACGGAGCGCACCATGTTCTCGGCGGTGAACTTCCGCACCCCCTTGATGGGGACGCGACGCTCGGCCCTGCCCTCGAACGGGTCGAACCCACCGAGGCCCTCGGTGGGGCCGAAGCCTCCGCCGAAGCTGGACCCGCTGTAGGAGGTTCCGGCGTGGCTGGGCTGTTCCTGCGCCCCCTGGAACGGGCCACCCGACTGGAAGCCGCCCGCCTGGAAGGATGCCTGGTCGTTGATGATCCGGCCCTGCTTCGGCTGGTCGTCGAGGTAGCGGAAGGCGGCGGCCGCCTCGACGTCGCGGCGGGTGATGGTGCCGTCCGGGCCGGTGCCGACGACGGTGCTGAGGTCGACGCCGAGGTCCTTCGCGTACTTGCGCACGGGCGGCTTCGCCTTGACGGAGTTCGCGTCTGAGGCGAGCAGGAGCTGGGACTCGGCGGGGGCGCGTCCCGGTGTGGGGAGTGGGTCGCCCTCGGCCTTCGCGTGGACGGTGGTCGCGGGATGCACCTCGTCTGCTCGGCGTCCGGGCTCGTGCTGGTCGTAGGCGGCGGAGAGGGCCTCGGACGCCTCCGAGCGCTCGGGCGCGCTCTGCACGCGGCGACGGCGGCGGGTGGGAGCGGCGTCGCTGGCGCCGTAGCCGACCAGGTTGGGGCCGGACTCTTCGGCCTCGTCCTCGCCGTCATCGATCTCGACGATGGGCGAGCCGACCTCGACGGTGGTTCCCTCGGCGACCAGCAGCGACGTCACGGTGCCCGCGTACGGCGAGGGCAGCTCGACGAGCGACTTGGCCGTCTCGATCTCGACGAGCACGTCGTTGACCTCGATGCTCTGCCCCTCCGTGACCCGCCAGGCCACGATCTCGGCCTCGAGCAGGCCCTCGCCCGGGTCTGGCAGCAGGAACTGTCGCTTCACTTCTTGGCTCCCTTCGGGGACTTCACGGTCATCCTATGGCTCGGCTGCCCGCTGACGGCGCGATGTGGCGCACCCCTGCTCATCAGTACGCCAGCGACCGGTCGACGGCGTCGAGGATCCGGTCGACGGAGGGCAGGTACTCGCCCTCGACCCGTGCAGGCGGGTAGGGCATGTCGTAGCCGGCCACTCGAAGCACCGGGGACTCCATCACGTAGAACAGTTCCTCGTTCAGCTTCGCGGCGAGTTCCGCGCCGAGGCCCAGCGTGAGAGGTGCCTCGTGCACGACGATGGCCCGCTTGGTGCGGCGCACCGACGAGATCACCGTCACCCAGTCGACGGGGCTGATGGTGCGCAGGTCGACCACCTCGAGCGAGGTGCCCTCGTCGGCCGCGACGGCCGCCGCGTCCATGCAGCTCTTGACCATCGGGCCGTAGCAGATCAGGGTCGCGTCGGTGCCGTAGCGGGTGATGGCCGCCTGGTGCATCGGCGCCGGCTTCGCGCTGAAGTTGACCGCGTCCTTGACGTGGTAGCGGCGCTTCGGTTCGAGGAAGACGACCGGATCGTCGGACTGGATGGCCTGCTGGATCATCCAGTAGGCGTCGTTGGGGTTCGAGCAGCTGACGACTTTGAGGCCGGGGGTGTGCGCGAAGTAGGCCTCGGGCGACTCGGAGTGGTGTTCGACGGCGCCGATCCCGCCCCCGAACGGGATCCGGATCACCATCGGCATGGGCGTCTGCCCGCCTGTGCGCATGTTCATCTTGGCCACCTGCGTCACGATCTGCGCGAACCCCGGGAACACGAAGCCGTCGAACTGGATCTCGAGCACCGGGCGGTAGCCGCGCATGCACAGTCCGACGGCGGTGCCGATGATGCCCGATTCGGCCAGCGGCGAGTCGATCACGCGGTTCTCACCGAACTCGGCCTGGAGTCCCTCGGTGATCCGGAAGACGCCGCCGAGCTTTCCGATGTCCTCGCCCGCGAGGAGCACCTTCGGGTCGGCCTGGAGTGCACGGCGCAGCCCCCTGTTGAGGGCCTTCGCCATCGTCAACGACTCGCTCATGCTTCCTCCCCTGCGGCGTAGGTGGCGTACTCGCGGCGCTGCGCCTCGAGGGCGACGGTCGGCTCCGCGTACACGGTCTCGAAGAGCCGATCCATGGTGATGTCCTGCAGTTCAGGGATGACGGCACGCACCTGCGAGCCGAACTCCTTCGCGTCGTCCTCGACGGAGGCGAGCCAGGCGTCGTCGATCGCCCCGATCCGTTCCAGATATCGGGTGAGTCTGAGGATCGGGTCGCGTCCGCGCCACTCCTCCTCGTCGTCGGAGGCGCGGTACTTGGTCGGATCGTCGGAGGTGGTGTGCGCTCCCATCCGGTAGGTGAAGGCCTCGATGAAGGCAGGTCCCTCTCCGCGGCGGGCACGGTCGAGCGCCCAGTCGGTGACGGCCTTGACCGCGAGCACGTCGTTGCCGTCGACCTGGATGCCCGGGAACCCGAAGCCGCTCGCGCGTTCGAACAGCGGGATCCGCGACTGCAGGGCGATGGGTTCCGAGATGGCCCACTGGTTGTTCTGGCAGAAGAAGACGACGGGGGCGTTGTAGGAGGCGGCGAAGACGTAGGCCTCGTTGACGTCGCCCTGGCTGGCCGCTCCGTCTCCGTGGTAGACGATCACGGCCGCGTTCTCGTCGTCGTCGGGATTGCCAACGGCGCCGTCGAGCTGGATGCCCATGGCGTAGCCCGTTGCGTGAAGGGCCTGACAGCCGATCACGATCTGGTAGTTCTTGAATGTCTCGAGCCGCTCCCAGTCGCCGCCGGTGGATCCGCGGAAGAGCGCGAGCAGGTTGGTGACCGGCACGCCGAGCACCATCGCGACGGCGTGCTCCCGGTAGGAGGGGAACACGACGTCTTGCGTGCGCAGCGCATGCCCGGACCCGACCTGGGCGGCCTCCTGGCCGAGGAGCGGGGTCCAGAGACCGAGCTCGCCGTGACGCTGGAGGGCCGTCGCCTCGGCGTCGAAGCGCCTGGCGAGGATCATGTCGCGTAGGTAGCCGACGAGATCGCCGGTACTTCCCGTGAACTCGAACTCGTCGTGGGAGACGAGCTCACCCTCGGGGGTGAGAAGCTGCACCATGTCGTGGCTCTGACCGCGCACGCGGGCCCCTTTCGACAACCTACGAAACCGTAACTTACGCCAGCGTAGCTTAGGCGACGACGGCATTCCGGGGGTCGACCCGCACAATGCTGGCCGTCGTCATTGTGGGATTCCCACAACGTCCCCCGGCCCCCGGCTCGGGAGGGACGGCGCGGCGAACCTCAGATGACCCTTCGGTGAAGCGTCAATGAACTCCCCCATTCCGCCTTGACCGACCCGACGATTATCTAAAGTGTGGGCTCCGAGCCACGGCGGCCGGTGGCCCCCTTCATCGATCCCGTCGTGCATCCCCCCATCAGATCCACGAATCGGAGCAAGATGACCAGCAGGACAAGGCGGACCACGGCGGGACTCGCCGCCTCCGCGTTGGTGGCGAGCGGACTCTCCTTCGCCACCTTCACTCCCATGGCACACGCGGACGCCCTCGTGTGCACCGATCCGGCGAGCACCATCGACGTGTTCGCGTTCAACGATTTCCACGGCCGCGTCGAGGGCGCGGCGGCCCTCTTCACCCCGGTGGAGGCGGCGCGTACGGCGAACGGCGACGACGGCGTTCTCCTGATCAGCTCCGGCGACAACATCGGCGGCTCGACCTTCGTGTCGATGAGCCAGGATGACGTTCCGACCCTCGACGTGTTGAAGGCGATCGAGGTCGACTCGGTCACGGTCGGCAACCACGAGTTCGACAAGGGCTGGTCCGATCTCAAGGACCGCGTCATCCCCCAGATGGACGGGATGGCTTTCCTCGGCGCCAACGTCTACACGGCGGGCACCACGACGGTCGCTCCCGGCCTGAAGGCGTCCACGATCGTGCAGAAGGGCGGCCTCGACATCGCCATCGTCGGCGCCGTGACCGGAGACCTTGCGACGCTCGTCTCGCCCGACGGCATCTCGGCCCTCACGATCGGCGACCCCGTCGCGGCCGTGAACCGTGAGGTCGCGGCGCTCAAGGCGAATTCGGACGTCGACGTGATCATCGCCAGCTTCCACGAGGGCGCACCTGACGGCAACCAGACGATCGACCAGAACATCGCCGAGAGCGGCCGCTTCGCACAGATCGCCAACGACCTGGACGACGACGTGGACGTGATCCTCAACGCCCACACACACCAGAAGTACACGTGGACGAACAAGAACGGCACCCCCGTCCTGCAGGCCGGCGAGTACGCGCACAACCTCAACACCTTCACGCTGGGCGTCAGCGCGGCAGATGAGTACTGCGGCCTCGTTGGCACCCCGGCCGTGGTCGCCGCGCCGAAGCCCGAGCACGCAGGCACCAGCCCCCGCCTGACCTTGATCAAGGACATCGTCGCCAAGGCCGTCGCCGAGGCCGACGTCGTCGGCAGCCAGGTCGTCGGGTTCGCCAACAAGGCCGTCTCCACCCCTGCAAACGGTGGCAACGGCAAGCGCGACGTCGAGTCGCCCCTGTCGAACATGGTGGCCGAGATGTTCTACGAGGTGCTCAGCAACGGCAACACCGAGTTCATCGGGGTGCAGAACCCTGGCGGCACCCGTGCGAGCATCGACCGCGGATCGATCACCTACAAGGAAGCCAACGAGGTGCTTCCCTTCGCCAACTCGCTGATGACCACCGACCTCACGGGCGCGCAGGTCAAGAAGATGCTCGAGCAGCAGTGGCAGCGCACCAAGGACGACAAGCCGATCGACCCGGCCCCCAGCCGTCCGTTCCTCGCTCTCGGCCTCTCGAAGAACGTCAGCTACACGATGGACGAGTCCCGCGAGTGGGGCGACCGGATCACGTCGCTGAAGATCAACGGCAAGCCGATCGACCCCGCAAAGACCTACACCGTCGGCTCGGGCTCCTTCCTGATCACCGGAGGCGACAACTTCTGGGAGGTCGGAAAGGGAACCAACCGCGTCGACACCGGTCGCGTCGACCTTGAGGCGTGGGTCGGCTGGCTGAAGGAGGGCGACGCCATCTCGCCCGACTACACCAAGCGTGGCGTGAACCTCACCGGCGGAGCCGACACCCTCACCGAGGGCGCGGCGGGCGTCGACTTCACGCTCGGCAAGCCGCTCGAGGGCGGCCTGCAGATCGACACCCTCGACATGCTGCTCGACCCGGAGGGCGCCAAGGTCTCCCCGCAGCTGCCCAACACCTCGGTCGTGGCCACCATCAACGGCGTCGAGGTCGGAAAGGGCACCGTCACCGACGGCGTCTCCACCGTCAAGGTCGCCATCGCGAAGGGCGCAAAGATCGCCGCGGGCGGGCAGACGCTGACCTTCACCGTTCAGCCGTCCGGCACCGTCGTCACGAAGCAGGTCACGGTCAAGAAGGCCGCCGTCCCGCCGACGACTCCTCCGCCGACCGCTCCCCCGACGACGAAGCCCACCCCGCCGAAGCGTCCCGACACGATCTACACCACCCCCGGTGTGCACCGCGTCAACGGCCGCATCTGGGTCACCTCGTGTGAGCCCTACTCGCAGACCGAGCGCTGCCGCACCGACATCTGGGCCACCCAGATCAAGCTGGTGAACGGCAAGTACACCCAGGTCAACGACTTCGTGTTCAACAACCTGACCTACCTGCCGTCGAAGCGTTCGCTGTGGACGGGCAACCCGCTCGCGACGCCTGGCGACCACACGGTCAACGGTCGCAAGTGGCGCACCGAGTGCGACACCCCGACCACCGGCCGCAACGGCTGCCGCAGCTACATCATGGCGACGGTCATCGAGGCCACGCCCAGCGGCTACCGCCAGGTCGACAAGTACATCCTGAACAACATCGTGATGTTCTCCTGATGAACCGTTGAGGAGGGGCCGGACGCCACGCGTCCGGCCCCTCTTCTGCGTTCAGCACCCTGAGCGTCCGCGCCCCTCGGGCGCCTGCGGTCAGCCTGCCAGGGTGGCGACCAGGATCGCCTTGATGGTGTGCATCCGGTTCTCGGCCTGGTCGAAGACGACGCTGGCCTCCGACTCGAAGACCTCGTCTGTGACCTCGACGCCCTCGATACCGAACTGCTCCTTCAGGTCCCGACCGACCGAGGTCTCGAGGTCGTGGAAGGCCGGGAGGCAGTGCATGAACTTCACGTCGGGATTGCCGGTCGCCGCCATCAGCTCAGCGTTGACCTGGTACGGGCGCAGCAGGTCGATCCGCTCGGCCCACACCTCCTTCGGCTCGCCGAGGGAGACCCACACGTCGGTGTAGATGAAGTCGGCGCCGCGCACGCCCTCAGCGACGTCGGAGGTGATGGTGATCCGCGCGCCGCTCTTTTCCGCGATCCGGCGCGCCTCCTCCACGACCTCAGGCGCGTTCAGCTGTGAGGCGGGGCCGACCATGCGCACGTCCATACCCATCATCGCGCCGGAGATCAGCAGCGAGTTGCCGACGTTGTTGCGGGCGTCGCCCACGAAGGCGAAGGCAATCTCCTCCAACGGCTTCGACGAGTGCTCCAGCATGGTGAGCTGGTCGGCGAGCATCTGCGTCGGGTGCCAGTCGTCGGTGAGGCCGTTGTAGACCGGGACGCCCGCATTGGCGGCGAGGGTCTCGACGATGTCCTGTCCGGCGCCGCGGTACTCGATGCCGTCGTACCAGCGGCCGAGCACCCGGGCCGTGTCGGCCGCCGACTCCTTGTGCCCGATCTGCGATCCGGACGGGTCGAGGTAGGTCGTCGTCCCGCCCTGGTCGGCCATGGCGACCTCGAAGGCGCAGCGGGTGCGGGTTGAGGTCTTCTCGAACAGCAGCGCGACCTTCCTGCCCTGGAGACGCTGGCGCTCGCGACCGTCGCGCCGCTCGGCCTTGAGCTGGGCGGACAGGTCGAGCAGCGAGCGCCACTCGTCGGCCGTGAAGTCGAGTTCCTTGAGGAAGCTGCGTCCGAGCAGGGTCATCGTCGCGCCTTTCGGTGAGGAAGACCTCACAATACTGGCTGGCCATCCGCGCTCCGCGCCCGTCCGTGGGTAGCCGCCCGCGCCGGAGTCCGACCTCGGCGGGAGCGTTGGCCGGAGCGCGGCGGTCGCACCATGCAGGACCGCAGGCGGCCTCCAGTCAGGCCGTCGTGCCGGGGAAGAGCCGTGCCCCGGCGGGCAGGACGGAGTCGACGGTGCTTTCCCTGCCGATCACCGCGACGGCGTCGGGGTCTTCGAGGTCGGCGTCCTGCGAACCGACCCGCGCATCGGGGCCCAGTTCGGCCCCGTAGTCGATGATGCTGCGCCACGCCTTCGCACCGGCTCTGATCCGCACGCCGTCACCGATGACGCACTCCATGACGTCTGCGCCCGGTTCGATGACCACGCCGGGCGCGAGCACGCTGCGGGTCACTCGGCCACCGACCACGCAGCCGGGGCTGATCAGGCTCTCGTGGACCTCGGCCTCCTGTTCGATCCGGGCGGGCAGGGTCTGCGGTTGGTGTCCGATGACGGGCCAGGCGGGGTCGAACAGGTCTGTCTGTTGCCTGACCAGTTCGAGATGTGCGTTGAGGTAGTGGTGGGGCTGCCCGAGGTCGCGCCAGTAGCCGTCGAGCTGGTGAGCGTAGGCCTTGCCGCGTTCGACGAGGCGCGGCAGCAGCAGGTCGCCGTAGTCGCCCAGCCCTGGCGTCTCCTCCTCACCGCGGTCGACGGCGTTGACCTCACGGTGGAGCTGCTCCAGCACCTCGATCATGACCGACGCGTCGTAGGCGATCGCCTCGGCGGCGATCAGGTCCGAGGTCGGGGACTCCGGCTTGTAATCGAAGCCGGTGACCCGCCCGAGCCGGTTCACCTCGAGCACCGCGTGGTCGCTGGCCTTCGCGCCGTCCAGCCCGGAGATGTCGGTGCTGAGCAGCGTCACCTCCGCCCCCTTCGTCAGGTGGGTGTCGATCAGCTCGCGGTAATCGAGGCGGTAGGCGTGGTCGGCGCTGAGCACGAGGACGATGTCCGGATCCTCGGCGCGGATCCGGTCGCGCAGCATGTAGAGCTCGTCCGCGTTGCCGCCGCTCATGCCCGACTCGTGCGGGCTGAAGCCCTCCTGCGGTCCGATGAAGCGCAGCCCGCCGTAGGTGCGATCGAGGTCCCACGCCCGCCCGTTTCGGACCGCCTCCACGACGGACGCACCCTGGTAGGAGACGCTGAGCCAGACGTCGTCCAGGCGGGAATGCATGAGATTGGACAAGACGAAGTCGATCAGGCGATAGCTGCCGCCGAAGCGCAGCACCGGCTTCGGCCGTTCGGTGGTCAGCACGTCCATGCGGCCGCCCGCGCCGCCGGCCTGGATGATGGCGAGGATCTTCGCGCTTGTCATCTAAGAATTCTAAGTGGCAGACCCGCGCTCCGTGACGGCATCGAGGATGCCGGGGACCGCCGCCTCCACGTCCTCGAGGGTCTCCTCGAAGCCCGCCTGGTCGCCGTACCACGGGTCGACGAGCGCCTCACCCTTCGGCTTGGCCGGATTGAAATCGTTGAGCAGCGCGACGTTCGCGTCGGGTGCCATGGCCTTCAGCCGGTCCACCTGGAACGGCTCGACGGCGACCACGAGATCGGCCGAGGAGAGGTCGGCAGCGCTCACCCGACGCGCGCGGTGCCCGGAGGCGTCGTAGCCATGGGCCGTCAGCGTGCGCACCGCGCGCCGGTCGATCGGGTTGCCGGACTCCTCGGATGAGATGCCGAAGCTCTCGACGTCGACATCGAGTCCACGCTCCTCTGACTCGCGACGAGCCACGCGTTCGGCCATGGGAGAGCGGCAGATGTTGCCCCAGCACACGAAAACGAGCTTTGCCATTGCGCCAGCCTAGCCAGACGGGTCCGCACCACCGGTGAGGGCGCGAGCGACCCGTCGCGAGGAGCCGTCCGACACCTCTGGTCGCGCACCCTTGCGACCCCACCGCCCACTTTCGTGCACAGGGGGCCGCTGCGCTCGGCAACTCGGTTGAGACCCAGGTAGGATCCGATCAAGCAGAGGAAGGTGGCAGGTTAGGACCATGCAGATCTTGGTGGTGGACGACGATCAGGCCGTGCGCGACTCGCTCGCCCGTTCCCTGACGTATTCCGGCGACGATGTCCAGACCGCCACCAACGGTGTGGAGGCGCTGGCGAAGCTCGTCGGCTACACACCGGACGCGATCATCATGGACGTGATGATGCCGCGCATGGACGGCCTTGAGACCACCCGCATGCTCCGCGAGGGCGGCAACGACGTCCCGATCCTCATCCTGACCGCTCGCGACGCCGTCGGTGACCGGGTCGACGGGCTCGACGCCGGGGCCGACGACTACATGGTCAAGCCGTTCGCGCTCGACGAGCTGCTCGCCCGCCTCCGGGCGCTCACCCGACGCTCGAAGGCGAACCCCGAGGCCGAGTCGAAGGTGCTGACCTTCCAGGACGTGACGCTGGACACCCAGCACCGCGAGGTCACCCGCGACGGCCAGCACATCTCGCTGACCCGCACCGAGTTCGCGCTGCTCCAGGTGTTCATGGAGAACCCCCGACGCGTGATGGAGCGCAACACGCTGCTCAACGAGGTGTGGGGCTTCGAGTTCCCGACCACGGCGAACTCGCTCGAGGTCTACATCGGCTACCTCCGGCGCAAGACCGAGACAGGTGGCCGTCCCCGTCTGATCCACACCGTGCGCGGCATCGGCTACGTCCTGCGTGAAACACCCCCGTGATCTACAGCTGGTGGATCCGGATACTCCGAGCCATCGGCCGGCTTGTCAGCGGCCAGTCACTGCAGTGGCGACTCGCGCTGCTGACCGGCGCGAGCGTGGCCATCTCCGTCATGCTCGTCGGTGCGACCACGTTCACCGTCACCCGCTGGTCCCTGCTTGATCAGCTCGACCGCGAGCTGGTCGAGGTGGCCCAGACGGCGACCTCCTCAGTCGCGGCCGACTACGCGGACATGGGCGGGCTCTCCGCCGGCCTGCTCGCCGCCTCCAACGGCCTGCTCGCCGTCGTCGGGGCGGACGGCACCGTCGAACAACTGCCCGGTCAGGACCGCGACCTGCCTCCCGGCAACGAGGAGATCAAGGTCGCAAGACTGCAGGTGGGCTCCTCGGCGCGCACCATCGAGGGCAACGGCGTGACCTACCGCGCGGTCGCCGTCCCGATGCGGCTCAACGATGGCACCCCCGTCGCAGTGATGTTCGCACGACCGATGTCCGGCCTCGAGTCGACGCTCGGGTCGCTGTGGGTGGTCCTGCTGATCGCGGGCGGCCTGGGCGTCCTGACCGCGACCCTCGCCGCCCTGTGGACCGCACGCGCGGTGCTCGCACCGGTGCGCCGCCTGTCCCAGGCCGTGAAGTCGGTCACCCAGACAGATGAGCTCAACCCCATCCGGATCTACGGTCGCGACGATCTCGGCGAGCTGACCCAGTTGTTCAACACGATGCTGCGCTCGCTCGCGCAGTCAAGGGAGCAGCAGCGCCAGCTGATCGCCGACGCCGGGCATGAGTTGCGCACCCCGCTCACCTCCATGCGCACCAACGTCGAGCTGCTCCTCGCCGACGACAGCACAGGCATGCTGCCGCCGGGCGCACGCACCGAGGTGCTCGGTGACGTCGCGGCCCAGCTTGGCGAGTTCTCGGCCCTAGTGGGCGACCTGGTCGCGCTGACCCGCGACGACCACCTGCAGCGGCCGCACGAGCTCGTCGACCTGGCCGACGTCACCGTCGCCGCGATCGAGCGGGCCAAGCGTCGCGGTCCGGGCATCGAGTTCGATGCGAAGCTCGAGCCGACCCCCATCATGGGCGACCCCTCCACCCTCGAGCGCGCCATCACGAACCTGCTCGACAACGCGGTCAAGTTCTCGCCGCAGGACGGCACCATCCGGATCCATCTGAGCGAGGGGTCGCTGGTCATCATCGACGAGGGGCCGGGCATCGACGAGGCCGACCTGCCCAACGTCTTCGACCGCTTCTACCGCTCCGACAAGGCACGCAACACGCCCGGAACGGGCCTCGGGCTCGCCATCGTCGCGCACACAGCAGAGGTGCACGGCGGGTCCGTCAAGGCCGACAACGAGCCAGGGGCCGGCGCCCGCTTCACGCTCCGGCTCCCGGTGCTCGAGCCGCTCGACGACCCGTTCCTCATCTGAGGTCACGCCAAGAACGTTCCTGAGCCGGGAATATCGGTATTTATCTGTAGTTCCAGGTAATTGACGAGAGTGAATCTCATGACGCGCACAGGACGGGTGGCCATCGCCCGCAGGTTCGGACCCCCGAGGTCACCACCATCGAGGACCACCCGAGTCCGGCACTCGGTCGCGGGCAGGTGCGGGTCGCCCGCGCCGGCGGCCTCAACCCGGTCAACGCACGCCGCCGCGCGGGCACCTTCCCCGCCAACGCGCCGCTCGCGCTCGGCTCGGAGTTCTCCGGAACCGTGCTCGAGTCGACCGACCCGCGGTGGAAGCCGGGCGACGTCTCCTGGTTCAGCGCCACCAGCGTCGGAGGCGTGCCAGACGGCCATGACGGCGCTCAAGGACGTTCCCCTGAACGCGGGAGACACGATCGTCGTGCACGGCGCCTCCGGCGGCATGCTGGTGCAGCTCGCGGTTGCCCGCTGCATCACCGTCATCGCCACGGCGAGCGAGCCCAACCACGAGTACCTGCGTTGGCTCGGGGCCGTCCCGGTCGCCTACAGGTCATGATCCCGTGGAGCACGGAGAAGGTCGCGGCGATAAAGCCCATCATGAGGACGAACCTGGTCTGGAAATCGAGGTCGAGAGCGGGCGCGAGCAGCAGTCCGGAGGCATACCCGGCCACCACCCCATCCCCGACGAGGCAAGGCTCGATGAAGTCCATGTGCACGCGGGGGAGAAACACTTGGCGGGGATCTCGCCGTGGCTGCGGTGCGAGCCGAACAGGGTGACGGGCGTCACGACCAACCCGACCATCCTCAGGGCCGAGGGCAAGATCGACTTCTACGCACACCTGCGTCGGATCCGGGAAATCATCGGCGCCGACCGCACGCTCCACGTGCAGGTGCTCGCCAAGGACACCCGGGGGGTGATCGACGACGCGCACCGCCTCCTCGACAAGATCGACGGCAACGTCTACCCCAAGATCCCGACGACCGAGGCCGGCATCGCCGCGATGCGCCAGCTCAAGCAGCAGGGCGCGAAGGTGACGGCCACCGCCATCTACTCCAAGACCCCAGGGCTTCCTCGCAATCGCCACCGGCGTCGACTACCTGGCTCCGTACTACAACCGGATGCAGAGCCTCGACATCGACACCCGCGGCACGCTTGAGGTGCTCGCGGGCTTGATCAAGCGCTTCGACGCCCCCAGCAAGATCATGGCCGCGAGCTTCAAGAACGTCGCGCAGGTCTCTCACGCTCTTGAGTCGGGAGCCGACGCCGTGACCTTGTCGCCAGAACTGCTGCGTGCCGCGCTGTCGGCCCCCGACATCGACCGCGCGGTCGACGATTTCATCAAGGACTGGAAGTCCGTCTACGGCACGAGCCAACTGCCAGACTGATCGATCGTTACGCCCTGCCTCGCGCCGTCAGCCGTCGAGCCGCGCGAAGACGGGGTCCAGTTCAGCGGCGACGCTGGCGCTTGGGGTCCACGTCATCACCCGGTCACCATCTCGGAACTGGTAGCTGCCGTCGTCTTGTCGCTCGAGGGCGATCTGGTCACCCCACGCCGTGGACAGCACGACCCAGCGCATGGTGCCCATCTGGACCGCCTCCTCCTGCGTCGCCTTGGCGGCCTCCTCACCGATCCGGCGAGCGAGATCCTCAGACAGGTCCACCCATTTGGCGTCTGCGGGGGTCTCGCCGACGCAGGCAACGCCACCGACAGCGTCGCCCACTTTGCCCTGAATCAGGGAGTACTGCGCAGGAAGGCACATGTGGGGCAGGAACTCGAGCTCGGGACCCATCTCGGCGAGGTCAGCGCGCTGGGCTTTCCACAGGTCCACCATGGCGGCCACGAAGTCGCCGCTCTGCTTCTGGGTGTGGCCGTCGGTCAGTTCGCTGCACCCCTCTTCGGCACCCTTCACCACGGTGGTGGAGCCGTCGTCATATTCGAGCACCACCCTGACCACCGTGGAGTACTCGTACCCGCAATCCTTGTTGGCGCTGTCGAGGGCTGGCTGGTCGTTGAAGAAATCAAGAATCCGGTCGACGTCAGTGGTCAACGCGTCGACAGGACCAACGGTTCCCATCCCCTCCGGCGCGTCGCCGCAGAGCCAGGCCCGCACGGCGCCTCGGGTGAGCGGCTTGCCGCCCTCGCTGCTGTCAACCTGGCGGGCGCCCTCGTCGAAGCACGCCGCAGCCCCGAGTTGGGCTATTGCGGGCCCTAGGTCGGGCTGCGACGCCGTCTGGGCCGGCGGAGACGAGGGCGCCTCGGAGGGGGGCGGAGACGAGGTCGGGGTCGACGTCGGGCTGGGCGACGGCGACGGCGTCACGGCGGTGGGTGTCGGTGAGGCCGTCACTGCGGTGGGCTCCGGCGATGCAACCTGCGGGGAGTTGAACTGAGGGAGGTTGAGGGCCACCGGCAGCGCGACTGCTGTCACGGCGGCCGCGGTGGCCATGCTCACCGCGACCTGACGGTTGCGACGACGGCGGCGTGCGCCCTGCGCCCAACCCTCGCTGGTGGGCGGCTCGGGAATGACGGATTTGAAGGCGTTGCCCAGCGGATCGTTCACAGCGATACACCTGATTCAATGAGGTGGGCCGAGGTGCGAAGAGATGCACGTCCTCGGCTGGAATGTGTCTTGACGGTGCCGGTGGTGACGCCCAGCTCCCGGGCGATCTCCTCGACGGACAGGTCCTCGAAGTACTGCAGCACCAGGACGGCGCGCTGCATGCGCGGCAACTCGTCGAGGGCCCGCACCAGGTCGATCCGGAGGGTGGACTGGGAATCGGGAGTCGGAGCGTCGGCGTGAGTCTCCGTTGGCTTCTCGTTGCGCCAGCTGAGCTTGCGCCACCAGGAGACGAAGGTGCGGTAGATGGTGGTGCGGACATAGGCCTCGAACTGGTGGTCGTTGCCGATCTCGTCGTAGCGCGTGTAGGTCTTCGACAGCGCAGTCTGGACGAGGTCCTCCGCATGTTGGGAGTCGCCGGTGAGGAGCCATGCGGCCCGCCACAGGTCACGACCGCGGCGGGTGACGAAAAGCTCGAAGCTGGTGGCCTCAGCCTCAAACTCGGACACGGAACCTCCTTCGCGACAGCCCGGGACGATGGACTGGCGCCCAGCATGCCGGACTACCCCGCGCAGGAACCGTGCTGTTCGCCACCCGCCGATGGCCGTGGTGCTCATGTCAGGCGTTCGGCTCTAGGGCGTCGATGTCGCGAGCCAAGTCCGCCGGGACGAGGTACTTCATCATCGAGCTTTCGCCGCGGTACTGGAAGCCGTCTTCGTCCGCGAGACTTTGCAGCAGGATCGACTCACCCCAGGGGGTGACGAGGTGGATGGAGTTCTGGTTGACCGATTCGCCCCCCTCCATCGGGGTGGAGTTGATGTCGAGAGACTCGGCGATCCGCTTGGCCAGTGCGCCGTCGATGATCGTCTTCTTCACGGTGTCGTGTGTCTTGCCGTGGCACATCCACCCGGCGTTGACGTCGTCGATGGGGCTGGCGAGCACATTGTGTTCCGGGCCAGGACAGCTGGCCACGAGGTTGATCACTTCACCGGGGACGGGAACCTTGGTGACGAAGCGCTGGTCGAGCCAGTGGCCGCGCACCTTGCTGGCGAATTCGGAACTGCCCTGCTTCGGCTTCCCGCTGCCGATGACGGGGGTGGAGTCCTGGTCGTCGCCCTCGATCACGCGACGGGTGCCGTCGGGGTACACGAGCACCACGTGGAAGAACGAGGCCGCCTCCTGCGCGTTGCCGTCGGTGAGGGGAGGCAGGGCGAGGTAATCGCCGACGAGGGCGTCGACGTTCGTGATGAGGGGTTCGAGGGGGCCCACGGTGCCGTGGCCGTCAGGGGCCTCACCGCACAGCCAGGCTTCCACGGCGCCCTTGGTGATCTCCGGCTGATTCTCGGGCACACGGATGCCCTTCCCCTCGGCGTCGTAGCACGCGGCGGCGCCAGGCCTGCCGTCCGGGGCGGGATCGAAGCGCATGGTCCCCACCGCGCCGGTGGCCGACGGGGAGCTCTCGGTGGCACTCGGAGTTGGGCTCGGGCTCTCATCGGTGGGCTCGGTCTCCGTGGCGGAAGGGCTCGGCGCCTGGGAGGAGGGGGTGGATTCGACGGACTGGGCCGACGTCGGGGTGGTCGGCGTCGGGGTGGCGGGCGCGGTGCTCTGGTTGCAGGCGGTGAGGCCGACGGCCAGAGTCGCGGCGGTAGCGGTGAGGGCAAAGGTCTTGAATGTCATGTTCATGCCCACTACCACGCCGCCAGCGACTGGCCCGGTTGACAAGGTGGCAGGAATTTTCTCCGGGGGCCTGTGGGCCATCAGGAGGCGGATCGCGCAGGGCCGCCCTACATCAGTTTGAGAGCATGACGGGCCCGGGCCGTCCAGCCGGAAGATCGACCGTGTGCGTCGCTCCATCGATGGCTACGTCGAGGACCGCTCCAACGGCTTCACGCTCATGCCCGGCAACATCCACGAAGACATGCCGTTGGCCATCCTTCTCGATCGCACGCACCCACGCATTGTCAGGTACGGCGCTGCCGTCAAGGGACGCGGGCCGGGCCCGCTTCAGTAGTTCCTTGGGTCCGGATTGCATCCACTTGCCCAACTCGACCAGCGCCTGCTGCTGCAGGGGCGGGAGGGTCCCGTCAGCCCGCGGCCCCACATTGAGCAGAAGAGCCGGAAAAGTGCTCAAATATCAGCCCGGCCCAGGAGCCGAGGCTCAGTCCTTGCGACCCCAGATCAGGTACGCGAGCGGCACGAGGCCGAAGCTGCTGACCACGGAGAGGGCGACGACCCAGGCCGGCTTTGGGCCGTTGACGTCGTTGTCGTCACGCTTGGCGATGTCGACCAGGGCGTAGGCCCGCATGGCGCCGTCGACAAGGCCGCCGATGCTGAGCAGCACCCGCACCGGCTTGGGAAGATTCTCGAACTTCTTGGACTTGCTCATCGTTGTGCCTCCTGCCCCAAGACTAGACCCGCCCGACGGTCCGTGGCGGGCGGACGGCCTCGATGTGCCACCCACCTCCCCCGACTGGCCGACGCTGGGACAATCTCCCATGGGAACCATCGACGAGTACCTCACCACCCTCGACCCCGCCGATGCCGAGGTGGTCGGCCACGCCTACGACGTCGCACGCCGCGTCGTCCCGGAGGCGGAGCAGGGACTCGGCTACGGCATGCCTGCGCTCACCTACAAGGGCAAGTCCCTCCTGTCGGTGATGCGCACGAAACATCACTTCGGCATCTATCCGTTCAGCGCGAGAGTGGTCGAGATCAGCGAGGATCTCCTCGAGGGCGTCGACCACGCCAAGGGGTCGATCCGGTGCGCCCCCGGGTCCTTCCTGAGCAACGCGGCGCTTGCCGAACTCGTCTCGCGACGCAGGGACGAGATCGACGGGTAGCCTCCGAGCATGGATCCGGTCAGACACGTCAGCGACGACGAGCGGCGCGCCCGGCTCGGCCTGCGCCAGGGGCTCTTCGAGGCCGTCTCGACCGTCGAGGCCGCTGGCTCGCCACGCACGGCCCTGGCACCGTCGACGACGCGGCCTGGTGGATCGGCGCGACGAAGGCGGCCGTCCGCACGGCGCTCGCCGACGTGGAGGCGGTGCCGGTCTCGCTGGACTCCGGCTCGATCGGCGGGCTGCTGCCAGACGACATCGACCCGGTGCCGCCGCCCGAGTCATGGGTGACGCTGCTCCCGCTGCTCGACCCGGCCATCATGGGGTGGCGCGACCGCGACTTCCTGCTCGGCACCCATCGCGGGCGCCTGTTCGACTCCGTCGGCAATGCCGGAACGACGGCTCTCGCCGACGGCAGGGTGGTCGGCGTGTGGGTGCAGGACGCGTCGGGCGAGGTCCGCATCTCCGAGCTCGAGCGGCTGGACGGGCCGACCCGGGCGCGCCTGGACGAGCGGGCCGCCGCCCTGACCGGATGGCTCGACGGCGACCGGGTGTTCTCCGTCTATCCATCGTCAGCCATGCAGGAGGCGCGCGGCGAACTCGGCGGGGCTTAGTCGCCGACGGGCCGTCCGAGAGCGGTGACGGCGGCCAGGTCGGCGACGGTGAGTCCGCCGAGCGCGACCGCCACCACCCGCGGTACGGGCGCCTTCTCCCGCAGCAGCAACCCAGCCGCGACCAGGTTCGCAGCCGCCCTCGCCAACAGCCAGCCGCGCTTCCTGCCTGCTCGGAGCAGCCCGGGGCGAGCGCCAGATCGGTGACCGCGACGACCCGGAGGGTCCGTTCGTCGGAGACGCCGGTCGCCTCCGCGACCGTCCGCGGGGCGGCGAGGAGCGCGACGCCGAGCACCGCCGTCATCGCCCCCCGCGATGCGGGCCGAGCCTTCTGCGGAGGCGGAGTCCATGGGCCGCAGGCTACGCGAGCGACCGACCGTCGCGACCCCGTTCGACAATCCTGTCGGCGCGACGCGGAGACCTGCTGCTAGCTTCAGGGCCATGACCGAACGCCCCGTCAGCCCGCTGCTCGAGTTCGACCACGACCGCGAGGCCTTCATTTCCCCTTCGGCACTCATCACGCCGCGCGACGACGTGCCTAGGGCCTGCGTGCTCACCTGGTTCCGCGACGCCGCCGACCGCGCCGTGGAGGAGACCCACGGCAGGCGGATCATGCAACTGCGTTGGGAGGACGGCCCGCGCCCGGTCTACGAGATCAACCACGAGGGCCGCCAGGTGACGCTCGCGCCGATGCCCGTCGGTGCGGCGCCGGCCGCGAGCATGCTGGAGGAGCTGATCGCGCTCGGTTGTCGCTCGTTCATCGCCTGCGGGGGCGCCGGAGCGCTGCGCCCCGACCTGACGCTCGGACACCTCGTCCTGGTCACCTCCGCCCTGCGCGACGAGGGCGCGTCCCACCACTATCTGCCCCCGGCGCGGACGCTCGACTCCGACCCGGTCGCCGTCGACGTGCTGCGCGCCACGCTCACCGACCTGAGCCTTCCGTTCGCCGAGGGGCGCGCCTGGACCACTGATGGGATCTACCGCGAGACTCCCGGCAGGATCGCCGCCCGCGTCGAGGAAGGCTGCCTCACCGTCGACATGGAGGCCTCCGCGGTGGCCGCCGTCGCCCGGTTCCGCGGCGTCCCGCTCGCCCAGGTGCTCTACGGAGGCGACGACCTGACCGGCGAGGTCTGGGACGAGCGCGGCTGGCAGGACAACCACGAGGTGCGAGACCGCCTGATCCGCGTCGCAGCGACCGCCGCGCTGCGGCTGGAGGGTGCGACGGGTCAGGGTCGGTAGCGCCTGAACGCGGGGAACGCGACGGCGACCACGGCGATCCCGACCAGCACGAGCAGCCCGCCCCCGCCGGTGGCCCAGGCTGGCCCAACGACCTCCGACGCCGCGCCGTGCAGCACGTCGGCGACCCTCGGTCCGCCCGCGACGACGACGATGAACACGCCCTGGAGCCGGCCCCGGACGTCGTCATCGGCCGCGCTCAGCAGCATCGACTGACGGAAGGCCGCCGAGACCATGTCCGCTGCGCCGCCCACGACCAGCATGGCGAGGGAGGCCCCGAGCATCATCCGCGTGGCAAGGGGTGCCAGCCCGACCCACAGGCCGAGCAGGGCCATCGCCGTCCCCCAGACGCCGATCGAGACGAGCACCGCCATCCCGTGTCGGCGCACCCGCGACACCCAGCCGCTGAACACGCCGCCCAGCACCGCGCCGAGCGGCATCGCGGCATAGAGGAGGGCGAACTCGACGCCTCCCTCCTCGGGTCCGCCGAACGCGACGTGCGCGATCTCCGGGTAGAGGGCGCGCGGCATGCCGAAGACCATGGCGATCAGGTCGACCAGGAAGCTGAGCAGCAGGATCTTGTGCCAGGCCAGGTAGCGCAGGCCTTCGATGACGGAGCGCAGCCCCGGCGACCCCTTCGGGCTCTCGACGGGCAGCGGCGGCAGCTTGTAGACGGCGTAGAGCGTCGCGAGCAGCGTGACGGTGTCGATCAGGTAGAGCCACGAGTAGCCGAGCACAGGGATCAGCGCGCCGCCGACGAGCGGGCCGGCGATCGCCCCTGCCGACATCACTGTCATGTTCAGCGCGTTCGCGGCGGGTAGCTGAACCAGCGGGATCAGTTTGGGCAGGATGGCGGTGCGGGTCGGCTGGTTGACGGCGAAGAACGCCTGCTGCAGGGAGAAGAGACCGAGCAGCAGCCACACGTTGTTCAGCCCGAGGAAGGCCTGCACCCAGAACAGCGCAGAGGTGGCGACCAGGCCGAAGGTCGTGATCTCGAGCAGCCGCCTGCGGTCGACATGGTCGGCGAGCGCGCCGCCCCACAGGCCGAAGACGATCAGCGGGACAAGGCCGAAGACGCCGGTGAGGCCGACCATCCCCGACGAGTCGGTGATGGCGTAGATCTGGGCGGGGACGGCGACGACGGTGAGCTGGGCCCCGATCACCGTGACGATGTTGGCGACCCACAGCCTCCGGAAGTCGGGTTGGCGGAGCGGTCGGACGTCGGCGAAGACGCCGCGGAGCCGGTCTGCGAGGCTCACCGAGCGGAGGTGGGGTCGGGCATGGGTGTCAGGCTACCCCCGGTCGATCAGCCCGGCCTCGCACAGTCCTTTCCACTGCAGCACCGCCCAGGGGCTGATCAGGAACGGCGCGTTGTCGATGATCGCGTCCATCTCCAGGGCGGTGACCCACTGCAGGGCCGCGACCTCCTCCAGGTTCGGGCGCGCCTCGGGATCGGCCTCCAGGATCCACACCGGGCAGATCTCGTTCTCGACGATGCCGGAATCGTCGACGGCCCGGTAGCGGAAGTCGGGCAGCGCGACCGCGAGAGCCGACGGGTCGACGTCGAAGCCGAGCTCGTCGCGGCCGTGCCGAACGATCGCCTCGACCGGGTCCTCGTCCGGCTGCGGGTGTCCGCAGAACGCGTTTGTCCACACGCCCGGCCAGGTGCGCTTGGTGACGGCACGCCGCGAGAGGAGCCACCGACCGTCGGAGCGCCGGACGTGGCAGGAGAAGGCGCGGTGCAGCGGCGTCTGCGTGGTGTGGACCGTCGACCGCGCCGCCGTTCCGAGGACGCGGTTGTCGTCGTCGACGAGGATCACCTGGCGGTCGTCTGAGCTCATGGGACTGGACCCTACCCATCGCGGCAAGCAGCGACGAGTCCGTCTTGCCTGCGCAACTGCACCTGCCACCCGCCGGGTGGCACCGCGCACCAGCCGTTGTCGCCGCTCCACCGCGCATAGGCTCGGGCCATGAGCGTGCCGACGTCGAGCCTGCCCGGGCCCTCCCCCGTCCACTCCCTCGCGGGAATCGCGCGGCACGGGTTCCTCGGGCAGACGGGGCGGATGTGGCGCGAGCACGGTGACCTGTTCCGGCTTCGGCTCGGCATCGGCTCGATGGGCGCCCGCGACGACGACGGTCCGCGATGGGCGCGTCGCTGCTGCGCGACGAGTCGATCACGATGTTCTTCGCCGGCCACGAGACGACGGCCCGCACGATGACGGCCACCTGGGCCGCGCTGGCGGCGAACCAGGAGGTCGCGGCGCGGCTGCACGAGGAGCTGGATTCGGTGTTGGGCGACCGGGAGCCGACGGTCGATGACCTGAAGCGGCTGCCCTACACGCTGCAGGTGGTCAAGGAGGTGCTCCGCCTGTGGCCCGCCGCACCGTTCTACGTGCGCGACGCCGTCGAGCCGGTCGACCTGCTCGGCACCCACCTCGAGCCGGGCACCCCTGTGATGCTCGCGCCGTACTGGACGCACCGTCACCCCGATTTCTGGGACCATCCCGAGCGCTTCGATCCCGACCGCTTCGCCCGCGGGGCCGAGGCGGCGCGCCATCCGCAGGCCTACCATCCGTTCGCCACCGGCGAGCGGGTCTGCATCGGCAACCACTTCTCGCTGCTCGAGTCGCACCTGTTGGTGGCGACCCTCGGTCGGCGCTGCTCCCCACGGCTGGCTCCCGGCCACCGGCCGGCCTGGGCGATGGAGGGCACGTTGAGCCCCGTCGGCGGCATGCCGATGCTCATCGAGCGACGAGGGTGATGACTGGTCTGGCAGTCCCCTTGGATCGGACTGCGTCGTCAGGTTTCGGCCGGGCGTTCCCCGCCGATGGCACGCACCAGAAAGATCAGGCCCGCGCCACCGGCTGCGTAGGCAAGGACCGTGCCGGCAACCGCGGTTGCCTGCACATCGGTCGGCGAGACGAGACTCCACAGCGTGAGCCAGCTGAAGCCAAGCACGAGCACCGGCAGGGCACCCCGGAGCAGTCCTGAACGACGACGAGACACATCCAGGCAGATCATCAGTGGCAGGGCCAGCGGAACAGCCAGGTCGTCGATCCACCCGAGAGCCGAAAAGACCACGACCGCGACCAGGAAAAGGACGGGCATGACCGCGCCGGTCCCGACATCGCCCTTACCAGGGGGCAAGGCGCGTAGTGGGGTGCGTCGTCCCATGGCGTCCTCGACTTCAGTCACCGTGCAGTTCGAAGCGTAAAGCGACCATCGCCCGCCGGTCAGTACCCCTCGTCGTCGGGCTCGGCGACGTCGCCGACGAGCAGTTCCTCGTCAGCCGTGTCGTCGTCCTCGGAGTACTCGTAGTCGGAGGTCGCGTTCGGGTCGGGCTCCTCCTGGGCGAGGTACTCGTCGATCGTCCCGCCCCCACCGGTGTCGTTGCGGGCACGCAGGGCCACGTCGACCGGGGTTTCGGGGTCCTCGGGGACCCAGAAGGCCGGGTCGGCGCCGTCGTCGATCAACTCGTCGCTGCCGAGGTCCTCGGCCGTCACCTCGCCGTAGGGGTGGCTCTTATCGGCGATCTGCTCTGCGGTCAACGACTCGAGACCGTCAGGGTTTCCGTCCTCGAGGTCGAAGTCGAGTGCGTCCTTGTCTTCGCTCATGGGTCAAGCCTGCTGCCACGGGCGGCCCCACGCAACGGATCGGGGCGAAAAGATTCAGTCCGCGTTGATCCTGCGGGCGATGATCCGCATGCCCGCAGCGGCCAGGTCGGCCTCGATGGCCTCGGTGTTTCGGCTGTTCAGGCCGACCACCACCACGCTGGTGTCGAGGTTGCCGCGGTGCACGGCGAGGTGCTGGATGTTGGCCTGGTGCGCTGCGGTGATGCCGGTCAGCCTGCTCAGGCCGCCCGGCTCGTCCTTCGCCTCGATGGTGAGGCGGGTGCCGTGGTCGCGGAAACCGAGGATGTCGATGAACGCGTCGAGCAGGTCCGACTCGGTGATCACGCCGACCAGCTCATCGCCCGAAACGACGGGCAGCATCTCGATCTTCGCGTCGCGCATGATCGTCGCCGCCTCCTCGAGGAGCGCGTCGGGGGCGATCACGACGGGGGGACAGCTCATCACCTTCGCGACCTTCAGCTTCGAGATCAGGTAGGTGGCCTCCTGCGCGCTCAGCGTCGTGGCCTTCGACGGCGACGCGGCGGCGATGTCGTTGCGGGAGATCACTCCGACGACCCGGCTCCCCTCGACGACAGGGAGATGCCGGACTCCGTGCTCGTCCATCACCGACTGCGCATCGGGGATCGAGCGGTCGGGGGCGACGGTGTACGGGTTGGCCGTCATCCGCTGCTTCACGAACATCTCTGTTGCCCTCCAGTTTCCGCGCCTCACACCCTTGTTCGGCGCTCGGTGTCACCTAGCGACGACCCTAGCGTTCCGGTCCCCCGCGCGCCTGCCCGGGGGACACATACCCCTCAGCCGCCCAGGTAGGCGCGCTTGACCTCTTCCGCCTGCGACAGCTCCGCCGCCGGCCCGGACAGCACGACCGAGCCGGTCTCGAGCACGTAGGCCCGGTTGGCGATCTGCAGGGCGATGTTGGCGTTCTGCTCGACAAGCAGCACCGTCGTGCCCGCCTTGTTGATGTTGACGATGATGTCGAAGATCTCCTGCACGAGCAGGGGCGCCAGCCCCATGGAGGGCTCGTCGAGCAGCAGCACCTTCGGCTTTGCCATGAGGGCCCGACCCATGGCGAGCATCTGCTGCTCACCGCCCGAGAGGGTTCCCGCGAGCTGCTTGCGGCGCTCGGCCAGGATCGGGAAGCGTCCGTAGACCTCGTCGTAGTCGGCCGTGACGGCGTCCTTGCGCAGGAACGCCCCGAGCTCGAGGTTCTCCAGCACCGTCATGTCGGGGAAGATGCGACGGCCCTCGGGCACGTGCGACATGCCGCGACGGACCCGGTCCTGGGCAGACAGGCCGGTGATGTTCTTTCCCTCGAGGGTGATCGTTCCCCCGCTGGGCTTCTTCAGCCCGGAGAGAGCGCGCAGCGTCGTCGTCTTGCCCGCGCCGTTGGCGCCGATGAGCGTGACGATCTCGCCCTCGTTCACCTCGAAGGAGATGGACTTGATGGCCTTGATCACGCCGAAGTGGACCTGCAGGTCCTTGACCTCAAGCACTTGGCGCCTCCTCTCCCAGGTAGGCCTCGATGACCTTCGGGTTGTTGCGGACCTCACTCGGGGTGCCCGAGGCGATCACGATGCCGTGGTCGAGCACGTAGATGCGCTCGCAGATCTTCATCACGAGGCTCATGTCGTGCTCGATGAGCAGGACGGTGAGGCCGAAGTCCCTGCGGAGCTGGGCAATCAGTCCGGTCAGCTCAGCCGTCTCGGCCGGGTTCATGCCCGCGGCCGGCTCGTCGAGCAGGAGCAGCGACGGGCGCGTGGCGAGGGCGCGCGCGATCTCGAGGTGCCGCTGCTCGCCGTAGGACAGGTTCCTGGCCAGCTCGCCGGACTTTCGGCCGAGACCCATCAGGTCGAGCAGTTCCTGGCTCTCCTCGCGGATCCGCCGCTCGCTCGCTCCGTAGGGAGGGATGTGCAACAGCGAGGTGAACAGGTTGTACGGCACGTTCTGCTGCAGCGCGATCATCACGTTCTCGAGGACGGTGAGGTCCTTGAAGAGGCGGATGTTCTGGAAGGTGCGGCCGACGCCGGCCGCACAGATCCGGTGCGGCGCCTTGCCACCGAGCGAGGTCGTCTTGTCGTCGATCGTCAGCTCGATGGTGCCCGAGGACGGCGGGTAGACGCCCGTGAGGACGTTGAACAGCGTCGTCTTCCCGGCGCCGTTGGGGCCGATCAGGCCGATCAGTTCGCCCTTGTCGATGTGCAGGCTCGCCTCGAACACGGCGGTCAGGCCGCCGAAGTTGCGGGTCAGCTTCGAGACATTCAGCAGGATCATGCCGCCGCCTCCTCGGTCTTGTCGGACCGCCTGAACACCTTCCCGAACACGGTGTCGGTGATCTCCTTCGAGCCCATCAGGCCGCCTGGGCGGAAGATCATGATGAGCACCAGCACGAGCGAGTAGATGATCATCCGGATGTCGGAGAACTGCGCGAGCAGCATCGAGACGATGGCGAGCAGGATGGCCGCGATCACCGTGCCCGAAAGCGAGCCGAGTCCGCCGAGCACCACGATGACGAGGATGTCGATGGAGCGCAGGAAGCCGAACTGGTCGGGCTTGATCAGGAAGAAGTAGGACGCGTAGAGGCCGCCACCGATGCCCGCGAAGAACGCGCCGATCGTGAAGGCCTGGACCTTCGTGGCCGTCGTGTTGACGCCGATCGCCTCAGCCGCGATCTCGTCCTCGCGCACGGCGATGGCGCGTCGACCCTGGGAGCTTCGGATGTAGTTCCACAGCACGATCAGGGTCAGCGCCGTGAACAGGAACGCCCAGTTCCAGTCGACGACCTGCGGGATCCCCGACAGGCCGGCGGCGCCGTTGGTGATGGGCAGGTTCAGCATGATCACGCGGATGATCTCCGCCATGCCGAGGGTCGCGATGGCGAGGTAGTCGCCACGCAGCCGCAGCGTCGGAAGGCCGACGACGGCGCCGATCAGCGCCGCTGCCGTCGCGCCTGCCAGCATGCCGAGCAGGAAGGCGGGCACGTCACCGATGACGGGGCCGAGGTAGATGCAGATCAGGGCGCACGTGTAGGCGCCGACCGCCATGAAGCCCGCGTGGCCGAGCGAGAACTGCCCCGTGAAGCCGGTGACCAGGTTGAGGCTGGCGGCGAGGATGATGTTGACGCAGATCGTGACGATGATCGAGAAGATGTAGTCGTTGATGAGGCCGAGGTTCATCAGGGCGAGCACGACGACGTAGGACACGATGAACGGAAGGGCGCGCAGCCCGATGCTCTTGAACTTCGACATCACACCTTCTCCTTCCGGTTCTTGCCGAGGAGACCGGTCGGCTTGATGATCAGGATGGCGATCAGGATGGCGAAGACGACGCCGTCCTTGAACAGCGAGAAGCCGAGCGACGAAACGAGGGTTTCGGAGCCGCCGATGACGTAGCCGCCGATCAGGGCGCCCGGGATGATGCCGATGCCGCCGAAGACCGCGGCGACGAAGGCCTTCAGGCCGGGGATGATGCCCATCAGCGGGTTGATCGAGTTGTAGTAGACGCCGACCAGCACGCCCGCCGCTCCGGCGAGCGCGGAGCCGATGGCGAACGTGAACGAGATGGTCCGGTCGACGCTGATGCCCATCAGGCGCGCGGCGTCGGGGTCCTGCGAGACGGCCCGCATGGCCTTGCCCATCTTCGTCTTCTTCACGACGAACTGGAGCAGGATCATCAGCAGCACCGAGACGCCGATGATCAGGATCTGCTGGTTCTTGATCACGACGCCGCCGAGGTTGATCGAGCCGTTCATGAAGTCCGGCATCGCCGGGTAGGCGCGCGGGTCGGCACCGACGAAGAACATCATCGTGTACTGGATCAGGAGGGAGACACCGATCGCCGTGATCAGCGCGGCGATGCGCGTGGAGTTGCGCAGCGGTCGGTAGGCGATCCGCTCGATCAGCACGCCGAGCACGGTGCAGATCAGCATGGCGAGGACCAGCGACTCGAAGAATCCGAGCTTCAGCACCGACATGCTGAAGTAGCCGACGTACGCGCCGACCATGTAGACCTCGCCGTGGGCGAAGTTGATCAGCTTGATGATGCCGTAGACCATCGTGTAGCCGAGCGCGATCAGCGCGTAGATGCTGCCCAGCGACAACGAGTTGATCAGCTGTTGCAGAAACTCCGTCACGGTCCCACCCCTTCCATCGGTGAGGCGCGGCCGGGTCCGTCGGACTCGACCGCGCCTACCTGCCTTCTAGCTCAGCCGATCTTCTCGGAGGTGTCCTGGACGCCGTCCTTGAGCCCGATCACGACGATCGACTTGACCGGGTTGTGGTTCTCGTCCATGTCGAAGGTGCCGGTGACGCCGACGAAGCCCTTCGTCTCGGCCATGGCCTTCTGGACGGCCTCGCCGGTCAGCTCGCTCGCACGCGACACGGCGTCGGCGACGAACTTGCCGAGGTCGTAGCCGAGAGCGTGGAACGCGTTGGGCTCCTCATTGTTCTTCTTCTTGAACGCCTCGATGAACTCTTTCACCTTGGGGTCCTCGTCGATGGACGAGTAGTGGTTGGTGAAGTAGACGTCGTTCAGCGCCGCTGCGCCGCCGAGCTCGAGCAGCTTCGGCGAGTCGAAGCCGTCGCCGCCGAGGACCGGGGCGGTGATGCCGAGGTCGCGGGCCTGCTTGATGATCAGGCCTGCCTCCGAGTAGTAGCCCGGCAGGTAGATGACGTCGAAGGTCTCGCCCTTGATGCGGGTGAGGATGGTGTTGAAGTCGGTGTCACCGGCGACGAACGCCTCCTCGGCGACGATCTCGCCCGGGAACTCCTCGGTGAAGGCCGAGGCGAGGCCCTTGGAGTAGTCGTTGGAGTTGTCCTTGATGATGACGGCGGTCTTCGCAGACAGGTTCTCCGCCGCGAACTTCGCCATGATCGTGCCCTGGAACGAGTCGTTGAAGCAGATGCGGAACGCGTACTCCTCGACCTTGTCGCCGGAGACGGTCACGTCGTCGGCGGTGGCGGAGCCGGAGACGACCGGGATCTTGTTCTTGTTGGCGACCGGGACGGTTGCCTTGAAGTTGCCGGAGGTGGCGGGGCCCATGCAGGCGATGACGCCGTCCTGGGCCATCAGCTTGTTGGCGAGCGTGGTGGCCTCGGCGGCGTCGGACTTGTTGTCGTATTCCTTGAGCTCGACCTTCTTGCCGTCGATGCCCCCGGCCTCGTTCAGCTCGTCGAGGGCCATCTTGATGCCGACCACGGAGGCCTGGCCGTAGGTGGCGACGCCACCGGAGAGTTCGTAGTTGATGCCGAGCTTGACGGTGTCACCGCCGGCCTCGCCTCCCCCGCCGCCACCGGGCTTGGCGGAACAGGCGGAAAGGGCGCCGGCGACGGCGGCAGCTGCGGATGCTCCGAGCAGAGTGCGACGGCTCAGGTTCATGATGCCTCCATGGAAGGGAAGGGGCTTGGTCCGAAATGCCACGCCGGGCGTGACGTTGGGGCCATCTAAGCATCGAAGAACGCGAATTCGGCCGGAGGTCATGAAAGCGAGACGAGACCGATCCGTCTTGCGAAATGGTGTGCGGGCACTCGCGGCGCCCGTCGCCATGCCCCGGCCACCGCCTCCCGACCAGGTCGCCGCCCTGTCCCACGGGCGTCTTCTCGGCGTCAGTGCCGTAAGTGAGGCCGCTCAGCCCAGGCGGTCGCGGCGCAGGCAGAGGTCGCGCAGCAGCCAGATCTCGGCCCCGTGGTGGATGACCTCGCGGTGGATGTGCAGCAGCAGGTCCGCCATCGAGTCCGACTCGAAACCCGGCTCTCGACAGTCCAGTTGGAGGGCCTCGTCGGTGAGCCCTTCGGCGCCTGCGCGCCACCGAGCCTGCCCCTCGTCGAGCGCGGCGTCGGCCGTGAGCGGATAGGCCATGTTGCGGTGGTCCATGGCCGGGCCGTCGAAGTAGCGGGCGTTGCGCTCGCCGAAGACCACTGCGATCACGTGACCCAGCCGCCAGGCGATGGTGGTCAGCGGGGCGGGCTCAGGTGGCGGGAAGGTGAAGTCGATCACGCCAGGGGCGAACCCGAGAGTCGTGCCGGGCTCGGCATCGTCGACGTGGCGCACCGTCCACGCGTCAGGTTCGCGACGCCAGAGTTACTCGTCATCGGTGAGGCCCTCGAGTGGGGGACGGAGCTGGTTGTCCCAGGGCCACACCAGCTGGCTGAGCAGGCTGGCCCTCCGGGGGTTCTGTTCCATGGTGTCGTCCTCCGGTCACTGCGTGGCGCCGTCCGCTCTCGTGCAGCGTCGCGCGGTGTCGTCGATCGTAATGGAGCCCCTGCCTGCGGCGCGCGCCGGCGGCGACCACCTGGAACGGCTCGCGGGTGCGACCTGCACCGGCCTTCCAGCACACTGGCACGGTGAAGGCCTGGCCGGGAGACAGCAGACAGTTGCGCACGTGGTGCCGCGAGGAGATCCTCGGCGCGCTCGAGGAGGACGGGCTCCGGGTACGCGGGAAGCACAGGCTGCGGGTCGACGCCGAGGTGTCGGGCTCCGATGTGGTCAACCTCCAGATCGATGCCACCGGGCTCGAGTTCTCCTTCTCAGGCGGTTTCCCCGACACCGAACCGGAAGCGGAACCGGAGCCGGTCACGCGCACGCCCGGGCACCTGCACACGGCACGGGTGATCGCCGACCCGGTGCGGGTGCAGGGATTCAACGTGAGCCTCCTGGCGCATGTCACCGACCTGCCGATCGAGTGGTGGACGAACGCACGGCCGCGGCGTGCCGACCAGCCGCTGTCGGCGTTCGCCTTGGGGGTCGGCAACGAGGCCTCCGCCGCCTCGTCGGGAGCAGTCACGACCTGCACGAGCACCTCGACCCGTCCGAGTTGAGGATCAACGACCTGGACGTATCGATCGACCACGAGATCACCATCAGCGGGCGGATCGCGGTTCCCGAGCCAGGGACGGCGTCGACCTGGGCCCCTCCGCCTCACTGACGCTCGAGCAGGGCGGTCGCCGTCGGCTCGTCGGTGACGAGAGCATCGATCAGATGACCGGCGATCGCGCCGCGGATCGCGTCGACCTTCTCGACCCCTCCGGCCACGCCGACGACGTTGCTCAGGCCGCGCAGTTCGTCGAGGCCCAGCCCGATCCGACGCCTCGACCACGACGTCTCGACCACGTTCCCGTCGATGTCGTACCACTCGCCGAGCATGTCGCCCACGGCTCCTCTGGAGGCGAACTCGGCGACCTCGTCGTCGGTGGTGACCCCGAACTGGACGGCCGATCCGCCAGGAAGGGCGGCGCCCATACCGGTGAGGGTCACGACGGCGCCGCGCGCGAGCTCGAGCACGTCTCGCACAGCGGCTTCCTCACGCAGCGCGCCTGCGACCGTCTCGCTGGAGACGAGCAGCGGCGCGGGCAGCGTCCGCAGCCTGCGCATCACGTGCGGCGAACTGGTCAGCACCTCGTCAAGGGCGCTCAGCTCACCGGCGGTCGCGACGAGCTGGACGCCGTCGAGCGACTCCTCCGACAGCATCGAGAGGGCGCGGGCGACGGAGTCTCCCCAGCTGACGCCCACCACCGCTCCGGGGTGTAGGTGGCGTCGGACGAAGGCGGCGAGGGCGGCGGCGACCCGCTCGTTGGTGCGTTCGCGCGACAGGCGGCCCTGCGCGGTGGGCGCGACGATCGCGTCACGCAGGCCGTAACGCTCGCGCAGCCGGGTCGCCAGCTGCATGGCGGCGAGGTACTGCGAGTCGAGCTCGATCCGGACGATGCCGTGCTGGCGGGCGCTCTCGAGGAGGCGGCCGACGGTCTGCCGGGAGACGAAGAGGCGGGTCGCGATCTGGGCCTGGGTGAGGCCGTCCTCGTAGTAGAGCCAGGCGGCGCGCACGACGAGGTCGAGATCGTTGGGTGCGGGGTTCAGCACCATGGGTTCCCTTCCTCCAGGCAACGCTGTGGTGAGCATATGCCCAGTTGCCCCCGCAGGTCTGTCGGGGGCGGGGACCGCAGCCTAGATTGGTAGCACATCAACGTAGAAAGAGGCATGCAGTGAGCCAGATTCCTGCCCACCAGCACGCGATCCAGATCGTCGGCGTCGACGAGATCGTGGTCAACGACTCCAAGCCCGTCGACGAGGTCGGGCCGCATCAGCTGCTGCTGCAGGTCGAGGCCTGCGGCATCTGCTTCAGCGACACGAAGCTGCTGCACGCCTTCGACTCGCACCCCCGCAAGGCAGAGGTCGTCGAGGGCATCGCCCCCGATGCGCTGGCGG
The DNA here is from genome assembly GCF_001998865.1 of Tessaracoccus flavescens. Lineage (NCBI taxonomy): Bacteria > Bacillati > Actinomycetota > Actinomycetes > Propionibacteriales > Propionibacteriaceae > Tessaracoccus > Tessaracoccus flavescens. Next base: position 1,366,089 of record NZ_CP019607.1, read on the forward strand.
AGATCCCCAGCTACAAGCCGGGCACGCTTCCCGCCGTCCCGGGGCACGAGCCGGTCGGCCGGATCGTCGCCGTGGGCGACCAGGTCACCCACTACAAGGTCGGCGACCGCGTGCTTGTCCAGGCCGACTGGAAGCACCTGCGCACCCCCACGAGCAACGGCGCGCTCGGCTACAACTTCGAGGGCGCCCTGCAGGAGTACGTCGTCATCGACGAGCGCTGCGCCGTCTCCCCCTCCGGTGAGGAGTTCCTGATCCACGTCACGGACGGCCCGTCCGCCGCGGCCGTCGGCCTGATCGAGCCGTGGGCCACCGTCGAGGGCTCCTACGCCTGGGCCGAGCGCAACCACGTCAAGGACGACGGGCACCTCCTGGTCGTCTCCGAGGGCGAGACGCCCGGCCTCGAGGCCCTGACCGCGGAACACGTTCCGGCGGAGGTGCTGACGATCGGCGCCGCCGACCTGGACACGCTAGAGGGTCGCACGTTCGACGACATCGTCTACTACGGCGCAGACGCCGACGTGATCGAGCAGCTGGCGGCGCTGCTCGGCACCCGTTCGGTGTTCTGCATCGTGCTGGACGGCGCGACGATCGGCCGCAAGGTCTCGCTCGACATCGGCCGCGTCCACTACGACTTCATCCGCTTCGTCGGCACCACCGGTTCCGACCCGGCGGAGGGCTACGCCTGGATCCCGGCGAACGGCGACCTGCGCGCCGGGGACAAGGTCGCCATCATCGGCGCCGCCGGACCGATGGGCCTGATGCACACCATGCGCGCCGTCACCTCCGGCGTCGAGGGCATCACCGTCACGGGCACCGACCTGAGCGACGAGCGCCTGCGGCACCTCGCCGAGACGGTGGACCCGGTGGCGGCCGAGCGCGGCGTGGAGGTCTCCTACGTCAACACCGGTGAGACGCAGCTGCAGCCCGGCTTCACCCACATCTCCTGCATGGTCCCGGTCCCCGCGCTCGTGTCGCAGGCCGTCGACCTCGCCGCCGAGGATGCGATCTTCAACGCCTTCGCCGGCATCCCCGCTGGGACGCTCGGCGAGTTCGACCTGCAGGGCATCATCGAGCGTCGGATCTTCCTGCTCGGCACGTCGGGTTCCGACGTCTCCGACATGCGCACCGTGCTGCGCAAGATCGAGGAGGGGATCATCGACACCCACATCTCCCTCGACGCGGTGACCGGCATGGCCGGGTTCCAGGACGCCATCGACTCGGTGATGAACCGCACCTCGGGAGGAAAGATCATGGTCTACCCGATGCTGCACGACCTGCCGCTGACCCGCCTCGTCGACATGGACGAGAAGCTCCCGCACGTCGCGGCGAAGCTGAAGGACGGCATCTGGACCAAGGAGGCCGAGGAGGCCCTGCTCGCGGGAGCCTGATCCTCCCGCAGGTCGCGCGACTCGTGCCTCCAGTGCACGGGTCGCGCCTCCGAGCGTCGAAGGCGGATCAGGCCTTCCGCCTCGGCGCGACAATCGAGGCGGCCACAAGGAGCAGCCCGAACTCCAGGGTCGCCACCGTCACGCGTTCACCCGGGCCCAGCGACCCGGGGTCCTGCAACAGGTTCACGCTCGCGAGCGGGAGGGCGTGACCGAACACAGCGGGCCATACGCTCCCGAAACGGGCGACCGCCGCGCTCAGGAAGAGACCGAGCGCGAAGAGGGGCACGGTCACCAGAGCCGCCTCGCCCCAGGACAGTGTCCCCTGCGCCGCCATGACTCCGTGCACGGGGACGTGGAAGAGCACCCACACCGCCGAGACTCTCGCCGCGCCACCCCAGAAGCCCTTCGTCTCCAACAGTTTCTGCAGAAATCCCCGCCACCCGACCTCCTCACCAAAGGTGCTGAGCGTGATGAGCAGAAGAGTGACGACGAGAGTAGGAAGGACGGCGAGGAGGAAGCCGGCCGTCTGAAGTCGGCCGATGCCGAGCAGAGAGGCGATGGTCGCCGTCAGCGCGTAGACGGCGGCCAGGCCGAGGACCCCGACGCCCAGTCCCGCAAAGAAGCGCCCGACGCCCCCGGCCCGGAGGCGCCACCAGGCCCCGATGCCCCCTTCGAGCGGGACGAGGCGCAGCACGAGGAGGCTGACGAGCGCCGGGATCCAGCGACCGGCGAGGACCACCCACTCGGGAAGCTGAATGCCGAAGACAGGGAAGGCAAGGCTGACAACGGTGATGCTCGCAAGCACCGTGAGGACGTAGAGACGGACCGCTCTCGCATTGTTTGTACGCTGCACAAATAGGGACGTTATCATGGTGCCGTGACATCGAAAAGTAGACGCGGCCCGCGGGGCGACATCAGCGCAGCCCTGCTGCTGGACGCCGCTGAGCGTGTGCTCGCCGAGGCCGGAGTCGCGGGGCTGAGCCTTCGACGGGTGGCAAGGGAGGCGGGGATCGCCCCGAACGCCGTCTACACGTACTTCGATGACATGGCCGACCTCTCCACCGCACTCGCCGACTCCTTCCTGTCGCGCCTTGACCTGACCCAGTTGACGGTGGGCGTTCCCGAGGACGCACTCCGCGGACTCCTCAAGTCGGCGATGCGCCTGTTCACCGACTCTCCGCACCACGTCGCTTTGCTTGCGGCGCAGCGGGTCGCGGGGCCGAACGCGATGAACCTCAACGAAGCCCTCCTCGACTTCTTCATCGAGCGGGTCGGCGTCGAGACCGACCTGGCGGTCGCGTCGACCGGGTTCATCACGGAGTGGATCCACGGGTACGCCGCGCTCGCGCCGACCGACGCTCCAACCCCTGCGTTCGAGCGCGCCCTCTCTCGGCTCGATCTGACGCGCTGGCCGCGCACTGTCGACATGTTGGGCAGGCAGGACCAGCGGATCAGCGTCGATCTGCTCGTCCGAGCCGTCATCCCCGGCCACTGATGGGGACGCGGCGCTGCGACAGGCCGATACCATGCCGGGGCAAGGCACCATGGGGCCGCTCCAGCGGCAGATCTCCTGCCGCGTACCGGCGCCACAACTCAAGCCAGCCACACGGGTCCTGATCGGGCCAGCGGGAACCGGATCGCTCAGTCGCGTCCGCGCAGCTTCTCGATCGCGCGGCGGTCACGCTTGGTCGGGCGGCCGGTTCCCCGGTCGCGCACCGCGACCCTGCCCGTCATCTCGTTGATCGGCGGGGGCTTCTCGGGCGTCCGGTCGATGTAGGCGGCCTGAGCGAGCGGGGCGCCGACGCGCTTCTCCAGGGTCGGGTCGACGACCTCGAGCAGCTTCTCGTCCTGCTCCTTGCGCAACCGCACCTTCTGCCCGGTGACCACGTGCTGTGATGCCTTGGCGAGCTTGTCGTCGACGCGGACGTGGCCGCCTCGCACCGCCGCGGTGGCCATCGAGCGGGTCTTGTACATCCGCACGGCCCAGAGCCAGGAATCCAGTCGCGCCATTGCCCCAGCTTAGGGCGGCTAGCGTGATGCCATGGCCCAGCACACCGACCCGTCCGGCACCCCCTCGCTGCGCGGCAACCTCGACGCACTGATCGACCAGCACCGCGCCATGCTGCACGACTCCCTCGACGGACTCACCGAGGAGGAGGCGAGACGGCGGCTCGTCCCGTCGCTGACCACACCGCTCGGTCTGCTGAAGCACGCGGTCTTCGTGGAGAAGGTGTGGTTCGACGAGGCGGTCACCTGCCGGAGCCGCGACGAGATCGGCATCCCCCGCACCGTCGACGAGAGCTTCCTGATCGGCGAGGACGACACCGTCGCCTCGGTCCGGGCCGAGCACCGGGCCGTGTGCGAGGCCTCCCGCGCGGCCGTCGCCTCACTCGGGCTCGAGGAGGTGGTGCACGGCAACCGTCGCGGCCCACTGCCCCTGAGCTGGATCCTCCTGCACGTACTGCGCGAGCTGGCCCAACACTGCGGGCATGCCGACATCCTGCGCGAACAGATCCTCGCCACGCGCTGAGGTAGGCGTCACGATGAGGGTGATCCCCGGCGAACCCTTCTCGACGCGGTCTTGACCAGCCGCTAGCGTGGCCGGGTACGTCCAGACGAAGGGAAGCCCATGACCCGCAAAGCCATCGTGACCGGAATCAGCCGCGGACTCGGAGCCGAGATCGGCGCGGAACTGGAGCGCCGCGGCTTCGAGGTGCTCGGGGTCTCCCGCAGCGCGGGTGAGGCGGTCGACCTGGCCGACCCGAGCGCGCTGACCTCCTGGCTCTCCGGAGACACCTTGCGCGACTTCCTCGCCGACGCCGACGACATCGTCCTCGTCAACAACGCCGGCCTGCTCGGGCCAGCGACGCTCGCCGGCGAGCAGGACGCCGAGGCCACCATCGCGGCCGTCAACGTCAACGTGACGGCGCCCATCCTGCTCACGAACGCGGTGCTCCGCGACCGCCCCGACGGACTGCCCGTGCGGGTCGCGCACATCTCCAGCGGCGCAGGCCGCCGCCCGCTCGAGGGATGGAGCGTCTACTGCGCGACGAAGGCCGCAGTCGACCACCACGCCCAGACCGTCGCGGCCGAGCAGCTGCCGGGAGTGCGGATCGCCGCCATCGCGCCCGGAGTCGTCGACACCGACATGCAGGCCGAGATCCGTGGCTCGCAGGACTTCCCGGCGCGCGAGGAGTTCGTCGCCATGAAGGACGAGGGCCGCCTGTCCACCGCGGCCGAGGCAGGCGCGGGTGTCGTCGACCTGCTTCTCTCTGACGGCTACGGCTCCGAGGTCCTGACCCGCATCTGAGCCCGCTCTCCTCTTCCGGTCGCGCCCATCACGACGCCCGCCTACACCCCGTTCTTCGCGATGGCCTCCGCCCTGGTCACCGACGTCGGCCGGCCGTTGCCGCACAGCTCGATCGTCGCCCGCGAGTACGGCTTCCCGACGGTGCTGGAACCGGCTCTGCGACGGCACGGATCAAGGACGGCGACGAGGTGACGGTCGACGGGGTCAAGGGGATCGTCCTGCTGGCGGAAGCCGACTGACCGCCGCGTCGACATCCTGGCCGACGCGGGCTCGCGGCACCCGGCACCGTTGGTTGACGCGCTCCCCACCTTCAGCACGGCCAGCGTCCGGAGCGTTCGCCGGCACCGACATAGGCTTGGGCCATGAACCCCCTTCAGTCGCTGCGCAACCTGATCGGCTCGGCCATCCGGTCCCGGGTAGCCGGGCCGGACCCGGAGGAGCGCGAGGCCAAGATCTGGGGCGCCGACGGTGAGCGCTGGCACAGGCCGAGCGACGCGATCTGGAAGGTCAACCGTGACGCGGCCATGTACGCGGGCGGCATCCGGGCCCTGCTGCTCCAGGCGCTGCACCCGGCTGCGATGGCCGGGGTCGCGGGCCACTCCGGCTACCGCTCCGACCCCTGGGGACGATTGCAGCGCACGGGCGAGTTCATCGCCATGACGACCTACGGCCCCGTCCCATCCGCGGAGGAGCTGATCGGCCGGATCCGCGCCGTCCACGAGCGGGTCCGCGGCAAGACAGACGACGGCACGCCTTACCGCGCCTCCGACCCGCACCTGCTCGAGTGGGTGCACGTGGCCGAGACCCAGAGCTTCCTCGCCGCCTACCAGCACTTCGGCCCTGAGGCTCTCGAGCAGGGCGAGGCCGACCAGTACGTCGCCTCAGCGGCCCCCGTCGGCGAACTGCTCGGAGCGGTCGACCTCCCCAGGACCGAGGCGGATCTGCTCGCCGTGATCGAGTCGTACCGCCCGGAGCTGCGCGCCTCACCCGCCGCGCTCGACACGGTCGACTTCCTGCTCAGGACCCCACCCGTCCCGTGGCCGGGCAAGCCCGGCTACTGGATGCTCGCCGCCGGGGCGATCTCGACGCTGCCGGTCTGGGCGCGCGAACTGCTCGGCCTTCCGACGTCGAAGTGGTTCGACCGCCTCGTCGGGTTGCCACTCGGCCGCCTCGCCACCCGGGTCGCCGGCTGGGCGATCGCGACGCCGAGAACCTCCGCCGAGCGCAAAGTGGCGGCGTGAGCCAGGACCTCGACCGCCTCATGGTGCGGGAGCGGATCGGGGACTTGCGCGACTTCGGCCCGCCGCCGACCGGCTGCTGGGGCCGGACCTGCATCGCGCGGTCGGCCTCGGAGTCGACGCGGCCTCCCCCTCCCGGCACCGGGCGAGCGGCTGGTGCTTCGGCTGGGTCCAATTTCGGCCCAGTCCTGGTGACCTCCGCGGTGCGCGACGACCGCACGGCCTCATCGACCTACGCCGCGCTGCCGGGCCATCCGGAGCGCGGGTGGGAGAGGTTCACCGTCGAGCGACGCGAGGACGGGACCTGGATCGAGGTCGAGGCACACCCCAAGCCTGCGACGTGGTGGTCGAGGCTCGGCGGACCCGCCACGTACGCGATCCAACGCTGGGTGACCCGGAGATACGTGTCCGCCGCGAAGGGCGACCGGTGAGCGACCTGGTCGACGCGGCCCGCTTGGCACTGCGCGCGGTGGCCGATCCCGAGCGAGCGCCCAGGCAGCAGGCCTACATGCGTTCCGCGATGCCCTTCAACGGGGTGGGGGTCGCTCAGGCGCGGGCCGTCGCCCGCGGTCTGGTCGCGTCGCACCGGTTCGCCACGGCCAGACAGTGGAGGGAAGGTGTCGCCGAACTGTGGGACGCGGCGACGCACAGGGAGGAGCGCTACGTCGCCATCGGCCTGATCCGACATCGCGCTTACCGGCGGTGGGCCACGGAAGCGTCAACGGTCGGCCTGCTGATCGTGGACGGCGCCTGGTGGGATCTGGTCGACGAACTGTCGCACTGCGTCGGAGACCTCTTCCGCGCACGCCCCGACACGATGACCGGCGTCATCCGGGCCTGGGCGCTCGACGAGGATCTCTGGTTGAGGCGCGCGGCGATCATCTGCCAGCTGGGCTTCCGGGAAGAGACCGACCTCGACCTGCTGAGTTACGCCATCGCAGGCTCGCTCGACGACGGCGACTTCTTCGCGCGCAAGGCCATCGGCTGGGCGCTCCGCGACTACGCAAGGACGGACGCCGAGTGGGTGCGTCGCTTCGTGGACCGACACCGCGGGCGGTTGTCGCCCCTCTCCGTGCGGGAGGCGCTGAAGCATCTCGGCTGAGCCGCGCGGGCTGGGCCCGCAACCCGGCGGCGCGTGCACCGTCCGGAATGCAGGCCCCCCGGCTCAGAAGACCTGGCGCCAGTTCGTCGTCGCCAGGTCGAGCAGCTCGTCGCCGCGACCGTTGAGCACGGTGCGGATCGCGTACAGGGCGAAGCCCTTGAGCTGCTCCTGCGTGATCTTCGGCGGGATGGTCAGCTCCTGCCTGCCGGTCGGGATGTCGATCAGGGCTGGCCCGTCATGCTTGAAGGCCTCTCTGAGCGTCTTCTCCAGATCGGCGGAGTTCTTGACGCTGTAGCCCGCGATCCCCATCGCCTCGGCGACCTTCGCGAAGTCGGGGTTGACCAGGTCGGTGCCGAAGTCGACGAACCCTGCGGCCTTCATCTCGAGCTCGACGAAGTTGAGACTCGAGTTGTTGAACACGACCACCTTGACCGGCAGCTTCTCCTGGACAAGCGTGATCAGGTCACCGAGCAGCATGGAGACGCCTCCGTCGCCCGACATCGTGATGACCTGCCGCTTCGGGAACGTGGCCTGCGCCCCGATGGCCTGCGGGACCGCATTGGCCATGCTTCCGTGGCTGAACGAGCCGAGGATGCGTCGCCTGCCGTTCATGGTGAGGTAGCGGGCGGCGTAGATCACGGGCGAGCCGACGTCGGGGATGAAGATCGCGTCGTCGGAGGCGATCTCATCGATCAGCTTCGCCACGTACTGCGGATGCAACGGCTTGCCCTTCGGCGACGGCGTGGCCAACTCGTCGAGCTTCTCGCGGGTCTTGCGGTAGTGCTTCTGGGCATCCTCGAGGTGACCGCGGTCCTTCTTCCTGGCGACGAGACCGTTCAGCGCCGCCGCGGTGTCCTTGACCGTTCCGATCAGGCCGAGGTCGAGCTGGACTCTGCGCCCCAACTGCTCACCGCGCACATCGACCTGGATGATCTTGGCGTCGTCGGGATAGAACTGCTGGTACGGGAAGTCGGTGCCGAGCATCAGCAGGGTGTCTGCGCTCGCCATGGCACGGTAACCGCTTGCGAAGCCGAGCAGGCCGGTCATGCCCACGTCGAAGGGGTTGTCGTACTCGATGGAGTCCTTGCCGCGCATGGCGTGCACGATCGGCGCCGCGAGGGTGTCGGCCAGCGCGACCAGTTCGTCGTGCGCCCCCGCGGCACCGGCGCCGGCCAGGATCGTGATCTTGCGGCCCCGGTCGAGCAGGTTGGCGGCCCGACGCAGATCCGTGTCGGCCGGAATCACCCGGGGAATCACCTCCGAGGCGAGCGCGAGCTCGTTGCTCACCGCGTCGCTGAGCGCCACGTCACCGGGGATCACGAGCACCGCGACGCCGCGCTTCGAGATGGCCTCCTGCATGGCGATGCGCAGCAGGCGCGGCATCTGGTCGGGGCTGCTGACCAACTCGGCCCAGACGGAGCACTCACGGAACAGCTCCTGCGGATGAGTCTCCTGGAAGTAGTTGGAGCCGATCTCCTCGGACGGGATGTGCGCGGCGATGGCAAGAACGGGAACCCGGCTGCGCTGCGCGTCGAACAGGCCGTTGATCAGGTGCAGGTTGCCTGGGCCACAGGAGCCCGCACACACGGTCAGCTTCCCCGTCAGCTCTGCCTCGGCCCCGGCGGCGAAGGCCGCGGACTCCTCATGACGGACGTGGACCCACTCGAGCTTCTTCGAAACGCGGACCGCGTCGGTGAGGCCGTTGAGCGAGTCTCCAGAGAGGCCGTAGATGCGCTCGACTCCCTGTGCTTCGAGCGATGAAATCAGATTCTGTGCGACATTAGCCATGTCTTGCATTCTTCATCATTCAACCTGTTGGACGAAGCCGAAAGCGGCAATCGGGCTTGTCAATGTTTACCCCAGTCGCGAACACGCCCGCGATGGCCTCGGCACAGACCCTTGACATACAACCAGTTGGTTGTATGTTGGACTCATGTCCGACGACGAGGAGCGCGCAGACGCGCTGTTCCACGCGCTAGCCGACCGGACCCGACGCGACATCGTCCGCCGGGTGCTCGCCGGCGAGCACTCCGTCTCGGCCCTGGCAGCGAAGTACGACATGAGCTTCGCCGCCGTGCAGAAGCACATCGCCGTCCTGGAGAAGGCCGGCCTGATCACCAAGCGCCGCCGAGGCCGCGAGGCCATGACGAGCGGCGACATCGACGCGGTGCGCTCGGTCGGCTCGATGCTCATGGAGCTCGAGACGATCTGGCGCGGCCGCATCGCCCGGATCGACGACCTGCTCGCCGAGACCTCGGACCACACACCACCGAAAGGCTGACCATCATGCCCGTCACCGCTACCACCCACGACCTCGAGTCCCGCACGATCACCATCACCGCCGACTTCGCCGCCCCCGTCGAACGGGTCTGGCAGATCTACGCCGACCCGCGCCAACTCGAGCGCACCTGGGGTCCGCCGAGCCACCCAGCGACCTTCGCAGCCCACGACCTCACCCCCGGCGGCCGGATGCACTACTACTTGACCGGCCCGGACGGGGAGAAGTACTTCGGCGTCTGGGAGGTGCGCGACGTCGACGCGCCCAACAGCTTCACCTTCGCCGACGGCTTCGCGGCCGACGACACCTACGCCGTCAATCCGGACCTGCCGGTCGGTGTGACCACGTTCTGCTTCACCCCCAACGGCGATGGCACCCGCATGATCGCCGTCACGACCTATCCGACCGTCGAGGCCCTGCAGCAGGTGCTCGACATGGGAGCCATCGAAGGCGCGACCCAGGCGATGGCCCAGATCGACGACCTCCTGGCCGCCTGAACGGCTGGCCCACCCGCGGGCGTGATTCAGGCCTGGGGGTGGTGGGCGCGAGTTCGTAGAAGCCGTGCAGGAGCTCGGACCAGCGTCCGTATTCGGGCGACTTCCGGAACCCGTCGGCATGGGCCTCGACCGAGTCCCAGGCGACCAACAGCAGGTAGTGGTCGGGCGACTCGAGCGACCGGCGCAGGGACACATTGAGGCAGCCCGCCTGCTTCTCCATCAGCGGGCGCGCCTCGATCCAGGCCTCTTCGAAGCGGTCGGCCTCGCCCTGGCGGACCTGGAGAACGGCGTGCTCGAGAATCATGGAACCATCGCCGACCCGGCTCCCCCGCTTGCCAGGCGCTTTCGCCTATGCACGGCAGGACACTCCGTCGCGAGGCCTCAGACGAGGTCCTCCAGGCCCGGCAGCTCGTAGCCACGCTCCTCGCTCCACTCGGCGGCACGTCATCGAGAGTGACCTCCCACGCGGCATCGGGAAGGCGCCGCCGCAGCGCGGTGACCCCAGCACGGAGGTGCAGCAGCGACTCGAACATGTGATCGGGGTCGGCGGACGGCTTCGACGAGCCGCTCAGCACCTCGGGCCGCTCCTGCGGATAGAAGCCGAGCAGTTCGGCGTCACCGACGCTGTTCTCGTTGAACGCCGCGCAGGACTGCTCGAGGAGTTCGCGCTCGGCATCAGTGACGGGAGCGGAGCTGGCTGCCGTGTAGGAGAGAGGAACACCCATGTGCCATCCTCCCCCGCCATGGGTTCTGCTCCGCGGACAAGCGGCCGTGCGTCGGAGCCGCCCCGGCTGCGCCGGGCGAGACGACCGCAGCACCTCTCACCGCCGGACGACACCAGCAGGGCCGCTCATGAAGCCCTCGCACGACTCCGTCGGCGGAGTCTGCTCAAGGAACGGAGGTGGGATCGCCGACGAACCAGGTGTGCCATTTTTGATTAGCCAAGGTAATGAGCTAGACTAATTAGCTGGAGAAACGGAGGGCACATGGCCACGAAGACGACGCAGACCATCGACGAGGCGGACATGTTCGCCCTCGCCAACGATCTGCGACTGGCCTGCCAGCGCATAGCGCGCAGGGTCAGGTTCGAGTCGACCAGTGCCGTCGCGCCCCACCAGTTCTCCGTGCTCGTCTACCTGGGCCGGGTCGGGCCGCAGACGCCCAGCCAGCTCGCCGCCCACGACAAGGTCAGCGCGCCGTCGATGACGCGCACCGTCAACTGCATGGCAGAGGACGGCCTCGTCGAGAAGGTCCCGCATCCCGACGACGGCCGCCAGGTCCTCGTCCGGGCGACCGAGGCAGGTGAGGCCGTCGTCCGCGAGACGATCGCCCAGCGCGACTCGTGGATGCTCGCGCACATCGAAGGCCTCGACGCGGCGCAACTCGCCCTGCTGCGTCAGGCCGCGGACCTGCTCCTGGAGGTGTCGGATGCCTGAACGCATGAAGACCTTCGCCTCCCTCGGCATCCGTAACTACCGCTACTTCTTCCTCGGCGCCCTCGTCAGCAACCTGGGCACCTGGATCCAGCGGATCGGCCAGGACTGGCTCGTCCTGACCGACCTGACCGACAACTCGAGCACCGCCCTCGGCATCGTCACCGCGCTGCAGTTCCTGGCCATCCCGCTGCTGGCCCCCTTCGCCGGCTCGATCATCGACCGCTATCCGAAGCGGAAGGTGCTCGTCGTCACCCAGATCGCGCTCATGCTCAACGCGCTCGGCCTGTGGGCGCTGGTCGCGACCGAGACCGTCGAACTCTGGCACGTGTACGGGTTCGCCCTGCTGATGGGCGCCATCACGGCCTTCGACAACCCGGCACGCCAGGCCTTCGTCTCCGAGATCGTGCCGCGCAACTACATCACCAACGCCGTCGGCCTGAACTCCACGTCGTTCAACGGTGCCCGACTGATCGGCCCCGGCCTCGCCGGCCTGCTTGTCGCGGCGGTCGGCGTCGGCCCGACGCTGCTGATCAATGCGCTCAGCTTCGTCGCCATGATCGGCGCGATCCTGCTGATGCACGGCGAGGAACTGCATCCCGCCCCAGTGTCCAAGACGCGCGGCGGGGCCATGGACGGCCTGCGCTACCTCGCCGGACGCCCCGACCTGATCGTCGTGCTCGTCCTGGTGTTCGTGCTCGGCACCTTCGGCATGAACTTCCAGATCTTCAACGCGACCATGTCGACCGTCGAGTTCGGAGTCGGCTCCGCGGAGTTCGGCCTGCTCGGCACGGTCATGGCGGTGGGCACCCTCGGCGGCGCGCTGATGGCGGCGCGACGGACCAAGCCGACGCTTCGCACGCTCGTGCTGTCCATGGTCGGTTTCGCGGTCAGCGCCCTCGCGCTGGCGCTCGCCCCCAACTACTACGTCTACGCGCTCCTGCTGATCCCGGCCGGGTTCTTCTCGCTGACGGCGATGACGACGGCGAACGCCTCGGTCCAGCTCGGCACCGCGCCCGAGTTCAGGGGCCGCGTGATGGCCGTCTACATGGCGATCTTCATGGGAGGAACCCCGCTGGGGTCGCCGCTGATCGGCTGGATCGGCCAGGTCCTCGGACCCCGCACCTCTGTGCTGGTGGCTTCCGTGACGACGGGTCTCGCCGCGGTCGGCGTGTTCGCCTACTTCGTCCTGCACAACGGGATGCGCGTTCGGATCGACCGTCACCCGCTGCGGTTGAAGGTCTGGACGCAGGAGCGTCGCCCGATCGACCCTGCCACGCCCGAACCGGCCGAGAGCAACGCCGTCGAGCGCATGGAGGACCGCCGCCGCCCCGAGCGGGCAAGGGCGGCATAGCGTGCGCGACGCCCGGCTCACCACTAGAGTCGGGCGTCAGAGCCACAGCGACCAACGGAGGCGGCATGGCCATCAGCGCCCTCGATCTGTTCAAGATCGGCATCGGGCCATCCTCGTCCCACACGATGGGCCCGATGCGGGCAGGAGCCATGTTCGTCTCCGCCCTCGGGGACCGGCTCGAGCTGGTCGAGTCCGTCCGGGTGGACCTGTATGGCTCCCTCGCCGCGACGGGGATCGGCCACGGCACCGACCGGGCGGTCGTCGGCGGCCTCATGGGCCTCGAACCGGACACCGTCGACCCCGACCACTATGCGACGGCGATCGCGGCGGTCGGGCGCGACAACACCCTCCTTCTCGCCGGACGCCGGGCCATCGACTTCGGCTGGGCCCGCGACCTTCGGCTGCATCGCGAGGCGCTGCCCCGCCATCCCAACGCGCTCGACCTGACCGCCTTCGACGCCGACGGCGGGGTCGTGCACAGCGACAGGTACTACTCCATCGGCGGCGGCTTCGTCGTGGACGAGGCGCAGGCAGCCGAGGGAGAGACCGGCGTGGAGGACGTGTCGGTGGAGTTCCCCTTCGCCACCGCCGTCGACCTGCTGGAGATCTGCCGACGCGAGGGCCTCAGCGTCGCCCAGGTCGTGGCGCGCAACGAGGAGGCCTGGCGGCCGGCCGCCGAGACCAGGGCGGGCCTGCTGCGGGTGTGGGAGGTGATGGACGCCTGCATCGCGCGCGGCACGCACCAGGAGGGCCTGCTCCCGGGCGGGCTCAACGTCCGCCGTCGTGCCCCCGAACTGCACCGTCGGCTCACCCGCGACGCCCGGCCCAACCTGATCACCGCGACCTTCGCCGCCATGGAGTGGGTGAACCTGTACGCGCTGGCGGTCAACGAGGAGAACGCAGGCGGCGGACGGGTGGTCACTGCCCCCACCAACGGCGCCGCGGGAGTGGTTCCGGCGGTGCTGCACTACTACATGGACTTCGCCGAGGATCCGGGTGAGGACGACGTCGTCGAGTTCCTGCTCGCCGCGACGGCGGTCGGCGTGCTGCTGAAGCAGAATGCGTCGATCTCCGGGGCTGAGGTGGGCTGCCAGGGAGAGGTCGGCTCGGCATGCGCCATGGCCGCTGCGGGCCTGGCCCAGGTGCTCGGCGGCACGCCTGAGCAGGTCGAGAACGCGGCGGAGATCGGGCTCGAGCACAACCTCGGCCTCACCTGCGACCCCATCGGCGGCCTGGTGCAGGTGCCGTGCATCGAACGCAACGCGATGGCCTCGGTCAAGGCGATCAATGCGGCACAGCTCGCGCTCGCGGGCGATGGGACCCACCGGGTGACGCTCGACCAGGCGATCCGGACGATGCGCGACACCGGCCGCGACATGCTCAGCAAGTACAAGGAGACCTCCGAGGGTGGCCTCGCCGTCGCCTTCATCGAGTGCTGACTAGGCGCCCCGCCCGACCACGCCGAGCTCTGCGAGGATCCGTCTGGTCGCCTCGATGCCGCTCACTCCGGGCATCCGGACGTCCCTGATCACCTCCGGCTCGAGCAGCTTCGCCGACGAGACCGCCTCGGCCCCGTCGGACGCCTCGCCGACGACCACGATGTCGTCCTGTGCCTCGAGCACGAGCCGGAAGCCGTAGCGCGCGCCCCACGGGCGTGGCGCAGCACGTTGGTCAGCGACTCCTGCACGATCCGGTAGACGGTGAGCCCGACGGCCGACTCGTCGTGAAGTCGAGGGAGTTGACGGCGACCTTGTCCGCGTACCGCTTGGTCAGTGACGTTGCCTTGATCATGTGAACTCCTTGTCCATGTCTGCGACGCTACGGCCGCCGCGCGGAATCCGCAGTGGCCGTCGGTGCCGTGCTCGCGGCCGACCAGCACCTGGGTCTACATCGCCGTCCGGACCGGGGTGGGGTCCGTTACGTGGAAGGCCACCCCGCGAAGCGACGACGCACGTCGTCGAAAGGTACCCAACCCCGCGCAGGAACCCGGGTCGAGGAACGCTGAAAGGCATCGTTACCTTTCGACGACGCCTGGCACGACTTCGCCGGCAGAGGCTCAAGGAACGGGAAATAGACGCCTGGCACCGCGTCGGCCGAGGCTAATCAGGGAACGAAGAAGGCGACGCCCCGCACGGCTCACTCGTCCTTGGCATCCTCCGCCGGCTCGGTGCGCTCGTTGAGTTCGATCCAGGACGAGTCGCAGCCGGGACAGCGGTAGACGGGCGCGCCCTCGACCCGCTCGTCGGTGGTGACGGTGCCGCAGGCGTCCTGGCAGGGCCAGCTGCTCAGGAAGCGGGCACTCATCGGCCGGTCCAGGTGGCGCGGAGCCAGTCCGCGCACAGGTCGATCCAGGCGTCCGCGTTCTCCGGCAGCGAGGCACGGTCAGCGTTGGCGACCGGGGTGGACGTCGACAGGCCGTGCTCGCCGCGGTCGAAGTGGTGGTACTCGAACGGGACGCCTGCCTCGGCGAGCGCCGTCGCGAAGCGGAGGGACTGCGTCGGCGGGACGACCGCGTCCTCGTTCGTGGTCCAGAGGAAAGTCGGAGGCACCTGGTCGGTGACATTGGCAAGGCAGTCGCCGAAGGTCAGCCACTCCCGCGACGAGTCGTCGGGCCAGTCCATGCTGAACACCGCGTAGCAAGGCACGATCGCATCGGGCCGCGAGCTGAACTCGAGCAGCCCGGAGTTGGACTCCACACCAGCGGCGACGAGTCGGTCGTACTCGTCCCTCTCTGCGGCGAGGAGATCCTCGGACTGCCAACTGGTGCCGATCATGCCGGTGACGTGTCCACCGGCCGAGAAGCCAAGGAAGGCCACACGCTGGGGGTCGACGCCGAGTTCTGCGGCGTGCGCTCGGACCCACCGCACAGAACGGGCAGCGTCGATCGCCGGGTTGGCGCCCTTCGCGTGCTCCCGGATGGAGTAGCGCAGGACGAACGTGTCGAACCCCTTGGCGAGAAACTCTGCGGCGACGGGGTCCGCCTCGCGCTGCGACAGGAACTGATATCCGCCGCCCGGGCAGATGATGACCGCGGGTCGGGGGTGCTCGAGCGGGGTCGGCTGCTCCTCCGGGCTCGGCGCGTCGTAGAGCGTCGCCTCGAGGGTGACGTCGCGTTCGGGATTCAGGTCGACCGTGAAGGTGCGCATCCCCACATCCTAGTGCGCGACCCGCCGCGACCTGCTTTCCAGATTCGGTCGCGCTCGGGCGGCGGCGGCTCGGACCGACCAGCGAAGAACCTGGACGAAGTGCTCGTCCGTTGGGTCCTGGCGGGCGAGGATGGGTTCATGAGCGAACTCGCCTTCGAACCCGACGATCCCCTCCTGGCCCGGGTGCGCGCCCTCGCGATCGACCTGCCAGGTGCGCAGGAGAAGCTCGTCGTCGGCCATCCGGCGTTCTACACGCGCAAGGTGTTCTGCTACTACGGCATGAGCCATAAGGTCGACGGCCACTGGGAACGTAGGCCCAGGACGGTCAGCTTCCTCCTTCCGGAGGACGAACGCCGAGCGATGCTCGAGGACCCGCGCGTTCACGTTCCTGGATACATCGGCCCCTACGGCTGGCTCTCGATGTTCCTCAACGATGAGACCGACTGGGCCGAGGTGGCAGAACTGATCCAGCTGTCGTATCGGGAGACCGCGGGCAAACGGCTGGCCGCCCAGCTCGATCGGCGCGAAGAAGACCATCCCGGGCCGTCGCTCCCGGCCTGACCCGCATCGTCCATCCGGAGCGCTCGGCCGTCGAGCTGGAGCGCCGAGCGCCGATGCAACGTAGGGACAAGTGCGCAAGGTGTCCGGCAACGGCGAGACGGCGCCGACCCGAAGGTCGACGCCGTCTGCACTGGGCGTGAAGGTCAGGCCTTCCTGCGCACCA
The DNA here is from genome assembly GCF_001998865.1 of Tessaracoccus flavescens. Lineage (NCBI taxonomy): Bacteria > Bacillati > Actinomycetota > Actinomycetes > Propionibacteriales > Propionibacteriaceae > Tessaracoccus > Tessaracoccus flavescens. Next base: position 1,382,559 of record NZ_CP019607.1, read on the forward strand.
GGCCGTAGATCAGGAGCACGAGGATCGCGCCGACGACCGAGAAGATCAGGCCCTTGATGGAGAAGATCTCGCTGTAGCTGACGCCGAGGAGGGCGCCGCCGAGGAAGCCTCCGACGAGTGCGCCGACGATACCGAGCAGCATGGTGGCGAGCCAGCCGCCGCCCTGCTCACCCGGAAGGATCGCCTTGGCGATGGCCCCACCCAGGAGGCCGATGATGATGTAACCGATGATTGTTCCCATTCGCGCCAGTCTGCCGTTCATCGGGAGGCCTGTAAAGCATCGATGCTTCTCAACGCCGCGTGCCACACGCCTGCCGAGGCGCCCGTCCCTACTCCGCGAACGCAGGAGCCTGGGGTCGGCGGAACGGAGCTCGTCCCTTGGCCGCGGCTGCCGCGCTGCGCGTCTCGCAGCGGCCAAGCCGAGATAGGTGCTTGTGGCGACCACATTGACGGGCGCAGGGTGCCGGATCGGCAGCGAGCCGACTCACCGCGCACCGACTCCTGCCGATGCCTGTGTCACCCTCCGACAAGGCTCCTGCCGACGCGCAATGCCCGAGTTTAATTCAGTGCATCCAGCGCGACGCCCACCGGCGTGTCGCCGTCGTTGCAACGCAGCGTCACGCGCTTGAGGCCCGGTCGGTCGATGACCTCCGCCACCAGACGGGCGACGGTCGATCGCGCGATCTCCCCTGCCGGAACGAGTCCTGTGTCGAGACTCACCCGGGGGTCGATCTCGATGCCACCGGCCGGCTCGAGGGTCAGCGCCGACGGTGCGACTATCACCCAGTCGACGAGGCTTCGGCGGATCGCGTCATCCGCATGGGCCTTCGCCTCGGCATAGGCGAAGAACGAGTTGTCGCTCGGCACGCCGTGATCGAGACGGGCTCCGAAGTACGACACCATGATCAGCCGGGTGCCGAGCGCCTCCGCCGCCCTCAGGACCCGGATCGCCGCCTCCTCGTCGACGGCCTTCGTCCGGGCGGGGTCGCCCCCACCTGCACCTGCCGACCAGACGACGATGTCGAAGCCGTCGACCAGTTCGTCGATGTCGCTCTGTCCGAGCCGCTCGACGTCGTTGACGAGCGCATGCGCGCCAGTGGCCTCGACGTCGGCGGCGTGGTCCGGGTTACGGATCACCCCGGTCACATCGTGGCCCTGCTGCACGAGAAGGGGCTCGAGCAGGAGCGCGATCTTTCCGTGGGCACCGATGATGAGGATCTTTGCCATGATTCGACCCTACGTCGGATCTCCCGGAATCATCCTGACCGGGCCGTTTCAGCAGAAAAGGGGGCGCCGCCGTCCAGGACGGACGGCGGCGCCTGCGGAAACTACTGGCCCTTGACCTTCCCGCTGACCCACTTGCCGAGGTCGCTGATGCCGCCGCCGACGTCGCGGGCGAGCTTTGCGAGGGCGTCTTCGCTCTGGTTGAAGTCCTTCGAGTAGGCGTCGGCCGCTGCGGCAGCCTCCTCGGAGATCTTCGCGTCCTTGTCACCCGCCCGACGGGGGTAGTCACCCTGCAGGATCTCGGCGTACTTGCCGGAGTCGACCCAGCGGCGCAGTTCGCTGGCCCGCACCACGTTCATCGGATGCGTGGTGCCGTCGACGAGAAGGAGTTTGGCGATCGAGTCGCGCAGGTCGTCGGAGTCCTGGTACTCGCGAGCCTGGGCCAGGAACTCCGTCTGGTCGAGGTCCTCGAGGTGACCGCCGGAGGCGAGCTTCATGTTGACCCGGATGGCCGCCTGGACGTCCTGGGTGGCGAGCAGGCCGGCCCGGTCGGAAGAGAGCTCGGACTTGCGTGACCACTCGCTGAGCGCCGAGCGCAGGGCGATCAGGCCGATGCCGCCGAAGGGGACGCTGGTAAGCGTCATGCCGAACATGAGGATGTACTGCAGCAGGGTCCGGTACAGCGCGTGGCCGCTCTCCGCATGACCGATCTCGTGGCCGAGGACGAAACGCAGTTCGTCGTCGTCGAGGAGGTCGACGAGCGCGGAGTTGACCACGATCTTCGGGGTGTCGATGCCGATCGTCATGGCGTTGAACACCGGCGAGGCCATCACGTAGAGCTCCGGAAGCTTCTGCACGTCGAGCGCGGTCGCGGCCTCAGCGTGGAGGCGGCTGATCCGTGGGAACTGACGCTCGCTGACGCGGACCGCGGAACCGAGCAGCATCATCTTGATTGCCCGTTCGTTCATGAACGCGGAGAACTTCTTCAAGATGGTGTCGAAGCCCTGCAGCTTTCGTAGCGCGACAAGGGCCCCACGGTCGGCGGGATGCTCCCAGGCGCGGCTGGAGATGCCTTTGAGGACGATGCGGTGACGGGTTGTTGCGCTGCTCTCGCTCATGAACCCAGTGTGCCCTCCCGCCGGACCAGGCAGCCTCAGACCCCGGTCTTGACCGCCCTTCGACCTCGGGACCGCCCTGTCCAAGACATGCCCCCATGGAACCGAGGTGAAAAGGAAGAGCCCCGGCATCAGCCGGGGCTCTTCACAGGTATCTCAGATCACTGAGCGACGACCTCGAAGGGCACGTGCGCCGTGACGGCACCGTGCAGCTTCACGTTGGCGGTGTGACCGCCGACGGTCTTGACCGGCTTCGAGAACGAAACCGAACGCTTGTCGATCGTGGGACCGCCGGCCTTCTTCACGGCGACCGCGAGGTCGTTGGCCGTGACAGCGCCGAACAGGTGGCCCTGCTCGGAGACGCGGGCGGGGATCTGGATGGTCAGGCCCTCGAGCTGGGTGCGGATCTCCTGCGCGTGCTCGACGCCGCGAACCTCGCGGGCGTCGCGGGCACGCTTGATGCCGTCGATCTGCTTCTCGTTGCCGCGGGTCCAGCGGATCGCCTTGCCCTGGGGCAGGAGGTAATTACGGCCGTAGCCGTCCTTCACCTCGACGATGTCGCCGGCGATGCCGAGCTTGTCAACCGTTCCGGTCAGGATGAGCTTCATGTGAGTGGTCCCTTCCTGATCAGCGCGCGGTCGACGCGTACGGCAGCAGGGCAACCTCACGCGCGTTCTTGACGGCGAGGGCGACCTTGCGCTGGTCCTGAACCGAGAGGCCAGTGACGCGGCGGGCGCGGATCTTGCCACGCTCAGAAATGAACTTCTTGAGCGTGTTGATGTCCTTGTAGTCGATGTTGGCGACGCGGGTCGTCTTCACCGGCATGATCTTCTTCTTGTTCACAGACTTGCGCTGTGGACCGGCCATTGTGGTGCTCTCCTTAGGTGATGGGCAGGATGCCCGTGAAAGCCCGTCTTGCGACGGAATGTGCCAGCTAGCCTTGGCGGGCTAGATAAGCGGGTGGATCAGAACGGGGGCTCTTCGGGCTGGGACTGCGCCCACGGGTCGTTCCCGCCGCGGTTGTTACCGCCGCCGGAGTTGCCGGAGCTGGCCCAGGGATCGGACTGCTGCGAGTTACCGCCGCTGTTGCCGCCGCCCTGATTGCCCTGCCACGAGCCGCCACCGCCGCCGCCACCCGTGGTGCGGGTGACCTTCGCGGTCGCGTAACGCAGGGCGGGACCGACCTCGTCGACATCCACCTCGAACACGGTGCGCTTCTCACCCTCGCGGGTCTCGTAGCTGCGCGACTTCAGACGGCCCGAGACGATGACGCGCATGCCCTTGGTGAGGGACTCCGCGACGTTCTCGGCGTACTGACGCCAAACCGAGCAGTTGAGGAACATGGCGTCGCCGTCCTTCCACTCGTTCGTCTGACGATCGAACGTGCGGGGGGTCGACGCGACCGTGAAGTTCGCCACTGCCGCCCCGTTGGGCGTGAAGCGAAGCTCAGGATCGGCGGTCAGGTTGCCGATGAGCGTGATGGGGGTCTCGCCTGCCATGTTTTCTGTGCCTTCCGATTGATCGGACTTCGATGTGCCGCTTCCGACACATCCTCGTGATACCAGTCATTCTCGACGGCCGGGCCGGCAAGTTTTCACGGTATCGGGAAGTTGTGGATTACTTCTTCGAGTCCTCGAGACGGAGAACCTTGGTCCGCACGATCTTCTCGTCGATGGTCATCAGACGATCCATCTCGGAAACGGTCGCGGGATCCGCGGTCACCTGGACGACCGCGTAGATCGCCTCGGACTTCTTGTTGATGTCGTACGCAAGGCGACGACGTCCCCAGATGTCGATGTTCTCGATGCTGCCGCCACCCTTGGTGATGACTTCGAGGTGCTTGTCAACGAGTGCGGGTGCCTGACGCTCATCAACGTCGGAATCGATGAGAACCATGACTTCGTACTTACGCATACTTCAGCCCCACCTCCTTCGGACTAACGGCCACGGGTCGATCCCGCGGCAGGAGGGCGTGACCGACCACATGGTCAGTCAGCGCGTAACTCTACCGTGAGCGTGAGCGGGGCGGAAATCTGGTCGGATCAGGCTGCGCGGAGCTCGTCGAGCCTTCCGCTGGCCTCGATCGTCTCCCAGAAGAGGTCGGCCCAGGCCCGGTAGCCCTTGTCATTGGGATGGAACCAGTCGGCCGCCGTGTTGGTGTGGAACCGCAGGTATCCGGTCTCGCGCATCGTCCGGTAGATCGGGACGAGATGGTGTCCGTAGGCGCCGATCAGGTGCGACGCGCGGGTCGTCATCGTCTTCGACCGCTGCGCGAGGCCGGGAATCATGAACCAGGGCACGTCGCCGACGAAGCTGCCCGGCGGAAGGGCGGCCAGGATCGCCTCGAAGCTCGACGCGAACGAGTCGACGGTGTTGTCCGCGGCGAAGACGACGTCGTTTCCTCCGATGTCGAGGGTGACGAGATCGGGGGTGAACCCGAGGTCCTCGAGCACCGGCAACTGCCGTGCGACGACGTCGCCGCTGACCGCCCCGGAGATGGACAGGTTCGTGATCGCGACGCGACGGCCGGTGGCGGATGCCAGGCGTTCACCGAGCAGCGAGACATAGCTGGCGCCGACGTGGGTCGCCCCGACGCCCTGGGCCGCGGAGTCTCCGAGCGCGACGTAGTGCAGCACACCCTCAGGATGGTCCTGTGGCCGCGACTCCCAATGGGCGCGGTAGTCGTCGACGTGACGGTTGATCAGCCGGTGGCCGCGCAGATAGTTGAGCCCGGCGGCGCCGGCGGCGGCCGCTGCGGCAACGACGGCGAGCCCGAGCGCGAAGCGGTTCATCGGCGGCGACGGTAGGGGCCGGGGATGACGGGGTTGCCGTCCTTCGCCCAGGCGCGGAGTCCGCCCGCGACCGACTCGGCGAGGACGCCTTGCTCGCGCAGCTGAGCCGCCGCGAGAGATGAGCGCAGCCCGTTGTCGCAGATGACGATGACGGCCGCGTCGCGCTCAGCGAGGGGATCGTCGCCGTGGATCGCGTCGAGCGGGTTGTCGCGCAGCGCTGCCGGATCGACCGGGCGGGCGCCGGGCGCGTGGCCCGCCTCGTACTCGACCTTCGTGCGGACGTCGACGAGGACAGCACCCTTGCTGAGAGCCATGAGCGTCTCTTCGATGCTCAGGCCTCCGGCGGATCGCTTACCGAGGAAGTCCATGAAACCCATGGCCCAATCGTGACCGTTACGGCGGCCTGAGCCAAGTCCGCCACGGAAATACCCGGTCTGCGTCCCCGTCGTGCCCTGGCGCGGTGCATCGAAAGGTCATCCATGCGCCGAACGTCTCCCACGCGCCGACAGCGGGTGCCAAGATGGATGAATGAGCGATCACGTAGAGGTGCACAACTACACATCCCAGGACGCGCAGCCGACCCTCGCCATCTTTCTCGAGGCCGTGACGAAGACCGCCGCGCCGCACTACACGCCCGAGCAGATCGGCGCCTGGGCCGCTCCCCGTGAGCGCGACCTCGTGACCTGGCATCAGCGGCGCAGCAGTCGGGCGACCCTTGTGGCCACCGTCGATGACGAGGCGGCGGGTTTCTCCGATGTCGACATCGAGGGGTTCATCGACATGCTCTTCGTCGCCCCGCGCTTCGGCCGACGCGGCATCGCGACCCGCCTGCTCCGCGAGGTCGAGTCACGGGCACGTGAGGTGGGTGCCCAGACCCTCTCGGTCGACGCGAGCGTCGTCGCCCGCCCGCTGCTGGAGCGGCTCGGCTTCAGCGTCGAGGCGGAGCAGCAGCCAGAGCTGCGAGGGGTGAGGCTGGTGAACTACCGGATGGTCAAACGCCTGGGCTGACTCAGAGGATGCCGATCTGGAACAGGCCGACGATGCCGACCAGCGCGCTGAGGCAGAGCCCGAGCAGCAGGTAGCCTGCCCACTTCCGCTTAGCCCACCATGCCGTCAGGACGGGCAGGACGACTCCGCCCGCCACCAGCGCGATCGAGACGGGAACCATCCAGCCAGGGGTGTCGACCGGTTGCAGATCTGTCCCCGCATTCGACGCGGCGGGCACCGTCAAGCCGACCAGGCCGGTGAAGAGCCCGGCCGAGGCGAGCAGGGCCGCGGCCAGCCCCATCACGAGTGCGCCGGGCCACGTCGCCCACCAGATCCGTCGCGGTCGTGCCATGGCCCCGAGTCTAGAGGGGTCGCTCCAGCCGTTTGCGAGGCGCCGACCTGGGCTCGGCTATGGGTCGCCGCCCCCTTCGGCCGGCCTCTCCCGCCGGTCAGCGGTCCTTGTGCTTGAGCTTGTCGAGCCGTTCGTACATCTCGTCGACCAGCGCCTTGAACCGCGCCTCCACCTCGCGACGGCGGACCTTCAGCGTCGGCGTGAGGAGCCCGTTGTCCATCGTGAACTCCTCGTCGACGACCTTCGTGTCCTTTGGCCGCTCCTGCGTTGGCAGCTTGGCCGTGATCTCCTCGACCCGCTTCTTGAGCTCGTCAAGGAGTTCGCTGGACTTCAGCCAGTCCTGCAGTTCGCCCTGCCACTGGCCGGCCTTCGCGAGCGCCTCCACGTGGGTGAGCGACGGCTTGACCAGCAGGGTGACGAACGGCCGGTTGTCGCCGAGCAGGACGGCGTGTTCGAACAGTGGGTCGGCGAGGATCAGGCCCTCGATCGGCTGCGGGGCGACGTTCTTGCCTCCGAGCGTGACGATGATGTCCTTGAGCCGGTCGGTGATCGTCAGGAAGCCGTCGGTGTCGATGTAGCCGACGTCACCGGTGTGCAGCCAGCCGTCGACGATGGTGTCCCGGGTCGCCTCCTCGTTGTTCCAGTACCCGAGCATCACGTTGGGGCCCTTGTAGAGGATCTCGCCCAGCTCGGCGATCCTCAGCTCGCCGCCGGCGAGGACCTTTCCGACGGTGCCCTCCTTGAAGTCGGTCGGTGCGTTGAACGAGACGAGCGGGGAGGCCTCGGTCAGCCCGTAACCCTGCATCACCGGCATGCCCACCGAACCGAAGAACTCCTCGATCTCCACCCGCAGCGGGGCGCCGCCGCAGGCGAGGACGGTCTTCGGCCCGCCCATGGCGTCACGCACGGCCTTGAGCACCAGCTTGTCCGCGAGCTTCAGCTGGCTGCGCAGCCACAGGCTGGGGGTGCGGCCCGCGCGGTGTGCGTACTGGTTGTGCCTGCCGACCTTGAGCGCCCAGGCGAAGATCTTGCGCTTGACCGGGGAGCCTGCGGCCTTGGAGTGCGCCGTCGTGTAGACGGTCTCGTACAGCTTCGGGACGCTGACCATCATGGTGGGCTGCGCGAGCACCATCTGCTCCGCGACGGTGCGCGCGTTGGCGACATAGGTGTTCATGCAGCCATGGGTCAGGACGACGACCGTCCAGGCACGCTCGAGCGCGTGCGAGAGGGGCAGGAAGCACAGCGAGTGGTCCTCGGGCGTGAGGTCGAAGAACTCGTCGAGGGCGTCGGCCTGCGCGATCAGGGCCTTGTGCTGGATCATCACGCCCTTGGGGTTCCCGGTCGTGCCGGAGGTGTAGATGATCGACGCCAGGTCGTCGCCGTCCGCCTCGGCCAGGCGGGCATCGATGGCGGCGAGGTCGGGTTCGGCCATGAAGTCGGTGTAGGAGACGACGTCGTCGGGCATGCCCTCATACGGGTGCACGACGACGACCCTGCGCAGGTCGGGAAGCTCGGCGGCGAGCACGCGCTCGGCCTCGCTCCTGCCTCCCACGAACATCACGGTCAGTCCCGAGTCGCGGCCGATATGTTCGATCTGCTCGGTCGTCGACGTGGCGTACAGGGGGACGGGGACGGCGCGGGCGGTGAGCGCTCCGAAGTCGATCTCCGACCACTCGGGGCTGTTGTTCAGGAAGATGCCGACCCGACTGCCGGCCTCGACACCCGCGTCGAGGAGGCCCTGCGCGACCTGGAGGATCTTGGCGCCGAACTGCGAGTAGGTCTGCACCGCCCAGTCGTCACCGGTGCGGATGCGCGTGGCCGGGCGCATCGGGTGTTCGGCGATGACCGAACGGAGCCTGGTGATGATGTGGTCGGACAAAGCGGCCTCCTGGGTCGTGTGCACGGCGTGCCCCAAGGGTACTGGCGCAACCCAGCCTCACGGGCGGTTCCACCCGTACCGGCGAGGTGGTCTCGCCGCCCATCGGCGGCTACAGTTGGTCGCACCCCTAGTAGGAGGTCCCGAGTGACTGACTGAGCCTGGCACGCCCCGTTGGCGTGCCGTCGTGAACAGACCGCATCCCAGCGACCCTCCAGGACTCACTCATGGCTCATTCCTCCCCTGCCGTCGTCGTTGACGGCCTCTCCTACCACCTCACCGATGGCACCGTCATCCTCGACGGTGTCAGCGCAACATTCCCCGTTGGCATGACCGGCCTCATCGGCCCCAACGGCTCCGGCAAGTCGACCTTGCTGCGGCTCATCTCAGGCGAGCTCGAACCGACCGCCGGGCAGGTGCGGGTCTCCGGAAGCGTCCACATGGTGCACCAGAGACTCTCCACCGCCGGCACCGTCGCCGACCTGCTCGGCATCGCCCCCGCGCGGCGCGCCCTCGCCGCGATCGAGGCGGGATCGGTCGACCAGGCCGACTTCGACGCCGTCGGCGACGACTGGGACGTCGACGCGCGCGCGGTGGCGGAACTGGCCGCCCTCGGGCTCGACGCCGACCCCTGCTTCCTCGACCGGGATGCCTCGACCCTCTCCGGGGGTGAGGCCACACGGATCGCGCTCGCCGGGGCCCGTCTGGCCCGCTCTGAGATCACCCTGCTGGACGAGCCGACCAACAACCTCGACACCCACATGAGGCGCTGGCTCTATGACGCACTCGACGGCTGGGACGGCGCGTTGATCGTGGTCAGCCACGACCGCGACCTCCTCGAGCGGGTCGACGCGCTCGTCGATCTCGACCCCCGCGGCACGGTCAGCTTCGGCGGCACGTTCAGTCAGTACCGCGGGCACAGGGCGACACTCCAGTCGGCGGCCGAGCGACGGCTCCGCGACGCCGACGCCGAGCTCGACCGGGCAAAGCGTCAGGCGCAGGCCGAGTTGCAGCGACAGGCACAGCGCGACCGGTCGGCGCGCAAGGAGCGGGCCCTCGGCAACGTGTCGAAGGGTGCGGTCGACTTCTACCAGAACCGCTCCGAGAAGAAGGCGGGCTCGAAGTCGCAGCTGCACGGCCAGGCCATTGCCGAGGCCGGGGAGGCGAGGGCCGAGGCGGACGCGGCCGCCCGGACGGCCGACACCATCCGGATCGCCCTTCCCGACACGACGGTTCCGGCAGGCAAGGGCGTGCTCCGCCTCGAGCTGGGCGGAATGCGTCTGGACGTGGTCGGGCCGGAGCGGATCCGCCTGACCGGCCACAACGGGACGGGCAAGTCGACACTCCTTGCCCGGATCCTCGGCGCGGGGAGCGAGCCGTGGCGCGACGCCGTCCTCGGCGACGTCAGCCTAGACCTTCCGCCGAGCGTTCCCACGGGCCTGCTCGCCCAACGCCTCGACGAGTTGGACGGATTCGGCAGCGCGATCGAGGCCGTGCGCGACGCCGCCCCACAACGCACCCCCCACGATGCCCGCGCGCTGCTCGCCCGCTTCCTGATCCGTGGCGACCGCGCCGACCAGTCGCCCCTGACGATGTCGGGCGGCGAGCGCTTCCGGGTCGCACTGGCCAGGACGCTGTTCGCCGACCCCGCGCCCCAGTTCCTCGTCCTCGACGAACCGACCAACAACCTCGACCTCGCCTCGGTCGAGCAACTCGTCGAAGCCCTGGACGACTACCGCGGAGCCCTGCTCATCGTCACCCACGACGAGCACCTCGCCGCCGACCTTAGGGTCACCAGACGGTGGCACCTGAGCCGCGGCGGCGCGACGCTCAGCGTCGAGGACGAGACCGTCTGATCAGCCGCGCGCCTCGTCCTCGGCGATCACACGGCGCATGCCCTCGATGGCCACGGGGATCAGGTTCTCGACCTTCGAGGCCTCCTTCTCCTCGTCGGTCATCGGAGCGAAGTCGTGGTGACCCATCACCATCATCACGCCGCCAGCGCGCACGCGGCGCACGGACGCGACGAGGAACAGGGCCGCGCACTCCATCTCGGAGACGAGGCAGCCTCCCTTGACCCAGGCGTCCCAGCGCTCGCGCAGCCGGGGGCCCACGGGCATCGAGTCGGGGTCGTGCTGCCCATAGAAGGAGTCCTTCGACTGCGAGACACCGATGTGGTAGCGCTTGCCGAGGTCCTTCGAGGCGGCGACGAGGCCGTTGATCAGGTCCTGGTCGGCGACCGCCGGGTACTCCATCGGGAGGTAATGCAGGCCGGTGCCCTCGTCGCGGATAGACGCGTTGATGACGGCGATGTCGCCGGGCTGGGTCTCGGGCTGCATGGCGCCCGAGGTGCCGACGCGCATGAAGGTGTCGGCTCCGACGTGGATCAATTCCTCGACGGCGATCGCGGCGCTCGGGCCGCCCATGCCGGTGGAGGTGACGGCGACGGGCACGCCGTCCAGCTCGCCCGCCCAGGTGGTGTGCTCGCGGTGGGAGGCCACGAACCGGGGGTTGTCGAAGTGCTGCGCGATGACCTCGCAGCGGCCCGGATCACCAGGCAGGAAGACGTAGCGACCGATGTCACCCTGCTTCAGGTGGATGTGGTACTCGTAGCCCTCTGAATAGGCCATGACTGCTCCTTCTCACGGAATGGGACCTCCTACGCTAACGCGGATCGCTACCCGCGTGGGACCACCCGGGTCTAGAGTTGTCCTGCTGACAGGAGGAACCGATGTCTGGACGCTGGGTGCGAGGCGCCGTGACGGCGCTTGCCGCGGCCTGTCTGGCACTGGCGGCGCTCCCGTCCTCTGCAGACGATGTCGAACCGGTGCGACGTGTGTCGTGCCCCACCGTCGAGGCGGTCAGCGCCACCTCCGGATACGAGCTCGACTCCCTCTCGTCGTCGGTCGGCTCCTGCTGGTACGGCTCACCCGTGAAGGGTCCTCGACACCGCATCGAGTTCACCTACACCAAGGATGCCGCCCTGAGCGATGCCAGGGCGCGGGTGGCCTCGTGGTCATCCCCCTCGCTCAAGGTCACCGAGGCGCCTGCCCTCGGCGAAGGCGCATTCGCTTGGTCCGACGGCTCGGGCAGCAACCTCTACTGGGAGGTCAGCCCCGGTGCCGTCGCAACGCTCAGCGGGGTCGGCGACGAAGCGACCGCAGCGAAGGTCGCGACCCTCTTCGCCCCGCAGATGCAGGTCTACACGATCCCAGGGGAACACTCCGTCGCCGGCCGCAAGTGGCGCACCACCTGCGAGAACTACTCGGCGACCGCACGCTGCCGCACCGAGATCTGGGCGTCGGTCATCGTCCCGAACGGAGACGGCTTCTCCACGAACCAGGGCTGGCAGTTCAACTCGCCGACCTACCGCTGGTCCGATCGTGAGATGTGGGGCACCAACCCGCTTGCCAACTCCGGAACCTGGACCGACTCGACGGGACGGCACTGGCGCACCGAGTGCGACACCGCTTCCACCGGGCGCGGCGCCTGCCGCAGCTGGTTCTTCGGCCCGACCCTCGACGCCTCCGCGTCCACCCCGACGGTGCGGCAGGCCTGGGTGTTCAACAACCAGGTGCTGTTCTCCTGACCTTCCCCGTGTTTGCGACGCCCCTCCCTGTTGCGACGCCGACCTGATGCCGACACCGTCAGCCGAAGCCCCATCCGAATCCCCGGAGCCGATCCAGTGCGATACGCCGACCCGCCCCATGCCCGGCCTACCTGGTGACCAGTGACTACGGGGGAGTACGCACTGCCTGGTCCTCGCGGCGATCGGCCCGTCGTGAGGTCCCGCCCGACCCAGCCGCGCCGGGCGATGTCGTGGGCGACCCCCAAGCCCGCCCACGACATCGGTCACTGGTCCCAGCGCATCGGCCGGCGAGACGAACAGTCCGGTTGACGGCCGGGCCACTCGCCGCCGAAGGACCGGTTGCATGGGCATCGCTGCGCGGTGTTGGGGTTTCGCAGCACCCGGAAGCGGCGTGGCGTGTGGCGATCCGTGTAGTCGAGCGTTGCGCCGGTGAGCACCTCGAGCGCCGGCTGGCTCACGAACAGTTCGGCGCCCGGGCACCCGAAGGCGGCGTCGCCCTCGACCCCCTTCGAGTCGGCGAACTCGTAGCTGAGTTCGCAGCAGCCCCGCCCGTCGAGCCACACCCGAACCGCGCCCCCGAGGCCGACGATCTTGTCGATCGCCTCACGCGTGACGACGAAGGGCGGAAAGACCGTGTCGTTGTCCATGACTAGAGGCTCCCAGGCTCCACCGACAATTCGTGGGATCGGCTTCCGCGCGAGGCTCACGCCTGCTTAGATGGGTATCTAAGGATGACGGACGGACATCGACTCGAAGGTCACCCTGCTCAAGACCATCGCCGACGCGACCCGACTCAGGATCCTCGGCCTGCTCACTGAGCGCCCGCGCACAGGCGGCGAGCTCGCGACCGAACTCGGCCTGAGCGCGCCGACGATCAGCCACCACCTGCACCGCCTCCGCGACGTCGGCATCGTCGACTCCGCCGACGACGCACAGCGCCGTATCTTGTCGCTCAACCGGACCCTGCTCGACGACGTTCGCGCGGTTCCCGCCCCGGAAGGCCCAGACGACCCGGATCACAAGCGGACGCTTCGCATCTTCTCCGACGGTGACCGCCTCCGCTCGATCCCCGCCAAGCGCAAGGCAAGGGTCAGCATCCTGCTCGAACTGCTGCGCCGCTTCGAGCCGGGCCGTCGCTACCCCGAACGCGAGGTCAACGACATCCTCCGCAGCGCCCACGACGACGTGGCCACGCTGCGTCGCGAGCTGATTGACTACCGCTACCTCCGTCGCGAAGGCGCCGTGTACTGGGTCAACGAACGCCAGCCGGCCCGCGACGCGAACGAGGCGCAGGAGGTTCCGGAGGGCGAGGCCGCCTGGCTGCGCGCGCTGCTGCGCTCCTGAGCCGGCGCGCCGGTCCGTGACAGCGCGGCGGGCGGCACAGCACGCAGGAGCCGAGGTGAGACGCCCTTCCCGTCTGCAAGACTCGTCCCAGATGAGTCTGTGAGGGGGCGCCATGTCCGTGATCATCGGGACGCTGACCAACGTCGCGCTGCTGATGTACCTGTCCCGTCGCCTCCTCGGGGTACCCGTCGGCTGGGGCCGCACCCTGGTCGTCGCCGCGCTGCAGAACATGGTCGGCTGGTACGCCGCCGAACAGGTGCTGGGAACCCTGGGGGTGACGGCGGACACCCCGACCCTTCCGGTCCTGCTGGTGGTCGTGGTGCTCGGTGGCTGCATCATCGCCTTCGACCTCATCGTGCTGACGGTGCTCGAGGCGATCATCCCGACCTGGAGCGTTCCGACCCTGACCAGCGTCGTGACCGGGTTCCCCTCCGCCGTGCGTAGGCTGCGTCGCTACGTCGTCATCTGGTGGATCCTGCTGAAGAACGGGCTGACCGCCTACATCGGCCCCGCCCCGAAGCGCGACCTCGACTCACCGCGGGTCGCGCGCTCACTGCGCAAGGCCCTCACCGAGGCCGGGGTCACCTTCGTCAAGTTCGGCCAGATGCTGTCGACGCGCGCCGACCTGCTGCCCGCGTCCTACGTCCGTGAGCTGTCCAAGCTGCACTCCGACGTCGAGGCCGAGCCGTGGAAGGACGTCTCGCCGGTGCTCACCGAGGCCCTGCCCCGTCCGAGCGACGAGGTCTTCAAGGAACTCGACGAGACGCCGATGGCGGCGGCCTCGGTCGCGCAGATCCACGGCGCGACGCTGCTCGACGGGACGCCGGTGGTGGTGAAACTGCAGCGGCCACAGGCGCGTCGCCAGGTCACCGCCGATCTCGACATCCTCCGCCGCCTCGCGGTCCGGCTCGAGAAGCGCACGAGGTGGGGGCGCCACCTCGGCGTCGTCGCGTTGGCCGACGGGTTCGCCGACTCGCTGCACGAGGAACTCGACTACACCGTCGAGGTCGGCAACATGCGCTCGGTCGCCGCCGCGTCGGATCTGCTCGTGCCCACCCCCTACCCGGAGCTGTCCTCCGAGCGCGTGATCGTCATGCAGCGGATCGCCGGCCGTCCCCTCTCCTCCGCGGCCGAACAGCTCGCCGCCCTGAGCGACGAGCAAAGGGCAGAGCTGGCCGACCGGCTGCTCAGCGGCGTGCTCCGCCAGATCTTCGTGCACGGCGTCTTCCATGCCGACCTGCATCCCGGCAACGTCATCCTCACCGACGACGGCGACCTGGCCCTGCTCGACTTCGGCTCCGTCGGCAGGCTGGATCGCCCCACCAGATCGGCGCTCACGATGCTGCTCTACGCCGTGGAGCGGCAGGACTCGATCGCCGCCACCGACGCGCTGCTGGACCTGATGGACCGGCCGTCCGGGCTCGACGACCGCGAGCTCGAGCGGGAGGTCGGCAAGCTGATGCTGCGCTTCGGGGACGGCTTCGCCCCCGGCGGCGCGGGCACCATGTTCGCCGAGCTCCTCAACGTGGTGGTCCGCTTCGGGTTCCGGGTGCCGCCCCAGCTCGCGGGCGTCTTCCGCACCCTCGGGACCCTTGACGGCACGCTCCAGTTGATCGATCCCGACGTCGACCTGATCGGCATCGCCCGCGACCGCGGCTCCGAACTTGCCCAGTCGTTGCTCGGCAGGGACGCCATCCGGGAGCAGGCCGAGCACCAGTTGGCGACGCTCATGCCGATGCTGTCGCGTCTGCCGAGGCGGCTGTCCCGGATCACCGAGCAATTGGAGGACGGCACGCTCTCGGTCAACATCCGCCCGCTCGGCGACGCCTCGGACAGGAGCTGGATCGCCCGCGTCGGAAGCCAGCTCAACCTCAGCCTGCTCGGCTGCGCGCTGCTGTTCGGCGGGCTGTTCCTGCTGACGAGGGCGGCCGGTCCGATGCTGCTCCCGACGGTGCCGCTGTGGCCGATCCTCGGCGCGGCCCTGCTCTTCGTCGCCTTCATCCTCGCCGCCCGGGTGCTGGCGGGGGTCTTCATCGCCGACCGGGAGTAGGGCGGGGGGCTGCGATGAGCACTTTTCCGGACTCGTTCAGGATGTGACCGCGCACACGGGCCTCGATGCGAAACGAACCCGGAAAGGTGCTCAAGGCGCCACCTGCCCCGAGCAGAGAACCGACGGGAACCGTCGGGATCCGCGGATAGGGTGGGGCCATGACCATCCGACTCGGCGCCCACGTCTCGTCCGTCCATCCGCTCACCGACGTCGCAGGGATCGGTGCCGAGCTCGTGCAGGTCTTCGTCGGGGATCCGCAGAGCTGGAAGAAGCCGGTCAGCCCGTTCCCCGAGGGGGCAGCCGCGCTCAAGGCTGCCGCGGATGCCGACGGCGTTGGCATCGTCGTCCACTCCCCCTACGTGCTCAACGTCGCGTCCACCAACAACCGGATCCGGATCCCGTCGCGCAAGCTGCTGCAGCAGACCATCACCGAGTCGGCGGCCGCAGGAGCCATGGGCGTCGTCGTCCACGGAGGCCACGTCACCGCCAACGACGACCCGGCGGTCGGCTTCGAGAACTGGCGCAAGTGCATCGACGGCCTCACCCTCGACGTGCCGATCTTCATCGAGAACACGGCGGGTGGAAACAACGCGATGGCGCGCCAGCTCGACGCGATCGAACGGCTCTGGGAGGCAATCGCAGACTCGCCGAACATCGACAACGTCGGCTTCTGCCTCGACACGTGCCACGCCCACGCCGCAGGCCTCGAGCTCGACGGCCTCGTCGGGCGCGTCAAGGCGATCACGGGCCGGGTGGACGTCATCCACTGCAACAACTCGCGCGACGCCGCGGGCAGCGGCGCCGACCGCCACGCCGGGCTGACGGAAGGGACCATCGATCCCGAACTCCTGGTCGGTGTCGTGTGTGAGGCAGACACGGCCACCATCCTCGAAACCCCAGGTGACGTGGCCGAACACGCCGCCGAGGTGGCCTGGCTGCGCGAACGTCTCGCCTGATCCTGGCACCGTCGCCTGCCTGCGGCGGAAAAAACCACCTCCGACGGATTGTCCCGATCCGATAAACTATCCCCGCCACCACGTACCCGACCCCGAAGGGACCTCTGGCGTGCTCTATGCCCTGATCGCCGTCCACGCGGTCCTCGGCGCGCTCACCCCCCTCCTGGTCAAGAAGCTTGGCGCGCGAGTCTTCTACGTCTTGTCGCTCGCCCCGCTCGCCGCGGGCGTCTGGCTGACGGTCGTCGCACCGGGAATCCTCGCGGGGGAACCGCACGTCGAGGCCTACCAGTGGATACCCACCCTCGACGTCAATCTCACCCTGCGCATGGGTCTCGTCCAGTGGATCCTGGCCATGATCGTGTCCTGGATCGGTTTCCTCGTGCTGCTGTTCAGCCGCTGGTACTTCGAGGGGCTGAAGTCGGGCAGGTCCGCAGCCATCCTGACGATCTTCGCAGGCACCATGCTCGGCCTCGTCACCGCAGACAACCTCGTGCTGTTGTTCGTCTTCTGGGAACTGACGACGATCTTCTCCTTCCTGCTGATCGGCCACGACCCGTCCAGGCGTGCCAACCGCGGAGCCGCGCAGACCGCCCTGATCGTCACCACCTCCGGCGGCCTCGCCATGCTGGTGGGTATCGTCGCGATCTGGCGCACCTCCGGGACCCTCTCGCTCGAGGCGGTCATCGCCGACCCGCCGACCGGGACGCTTGCCACGGCAGGCGCCCTGCTGATGCTGGTCGGCGCGCTCAGCAAGTCGGCTCTCGTGCCGTTCCACTTCTGGCTGCCTGGCGCGATGGCCGCACCGACCCCAATCTCGGCGTACCTGCACGCGGCGGCGATGGTGAAGGCGGGCGTCTACCTGGTCGCCGTCCTCGCTCCAGCCTTCGCCGACGCGCCCTACTGGCGACCCATCGTCCTGGCCCTCGGCACCGCCACCATGGTGCTCGGCGGCTGGCGGGCGCTGCGCCAGACCGACCTGAAGCTGCTGCTCGCCTACGGAACGGTCTCACAGCTCGGCTTCATGGTGCTGCTGCTCGGCCTCGGCACCCAGTCCGCCGCAATGGCAGGCCTCGGCATGGTCATCGCGCACGCCCTGTTCAAGTCGACGCTGTTCATGTGCGTCGGCCTGATCGACCATTCGGCGGGCACGCGCGACATCCGTGAGCTCAGCGGCGTCGGCTACCGGGTGCCCTGGCTGGCGATCCTCGGCGGCCTGGCCGCGCTGTCGATGGCCGGCATGCCCCCGCTGGTCGGCTTCCTGACGAAGGAGGCCGCCTTCGAGTCGATCACCTACCTGGTTGAGGGCGACCTGGCAGTTGTCTCCCCACTCGCCGCCGCAGCCATCGCGGTCGCGCTGGTCTTCGGCTCCGCCATCACCGTCGCCTACTCCCTGCGGTGGTGGTGGGGAGCGTTCGCCTCCAAGGACGGCGCCCCGGTGCTCAGCTGGCACCGGCCCGCGTTCGGGATGGCGGCGGTGCCCATGGCGCTGGGCGTGATCAGCCTGGTGCTGGGCTTCTGCGGACCGCTCCTGACGAAGCTCATCAAGCCGTACGCCGACACGCTTCCCGAAGGCCACGCCAGCCACGGCTTCGCCCTGTGGCACGGGTTCACCTGGCCGCTCGCCATGTCGGTCATCGCGCTCGGGGCAGGCATCGCCCTGTTCTGGTTCCGGCAGCGGATCGCCTCCATCCAGGCCACGTTCCCGCAGGTGGTCACCGCTGAGGAGCTCTACCACAAGTCGATGCACGGCATCGACCGGATAGCAGTCGAGGTGACGGCGCGCGTCCAGCGCGGCTCGCTGTCGATCTACCTCGGCACGATCCTCGTCACGCTCGTCGCCTTCTCCACCTACGCGATGCTGCGGATCCAGGTCTGGCCCAAGCTCCGCTTCTTCGACACCTGGCCCCAGCTCCTTGTCGCCATCGTGATGGCCACCGCCGCCTTCCTCGCGGCCACCTCCCGCGGCCGGATCCGAGCCGTCCTGCTTGTCGGCGTGACCGGCTACGGGCTCGCCTTCCTCTTCGCGGTCGGCGGCGCCCCCGACCTAGCGCTCACCCAGGTGCTGGTCGAGACGGTGACGCTGGTCGTCTTCGTGCTGGTCGTGCGCAAGCTGCCCCGCTACTTCACGAACCGACCGTTGAGCTCGACCCGCTGGTGGCGGGTTCTCGTGGCGCTGGCGACCGGCACCACCGTCACCCTGATCGCGCTCGTCGCGGCAGGAGCCCGCGTGGCCGATCCGATCTCCGACGCCTGGTACGACGCGGCCTACGAGTTCGGCTACGGCAAGAACATCGTCAACGTCGCCCTGGTCGACATCCGCGCTTGGGACACCTTCGGCGAGATCGCCGTCCTCGTCATCGCAGCGACCGGCGTCGCATCGCTGATCTTCCTCCGCTCCCGGGTGGGGGCCGTCGCCACGACGAAGGAGGTCTTCGCCAAGCGCGACGACGAGCAGCAGGCCGACAGCTCTCCCGGCGTGTGGCTGCGGGCGGGGCAGACCCTCTCCCCGATGGTCCGCTCCGTCGTGTTCGAGGTGGTCACCCGGATGCTGTTCGGCATCATGATCGTGGTGTCGATCTACCTCCTGCTCGCCGGACACAACTGGCCAGGAGGTGGTTTCGCCGGCGGACTCGTCGCGGGCATGGCCCTGATCATTCGCTACCTCGCCGCGGGCAGGCACGAACTGGACGAGGCCGCCCCGATCGACGCGGGGCGCCTCATGGGCGGCGGCCTGATCCTCGCCCTGATCTCGGCCATCGCTCCGCTGTTCGCCGGGGGGACGATCCTGCAGAGCTTCGACGTCCACCTCCACATCCCGCTGCTCGGTGAGCTCCACGTGGTCAGCTCGACCGTCTTCGATATCGGCGTCTACCTCGTCGTGGTCGGCATGCTGCTCGACGTGGTGCGAAGCCTCGGCTCGGGCATCGACCAGCACGCAAGCGAGGAGATCGCCCCGGTGCCGCTACCCGGCTCGACGAAGGCTCTGCCCGGATACGGAGGCCGCTGATGAGCGCGAACCTGACCCTCGCCGTCGCGGCCGGGCTCCTCGTCGCCTGCGGCGTCTACCTGCTGCTGGAGCGGTCGCTGACCCGCATCCTGCTCGGGGTGCTGCTGACGAGCAATGGCGTCAATCTGCTCTTCCTGATCGCCGCGGGATACCCGGGGACGCCGCCGATCGTCGGCCTGACCGACGAGAAGGTCTCCGATCCGCTCCCCCAGGCGATGGTGCTGACCGCCATCGTGATCACCATGGCCGTTGCGGCCTTCGTCCTCACGCTGGCCTACCGCAGCTTCCAACTGCACGGCCATGACGAGGTCGCAGACGATGTCGAGGACGCCCGCATCCGCGAGCTCGCCGACGCCGACGTGGCCTCCGAGTCCTATGAGGACACGACCTTCTCCGACACCGGCGCGAACGTGGTGAGCGAATGATCAACCTGCTCCCCGTCCCCGTCCTGCTTGCCATCTTCGGCGCGGCGACGACCCTTGTCGTCCCCCGCCGGCCAGGGGTCCAACGCCTGATCTCGGTCGCGTGCCTCTCCGGCATCGTCATCGTCGCCGGGCTGTTCATGTACGCCACAAGCACCACCGGCCCGATGGCGCTCTGGCTCGGCGGCTGGGCCGCACCGCTCGGCATCGCGCTGGTCGTCGACCGGCTGAGCGCCCTGATGCTGCTGGTCGCCTCGACCGTCGCGCTCGCCGTCCTCATCTTCGCCACCGGGCAGGACAAGGACGAGGTCCGCCGCGAGACCCCGGTGTCGATCTTCCACCCGACGTTCCTGCTGCTGGTGGCCGGCGTGTCGAACGCCTTCCTCGCGGGCGACCTGTTCAACCTGTTCGTCGGCTTCGAGATCCTGCTGTTCGCCTCCTACGTGCTGCTGACGCTCGGCGGCACCGCAGACCGGGTGCGCGCAGGCACGACCTATGTCATCGTCTCGCTGCTCAGCTCGTCGCTGTTCCTGATCTCCATCTCGGCGATCTACGCGGCAACGGGCACGGTGAACATGGCTCATCTGTCGGTGCGGCTGCGCGACCTGACCGAACCCGTCCAGCTGCTGCTGGAGGTGCTGCTGCTGGTCACCTTCGCGATCAAGGCGGCGGTGTTCCCGCTGTCGAGCTGGCTGCCCGACTCGTACCCGACAGCGCCGGCGCCGGTCACCGCGGTGTTTGCGGGCCTGCTGACGAAGGTCGGCGTCTACGCGATCATCCGCACCGAGACGATCCTGTTCCCGCTGCACACCCTCGACACCGTCCTGCTCGTGGCCTCCGGGCTGACGATGGTGATCGGCATCCTCGGCGCGCTGGCCCAGGTCGAGATCAAACGAATGCTGTCGTTCACCCTGATCAGCCACATCGGCTACATGGTCTTCGGCATCGCGCTGAACTCGACCGAGGCTCTGGCGGCCACCATCTTCTACACCGCCCACCACATCACCATCCAGGCGACCCTGTTCCTGGTGACCGGCCTGATCGAACGTCGCGGAGGCACGTCGTCGCTCGAGGGGCTCGGCGGGCTGCTGAAGACGGCCCCGCTGCTCGCTTTCTTGTTCTTCGTGCCTGCAATGAACCTCGGCGGCATCCCTCCCTTGTCCGGCTTCATCGGCAAGCTCGGCCTGCTCCAGGCCGGCGCGGGCGTCGGTGGTCCGCTCGTGTGGACCGTGATGGTGGCAGGCGTGTTGACCAGCCTGCTGACGCTGATGGCGATGGCGAAGGTCTGGAACCGCGCGTTCTGGGGCGTCACGCCGTCCGAGCAGCGACGCCAGGAGGCCATCGCCGCCAACCAGGATCCCGAGGATGTCGATGGCGACGACCCGCGCGTGATGCCCCCGCTGCAGGTCGGCGCGACCGTCGGACTCATCCTCTTCGGCATCGCGCTGACGGTGTTCGCCGGCCCTCTCTACGAGTACGCCCACGCGGCGGCCGAGACGCTGCGCGACGGGACGGTCGTCTCGATCGTCCTCCCGGAGGGACTGCGATGAGACAGAAGAAGAGCGCGGTCGTCGCGCGGTTCCGGTTCCGTCCCCTCTCCATCCTCGGCATGACGGCCGTCTGGATCATCCTGTGGGGCTCGATCTCGCCGATGGTGATCCTCTCCGGCGTGCTGCTCGGCTGGGTGATCGGCATCGTGTTCCCGCTGCCCCCCATGCACTGGGAGGGCCGCTTCCGGCCGCTCGGCTTCCTCAACCTCGTGTGGCACCTGATCCACGATCTGGTGGTCTCGTCGTTCAGGATGATCCGGCTGGCCTTCGCGAAGAAGGTCGACCTCAATGCAGGCATCGTCCGGGTCGATCTCGACAGCGACAACGACCTCTACCAGGTGCAGGTGGCCGAACTCATCTCGCTCGTGCCGGGCACCGTCGTCGTCGAGGTGGTCCGCCATCCGCGGCGCCTCTACCTGCACGCGATCGACCTGATCGGCCCCGACCCGGTCGAACGGGTGCAGCGGATGGCCCACGACATCGAGCTGCGCGTCGTCAAGGCGTTCGGCTCCAAGCAGGAACTGGCCGACTATCTCGAGCACCGGGCGAACTCGGAGACCGAGCCGGCCACGCTCGAGGAACTTCCCGAGATGGAGGTGGAGGAGTCATGATGCTCGCCACCCAAATCATCCTCAGCATCGCCGCGGTGGTGCTGTTCGTGTCGGCCATGATCGGCGTCAACCGGATCGCCGTCGGACCGTCCCAGCTGGACCGCTCCATCGCGGCCGACCTGATCGTCGCCGTCGTCGTCGCCGCCCTCGGCTTGTGGACGGTGTGGACCGACCTGTCGACCGAGCTGCTGATCCTCGTGCTCTTGTCAATGCTCGGGTTCACCAGCGCGGTGTCGGTGGCGCGGATGGTGAGCGACCGGATGGCCTCCCGCCGTCGGAGATTCACGCCGGTCAAGCGAGAGGAACACGACGCATGATCGACCAGATCTTCGACCTCATCGGGGCGGTCCTCGTCCTCCTCGGCGCCCTGCTGTGTTTCGGCGCGGCGATCTCGCTCGTGCGGTTCCCCGACGTGTTGGGCAAGATGCACGCCATCACCAAGCCCCAGGTGCTCGGCCTGATCACGATCGCCGTCGGGATCGCGCTGAGCCTGCGCACCTGGTGGGCGGCAGGGCTCTGTCTGCTCGTCGTGGTCCTGCAGCTGATGACCGCGCCCGTCTCGGCGAACCTGGTCGCCCGCAGCGCGAGCCGGTCCGGCCTCGTCGAGGACCAGTTCCTCAAGGTCAACCACCTTGCGGAAGATCTTGAGGAAGCCGGCTACAAGCGCGGCGAGCAGTGACGGGCGGGCTCAGGCCTCCTCTGGGGCTGCCTGCTCCTCGCTGACCGGCTCGGCGTCCACCGCGCGGTGCGGGCCCTCGTTGCGACCTTCTGCCCAGCAGATGCATGCCCGGTTGCCCTGGCGGTCCTGCAGCACACGGAAGTGCGGCGTCTCCCACGCGATGATGCCCCCGGCCTCAAGTGCGGCGTCAGTGCGGCGTTGGATCTCCTCGGGAGCGACGCTGACGTCGAGGTGGAAGCGCTGCGCCGGGACGGCATGGGGCTCGGCCTCCTGGAACCAGAGGACGGGTGCCCGTCCGCCCGGGTCGATCACGGTGTCCTCGTCCACGTGGTTCGGCGAGCCGGTCAGGATGACCGACCAGAACTGGTCGATCTCGGACTGGTCGACGGTGTCGAGGGCCAGCTCGACGAGTTGCACAGCCTCCGGCACCGCGGCGATTCCGCGGTCGACGGCCAGCATCGAGATCGCTCGCGCCAGGTCAATGTCGTGTTCGGTGACCCCACCCTCGGTGTGGGTCATCAGGGTGACGTCGACAGCTGGATAGGTGAGCGTGATGTCCGGGTGGTGGTCGGCCTCGTCGGCCGCCTCGGCGATCGCCGCGACGAAGTCAGCACCGGTCTCGAAGTCGACCGTCGCGAAACGGGCCGCGATGTGGTTGGTCACAGTGCGCCAGTCGGTGAGGCCGGCGTCGAGGATCTGCGGATTGGTGAGTCTCGTCATGGTTCAATCCTGCAACCAGAAGGACCTGGCGGCTCCGATCGGCCCAGATCGGCCTTCCCCGACGGCGTGGGCGCGCCACCCGGTTTCGCCCGTCGCCCGCCCAGACGCGCACCGACGTGAGGTCGGGGTCACATGGAGCGGAGCTCGTCGGCACGCGTGGCCAACTCCGACCAGTCGGGCGTCTCCGGCGCCTGGGCCGCCCGGTCGGCATACCGCCCGGTGTCCTCGTCGAGCCGGGTGAGGGCCAGGTTCAGCGCCTGCCGAATCGCGTCGCTGAGCCGGAGACTCTCGGCGAGGAGGTGCTGGGGGGCCTCGAGGATCGCCACGCCGTGCGGGGTCACCGACACGTGCACCTGCCCACTCTCGTCGCGGCCGTCGGCCTGGTCCGGGAACCAGGCGCCCTGAGGTGAGGGTTCCAGGTCCTGAGCCTCCGCCAACTGATCGAGCGCGAACGAGACCGCCGAGGCATGGTCGCCCGCAGCCGGCGGGTCGCTCGCCTGCACGACGGCCTCGACGAGCGCAGCGCGGTGAGTCGCCAGAGCGACGCTCAATGCCTCTCGCACCCCGGCAAGAGCCTCCTCGGCCCCGTGAGGGTCCGCCGGGAACCGCTCGAGGTGGAGCAGTTCCACCCTCCCGTTGACGAACCGCGCTGCCAGCCACGGAGCGTGCTGCTCGTACTCGGTGACGGTCCTCGTCGGTGCTGTCTCGCTCATACCAGTTCGAACCATCTCTGTGTGCCGTCTGAGACCGTGATCTCGTCGATCAGTCGGCCCGACGTCTCGACGCTTCGTTGCCCGGCTGGTGCCAGGCCGAGGCTCGACAGCAGCGCGTACTCGTCGGCGACGTGCAGCACCCGCCACGGCCGCTCCTCGGTCCCATCGCCGGAACCCGCGATGGCCTCCAGCGAGACCTCCGCATAGAACCGCTGCCGCTGCGACTCCTCCCGCTCACCGATGCCCCCGTAGGCGACGCTGAGCATTGCGTGCGCCGTCGGGGACAGCAGGACGCCGGGCATGAGCCGGGTGAGCAGCCGGATCAGCTCGTCGTGCCGGGAGGCGTCGGCCAGCTCTGTTGCCCGTTCCAGCCAGACGGTGGCCCTGAGGAAGTTGTGCGACGACGTGATCTCGCGGTGGAGTTCGGCCAGCCTCGTCGGGCCTGGTGCGTCGAGGTAGGCGCTGAAGGCGCTCTGCAGGCTCACTGGATCCTCCCAGGTTCGTCGAAGCGGCGGATCAGCTCCCCGCTACGGGTATCGAATGACGCGACGCCGCCGACGCCGTCCGCAAGATAGGTGGCCGCCCCGTCTGCGGAGAAGCCGACGGCGTGGCCGTAGCGGACCCCGTCACGCACCACGACCTCCTCGCCTCCGGGCTCCACGAGGGTGAGACGTGCGGGCATGCCGACGGCGAGCGTCGAATCGGCAAGCGCCTCCACCGTCAGCGGGGTCTTCTGGAACTTGTGTTCCGAGACGCTCGAGTCGGCCAGATCGACCGTGACGATCGCGTTCGCCCCGTCCGCGACTGCCACGGCCTTCGCCTTCCCAACGGCCTTCCAGCCTCCGGTCGAGGCGGGCAGGTCGGTCAGTGTCTGAGCAGGCTCCAACTCCGTCGAGAAGGACTGCAGCGAGGTGCCGTCTGCCGAAGTGACGAGGACGATGGCGGCGTCCGCGTCCAGCGTGAGCCAGGTCGGCGCCTCCACCTCGGGCTGCACGGACCGCACCTCGCTCAACGATTCGACATCCCACAGCCTCAGGGTCCCGTCCGCCCCCAGCGACACGAGGTGTTGAGCGTCCACCGCCTCGAGCCCGAGCACCGCGGTCGCCGCTCCCTTTGGGAGGGTGTGGCCCTTCAGTTCATCCACGAGGCAGCCTTCGCGATGCACCGCGAGGGTCCCGTCACAGGACGCGTTGATCGTCGCGTCGCCGCAGATCGCATAGGCCCAGGAGTCGGACCGTTTCGGTGCCAAGAGGCCGCTCACCCTCCCCGTCGCGGGATCCCAGGCCACGATCGCGTTGACGAACCAGGCCGTGACGCCGGCCTCGGTCGCGCGCACCGGGCCGAAGTAGGTGAGCTGCTGCATGTTGCCGCGGTCGTCGGAGACCGGCCCGCCCGAGCCGCCGCAGAGCGTCTCGAAGCGGAACTCGTGGTCGGCGAGGGTGACGCAGGTCGGCCTGGTGTCCACCGGTGTCGGGCCACCGGTGGACGCGGGTGGGGGGGAGCCGATCGTGGCAGGGGTGGCCGACGAGCCGACGTCCGGCGTGGTGCAGGCCGCCCCGCCGAGGGTGACCAGGGATGCCCCGAGCACGGTTCGGCGGCGTATGCCGGACTCGGCCATCAGAGGTACTTCTCCAGATCCTTCTCGCTGAGGTTGTTGACGTAGTCTCGGCCTGCGTCGCGGGCCCCCACCTCGATGGGCCTCGGCCAGTAGCTGTCCGGGTCCCCGCCCTTGTTGCGGACGTCGTTGCTGTTGAGCTGCTTCCAGCGTTCCGCCTCGTCTTTCGACATGCCCGCCTTGGTGTCCTCCCAAGGCCACCGGAATCCCATGCCCGTGTACTGGCGGCGATGCTCCATCTCGTGGATCACGGTGTTGATCGCGATCTGCGGGTCGTCGAGGTAGTTGATGTTGACGCGCAGCCGTCCGCTGTCGTGGGAGTAGTCGCCGTACGTCACGTAGCCTGGCTTCGAGGGGATGTTCGTGAAGTCGATCTTCACGGGGTCGAAGCCGTTCGCCCTGGCGTAGTCGTCGGCCATCTTCTGCAGGATTGCCTTGATCTTCTCTGGATCCTCGTCGTAGAGCTCCTGCCACTTCTTGGTGATCCCCGGGTCGAGGCGGCCGTAGACGTCTGCATTCTTCGTCGCAAACGTAGCCGGGAGATTGAGGTTGGCGAACGCGGCCTGGATCCCCGCGACCCCCTTGGCCTCAAGCTTCTGCAGTTCGCCGCGCACCACCTGGACAAAGACGGAGAGCGTGGCGGGGTCGGCACCGCTGAAGAACGCTTCCCAGAACTGTCGGTCGCGTTCCGCCGCGAGGATATACATGGACCCTGCGGCGCTGCCGCCGTCGCGGGCGGCGTTGCTGTACGCATCCTTTGTGCGTGTGGCCGCGGCGGCGAGGTCCTGCAGATGGTGGGTGATGGAGCCCGCGCCCCCCTCGCTGGCGGTGAACGCCTTGGCCGCGGGGCCGTCGTTGCTCGCCTGGACGTGGCGGACGCATCCGGCGGAGGTGAGGTTGGCGCTGGTCAGCGCCGTCGCGAGGGTCCCGTACGCCGACGAGAGCGCCGTCATGGCGCCCGTGTCGAGCTTCGGCTCGGCGATACCCGTTCGGGAGAACATGGCGCTCAGCTCCAGAACCTGGTGGAGGCGGCCGCCTCTTCGGTTGCCGCGTAGTCGGTGCCGGTGGCGACCATCTTCGTGGCGGTGGTCGTCATTCCCTCGTTCGCGGCGGCGACGAGTTGATGCCACGGCACGTTGCACAGAGCGTCGCCGGCAACGGCCGCGGCGTCGATGGGTGAGGAGGACTTGGCGGTGAGCGGCTGGGCCGTGATGACTGCGTACGCCGAGCGGTACATGTCGTCGGCGGCGGTATTCATCACCTCGCCGGCCTTCTTCCAGGTGGACGGCTCGAAGGTGGTCATCGCTGGCTCCTCACGGTGGCTTGGCTGGAAAGCCTAGGCCGCAGCGGGGTCAGTCGCCTGGGTAGCCAACGCAGGATTCGGTCACGGCAGCGGGGGCGCCACTTCGCCGCGAGCGCGGTCAGCTCAGCATCGCGTCGGCGAGCAGTTGGAGCCCGCGCTGCTTCGCCACCCACTGATCGGCCGGCTCCCCCGGCCTCGCGCCCTGGACGGCGTTGATCATGATCTCGTCGACCTCGAACTGCTCCGCGGTGTCCATCAGTTGGGCGCGGACCTGCTCCGGGTCGCCGATCGCCCAGGAGGCAACCGACGAGGCCACGACCTGCTTGAGCTCATCGGTCAGTACCGAGCGGACGTCCTCGCCGACGAGCCGAGCCCGCTGCAGTCCGCCGCCAGAGCGGAGCATGGCCATGGAGTACATGTGCGGCTCGGCGAGCTCCCACGCCTCCTCCGACGTTTCGGCGACCGAGACGTTCATCGTCAGGAACGTGCGGGGCTGCTTCCCGAAGTCGCCCGGCTTGAAGTGGCCGCGGTACAGCTCGAGGGCGCGCTTGGTGCCCTGACCGGAGAAGTGGTGCGCGAACACATAGGGCAGCCCGAGAGAGGCGGCAAGCTCGGCCGAGTAGTCGCTGGATCCGAGCAGCCACACCTGTGGGGCGACGGGCAGATCGGGCGCGGGCCGGAGGTGGTAGGTCTGGCCGTGCCTGAGCCGCACCGAGGCGCCGTCGGGGCTGAGCAGCGCGAGGATGTCGTGGATGTTGCTCGGGAACTCCTGCACCGGATCCATGGGGCGACCGTTGTCGTCGACGAAGTGCCCGCCACCGAGGTGTCCGCGGATCGCCGCCGAGGTGATGGGGTCGGTGCCGGGCGCGCGGCCGATGCCGAGGTCGATCCGGTCGCCGAAGACGTTGGCGAGCAGGGCGAACTGCTCGGCGACGGCCAGAGGTGAATGGTTCGGCAGCATCACACCTCCAGAGCCGAGCCGGATCCGCGAGGTGTCGGCGCCGAGGTACATCAACTCGACCGCCGGGGCGGTGGATGCGACGGACTCGGTGTTGTGGTGTTCGGCGACCCAGTACCTGGTGTAGCCCAGCTCGTCGGCCGCCTCCACCATCGCCTTGCTTGCGCGCAGCGATTCGGAGGTGGTCTGTCCGGTACGCACGTTGATCAGGTCGAGCACAGAGAGCCGCATGTCGTCCAGGCTACCCGCGCTCCTGGACGCGTGGACCCGAATCCGCTGTGGTTCGCCGAACGCCGAACCTGCGTCCGCGCCCTCGACTTGGCCTTACTTTAAGTTTCAACTACCCTGGACGGGTACCTCACCTCGACCAGAAGGACACCATGAAGATCGGCATCGTGCTCGGATCCATTCGCGACCACCGCAAGGGTGAATCCGTCGCCCGCTGGGTGCTCGACAACTACCCGGCACGCGAGGGCGTCGACTTCGAGATCATCGACGTGTCCGGGTTCGACCTGCCGCTGCTGAGCGACGAGACCCTCCCCGCGGCGCGGGGCGGCAGCTACGACGACCCGCGGGTCCAGTCCTTCGCCGACCGGATCGCGGGGTCGCGCCGAAGGAGGGCGAGGCGAAGGAGCTCACCGAACTGGTCGACGTCCTCGTGCCGATCGCGGCGAAGCTCGCCGCCTGAACCGTCGCGCCCGATGCCCCGCTGCCACCGGTGGCGGGGCATTTTGCTCATCCTCGTCCCTGACCCCCGGCGCGTAGGCGGTCAGGCCTGCGAAGCGCGGTAAGGTGACCACGTGACCAAGAGTGTGTTCATTGCCTCGTCGGAGCGGCAAGTCAGCAAGTCCTCAATTGCGCTTGGCGTGATCGACCTTTTCGCGCGCCAGGTGCGCTCAGTCGGCGTGTTCCGGCCGCTCGTCGCATCGTCTGAGCACGACGCCGTCACCGAGGCGATGCTGAGCCAGAAGGGCGTCAACCAGTCCTTCGAGTCGGCGATCGGCGTGTCCTACACCGAATGGGCCGAAGACCCGGCGCAGGCGATCGACACGATCGTCGCCAAGTACAACGCCATCGCGGAGACCCGCGACGCCGTGGTGATCCTCGGCTCCGACTACGAGGACATCGACACCTCTTCCGAGCTGGCCCACAACGCGACCATCGCCGCAAACCTCAACTCCCCCGTGCTCTTCGTCTGCCGCGCTGAGGACCGCTCCGTCGAGCAGGTCCGCCGTCTCACCGAGGCGGCCATCGAGGCCATCGAGCAGCAGCACAACACCGTCATCGGCATCGTCGCCTCGCACGCGGCGCCCGCAGAGGTCGACGCGCTGAAGACGGCGCTCGGCGGCCTCGGGGCCGCAGCCGTCTCCGTCCTGCCGTACAACGCCATCCTGCGTGCACCGTCGGTCGGCGAGCTGTTCGACGCCGTCGGCGCGACCCAGTGGCTCGGCCAGGTCGACTTCCGGCGCCACGAGTCGCTGCACACCCTCGTCGCAGGCATGACGCTGCCCAACCTGCTCACGCGCCTGCGCCGTGAGGCGACGGTGATCGTCCCGGCCGATCGGCTCGACCTGCTGCCCGGCCTGCTCATGGCACACCGCTCCCCCGACTACGGGCCGCTCGCCGCCCTCGTGCTGACCGGTGGCTTCGAGATCCCCGAGTCGGTGTCCAAGCTGTTCGCCGACTCCGCCATCGACCTGCCCATCGCCGTCACCGAGCGCGACACCTTCCCGACGGCGGTCGCCCTGCAGGCCGTCCGCGGCACGTCGACCAGCTCGGCGCGCAAGATGGCAGAGTCGCGCACGCTGTTCTCCCAGTACGTCGATGAGGACGCCCTCCTCACGGCCATCGATCTGCCTCGCACCGAGATCCGCACGGCGACGATGTTCGAGTACCAGATCATGCAGCAGGCCCGGGCCAACCGTCAGCGCATCGTCCTGCCAGAGGCCACCGACGACCGCATCCTCGAGGCCGCCTCGGTGGTGCTGCAGCGCTCCGTCGCCGAGCTGATCCTGCTCGGCGATTCGGCCAAGATCAGCCAGCGCGCCACCGAGCTCGGCCTCAACCTGAGCGGCGCCACGATCGTCAACCCGAACGACACGGAGCTCGTCGAGACCTTCGCCGCCGAGTACGCCCGGCTGCGCGCCCACAAGAACGTCACCCTCGAGCAGGCGCGCGAGAAGCTGAAGGACCTCTCCTACTTCGGCACCATGATGGTCCACCTCGACATGGCAGACGGCATGGTCTCCGGCGCGATCAACACCACCGCCAACACCATCCGCCCCTCGCTCGAGTTCATCAAGACCGTTCCGGGCGTGAGCGTCGTGTCCGGTTCGTTCCTGATGTGCATGAGCAACCGCGTGCTGGTCTACGCCGACTGCGCGGTCAACCCCGATCCCGACCCGTCGCAGCTGGCCGATGTCGCCATCTCGTCGGCGAAGACGGCCGTCGACTTCGGCATCGAGCCGCGGATCGCGATGCTCTCCTACTCCACCGGCGACTCGGGCTTCGGCGCCGACGTCGACAAGGTCCGCGAGGCGACCCGGATCGTCCGCGAGCGCGCCCCCGAGCTGAAGGTCGAGGGTCCGATCCAGTTCGACGCGGCCGTGGACGAGGTCGTGGCGCAGAAGAAGATGCCCGGCTCCGAGGTCGCGGGCCGCGCGACCGTGTTCATCTTCCCCGACCTGAACACCGGCAACAACACCTACAAGGCCGTCCAGCGCACCTCCGGTGCCGTGGCGATCGGTCCCGTCCTGCAGGGGCTGAAGAAGCCGGTCAACGACCTGTCGCGCGGCGCCCTCGTCGACGACATCGTCTCCACGATCACCATCACGGCCATCCAGGCCCAGTCCGTCTGACAAGCCCCTCCGCAGCAGCGGAGCAGCCGCCCCGGCGGCCATCTCAACTCAATGAACAAGGAAATGCCCATGTCGCAGCCGATCCTGCTCCTCAACTGTGGATCGTCGTCGATCAAGTACCAGTTGCTTGACCCGTCCCAGCCAGGTCCGCAGGCGGTGGGGATCGTGCAGCGCATCGGGCAGGACATGTCGACCATCGACCACGAGGTCGGCGGCTCCGAGTACCACGAGGACATCCGCTTCGCCGACCACACCGAGGCCGTCGCCGCCGTCGTGAAGATGTTCGTCGAGCACGGCCCCGATCTCGACTCGGTGGTCGCGGTCGGCCACCGCACAGTGCATGGCGGCTCCACCTTCGTCGAGTCGGTGCGGATCGACGACGCAGTGATCGCGAAGCTCGAGGAGCTCTCCGACCTGGCTCCGCTGCACAACCCTCCGGCCATCGCGGGCATCCGTGCCGCCCAGGAGGTGCTGCCCGACGTGCCGCACGTGGCGATCTTCGACACCGCCTTCTTCTCCACCCTGCCCGCGGAGGCCTACACGTACGCGATCGACGCCGAGCTCGCCGAGCAGTACGGCATCCGCAAGTACGGATTCCACGGCACCTCGCACAGCTACGTCTCGAAGAAGGCAGCCGAGTTCCTCGAGCGCCCCCTCACCGAGTTGAAGACGATCGTGTGCCACCTCGGAAACGGCGCCTCGATTTCCGCCGTCGACGGGGGCGTCGCCATCGACACGTCGATGGGCCTGACCCCGCTCCAGGGCCTCGTCATGGGCACCCGCTCGGGCGACGTCGATCCGGGCCTGCCGAAGTACCTCAACGTCGCCGCCCGGATGAGCGTCTCCGAGGTCGACACGATGCTGAACAAGAAGTCCGGCATGGCCGGCATGTGCGGCTACAGCGACATGCGCGACATCAAGACCCAGATCGAGGAGGGCAACGAACAGGCCCAGCTCGCGCTCGACGTCTACGTGCACCGCCTCGTCGGCTACATCGGCTCCTACATCGCGATCCTCGGCGGAGTCGACGCCCTCGTCTTCACCGCTGGCGTCGGCGAGAACGCCGACCACGTCCGCGGCCCGGTCATCCGCCGCCTGGAGGCGCTCGGCTTCGAGCTCGACGAGTCGGCGAACCTGGTCCGCTCCAAGGAGCCCCGCGACATCTCGACGCCCGGGTCGAAGGTTCGAGTCCTGGTCATCCCGACCAACGAGGAGTTGGCCATGGCCGAGGAGACCCTCGAGGTCATCGGCGCCGAGTTCTGATCCACCGCCGGGGGCCCGTGGCGATGCCGCGGGCCCTCAGTCATGCCCTGGTGCGGGAGTCGTCTACCTCAGGTCGGTAGAAGAAGAACGCGATCCCGATGGCGACGCCGGCGACGGCGAGCGCCACCATCGCCACCGCCAGGACGTAGGCCGCGACGCCGATCCGTGGCTCAAGGACCCACATCGCCGGCATCAGGTTCAACACGACGAGGCCGCCGAGCACGGCGACCACCAGCGCGATGATCCGCTGCGACCAGACGGGCGGCCTGCCGCTGCCCCGCGCCGCCCTCAGGTGCGCGACGGCGATCCACAGGCCCCCGCAGCAGGCGACGAGCAGCGTGCCCGCAAGCAGCCTCAGCGGGCCGAGGCCCGAGGGGATCAGGGCGAGCGAGACGCCGAGCGCGACGATGGCCGCCACCAGGACGACCACCGCCATCAGCGGCCGACGGGTCGCGGGGCCTGCGGGTTCCTGCATGCGACCGAGCATGCCAGACGCCGTCAGCGCCAGGGCGACAGTTCGCCCAGGGCCGCCACGGCCTCGATCTCGATCCTGAAGCGCTGATCGACCAGCGCCGAGACGACGACGAGGGAGGCGGCCGGGGCGGGGTGCGGCAGCCGCTGCCGCCGGACCGCGCGCAACGCCGTCCAGGTCGGAGCTGTCGGTGAGGAAGGAGGTCACCTTCACGAGCCGATCCATGCCGACGCTCCGCTCGCCGAGCAGCCGCTCGATCCGGTCGAGGCAGGCGGCCGTCTGGGCCCCGATGTCGTCGCGCACCTCGCCGCCGACCAACGGCACCTGCCCGGAGATGAAGAGGAGCGGCGGCTGCGCGAGGCGCGAGTCGCTGAAGACGGGGCGGGTGGAGTCGGTCATGGGATCCCCTCTCGTGGGCGACCACACACTCCTTCCGGAGCCGTTCACCCGTGTCGTTGTGTGAGCCGGACAACCGCGCGCGACAGCCGTTGTGCGGGAGCAACAAGACGTCAGCCGACGACGCCTACCGCTTGGGCGACCAGCCGCGCGGTGGCGTACCTTAGAGCCCATGGCTTCAGCTTTGATCACCGGTGGCACCTCGGGCATCGGGCTCGCTTTCGCGCGCGAGCTCGCGGCACGGGGAATGGACCTCATCCTCGTCGCGCGTGACGAGGCGAGGCTCGAGTCCGTCGCCGCCGAGCTGACCGAGGTCCACGGCGTCGCCGTCGAGGTCCTTCCCGCCGACCTTTCCGTCCGGGAGGACGT
This sequence comes from Tessaracoccus flavescens, assembly GCF_001998865.1. NCBI lineage: Bacteria > Bacillati > Actinomycetota > Actinomycetes > Propionibacteriales > Propionibacteriaceae > Tessaracoccus > Tessaracoccus flavescens. The sequence continues at coordinate 1,415,780 of NZ_CP019607.1, forward strand.
GCTGCGCGTGGCCGAGCGCCTCGAGGATCCGGCCCGGCCCGTCGAGTGGCTGGTCAACAACGCGGGCTTCGGCCTGCACTCGACCGTGCTAGATCCCGCCGACATCGACCTGCACGCGAAGGCGCTCGACGTGATGTGCCTCGCCATGCTGATCCTCGGCGGCGCCGCGGGGCGCGCCATGCGCAGCCGCGGCCACGGGCACATCGTCAATGTCGCCTCGTCATCTGCCGCCATCTTCACCGGCAACTACTCCGCCATCAAGGCGTGGGCCCGCACCTATTCGACGGGCCTCGCACTCGAGCTGCACGGCACCGGCGTCAAGGTCACCGGCCTACTTCCGGGCTGGGTCCGCACCGAGTTCCACGGCCGCGCGGGCATCAACGCGAGCAAGCTGCCCAACATCGTGTGGATCGACCCCGACAAGCTCGTCCGCACGGCCATCGAGGATGCCGAGAAGGGCCGCATCGAGTCGATTCCCGACTGGAAGTGGCGCCTCGCCATGTTCATCGGCGACCACGGCCCCCGCGGCCTCGCCCGTTTCGTCTCCCGCAAGTTGACCGCTTCGCGGAAGCAGCACTGACGTGGACCTCGAGCCGAGCAACAGCCGCTACACCTCGCGCGTCCAGGCGACCACCCGCCAGACGGCGCAGTTCCTGCTGCTCAAGCCCGCGCTCAGCCGCCTGCTCAAGATCCATGTCCACGGGCTCGCCAACCTCGACGGCCTCGAGGGCGCCTTCGCCGTCTTCGGCAACCATTCGTCCCACCTCGACGCCCCGCTGATCCTCTGCTCGTTGCCCAACCGGCTCTCCCGCTACGTCGCCACGGGCGCGGCGGGTGACTTCTTCTTCGGCAACTGGGTCAAGGCGATCTCCATGTCGCTGTTCATGAACGCCTTCGCGATCGACCGCGGAAAGGGCGGAAAGGGACGAAGGGGCATGGCGGGCCAACTGCTGTCCGACGGGGTCCCGATCCTGCTCTTCCCCGAAGGCACCCGCTCCCGCACCGGCGCGATGGGGCCGTTCATCCCCGGCGTCGCATCCCTGTGCGTCTCCCGCGGCGTCCCGGCCCTTCCTGTGGCGTTGGTCGGTGCCTACGAGGCGTGGCCGTCGAACCAGAAGCACCTGCCGAAGGGCCGGCCCGAGGTGCACGTGGTGTTCGGTCGCCCGATGGTCCCGTACCCGGGTGAGATCGCGCTGGAGTTCAACGAGCGGATGCGCCGTCAGGTTCTTGAACTGCACGACACGACGGCGCGGGCGTACGGTAAAAAGACACTGGCAGAGTACGAGCGGACAGAGGCCCTCCACCGGGCCGAACAGACAGAGATTGCCTCCTTGGTCGAAGACGCCAGGGAACAGGCTGACAAGCAGGAGGACTGATGATCGAGGGCGTCAAGCAGCAGAAGTGGTGGGGCTGGGGCGAAGAGGGCCTCGCCTACCGCTACGAGGACAAGCCCAAGTTCCCGGGCTTCGTCCAGAAGATGGTGGGCGTCGACATCACCCGGCCGGTCAAGCCGATCCCCCCGTTCTCCTCGCTCGACGTTCCCGCCTCCGAACTGTCCGACGAGCTGCGCGCGAAGTTCGTCGACGCGATCGGTGAGAAGTACGTCCAGACCGATGACGAGACCCGCGTGGTGCACGCCTACGGCAAGGGCGTCCGCGACCTGATCCGCATCCGCAAGGGCGACCTCGGCCGCGTCCCCGACGTCGTGCTCTACCCCGGCACCCAGGAGGAGGTCGAGGCCATCGTCGACGCGTCGGTCGAGGCCGACGCCGTCCTGATCCCCTTCGGCGGCGGCTCCAACATCGTCGCCGCCCTCGAGGCGCAGCCCGGCGAGACCAGGCAGGTCATCTCCGTGAACCTCGGCCGGATGAGCAAGGTTCTGGAGATCGACGAGACCTCCGGCCTCGCCCACATCCAGGCGGGCGTCTTCGGGCCCGACATGGAGGACCAGCTGAACGCCCGCGGCTGGACGATGGGACATCACCCCGACTCGTTCGTCTGGTCGACGCTTGGCGGCTGGATCGCGACCCGCAGCTCCGGCATGCAGTCCGACAAGTACGGCGACATCGCCGACATCGTCCGCGGCCTCACAATGGTCATGCCCGGCCAGGTGCTCCAGCTTCGCCCCCTCCCGTCCAGCTCCTCCGGCCCGAGCGTCCGCGAGATGGTGCTCGGTTCCGAGGGCCGCCTCGGCGTGATCACCTCTGCGTGGGTCAACGTGCACCGCATCCCCGAGGTGCGCGAACTCCAGGCCTACTTCTTCCCGACCTACGAGGACGGCCTCAAGGCATGTGAGCAGATCGTCTCCTCCGACGCCTCGGTGATGATGGCGCGCGTCTCCGACCCGATCGAGACGCAGTACATCATGGCCAACGGCAAGAAGTCGGGCCGCGTCTCGTCGCTCGCCAACAAGGCCATCCAGAAGATCATGCTGCAGAAGGGCTGGGACCTCGAGAAGATCGCGATGAGCTTCATCGGTTTCGAGGGCAGCGCCAACCACGTGCGCTACGAGAAGGGTCTCGTCGGCAAGATCGTCAAGGACAACGGCGGCATGGGCGTCGGCAAGGGCCCAGGAACGCTGTACGACCAGAAGAAGTACGACACCCCCTACATCCGCGACTTCATGCTCGACCGCGGCCTGATCTGCGACGTCTCGGAGACGACGACGCCGTGGAAATACGCGGCGGAGATCCACGCGAAGATCGTCGACCGCTTCGCCAAGGCGATGGACGACCTCGGTGTGCGAGGCGTCGTGTTCTGCCACCTCAGCCACTCGTACCACTCGGGCGCCTGCCAGTACTTCACCTTCGCCATCGCCGACGACTCCGACAACCAGGAGGCGACCTACGACGCCGCGAAGCGGGTCATCCAGCAGTCGTTCATGGACTTCCACGGCACCGTCTCGCACCACCACGGTGTCGGCGAGGAGCACAGCCCCTGGATGGACCAGGACATCTCGCCTGCTGGCGTGTTCATCCAGCGCAAGCTCTTCGAGGGCGTCGACCCCGGCCGCAACCTGAACCCGGGCAAGATCATCCACGACGGCGAGCCCGGCATCTCGTCGAACTCCAAGGACGCCTGAGCATCCTCGGGTCCTGGGCCGCGCCCGAGACCTGCGTGATGCGGAGGGCGACGGCCGATCCTCGCCCGCCCCCTGACGCGGGAGCGCGCGGCCGCCGTCGGGCATCTAGACTCGCTCCATGCTCACCGTGCTCTCGCCCGCGAAGTCCCTCGACTACGAGTCGAAGCTCCCCACCCGGAAGCACTCGGAGCCGCGACTGCTGGGACAGTCGGAGGGGCTGATCGAGATCATGCGGACGAAGTCGCCCGCGGACATCTCCCAGCTCATGCACATCTCCGACGAACTCGCCCACCTGAACGCGACCAGGTTCGCCGAGTGGTCGCGCGAGCACACGCCGAAGAACTCCCGACAGGCCATCCTCGCGTTCAACGGCGACGTCTACCAGGGGCTGCGGGCCTACGAGTTCGAGGCGAGGGACTTCACTGACGCCCAGAAGACCGTCCGCATCCTCTCCGGCCTGTACGGCCTGCTGCGTCCCCTCGACCTGATCGAGCCATACCGGCTCGAGATGGGAACGAGGCTCGCCTCCAGCCGCGGAAAGACCCTCTACGACTGGTGGGGCACGCAGGTGACCGATCTCCTGGCAAAGGACCTCGAGGGCTCCCCCGGCTCCCCCGTGCTGGTCAACCTGGCGAGCAACGAGTACTCGAAGGTGATCGACAGGCGGCGCCTCGGCGCCCGCGTCATCTCACCGCGTTTCGAGGACCGCGACGGCAACGGCGAACCGCGCATCGTCAGCTTCTTCGCGAAACGCGCTCGGGGCACGATGGCCGGCTGGCTGGTCCGCAACCGCGTCCGCTCTGCCGCGAAGCTGGTCGACTTCGACGCCGACGGCTACGCCTACGACGAGGCCCGCTCGACGAGGGACGAACCCGTCTTCGTCCGCTGATTTGTTGGGCGGGAACGCGATGAGGCGCGGCCAGACGGCCGCCCCTCATCTCTCGTCTCAGGTCAGAACTGGCTGAACACGGCCGCCATGAAGGCGATGTACAAGATGATGAACACGATGTACAGGGCGATCCCGACGATCCAGATGATCCCGAAGACCTTGCCGAGCGTGTAGCCGGTCTTCAGCTGGCCGCCCCACTGGAAGGGGGCCCCGGCCTCGATCTCCTTCTTCGCCTGAGCGCCCATGTACCAGGCGACGAAGGCGGTGACGCCGGTGAAGATCCCGACGATGCCGAGGATGAACACCATCTGCGACTGCGGGTGCTCCGGAGCGGGGATGTAAGCGCCGTAGCCGGGGCCGTAGCCCTGCTGCTGCCCATAGCCCGGCTGCTGACCCGGGTAGCCCTGGTTGTAGGGAACGGGAGCGTAACCCGGCTGCTGCGGCTGCTGACCGTACGGGGCCGAGCCGTAGGGGGCAGAGCCGTACGACTGCGGCTCGCCATAGGGCGAGGCGCCGTAGCTGGACTCGGCGTACTGGTTGTCTTGGCCACGGCCTGGGGTGCCGGGACGGAAATCAGGGTGTTCAGCCATGGGAAGGCCCCTTCCTTTCAGGGATGCTGCCAGTGTCTCACAGGACGGTGCTAGCTCCGCGGACGAAAAAGGGCCGGACGCCGAAGCGTCCGGCCCCTGACGGGTCTTGGGTCAGCTGCCGTAGACCGACATCGCGCCGAGACCGGTCGCGAAGAGGATGATCATCAGGATGATGTAGAACACGATGAGCACGATGTAGATGATCGAGAAGACCTTGCCGAGCATGTAGCCGGTCTTCAGCTTGGTGCCCTCCCATGCGTAGGGGGCTCCCGCCTCGATCTCCTTCTTGGCCTGGCCGCCCAGGTACCAGGCGATGAAGGCCACGATCGGCACGAAGATGCCGACGATGCCCAGGATGAACACGGTCTGGGTCTGGGGGTGCTCCTGAGCGCCGCCAACCGCGCCGTAGCCGGGCTGACCGGCAGGCTGGCCGTAGCCGTAGTTGGGCGACTGCTGCGGGTCAGGCTGGCCGTAGCCACCGGGCTGGGACATGTCGTCTCCTATGTGTAACTGGTCGTTGCCTAACGATTCTGTGTCATGCACCGGTTCAACCGCAAGGGTTTCGGTACACCAATTGGACGCTCCGACAAGCGGAGAGGCTCAGCCGAACATGATTGCCAGCATGATCAGGGCCGTGAACATCATCATGAAGATGGTGTAGACGATGCCGATCACGTACCCGGTCGTGGCCATTCCGCCGAAGCGGTACGGCGCCCCCTGGGCGATCTCCCGCTTCGCCTTCGCGCCCATGTACCAGGCGATCGGCGCGGTCACCCCGACGAAGAAGCTGGCGATCCCGAGCCCGAGGATCGCGCCGCTGGACGGGTGCTCGGGCACGGCGGCCTGGAACGACGCGTAGGGATAGGGCTGCACCGGGTACCTGGGCCCGTAGGGCTGGACCTGCGCGTACTGTGGGGCCCCCGGCTGCTGGTAGCCGTAGCCGTAGCCGTAGTTGGGCGGCTGCTGAGGCAGATGCTGTTGGACGGGCGCGGGCTGGGGGGTGCGGTAGTCGTCGACGACCGGCGCGGGGGTGGGCGCCACATAGCCGGCGTCGTAGGGCGTCGGCTCCTGGTCGAGGCTGTCGTATCCCGACGAGTAGGTGTAGTCGGGTGCCTGGCTGCCAGGGTTGTAGCCGTACTGCTCGGCCTCCGGTTCGACGGCGCTCGAGGCGGCGCGGGCCGCGGTGCCGGACCCGGGAGCGGTGGGCTCGTAGCTGTAGTCCTCGGAGGCGGACTCATGGGCGAGGTGTTCTGAGGCGGGCTCGACGCTTTCCTCTGCCGCACGGGCCGCAACGTGCTCGGGCATCGACGGCTCGGCCCCGGGGCCGCTCGACTCGTACCCCGTCGGGGCCTCGTCGGCTGAGCTCGAGTAGTCGGGGCTCAGATAGGTCGGCTCGTAGGGCTGCGGCTCGTGCTCATTCGGCGACGACATTTCCACCTCCGATGTGGGGTACAGCTCACAAGTGTATGCGCGACGCCGCGCACCCCGGCCAGCTCGCCGGGGTGCGCGGAACGCCGCTGGCTATGACTCTGCGAGCACCGCCCTTGCTGCCGCGAAGCGGGCGATCGGCACCCGGAACGGCGAGCAGCTGACGTAGTTGAGGCCGACCGAGTTGAAGAACTCGATCGAGTCGGGGTCTCCGCCGTGCTCACCGCAGACGCCGCACTTCAGCTCGGGCTTGACCGAGCGGCCCTTCTCGACGCCCATCGCCACAAGCTGGCCAACACCGTCGACGTCGATCGACTCGAAGGGGTTGCGCTCGAGCACATGGTCCATGACGTAGCTGGTCAGGAAGCCGTTCTCCGCATCGTCGCGCGAGATGCCGATGGCGGTCTGCGTCATGTCGTTGGTGCCGAACGAGAAGAAGTCGGCGTGCTCGGCGATCTGGTCGGCGACCAGCGCGGCCCGGGGCAGCTCGATCATCGTGCCGATGGTGTAGTCGAGCGTCTTGCCCGTCTTCGCCAGTTCGTCCTCGACGGCGGCCTTGACGATGGCCCGCTGGGTCTCGAGCTCCTGGCTGAGCGCGACGAGCGGGATCATGATCTCGACGCCGACCGTCTCGCCCTCACGGTCGAGGACGGCGAGCGCAGCCCGGACGATGGCGCGGGCCTGCATGTCGGGGATCTCCGGGTACAGCATCGCGAGCCGGACGCCGCGGGTGCCGAGCATCGGGTTGAGCTCGTGCAGCTTCTTGACCTGGGCGAGCGTCTGGCGGGCGTCATTGAGCTCGGGCCCCTCAGCGCCCTGCAGCTCAAGCTTCTGCACCAGGAGCGACTGCTCCACCAGGTTCGGCAGGAACTCGTGCAGCGGCGGGTCGAGCAGGCGGACGGTGACCGGGAGGCCCTTCATGGCGGTGAAGATGCCCTCGAAATCGGTCTGCTGCATCGGCAGGATCTCGGCGAGCGCCGCGGAGCGCTGCTCCGGGTTCTCGGCCAGGATCATCTTCCGGACGGCCGGGAGCCGGTCCTGGGCCATGAACATGTGCTCGGTGCGGCACAGCCCGATGCCCTCGGCGCCGAGTTCGCGGGCCTTCGAGGCGTCCTCGAAGTTGTCGGCGTTGGCGCGCACGCCGAGGCGACGCACGCCGTCGGCCCATTCGACCAGCCGGGTGAAGTCGTCGTTGATCTGCGGCGGGATGAGGTCGAGCGCCTCTCCGTAGACCTTTCCGGTCGAGCCGTCGAGCGTGACGACATCGCCCTCGTTGAACACGTGCTCGCCGATGGTGAGCGTCTTGCCAACGGGGTCGATCTTGATCCCGGCGGCGCCCGCGACGCACGGCTTGCCCATGCCGCGCGCGACCACGGCCGCGTGGGAGGTCATGCCGCCGTGCGCCGTGAGGATGCCCTGGGCGACGATCACACCGTGGATGTCGTCGGGGGTTGTCTCGAACCGGACGAGCACGACGGCCTCGCCCCGCTCGCCGCGCTCGGCGGCGGTGTCGGCGTCGAAGACCACCTCACCGACGGCGGCACCCGGCGAGGCGGGAAGTCCGGTCGCGACCGCGGTCTTTCCATGGTTCGGGTCGATGGCGGGGTGGAGCAGTTGATCGAGCTGTGCGGGCTCGATGCGCAGGAGCGCCTCCTCCTTGGTGATCACGCCCTCGTCGACGAGATCCGAGGCGACCTTGAGGGCGGCGGCGGCGGTGCGCTTCCCGTTGCGGGTCTGCAGCAGGTAGAGCTTGCCGTCCTCGACGGTGAACTCCATGTCCTGCATGTCCTTGTAGTGCTGCTCCATCTTGTGCATCGTGTCGACGAGCTGGCGGTAGGCCTCGGGGAGCACCTCCTCCATCTCGGCCAGAGGCCGCGGCGTGCGGATGCCTGCGACGACATCCTCACCCTGGGCGTTGACGAGGAACTCGCCGTAGAGGGCCCTCTCGCCGGTCGACGGGTTGCGGGTGAAGCAGACGCCGGTCGCCGAGGTCTCGCCGCGGTTGCCGAAGACCATCTGCATGATGTTGACGGCCGTGCCGAGGCTCGCGGGGATGTTGTTGGCGCGGCGGTAGACCTCTGCGCGGGGGTTCTGCCACGACTTGAACACGGCGTTGACTGCGCGGTTCAGCTGCTCATGCGGGTCGGACGTCCACTCGCCGCCGAGCGCCTCGTTGGCGATCTCCTTGAAGGTGGCGACGAGCTGCTTGAGGTCCTCGGCGCTGAGGTCGGTGTCGTTCTCGACGCCGCGGTCATGCTTGAGCGCGGTCAGGGCGTCCTCGAAGGCGTGTGCGGGGATCGACTCGACGACCTCTCCGTACATCTGGATGAACCGGCGGTAGCAGTCCCAGGCGAAGCGTTCGTTGCCGAACTCCTCGGCGAGCGCCATGACGGAATCGTCGGAGATGCCGAGGTTGAGGATGGTGTCCATCATGCCCGGCATCGAGAAGACGGCACCGGAGCGCACCGATACGAGCAGCGGTTTCTCGGAGGCCCCGAGCCTTCGCCCGGTGCGTTCCTCGAGCCGCGCCAGCCCGGCCGCGATCTGGTCGGCGAGGCCCTCTGGCCACTGCCCGCCGTTGTTCATCGTCTCAACGCACGCCGTCGTGGTGACGGTGAACGCGTCGGGTACCGGAACTCCGACCTTGTTCATCTCCGCGACGCCGGCACCCTTGCCGCCGAGCAGGCTCTTCATGCTCGCGTCACCGTCTGATAGGTCGTAGATGTAACGATCGTCACTCATGGTGGGGAAATCTCCTTTGACTGCCCAGGTTGCGGGGACTTCGGCGTCCCGGTCCCAAGCCTAGCTCCCACGCTTTTCTCGCGTGGGGTGGGGACGGATTGTCCTAACCCCGCGGGCGACCGCTCGGAAACGGAGAGCGCTCCCAGCCAACTTGCGCCCGTTGGACACCCACTGGGAGCTGCGTCCGAGATTGTTGTTGATCCAGGCCTGCGCGGGCTCGCCTTGTACGTCAGGTTGTTGAACACCCATCCGTTGCTGGTGACGTGGCGACCGTTCTTCTCCGCGACCTGGGTGGCCAGATCTCGGTGCGGCAGCGCGGCGCATTGGGGGAGTAGGCCCACGTCGTCGAGCACTGACGCCCGTTGACGGTGCGCTTGCCCGGGGTGATGTAGACATCGACCTGGGCGTCTGCGGTCTGGGTCAGCGGACCCGTCGTAGCCACCGCGCGAGCGCCGTTGCCGCGGCCAGTTTGGCAAAGAGTTTCTTCCTGGCCGCATGCTAGGGGAAACACCACTTCCCCGGGCGACAAACTTTCGTTAATGTCCATTGTCAGCGGGCGTTTTTCAGCGCGGGCTCCAGGCATCGCCGGGCCGTACGACGCCGGGTGGCCTGCGCAGCCGCGCTCCGACGTTCTTGGCCCGCTCGTCGACGATGTCGATGATCCGCGCGGCGGCCTCTTCGAGGGCGACCCCAGTGGTGTCGATGATGGGCGCCTTGAGCCGCCGCTGGATCCTCGCCACCTCGTCCAGTTCGTCATAGATCTTGACCAGGTCGGCATACCCGTCCTTTGTGCCGAATCCGCCCATGCCCCGCACCCGCTCGCCGCGGATCCGCAGCAGTCGCTCGGCGTCCATGGTGAGCCCGACGATGCGCCACTGGTCGATGGCGAACAGTTCCTCTGGCGGGGCGATGCCCGGCACGAGCGGCACGTTGACCGCCTTGTACCCGAGATAGCCCAGGTAGATCGACAGTGGGGTCTTGCCCGAGCGCGACGGCCCGACCAGGCAGATGTCAGCCTCGTGCAGCGCTCCGGGCATGGCCCCGTCGTCGTTGCGCACGGCGAAGTCGATGGCCGACATCCGCACGAAGTACTCGGCCTCCACGCCCAGCGGTCGCATGGGGACCTGGTCGGACTCGAGCCCGCTGATCTGCTCGAGGGCGTGCATCGCGTCGGTCATCAGGTCGGCGAACGGGATCTGCTCGTCGCGGCAGAAGTTCTTGACCAGGTCTGCGAGTTCCTCGTTGACCAGCGTGAAGAACACCGCGATGGGGGCCTCCGAGTCGCGCACCGCCTCGAGGGCCTGGATCAGCGCCGTTGTCGTGTTCATCTTGCGGTGCCGGATGATGGTGAACTCGCGGGTCGGGAACTGCGTGACGGCGGCGCGGGCGATGCGCGCTGCCGTCTCACCTGTCGAGTCGGCGATGACGTGGATCTCCAGGGCGGACATGGCCCAACTGTAGGCGGGCGCGACCCCGGCCGTCTGGGCGCCTCGGATCGACGACTCAGAGCGGAGCGGCCACGAGCAGCACCTCGGTGATCTCGATGTCGATCGGTTCGATCCTCGCCGCCGCGGCAGGCGCACCCGTCACCCGGCGGTTCGGGGCCAGGACGACGGCAGCCGTCGGGTCGCTGATCATCGCCGCAGCACCGAGGCGGGCGCGGCCCTCGGCGCCGCAGGACTTGGCTACACCCTCGTGCTGCTCAGCCAGTTCATCGGACGGATACTCGGCGACCCGATGACGGACCGCTGGGGCCGGGGTCCGGTCGCCCGGCTCGGTGGAGTCCTGATCGCCGTCGCCGCATTGTGCGTCGTGCTCGTCCCCGGGATGGTGGCGCCCTTCATCGGCTTCGCCCTGATGGGTTGCGGCAGCGCGACCCTCGTGCCTGCCGCCTTCGCGGCAGCCGGCCGGCTGCCGGGGCTCGCGCACGGCTCGGGGATCGCGCTGGTCGGCTGGCTGATGCGGCTCGGGTTCCTCTTCACCTCACCCCTGATCGGGGTCACCTCCGACGCGTTCGGCCTGCGCACCGCAATGCTCTTGCCTGTGTTCAGCGGGCTGGCTGCGGCCGTCATCGCGCACCTCGTCTGGAGGGTCAAAACACCTTCGACGGTCGCCGTCGAAGGCTAGGCTGGAGCCCAGGGCCCAACGATGTCGCCCGCAGTACCCAGGAGGTGCACAAGCATGGAAGCAACCATGGAGGAGACCGGGGAAACCACAGGCTTGGAGGTGTCGCTCACAGTCCACAAGCAACTCAGAGACGTGTGGGCGGCGCTCATGACACCGGAGGGCAACGAGGCCCTGCTCGGTGAGGGAGGACGGCTGGGGTCGAAGGGTGACGACTGGCGCTCGGCCGACGGCGCCTACGGCGTCACCCGAAGCTTCCATCCGATGGAACAGATCCGGTTCTCCTGGCATGCCGATGACGACTCGCCACGCACGGTCGTCGATCTCCAACTCCACGACGAGGACGGTCGTACCAGGCTCGACCTCAGCCAGGACCATCTGCCGACGGAAGCCGATCTGGACGCGCTCTCTTCCCACTGGGAGGACGTGCTCGCACGGATCGCCGACCTGGGCTGAGCCTCATCCCCAGACGGTGAGCGTTCCGTCCGGGCCGTAGGTGGCGAGCCTCGGCCCCAGCCGCATCAGGCTCCAGGAGTCCTGCTGGTCGTGCCACTGCCAGACCAGCTCTCCACTGCCAGGGTCGATGCCCGCCACCTCGAACGTCGGGTCCGGGTCGGTCGGCTCGTACATCCGCGTCACGAGCAGGTCGGTCGCGACCATGACGTCGAGGACGGGCGCCGGGGTGCGGGTGTGCCACAACTCGCGCCCGGTGGTGAGGTCGATTCCGGCGAGCCAGGCGTCCGCATAGTCGGCGGTCGTGGTGCCGAGCTCCGGGAAGATCGTCTGGGCGCCCTGGTACAGGATGAGGTGGTTGTCCCGGATGATCAGGTCGGTGTAGACCATCCGGATCTGCGCCGACCACTGCGTGCGCCCTGTGTACGGGTCGAGCCGGTACAGCTGACCCATCGACTCGGCCAGCAGCACCTCGAGGCTTCCGATGACGTAGGCCGCCCCCGGCGCGACCCGCCAGAGCCGCCTACCCGTCTCCAGGTCGTGTCCGACCATCTCCTTCTCGGAGGTGTAGATGGCGACGTCACGGGCGATCACGAACCGGTCGGTCTGCGTCGACCATGCTGGCCGCTCACCGGTCCAGGCGTCGAGCGCGAGCGCGTAACTGGCCGAGCCGCGCCACCCGTCGGAGGTCCGCGCGAGCAGCAGACCGTCGCGCTCAACCACCTCGGCCTCGCGCAGCGCGAGGGAGACTGCGGCGGTGAACGGCACCTCTGTGGTCCAGGTGACGGCGCCCGGGTCGGGACGCGACAGCCGGCTGATGCGCAGCCGGTCGCCGTCCGGCACCGCGAGGATCAGCGTCCCGCGGCTGCTTGAACCGAACCACGCGCGCTGATCCGGGAGGGTGAACCGGTGGCGCTCCTCCCCTGAAAGTCGGTCGAGCACCCTGACGCTTGCACCGACCTTGAGGCTCACCCAGGGTGTGCCCGGCAGGTCGCACACCTCCACCTGGCCGACCTCGCCGTCGACGCTCTTTCGCCACAGTTCGCGGCCGCCCGCGGCGGAGAGTGCGCGCACCCTCGCCCGACCCGTCACGGCCTGGCGGGTGGAGATCAGGATCAGGGAGTCGCCGACCGCCGTGGCCGATTCGTCGCTGCGGAGCTCGACGCTCCACGCGGCGTCGGGTGCGGCACCGAGTCCGACGAGATCGGTGCCCGCCTCGGAGGTGGGGGCAGTGACCACAAGGTACCCGGCGAAGAAGGCGGCGAGGAGGGTGACGGCCGTGACGATGAGCCCGGTGTGACGCTCAAGCCAGCCGGGTTCGGGAACCCGCCTCGTCGGTTCCGCGAGTTCCAGCACCTCATCATCGAACGTGCCACCCATAGTTCAGGCTACGACTTTTGGCCGCCTGACAGAAGGGTTCGGGCTCAGCGGTACACGCGCAACCCGCCGTCGGCGACCGCGACCAATCGGCCACCGACCACGGACGGCTAGCCATCGGGCTCAAGGTCCCACCTGATCGAGCCCGTCATCAGATCGAGCGCGGAGACGCTCGACCGGCCGAACCCCTCGTCGAGAAACCTGCTGAGCAGGACCTGCTCCTCACCAAATGCGCTCCAGGTGAGCTGCCCGGTACCGAGGGATGCCGTCCACAGGACGGCGCCGTCTGCCGGATCGATCCGGGAGAGCTGCAGGTCGATGGTCATCCGGTTCGACGGCGACTGGCTAAGGGCGAGCACGACGTCGCCGAAGGTCCGCACCTCCGCGACGGGGTGCGGGGTCTCGCCCGTCCACAGCTCACGGCCCGTCCTCGGATCCAGCCGGGTGATCGGCGAGACGAGGTCGCCCTCCCCGGGGTCAAGGAAGGCGAAGTCCGGGTCGGGCACCGCGTAGAGGGCGTCGCCGCTTGTCACGACGAGTTCGCGCTCGACCTGCCTTGTCCACAGCCGCCTGCCACTGCCGAGATCGACGCCAGCGACATCGCTGCCGTCACGACCAACGGCGACATTGCCGACGAAGTTCATCTGCCGCAGCGAGGTCGACCATTCGGGGCGGGTGCCGTCATCGAACTCGAGCACGAAACCGAAGCCTCCTGCGGCGTCGGGATACCAGAGGAGGCCGCGGTACTCGATGAGGGGGTTGCCGGTCGGAATGGCCGGCACGTCGTCCTCGCGGAGTTCTGCGGTCCAGACCCGATCGAAGACGTCCCCGCCGCGCAGCCGGCTGATGCTGGTCGTGCGCCCGTCGGGGGTGCCCTCCGGTGCGGCGAGGAAGAGGTCTCCCGCGTCCGAGCTGAGGAGCCGGGCCTGGGTCACGGTGTCTCCCGTGGAGGGGGGCAGGTCCAACGTCGCGACGCTCACCCCATCGCCGCGGTCCACCAGGCGGGCGCTCGTGTCGTCGGTGAACAGCAGGAAGTCGGTCCCGGGGAGGTCCTCGACCCATGCCCACGGCTCCGTGGCGAGATCACTGCGCCACACCTCCGTGCCGTCGTGGAGGCTCAGACAGCGCACCGACAGATCGACGTCCTCCCGCTCGAAGGCGACGATCCGTCCCTCCCCGCACCGCTCGAACGACAGGCGGGGTACGCCCGGGGCACTGTCGAGCCGCCAGGCGACTGTCGGCTCCTCCGGCAGCCCGACGACCTCCGGCTCGGGCTGCCGCTCGGGCCAGACAAAGACGGCGACGAGGGCTGCGGCGACCGCGAGCACGATGGCGGCCAGCCACCCGGACTGGCGCCGTCCCCATCCGCCCCCAGCCGGGGGCTGTTCCCCGGAGTCGAGGTCGACGGCGTCCAAGGGCGCGAGTTCAGCCATAGATCTCCAGCCCTTCCTCGGCGATACCCACCAGGTGGCCGAGCCAGACGAACAGGTAGCTCTGCGACCCCGCGAGGCGCCACCGCTCGGCACCGGTGCGCGGGTCGAGGGCCGTGGCCGTCGAGGCCCCGATACCGTCCTCCTCGTCACCCGGAGGGCCGACCATCGTGACGACGACCTGGCCTTCCCCCAGGTAGGCGCCCGTCACCGCACCGCCAACCTCGGCCTGACGCGTCCACAGCGCCCTCCCGTCGGCCGGGTCGACCGCGGTGACCGCCGACAGTCGACCGTCAGGCCACAGGTTGGCTCCCTCGTGGCTGAACGCGAGGATGACGTCGTCGAAGATCTTCAGCTGGGCGGCGACGTGCGGAAGCTCGACGCTCCACACCTCGCGACCGGAGCGGGGGTCGAGCCGGGTCAGCGAGCCAGGGGTGTCGCTGTCGATGGCGCCGGCGATCGCGTCGTGCAGGTAGAGGCCGTCGTCGCTGCCAACCGCAGCCTGACCTGAGGACGGCCGGTTCCAGAGCTCGCGACCACTTCCCAGGTCGTGGGCGCGCAGGCCGTCCGGTGAACCCCCGGCGACGACGTTTCCCGCGAAGGTCATGTTGCGCAACTGCCGGGCCCATTCGGGGATCTCGGCGTCGGAGTCGCGGACCGCAAGGCCGAAACCGCCGCCGTAGCCCGTCTCGGACAGCCGCAGATACCCGCGATGTTCGACGATCTCCGACGGCAGGGCGTCCAGGTCGACGTCGGCGCCCTCCAGCATCGTGGTCCACTTCACGTCGGCTGTGTCGTGGTCGGTGAGCCGACTGAGTTCGACGATCTGCCCGTCAGAACCCGGCCGCCTCGTCCCGATCATCAGCACTCCTGAGTCCGCGGCGAGGATGGCGGGCGGCTGGCCAGAGGCGTCGAACGGTAACGAGATCAGCCGCTCTCCCGAGCCGGCGTCCAGAAGTGTGATCCGGTCGGCCACCACGCGCACGTGGCTGCGTCCGACCGGCTCGACGAAGGCCTCCACGCCGGGCAGAGTCTCGACGGTGGCCTCCCAGCCGCGCGCGTCACCGAGGAGCGGGCTGCATTCGAGCCGCACTGCCAGGTGCTCGGTGTGCTGGGTCAACAGGCCGTCTTCGCCGCAGCCGGCGACCATCGAACCTACGGGCATGACGCGCTCCACGACGCTCGGCCTGGTCAGGAGGCCTTCGACCTCGGGCGAGACAGCCGGCTTCGGCCAGACGAGGACCGCGATCAGCGCCGCGAGGACGATCAGCGCCGCGCAACTGACGAGCAGGGTGTGGCGGACGCTCCAACCCCGGGCGCGC
Source organism: Tessaracoccus flavescens (assembly GCF_001998865.1). Classification (NCBI taxonomy): domain Bacteria; kingdom Bacillati; phylum Actinomycetota; class Actinomycetes; order Propionibacteriales; family Propionibacteriaceae; genus Tessaracoccus; species Tessaracoccus flavescens. The sequence goes on from NZ_CP019607.1 coordinate 1,431,217, forward strand.
GCCGGTTCCGCGTCCTGCGCGGCGTCCAGATCGACGAAGTCGTCACCCATGACCGAATGCTAGGCCGACCGGTCATCCGTACACCGTGAAAGCGCCTTCACCGCTCACCACGAGACGGTGCCCGACGACCGTCGGCTCGCCAGGAAGCCTGGTGTCCCAGAGGCTCTTCCCGGTCTCAAGGTCCAGCCCCGCGAGGCGCGTCCCCCCTCCATCGGCGGGGTTGTACACGACAAGCACCTGTCCCTCACCGAACAGCAGCTCGCTGAGGGAACCCCCGATCTCGCTCGTCCACCGCACGGCACCGTCGCCGCGCTCAAGGAGCGTGAGGACCGGGGACGAGCCCTCGGCCTGGCCGGCGACCAGGACGCAGTCGTCGAACGGCTCGACCGTGCCGACGGGCTGAGGAAGGGTGACGCTCCACACCTCCCGGCCGGAGCGCGGATCGAGGCGGGTGACGACCCCACCGGGTTCGGGTTCCGCGGGCTGCGGCTCGGCCGTGAGATAGAGCGTCTTCGAGTCGGGCACGATCCCCTGCGTCCGCGCGTCGCGCTCCCACAGGGTCCGGCCCGAGGTGAGGTCGACGGCGCGCACCCCGGTCCCGGAGTGGCCGACCGCGACCCCGTCCACGTGGACCAGGTTCCGGAGCCCTCGGCTCCATCCGGGAACCTGCCCGTCGGTCGCGCGCACCACGTCGGAGGCCCCTGTGCTCCAGGCTCCATCCGGCTCGGGGATCCACAGGAGCCGCCATACTCGCTGATGGCCGCACCGTCGAGCAGCGAGCCGCCGCGTTCAAGCTCGGCCGTCCATTCGGCATCGGCGGGGTCGGTGCCCCGCAGCCTGCTCAACCGGACCGGGCCGGGACGGTCCTTATCCCCGATCTCTGCCCAGAACAGGGTGCCGGTGTCGGACGCGACCAGCGCAGGCAGCGGCGGCGGCTCGCTCTTCTGACCGGGTGGAACGCACGGCCACGACTCCGCGGGGCAGCGTTCGAAGTTGCTGACCAGGTCGCCGGTGCCCCGGTCGAGGAGCCGGTCGGGTCTGCCGTCAGCAACGCGGATGTAGGGGGTGCCGACCAGCTCCGTGACCGTCGGGTCCTGGGGCAGTTTCTCCGTCGCCCACACCACGTGCCCGTCCTCCAGGTCCAGGCAGCCGACCCAGTTGCTGCGCAGCGTGTGGGCGCACCAACACGCCCGCGTTCCCGCAACCGCCAGCCGCCCAGAGGTCCTCGTCCGTGGTCGGCAACTGCCAGGCGACGACCGGCCCACCCTGCAGGCCTACGACCTCGGCGACCGGGGCGGCCTTCGGCCGGAGGACGAGGTAGGCGCCCGCCACGGCGAGGACGACCGCCACACCCACCACCGCGAGGCTCTGCCAACGCGGCCACGACCGCAAAGGCCTACCCGACGGTGGTGCGTCGAGATCGACGACTGCGTCGTCGCCGGTTGCGTGTCCGCCCATGTCACCAGGGTATTGCCTGACTTCGCGCAGGGCTCTCCGGGCCGGCATCCAGCGGCGGCCATGCGGCCCGGGACCTACCTGTAGACCACGAACCCGTCGTTGTCGTCGGTCACGAGCCGACCCCCGATGACGAACGGGTAGCCCTCGGGGTCGAGCTCCCATCTCGTCTCACCGGTCGCGAGATCGAGCGCGATCACACGCATGTCCTCGCCCCAGTCACCTCCGGTCGGCATCATGACGAGGACCTGCTCCTCGCCCCATTTCAGATCGGAGAGCCACTCCCCCTCGAACTCGCGGGTCCAGCGCGCCGCACCCGTTCCGGGATCGACCGCGGTGAGGTGGAAGGGGACGTGGGTCGTCTCCCGGCCCGCCTGATCGATCGCCAGCACGACATCTAGGAAGGTCTCGACTGCGCCAACGGGGTGCGGGAACGTGGCGTTCCAGATCTCCCTCCCGGTGTGCGAGTCGAGCCGGACCAGCTTTCCCTCGACCGGGCCCCATCGCGGGTCCACCTCGCTGCTGTCCGGGCTCTGGGTCGCGAAGAGGGCGTCTCCGGAGGCCACCGGCTCCTCCCGCCACTCGTCACGCTCCCACAGGGTGCGGCCGCTGCCCACACTGACCGCCCTGAGGCCGGTACCCGAGCTGCCGATGACGACGCCGTCCAACAGGACCATGTCGTGCAGTTGCCTTGACCACTCGGGGATCGTCCCGTCCTCGAGATCGACTGCGAGGGAGAATCCCTGCGCGAGGGGGATACTCGCCCCGCAGAACCAGGCGAGGCCATGGCTCTCGATCGGGCTCCCTACGGCGAGCCAGCCCGCGACCACGTTGCCGAACTGGACGTCCCAGACGCGGTCGTCGGGGTCGGTCCCATTGAGTCTGCTGAGGTGCCACTCAGGCTCCAGCTCGCCCCAGGTGGGCTCGGCGTAGAAGAGTGTCCCCTTGTCGGAGGCGACAAGGACCGGGCGGTCGTCCCCCAGCGGATCGAAGTCGATGCGATCGACGAGCTCTCCATTCCGGGCGTCGAGCAGCCGGACGGTGCGCTCGCCCTGCAGCGTCAGATATCTGGTTCCGGGCAGCGTCGCGACCCATCCGAACCCTCCATCGAGCTCATAGGTCGACTCCCACCTCATCCTCCCGTCCTCAAGCCCGAGGCAGGCGACCACGACGAAGCCCTCGCCGCTCTCGTCGCTCGTGAGCAGGCCCCGATCTCCGCACGTCCCTGCCGGGTAGGCGGCACCGGCCAGAGTCCAGGCCGGCACGGGCGTCTGCCGCAGGCCGAAAACCTCCGGCACGGGACGGGGTTCCGGCCAGGCGAGGACGGCGACGACGAGCGTCAGGCTGTTGCGCCGGCTCCACCCCTTGAACGGGGCAGATGACGGCGCGGCATCGAGGTCGATGAGCCGCTCGCCCATGGCCGCATGCTATCTACGACATCCACCCCGACGGGTGCGATGCTCAGCTGCCTGCAGAGCGGTTCTTGTTCATCAGGTCGAAGGCCACGGCCAGCACGAGGACGAGGCCCTTGATGATGAACTGCCAGGACGGATCGACGCCCATGATCGACAGGCCCATGTTGAGCACGCCCATGATCAACGCGCCGATGATGGCCCCCGACACCCGCCCGATGCCGCCCGTGACCGCCGCGCCGCCGATGAAACAGGCGGCGATCGCGTCGAGCTCGTAGTTCTGTCCGGCCGCCGCCGTCGCGGCACCGGCACGCGAGGTGACGACGATCGCGGCGAGCGCGCACAGCACGCCCATGTTCACGAACAGCCAGAAGTTGACCTTGCGGGTGTTGATGCCCGAGAGCTTCGCCGCGGCGAGGTTGCCGCCGATCGCGTAGATGTGGCGGCCGAAGACCGTGTTGCCCATCAGCCAGGCGTACAGGAAGATGATCAGCCCCACGATGACCAGCACGTAGGGAAGGCCGAGCGCGCTGCGGGCGATCCAGTAGGTCGCCAGACCGATCAGCACGGTCAGGCCGATCAGCTTGACCAGCAGCAGCGGAAACGGTTCGACCTCGAGGCCGCGCCTGTGGTTCCTCGCGCGCCGCGTGAGGGTGCTGAGGATCAGGCCGGCAATGCCGACGATGCCGACGATCAGGGTGAAGGCGTCCAGGTCACCGACGAACCCGGTGAGGCCCGCCACGCCGCCGTTGGAGATCGACAGGAACTGCGAGTCGAAGCCGGCGCGCGTGTAGCCGACCAGCACGAGTGCGACACCGCGGAAGATCAACATGCCACCGAGGGTCACGATGAATGCGGGTACCCCGACGAAGGCGACCCAGAACCCCTGCCAGGCGCCGATCAGGGCGCCGACGGCGAGGCCGACCAGGATGGCCAGCCACGGGTTGAGCCCGAAGTCTGCCATCAGCACGCCGATCACGCCGCCGACAGCAGCGACGACCGAGCCGACCGACAGGTCGATGTGCCCGGCCACGATGATCATCAGCATGCCGACGGCGAGGATGAGCACGTAGGCGTTCTGCTGGACGAGGCTCGTCACGTTGTTCGGCTGCAGCAGCCGCCCACCGGTCATGATCTGGAACAGCAGCACGATCAGGACGAGCGCGCCCATGATGCCGTACTGGCGCATCCCCGAGCCGAGCCCGCTCCAGACCCTCGGGCCCTTCGTCTCGGCGACCGCCTCCGGAGTCGTGGTGGTAGTCATGCGCGCGGTGCCTCCAAAGTCATAAGTTCCATGAGCGACTCCTGTGTCGCCTCTTCTCGCGGCAGCTGGCCGGTGATCCGTCCCTCGCTCAGCGCGTAGATCCGGTCACACACCCCCAGGAGCTCTGGCAGCTCCGAGGAGATGACGATGACGCCGCGGCCGCTCGCGGCGAGTTCGTTGATGATCTGGTAGATCTCGTACTTGGCGCCGACGTCGATGCCGCGGGTGGGCTCGTCGAGGATCAGCACCTCAGGGTCGGAGAACATCCACTTGCTCAGCACGACCTTCTGCTGGTTGCCGCCCGACAGGTTGCGCGCCGGCTGCTGGATCGATGACGAGCGGATCCGCATCTTGTCGCGGTACTCGTGGGCGACGACGTCCTCGCGGTTCTTGTCGATCACGCCCTTGTTGCTCAACTTGCCGAGCGCGGCGGCAGAGATGTTGTGCCGGATCTCCGCGATCAGGTTGAGCCCGAACTTCTTGCGGTCCTCGCTCACGTAGGCGACGCCGTTGGCGATCGCCTTCTGAACGGTTCCGGTGTCGATCTCGACGCCGTTCTTGAGCACGCGACCCGTGATCCGCGAGCCGTACTGGTGGCCGAAGACGCTCATGGCGAGCTCGGTGCGTCCTGCGCCCATCAGCCCTGCGATGCCGACGACCTCGCCGGCGCTGACGGTGAGCGAGGCGTCGTCGACGATCACCCGGTGGGTGTCCTCGGGGTGGTGGACCGTCCAGTTCTCGATCCGCAGCAGCTCTTCGCCGATGTGCGGGTCGCGCGGCGGGAACCGGTGGTCGAGCGGTCGGCCGACCATGGAGCGGATGAGCCGCTGTTCCGTGACGGGTTCGTCTGGTGCGGCGACACTGGCGCCTGGCGCATCGGAGATCGCCTCGAGCTCCTCGTCGACCGAGTCGAGGACGCTGCCGATCCGGCCGAGTTCCTCTCCCCCATCCACGACGCCGTCTTGACCCGCTTCCGGCTCCGGTTCGGCCCTCGTCGGCTCGGGAGAGGCGACCGGGGTAGCGACGGGTTCGGGGATCGGGGCAGCCTCGCGGCGGGCACCCGGCTGGTTGTCGAGCGTCTCGACGACGGAGCCGTCGCGGATGACGGTGATCGCGTCCGCGATGGCCATGATCTCGTTGAGCTTGTGGGAGATGATGATCTGCGTCACCCCCTCGGCCTTGAGCGATCGCATCAGGCCGAGCAGGTGGGCGGAGTCCTCGTCGTTGAGGGCGGCGGTCGGCTCGTCGAGGATGAGCAGGTGCACGTTCTTCGAGAGCGCCTTGGCGATCTCGACCAGTTGCTGCTTGCCGACGCCGATGTCGAGCACCCTGGTCTCCGGGCGTTCCCTCAGGCCGACGCGCTGCAGCAGGGCCTTCGCCTCGGACATGGTGGTGCGCCAGTCGATCACGCCACCCTTTGACCGCTCGTTGCCGAGGAAGATGTTCTCCCCGATGGAGAGGTACGGGGAGAGGCCCAGTTCCTGGTGGATGATCACGATGCCGTCCGCCTCGCTGTCACGAAGCGACCTGAACCGTGCCTCCCTCCCCTCGTAGACGATCTCGCCCTCATAGGTGCCGTGCGGGTAGAGCCCGGAGAGGACATTCATGAGCGTTGACTTGCCTGCGCCGTTCTCGCCGCAGATGGCATGGATCTCCCCGGGCATGACCGTCATGGTCACGTCGCTGAGAGCGCGCACCGGGCCGAACGTCTTTCCGATGCCGCGCATCTCCAGGATGGGTTCGCTCACGTGTTGCTCCTGTCCTCTCCGGGCTCAGTGACTCAGAGGCCGAGGTCTTCTGCCTTGTAGAAGCCCGAGTCGACGAGCGCGGTCTTGACGGTGTCCTTGGTGACGACCTCCGGCTCGACCAGGTAGGTGGGCACGACGAGCTTGCCGTTGTCGTAGGTCTCGGTGTCGTTGACCTCGACCTCTTCACCCTTGATGATCTGCTCGACCATCTTGGCCACCTGCTCGCCTAGCTTGCGGGTGTCCTTCCACACCGTCATCGACTGCTTGCCCTCGAGCATGGCCTTGGTGTTGGCGAGGTCGGCGTCCTGGCCGGTGAGCAGCGGCCAGTCGGTGCCGACCTTGTAGCCCGCACCGTCGAGGGCCTGCTGGATGCCGAGCGCGAGCGAGTCGTTGGGCGACAGGACGATGTTGACCTTCTTGCCGCTGTAGAACGAGTTGAGTCGGTTCTCCATCTCGGCCTGCGCCTTGGCGGACTCCCAGCCGGGGATGCCGATCGACTGCCACTCCTCGTTCGACTTGGGCGCCTTGCCCGACGGCACGGTGAACTCGCCGCTGGTGACCTTCTCGCCGATCTTGTCCCACGCACCGGAGAAGAAGAACTTGGCGTTGTTATCGTCGGGAGACCCGGCGAAGGGCTCGAGGTTGATCGAGCCGTCTGCGCCCTTGTACTGGTCGATGTTGTCGAGGATGAACTGCCCCTGGAGCTGGCCGACCTTGTAGTTGTCGAAGGTGGCGTAGTAGTTGACGTTCTCGGAGCCGTTGATCAGGCGGTCGTAGGCGATGACGGTCGCGCCCTGCGACTTGGCCTGGTCGAGGACGGGGCCGAGCGCCGTGCCGTCGATCGAGGCGATGACGAGCACCTTCGCGCCGTCATTGAGCATGTTCTGCAGCTGGTTGTTCTGCTGGTCCTGCTTGTTGTCCGCGTACTGCAGGCTCGTCTTGAAGCCTGCGGCGGTCAGCAGTTCGACGAGGTGCGAGCCGTCGCGGTTCCAACGCTCGAGGCTCTTGGTCGGCATCGCGATGCCGATCAGTTCCCCACCCGTGGCGGCGCTCTCGGTGGAGGCGGGCTCGGTGCCGGCGTCCGTTGCGGCCGCAGTGGTGGCCGTCTCACGCTCGGCGCTGCAGGCGCTGAGCATGCCGACGGCGGCTGCAGCAGAGGAGAACGCGAGCAGGCTACGACGCGAAATATCCATGACGAAGGTCCCTTCTGTGCGGCTCCATCGCCGCACCCTTTGGCACGAGCCGCGCACCGTTGCGGGGCCCGCCAGGTTTTGTTGTCTACTAATACTTAGCCCTCTTCGCGGGCCCACGTCAAGTTCATGGGCCCCCTGGGAGATAACGATTTCGACACAATGTGCCGACAAGCACCGGGGTTGGACCAGCCACGGCGGGTCGCGCGAGGGATGCCCGACCCCCCCGGACTTGCTCAATACGACGACGCGTAGTATGACGAGCGACGGCAACGACGCCGTCGTGACCTGATTTCAGGAGAAGTGGTCGCCATGGACGCAACGCGCTCCCGACGCATCAACCCAGGCGCCGCCATCGGTGCGGTCGCCCTGCTACTGCTCACAGGCTGCTCGGGAGGGGGTGGCGGCACGTCGCACGTGGGCGGCGAAGCCAACCTCCAACTGCCCGATCTCGGCAGCGTCACCTTCCTCGGCATGCCAGGTGACGTACTGCTCGGCCTCGGCCTGATCGTCTGTGCGCTCGGCCTCGGCTTCGGCATGATGACCTACACCCAGCTCCGCAGGATGCCCGCACACGCCGCGATGCGCGAGATCTCCGAACTCATCTACACCACCTGCAAGGCCTACCTGAAGCAGCAGGGCCGGTTCCTCCTCGTCCTCTGGGGCTTCATCGCGGCGATCATCGTCCTGTACTACCTGTCGCTTGGCTTCGGGGTCGGCAAGACCGCCGTCGTGATCGGCTTCTCCCTGATCGGCATGGCCGGTTCCTACGCGGTCGCCTGGTACGGCATCCGCGTCAACACCCTCGCCAACTCCCGCACCGCGCACGCAGCGATCGGCGGGAAGCCGTATCCCCTCCATGACATTCCGCTGCGCTCCGGGATGAGCATTGGCATGGTGCTGATCTCCGTCGAGCTGGCGATGATGCTGATCATCATGGTGTTCCTGCCCGGCGAGATCGCCGGTGCCTGCTTCATCGGCTTCGCGATCGGTGAGTCGCTCGGTGCCTCCGCACTGCGCATCGCGGGCGGCATCTTCACCAAGATCGCCGACATCGGCGCCGACCTGATGAAGATCGTCTTCCACATCAAGGAGGACGACGCGCGCAACCCGGGCGTCATCGCCGACTGCACCGGCGACAACGCGGGCGACTCGGTCGGCCCCTCGGCCGACGGTTTCGAGACCTATGGCGTCACCGGCGTCGCGCTGATCACCTTCATCCTGCTCGGAGTGCCCGAGCAGACGATGCAGATCCAGCTGCTCGTGTGGCTCTTCGTGATCCGCGCCGTCATGGTGATCGCCTCCGGGATCTCCTACTTCGTCAACTCCGCCATCACCCGGTCGCGGTTCAGCTCCGCCGACGACATGGACTTCGAGAAGCCCCTCACCTCGCTGGTGTGGATCACCTCCGTCGTGTGCATCGCGTCCACGTTCCTGACCTCCGCCCTGCTGATCAGCGACATGCCCGACGGCATGTGGTGGAAGCTCTCGCTGATCGTGTCCTGCGGCACCCTCGCCGGTGCCCTCATCCCCGAACTGGTGAAGGTCTTCACCTCGGTGAAGTCGCGCCACACGCGCGAGGTCGTCGTCTCGTCGAACAAGGGCGGACCGTCGCTCGACATCCTTTCCGGCCTCGTCGCGGGCAACTTCTCGGCTTACTGGCTCGGCATGGCGATCACCGCCCTGATGGCGGTCGCGTACTGGATGTCGACGCGGGGGCTCGGCGAGTTCATGCTCGCCCCCGCCGTCTTCGCGTTCGGCCTTGTCGCCTTCGGCTTCCTCGGCATGGGTCCGGTGACGATCGCCGTCGACAGCTACGGGCCGGTCACGGACAACGCCCAGTCGGTGTTCGAGCTCTCGACCATCGAGGAGGCGGGCGCCGAGGACGAGCTGGAGCAGGAGTTCGGCCACAAGCCCGACTTCGAGAAGGCCAAGTACCTCCTCGAGGCCAACGACGGCGCGGGCAACACCTTCAAGGCCACCGCGAAGCCGGTGCTGATCGGCACCGCAGTCGTCGGCGCCACCACGATGATCTTCTCGATCATGATGGGGCTGACCGGCGGCCTCCAGCACGACGTGGAGAACCTGTCGCTCCTGCACGCCCCGTTCCTGCTCGGCCTGCTTGTCGGCGGCGCGGTGATCTACTGGTTCACCGGGGCGTCCATCCAGGCCGTGACCACGGGCGCCTACCGGGCGGTCGAGTTCATCGGCGAGAACATCGATCTGAACAGCGACGCCAAGCGGGCGAGCGACGCCGACTCGTCGAAGGTGGTCGAGATCTGCACGCGCTACGCGCAGAAGGGCATGTTCAACATCTTCCTCGGTGTGTTCTTCGCCACCCTCGCGTTCGCCTTCGTGGAGCCGTTCTTCTTCATCGGCTACCTGATCGCGATGGCGCTGTTCGGCCTGTACCAGGCGATCTTCATGGCCAACGCGGGAGGCGCGTGGGACAACGCCAAGAAGCTGGTCGAGGTCGATCTGGCCGCGAAGTCGACGCCGCTGCACGAGGCGACGATCGTCGGCGACACGGTCGGCGATCCCTACAAGGACACCTCCTCGGTGGCGCTGAACCCCGTGATCAAGTTCACCACCCTGTTTGGCCTGCTCGCCGTCGAGTTGGCAGTGCTCCTGCAGAGCGAGGTCGGCGGTTGGCTGACCGGAAGCCTCGCCGCGGTCTTCCTGATCGCCTCGATGGTGTTCGTCTACCGCTCGTTCTACTCGATGCGCATCGACGAGAAGCTCGAGGACATCACGATCGAGGTCGTGAAGGCCTCCTGACCCTTGACGCCGGCGCCCCACAGACCCGTGGGGCGCCGGTTCCATGTCTGGGCATGGAGACGCCCCGCGACCCAGGGGGAGAGGTGGTCGCGGGGCGTCGGTCCTGCCGGGCCGGACTCAGAGAGTCAGCCCGAGGCTGTTCAGGAACGCGGCCGGGTTGGACGCCGAGTAGACGTCACCGGGACGCACGCCCGGCTTGTAGTACTCGAAGTGCAGGTGGGCGCCGAAGGCGCGGCCGGTCTCACCGACCTTGCCGATCTGCTGTCCTGCGGTGACCTTCGTCCCTGGCGCGACGGTCTTGGCGCTGAGGTGCGCGTAGAGCGTGTGCGAACCGTCCTCGGCCTGGATGACGACGTGCGTGCCTGCCCAACCGCCTGCGCTCGAGGCGACGATGGTTCCCGAGACGACCGCGTAGACGGGGGTTCCGGTGGGGGCGGAGAAGTCGAGCCCGGTGTGGTAGCGCGACCAGGATCCGGTGGCTCCGAAGCCTGCGCTGTTGCGGTAGGTCCCCTTCGCGAGCGGGAGCGAGGCCCCGTCGACCGCGAGGTTGCTGGAGGTCGCCGCGACCGTCTGGTCGGCAGCCGCATCGGAGGCAGCGCGACGCGGGGTCGAGTCCGACGACCCGGAGGAGTCACCGTCGTAGTTGCGCGAGGAGCGCTTGGGCGTGTAGTCCGACGAGTCATAGGAGCGGTCGGAGTCGCCGGAGTACCTGTGGGAGCTCTTCTTCGTGGAGCTCTTCTTGGTGGAGGTCGACTTCTCGGGGGTCGACTTCTCGGAGGTCGAGCTCGTGGTGGTTTCCTTCGACGAGGTGGCCTGCTCGGTGGAGGTGCTCTCCTGCGTAGGCGCGGGGGTCGGGGTGGGCTCAGGGGTTGCCTCGACGGTGAGCTCGTCGACCGAACCGATGGGCTCGTCCGGGGTCGAGGGCTGCTCGTACTCCCAGTCGCCGTCGGAACCCGAATCGCCGGACCCCTCGTCAGAACCGTTGTCCGAGCCCGAGCCATTGTCCGAACCGGAACCGTTGTCCGAACCGGAACCGTTGTCCGAGCCGGAGCCGTTGTTCCCGGAGTCCGAACCCGAACCGGAGTCGGAGCCCGAGTCGTTGGAGTCGCCCGATGAGCTGCCGGTCTGGACAGTCGTGACGGGGGCGGTGTCGTCCGCCGAGGCGGTTCCGACGCCGAGTCCGGCCAGACCGATGGTGGCTGCAGCCAGGCTCACAGTTGCCTTGCGCCACCAGGTGCCCTGCTCGTTCGGCGCGGTGTAGCCGAGAGCACGACGGGGGTGGATGGAGTGGTTCTTCACTGTGGTCTCCTTGGATTGAGTGCTCCTACAGTCTGAGAGTTTCTCAGGGAAAACTCAAACTTCTTGAGCGCTTCCCACAGGATTCCACCCACAGCAGACGACCACTATCGCTCAGAACACGCTCACCTTTACCTGAAATCCTCTCAGGTTCCTCACAGGTTCACCGTCGACTGGAGGGCATGGAAAAGGGCCGTGCCCTCAGGCACGGCCCTTGAGTCTCGGCTCAGTTGAGGCCGACGAGGTCACACACGAAGATCAGGGTCTCGCCGGGGCCGATGACGCCACCGGCACCGCGATCGCCGTAGGCGAGGTGGGACGGGATGGTGAGCTGACGGCGACCGCCGACCTTCATCCCCTGGATTCCCTGGTCCCAGCCCTGGATGACCCGGCCGCCGCCGAGCGGGAAGGACAGCGGTGCGCCACGGTTCCAGGAGGAATCGAACTCCTCGCCGGAGCTGAAGGCCACACCCACGTAGTGGACGTGCGCGACGTCGCCGGCCTTGGCCTCTGCGCCGTCGCCCTCGACGATGTCGGTGATGACAAGGTCAGCCGGGGGCTCGCCGCCCGGGAAGTCGACCTCTGGCTTCTCGTTCATGTTGGTCATGGTGCCGAGCCTACCCGGCCGCGACCTCCGGGTCAGGCCGACGTCGGGGCCAGCACGCCGCCAGGAACAGCGTGGCGAGCGCGAGCAGGGCCCACAGCGTCTGAGCGTTACCGAGCACCTGCTGCCACGGTGTCCACTGGACCACGCCGTCGTCGACGATCGGCTGTTCCCAGATGATCCGCGAGTAGAAGACCCACACGCCGAGCGCTGCGACCGCTCCCCCGACCCAGGCGACAGGGGCCGGTTCCGTGCGCCACAGGAACGCGAGCACGAGGATGGCGGGGACGCACCAGACCCAGTGGTGCGACCAGGACACCGGCGAGGCGAGCAGCGAGTACAGGCCCATCGTCACGATGGCCGCCGCCTCGAGGCCAACGGCGGAGAGTCGCCACATCAGCCAGAGCAGGCTGAGCCCGAGCACTGCGCAGGAGGCGAACCAGACGATGCTCGCGGTGGTGTCGTCGAGGATCAGGCGCTGGACGAGGCCGTTGATGGACTGGTTGGCAAGGTAGGCCAGGTTGCCGATCCGGTCGGTCGAGACGATGGTCTCGGTCCAGTAGGTGACCGAGTCACGCCACGTGACGGCGAACCCGATCGCGGTGTAGACGAGTGCTGAGGCGATCCCGACGAGCATCGCCCGCCACTGCTTCCGGACCAGGAAGTAGGCGAGGAACACCGCCGGGGTGAGCTTGATCGCCAGCGCGAGGCCGACGAGGCAGCCCTGCCATTTCCGGCCACGCAGGGCGATCAGATCGATCACCACGAGGGCCATCAGCACGTTGTTGATCTGCCCGAACCAGATGGTCTCGCGCATCGGTCCGATCCACATCGTCGCGCCGGTGAGCGCGACGGCGAACCAGGCGGCGCGGCTCCCGGTGAGCCCGCTCACCTCCTTCGACACCACCCACACCCCTACCGCGAAGGCGACGATCGAGACGACGGTGAACAGCGCGGAGGCGACCTTGAGCGGCATCAGCGCGAGCGGCGCAAACAGAATCGCGGCGATCGGCGGATAGGTGAACGGCAGGTTGGCGCCCAGCTCGATGTCGGGCAGTCGTCCATAGAGGTCGCCGCCCTGCAGCAGCACCTGTCCTCCGAGCCGGTAGACGTCGAGGTCGGTGCGGTAGACGTTGGCACCCCGCTTCGCCATCCAGAACTCCTCGAGTCCCGGCACCCCGTAGAGCAGCAGGAACGCCCCCACCCCGACCGAGGCGAGCGCGAGGATCCGGAAGGCCCAGTTGTCCAGGACCCGTCCCGCGATCTCGGCGACACGGGCCCGGGCCGGGTGCGGCGAGGTCTCCATGGCGGCCATTGTGTCACTGCCAGGAGGGGCACCGCTTCTGCGATCAGACCGCGTCAAACCGCCCGGTGGACACCGAGGCCCGATTCACGCGGCGGTCGGGGGCTCAGCCGGGTCCAGCGCGGCAAGCGCCGCAGCCAGGACATCCACCGGCGCCGCCGAGGTGTCCAGCACGGCGTGCTGGCCCTCCCATGGCTCGAAGGCCCGGGCCCTGGCCTCCACCTCGGTCCAGTCGGGCTCCGGCACGTGGGCCAGACCGCGGTCGCGGCCGTTGAGTCGCTCCCGATGTTCGTCGAGGTCGGCGAGGACGAGCAGGAGCGTGATCAGCTGCGCCCCGGTCGCCTCGGCTGCCCGCTGCCAGGTCTCACGCGCGGGCGACGAGTCGTTGACCGCGTCCACCACGACGGTGTGCCCCAGCGCCAGGTTCTCCTCCGCCACCGCCCGAGCGGCCTCGTAGGCCGCGACGCCCGTCGTCCAGTCGGCGGGGAGCCCGGCGCCGAGGAGGGCGTCCTCGACGAGGTCGACGCTGACCCGAACCGCCCGCAGAGTCGACCCGAGACCGTCCGCGAGCGTCGTCTTCCCCACGCCCGGCAGCCCGGACACCACGATCAGCCTCGACCCGTCCATCCCCGAGACGCTACGACATCGCGGTCGCACACGCCGAAATGATCCCCGGCCGGGCCCGCCCGGTAGCCTGTTGCTGTGAGCATCACCTGTCGTCCCATCTCCGCCGAGGAACATCTCGGCTTCATCGACCAGCGCGGATCGGCCTCGTTCCTGCAGACGCCGGCCTGGGCGCGCGTGAAGTCCGAATGGCGTGGTAAGTCCGTCGGCTTCTTCGACGGCGACCAGCTGACCGGCGTCGGTCTCGTGCTCTACCGGCAGCTGCCGAAGCTGAAGCGCTACCTGGCCTACCTTCCAGAGGGGCCGGTGCTCGACTGGTCCCGCAGTGACCTCGGCGAGCACCTCTCCGCCCTTGTCGCCCACGCGAAGAAGCGGCGCGCCTTCGCGGTCCGGATCGGACCGGCCATCGTCCAGCGGCGGTGGTCGCCCGCCACCATCAAGGCCGCGATCGCCGATGAGAGCATCACGCGTCTCTCCGAGATGACGCCGGATGAGACCGTCCTGGTCGCCACGCGTGCCCGCAACGAGCTGATCCATGCCGGCTGGGTGACCGACGAGACGGGCCACGGCTTCGCGGCCGGCCAGCCGATGTTCAACTTCCAGCTCCCGCTGCGCCACCCCGACGGCACGCAGAAGTCCGAGGATGAGCTCCTCAAGGGCATGAACCAGCTGTGGCGGCGCAACATCAAGAAGGCCACCAAGGAGGGCGTCACCGTCCGAACGGGCACGCGCGCCGAGCTGGCCGACTTCCATCGGATCTATCTCGAGACGGCCGAGCGCGACGGCTTCACCGGCCGTTCGCTTGGGTACTTCGAGAAGATGTGGGACGAGCTGAACGCCGAGCGCCCCGACCGGATGAAGCTGTACCTCTCCGAACACGAGGGCGATCTGGTGGCGGCCACGACGATGGTGCAGGTCGGTGAGCATGCCTGGTACTCCTATGGCGCCTCCACCAACGCCAAGCGTGAGGTTCGCGGCTCGAACGCCATCCAGTGGCAGATGATCCGCGACGCGAACGCGGCGGGCTGCGCCGTCTACGACCTGCGCGGCATCACGGAAGGGGTCGGGGCCGACGACCCGGAGATCGGGCTGATCCAGTTCAAGGTCGGCACGGGAGGCGAGGCTGTCGCCTACCTCGGCGAATGGGACTACGCGATCAACAAGCCCCTGCACTTCGCCTTCAACCTCTACCTGAAGCGGCGGTGACCCGATGCCCCTCACGCTGACCATCGACCGCGAACGCTGGACCTCGCACCAGAGGGATCTGCTGGGCGAGGTGCCCGGACTTGTCCCCGTCGCGAAGGGCAACGGCTACGGCTTCGGCCTCGCGCAGCTCGCCGGGCAGGCCCAGGTGCTCGGTCTCGGCACGATCGCCGTCGGCATCGCCCAGGAGGTCGACCTCGTCCGCGCAGGGGGCTGGACCGGCGACGTCGTCGTCCTGAACCCGTGGCGTCCGTTCGACGAGCTCGCCACCGCGCAGCTGGTCGACCCGTCCGTCATCGTGACCATCTCGCGGGTGGAGGACCTGAAGGCGTTGGCCGAGCAGCATCCGGGCACGCGGGTGATCGTCGAGATCGAGACGTCGATGCACCGTCACGGCCTCGAACCGGGTCAGATCAACCCCGACGACCTCGACCGCCTGCGCTTCGAGGGCTGGACGATCCACCTTCCCGCGACGGGTTCGCTCGCCGAGGCGCGTCGGCTCGCGCGGGCCGGCCTCGCCGTGCGGCCCGGACCGATCTGGGTGTCCCACCTGAGCGTCGCCGACTACAGGGCCCTCCACGACGAGCTCGATGTCGAGACCCACATGCGGGTGGGCACCCGGCTGTGGCTCGGCGACAAGGGCGCCTACCGGACCACCGCGACGGTGCTCGACGTGCACCCGATCGCCAAGGGCGCCGCTCTCGGCTACCACCAGCACAAGGCACCGAAGGACGGCCACCTCCTGATCGTCTCCGGCGGCACGGCGCACGGGGTCGCGATGGCGGCCCCCGTCCCGCAGCGGTCGCTGCGCCAGCGAGGCGTGACGATCGCCCAGGGCGTGCTCGACGCGGTCGGCCGGACGTTGTCGCCCTACGAGGTGGCAGGCAGGAAGCGCGACTTCGCGGAGCCCCCGCACATGCACTCGTCGATGATCTTCATGCCGGGCGAGGCCCGAGTGAAGGTGGGCGACGAGATCCCGGTGACCACACGGATGACGACGGTCACCACCGACGAGATCCGCTGGGCCTGACCCACCGTTCCTCGTGCGGTCCGCCCTGAAGCAGCGGCGCCGCCGTCCGCGATCCCGGCCACAGCCCTCAGGCGGGTCTGCGGTCGTGGCCAGAACCTTTCGACGAGGCCTCGCGTGACTGCGTCGAGCGGAGGCTGCTCAAGGAACACAGAGGGGTCGCCTCACTCCCCCGTGAGGCCGTCGATGCTCTCGCGCAGCAGGTCGGCGTGGCCGGCGTGACGGGCGTACTCCTCGACCATGTGGGTGAGGATCCAGCGCAGGCTGTAACGACGACCCTCAGGCCCGTGGACGGCCTCCATGGCGCCCGGCTGGTACTCGATCAGCCCATTGACGAGGGTGCGTGAGCGGTCCATCGCCGTGCGCCACAGCGCGCGCAGTTCGTCGCCGCCGTCGTGGGCGGCGCTGTTCCAGTCGAAGTCCTCATCAGCGTCCCAGTCGGCGCTGTTGAACGGCTCGATCGGCTCGCCGCGGCCGATGGTGTGGTTGAACCAGTAGTCCTCCACGAAGGCGAGGTGCTTGAGCATCCCGCCGAGCGTCATCGAGGTAGGGGGAAGGCTGTGGCGAAGCTGGGCGTCGGTCAGGCCGTCGGTCTTCCAGGCGATGGTCCCGCGCAGCCACTCAAGGAACCCGAGCAGCGTCGCCGCCTCTCCTGCCGAGGCAGGGGGCTCGGGTCGGCCCTGTTCGTCAATCATGATCTCGGACATGTTCCGACGCTAGCGCCACCGCAGCCGCGCGCGCAGGACCTGCGTGGGAATCCCGACGAAGCCAGCAGACTTCAGCGGACGAAGCGTCCCCAGCGCACGGAACCGTGCGCGAAGACCACCCGTCGTTGGCCTGCCTGCCACAGACCTGCCCAGTCGAACCGTGGCTCCGCCTCACCGAGCTCGTCGATGTCTGGCCACTCCAATTCCCCGCAGTCGGTGTCGCCGCAACCGCACCCACCCCACACCACGAGCGCGCCCGACTCCACCTCGCTCCGGGCCACCTCGGGGTCGATCTCGTCGAACAGCAGCTCCATGGCGGTGCCGTCCGGGGTGCTGATGATGTCGTCGGCGTTGCGCTGTCCGGGGACGAGGGCTGCCCGCCACTGCACGTACGGGTTGGCACGCGCGTCGGCGACGAGCTCGGCCATCGTGCGGCGGCTAGCCGGTCGCCTGCGGTGCGACGCCATGGTCCGTTAGGAGGTCGGTCTCGGCCGGCGCGGCCACCGGCGCCAGCACGTCGCCGTCATTGAGCACTCCGCCGAGCGGATCGGGCGCGTCGGGTGAGCGGAGGGCATCGCGGGCGGGACGGACGATGTCCAGCATGGACTCGACGAGGATCCAGGCCTGGACTCCTGCCCGCAGCGCAATGGCAAGCCAGTACAGCAGGTACGGGCCCGACTGGTTGGTGGTCAGCGCCCCTCCGAGCCAGCCCCAGATCGCCAGGTAGTAGCCGACCTCGGCGACGGTCAGCGCGATCAGTTCAGGCGGGAACGGACGCGCGAGGATGGCCGCGACCAGCACCCACAGCGACGCCTGAGGCGGATAGGCGGGGCCGAGGATGGTGGCGGCGAGGATCACGACGGCGACCAACGACCCGATCCTCGGGCGCTTGCCAGAGACGTACAGCCAGGCGATCAGGATGCCGAGGAAGGCGACGAGCAGGAGAAACGCTAGCGAGCCCGTGTCGCGGGTCGGCGCCCCCAGCAGCGAGGCGAGGTACCAGATGGAGCCGTACCCCGTCTGCTTGTTGATCTCCTGGTGGTAGAAGGCGTAGACGGCGTCGAAGTTGTCGATCAGCAGCGGGAGGTGGACGAGCGTGAAGGTGGCCACGGAGGTGAGCCCGAACCTGAGCGCCGTCCGCCACCCGGAACGCAGCCCGCAGGCGACGGTGATGGCGAGCACGACGGCGATCGGCATGGTGCCCGCACTCGCGGCGAGGCCGAGGATGATCGCCGACTCGAAGACGCGGCCGCGGGCGAACTGGACGAGGCCGAGCAGGGTGAACGCGATCGGCACCAGGTCCCAGGAGATCAGCCCGGACGCGAGCACGATCGGCGAGGCGGCGAGCAGCATGCCGTCCCACGATGGCCTGCCCACTCGCGCGTCGCGGCCCAGGTAGGACATGGCGAGGGAGGCGATCACGAAGCAGATGAACAGCCCGACGGTGGTGAGGGCCAGGAAGGTGAGGCTCGAGTCGATCTGGGCCTGCAGGTCGGCGCTGCGCGTGACCGGCGCGTTGAAGATGCCGGAGGAGACCTTCCTCGTGAGCAGGATGATGACGGCGATGAGGGGCGAGAACAGCAGCGAGTCCGCGCCGAGGGGCGAGCGGCCCTGGCCGAACCCCTGGCTGAGGAAGGTCGTCTGGATGTCCGAGTAGCAGACCCGGATGTAGGCGTTGACCGCGTTGGCTGCGTCGGTCTGGACGCAGGGGATGTGGCGCAGGAAGAGGATGACGAACAGCACGCTCGCCGCGAGCACGATCGTGGGTCGCGGGTCGAACCAGGCGCCCCGAGGGCGCGCATGTCGGCCCATGGGGCCGCCGAGGCGGGGCAGCATCGCGTTGTCCACGCGCCTCACTGTAGCCGCAGCCACGGCGAAACCCGTCGTGGCTGCCACCACTGTGAGCGACTACGGAGCAGCCGTCTCTCCGCCGGAGGAGTCCCCACCGTTGCCCTGGTTGCCTCCGCCGCTGTTGCCACCCCCGGAGGTATTGCCACCCCCGGAGTTGTCGCCCTGCTCAGGGGGCGGTGCCTGGGTGGTCGGGGCCTTCGTCGGCTCGACCGGTTCGGAGGTGTTGGGCGGAGGCGTGGTCGCCTCCTTGGTGGGTTCCTTGGATGGCTGCTTCGACGGCTGCTTTGAGGGCTCCTTCGTCGGCTCGGTCGACTCCTGCGTGGGAGGCGGTGTCGATGCAGGAGCGCTCGTCGGCGCCTCGGTTGCCGTCGGCGAACTGGAGGGCTCGGGGCTCGGCTCGTCGGACTTCTCCGGGTCCTCGGTCTCGTCGCGAGCAGGACGCTGGCTCTCGTCGGTGGTGTCGCCCTTGTCCGCCTTGATCGGCTTCGGCTCGTCGAACTCCTCGACCGGCATGCCTGCAGAGGCGAGCTCCATGAAGTCGACCCAGGTCATGAGTGGGTAGGTCGATCCGAAGAAGGTGGAGTCCTGCGGCCGCTTGTAGTCCTCAAGGTCCTCGGTACCGCCATCGCCTGCGACGAACATCACGGCCGTTGAGATCTGCTTGGTGTAGCCGACGAACCAGGCCGACGTGATGGCGCCGTTGAAGTCGTTGGTGCCGGTCTTTCCTGCGACGGGACGCTCGAGCCGTTCGGCGCGGCGTCCGGTGCCCTCCTCGACCACCGAGGTGAGCGAGTCGGTGACGTTCGCGGCGACATTGCTGTCGATGGTCTGCTCGTTGGCAGGCTTGGCCTCGTAGAGCACCTCGCCCTTCGAGTTCAGCACCTGCTTGACGATGTGCACCTCGTTGCGCTGGCCGGAGTTGGCGAGCGTCGCGTAGGAGTTGGCCATGTTGTTGGGGCTGACCTCCGCGAAGCCGAGGGCGACGCGGTTGATCGGGTCCCATGCCTTGTCCTTCAGCGTCGGGGCGCCTGCGTCGTTCGCGGCCTTCATCACCTGGTTGGGGCCGTCCTCCATCTGCTGGGTCATGTCCACGAAAGCAGTGTTGATCGAGTCGGCGGTCGCCTTGCGCAGGGTGACTGCGCCGTACTGGCGCCGGAACTCGTTGCGGATAGGGGTGTCGTCGCCCTCAGGGGTGAACGTGTTTCCGTTGAACACCGACTTGAGGGAGAACCCGTTGCGCAGGCCTGCGATGGTGGCGAACGTCTTGAACGTGGAGGCAGCGGGGCGCGGGGTCGTCGCCCAGTTGCGGCTGTTGGCGACGTAGTCGGCGCCTCCGTACTGGGCGAGCACGCCTCCGGTTGCGGTGTCGACGGAGGAGATCGCGACGTGCAGGTCGGCCGGGTCGGGATTACCCTCGGCGTTCTCCGCCGCCTCCGCGGTGTACTTCTGCGCCGTCTGGATCGCGGCGGTCTGCATGTTCTTGTCGAGAGTGGTGACGACCTTGAGCCCGCCACCGTGGATCTCGGCCTCGGTGAACCCCTTTGCGGCCAGTTCGTCCTCGATCTGCTTGATCAGGTAGCCCTTCGGGCCGCCGTAACGGTTGTTGATCGGCACCTCGGGGAACTCCGGCAGCTGCGGCTTCGCCTCGTCGTACTGGGCCTGGGTGATGGCCCCCATCTCGAGCATGCCCGACAGCACGTAGGTGTAGCGGCCGTAGAGGCGGTCGAGCTTCTCCTGGCCACCGGACGGGTTGAACCCGGCCGGGTTGTTGAGGATGGCTGCGAGCGCGGCCGTCTCGGCGACGGTGAGCTCGCTGGCAGGCTTCAGGAAGTACGACTTCGCAGCGGCCTGGATGCCGTAGGCACCGCGGCCGAAGTAGATCGTGTTCAGGTAGCCCTCGAGGATCTGCTCCTTGCTCATCTCACGACCCATCTTGGTGGCGAGGAGGAGCTCCTTGATCTTGCGCTGCATGGTCTGGTCGGACTCGAGGTACAGGATCTTGATGTACTGCTGGGTGATGGTCGAGCCGCCCTGGACCTCACCGCCGGTGGCGATGGACCAGGCGCTTCGCGCGATTCCCGTCACGGAGAACCCGGGGTCCTCCCAGAAGCTGCGGTTCTCGGCCGCGATGACGGCGTCCTTCGCAAGCTGCGGCATCTCGTCGTAGGTGAGGCTGACGCGGTTCTGCACGGCGAGCGAGCCGAGCTGGTTGTTGCCGTCCTGGTAGTAGAGGAACGTCGTGTTCGTCTGGAAGTCGCTGTGCGCGTCCGGCAGTCGGGTGTCGTTGTAGAGGTACAGCATGGTGCCTGCACCGCCCAGCCCGAGCACGATGAACAGGATGAGGAGGGTGACGCCTATGCGTCTCCAGATCCTGCGGGCGCGCGACTTCGTCTTCTTGCCGCGTTTCGCCTTTGCGCCAGATTTAGCCATGTTCTACCTCGACCGTCTTCGACCCTCGTTCCGGGTGGGGCCCGGGACCGACGGGTGCCTTCTTCGTGTGGTCTTCCCCACCTGCCGCCGATTGGCGTGCCGTCGGCACCGCATGAGCCGGGTCGGGGCGGAGGTTTCCGCCGGGGCGACGCGGATCGAGTGGCTCGACCGGGGTTCCTGAGTCGCGGGATGAACACCCGTGGGACGCCGCGAACCGCCGGAGTTCACCCGGGGGTGCAGCGCGCCGACGACCGTCCCGCGCTCGGACCACATGCATCCAGACTACGATGCGACGTCAAAAAACCTGTCCTCCGCGGTCGTGCGGGGGTCGGCCCCGGTCGTCAACGAGGCCGGTCGCCGTCCCGCCGTGGTCGCTGATCGCCATCGTCTGGGCCCTGCCGCGGAGGGGGGTGGATCCCGAAGGTCGCGGCGCTGACCGGGTGGCTCCCGTTCCAGGCGCGCACGAGCAGGAACCCGAAGAGAGCAAGACCGGCGCGGCCCACTCAGGCAGCGTTCCAGAAGCCGTCCTCGGCCGCCTGGTCCTCGCTGATCAGCCAGATCTTGCGGATCAGGCCGTCCTCCACATTGAAGATGTCAGCGCCGTGCTGATCGAGGGGCTCCACGCCCGGGCGCTGGGCGCTGAACCGGATGGTCGTGACAACCAGGTCCCCCGCCGGGGCGACGTTGTCGGTCGCGAGCGCGAAGGGGCCCCGCTGAGCTCCATGAAGCGGCCGAGGTGGGCAAGGATCGCGTCCGGGCCGACGTGGTCCCCGGAGGACGTTGGCGCCCGGCTGGTGCCACACCGCATCCTCCGCGAGGACCGCGCGCACGCCTTCCAGGTCGCCTGTCGCCATCGCAGCGCCGTAGCTGGCCACCGTGTCCATCGCAGTCATCTGGTTTCCCCTGTCTGGTAGTTGTGCTTGCCCTTCGAAGCTATCCGGGGGCAGGGTGGTTACCTCAACGTGACCTGGGGTGAAGCCGGCTTCCGCACCTTCGGCAGACACCACGGAAGGTGGGCGCGTGGCCGACTTCAACGTGTTTCAGCGAGCTGCCCTTCGCGCGCCTCGCCTGCCCGGATCGCGAACCAGCGGACGGCGATGCTCGTCGTCATGCCTAATGACGGACCGCGCAGGTTCGGCGAGGTGCACCGCGCGGTAGAGGGGATCAGCAAGAAGGTGCTGACCGACACCTTGCGGGCGCTGGAACGCGACGGGATGGTCGAACGCTCGACCGATGGTGAAGGCGTCGTGCGCCATGGGCTCACCGACCTGGGACGCACCCTGCATGAGCCCCTGCAGGCGCTGCGGGTGTGGGCCGAGTCGCACGTCGAGGACGTGCACGCGGCACAGGACCGCTACGACGAGCCGGTCGACGATGCGATCCTGCGATCCGTCCAGACCACCTGAGGTCCGGTCAGAGCGTTGGCGCACCTCCGGGGAGGATCGGACCGCGGATGCCCGCCTCCGCGAGCGCCCGCTGGGCGCGCTCGCGGACCGCGCGGGTCGGCCCCCACTGCTGATCCGGCCCGGTCTTGAGGCTGATCTGCATGGTCATCGTCCCGCCCGACGTGGAGCCGACGCCGAGCACGTTCGGGTTCTCGAGCAGCTTGGTCGACCATTCGGGCTCCTCGGCCATGCTGCCGACCGCCTTGCGCAGCACCGCCTGCACCTTCTCCGGGTCCTCGTCGATGGCGACGGGGATGTCGATCGTCGCGGTGGAGAAGCCCTGCGAGACGTTGCCGAGGGTGAGCACCTCTCCGTTGCGGACGTACCAGACGGTTCCCGTCGGATCGCGCAGCTTCGTGACCCGCAGGGTGACCTCCTGGACGGTGCCGGTGAGGTCGCCGACCTTGATCAGGTCGCCCACCCCGAACTGGTCCTCGGTGAGCATGAAGATGCCGGAGAGGTAGTCCTTCACCAGCGACTGGGCCCCGAAGCCGAGGGCGACGCCGCCGACACCCGCCGACGCGATGAGCGGGCCCATCGGGACGCCGAAGATGGCGAGCACCGTGAGCAGCGTGATCACGACGAGCACGACATCGACGACGTTGCGCAGCAGCGAGCCGAGCGTCGCGATTCGCTGCTTCTGCCGCTGCGAGGCCAATCCGCCCGCCCGGGTGAGGATCTGCCTGGCCCGTGAGCCGAGCTCAGCGTCAGGCTCGCGGGTGTTCTGCTTGGCCGTGAGCACGCGCACCGACCGCTTGATCACGAAGACGAGCACGAGGCGCAGCACCAGCGCGACCAGCACCACGATCCCCGCCATCAGGAGCTTCTCCCAGAGATCTTCCATGGGCCAAGCCTGCCAGCCCCGACCTCCGCCGCGCTGGAGGGCCCGCGCGTGAGGCTCGGTGGGCGGACGAAGGCGACCTCCGCACCGGGGCGGGCGTCGACCCGCAGCCGGAGCGAGTCGGTCGATCGCACCGCTCCCGGTAGACTTGTCCCCCGTGCCAAGCCTGACCCAAGCCCAGACCAACGCGATGCAGGAACTCCTGCGCATCGCGCCAGTCATCGACGACCTTGGCAACCTCTTCTCCGACGCCGGGCACGAGATCTACCTGGTGGGCGGTTCCGTGCGCGACGCCCTGCTCGGCGTCCTCGGGCACGATCTCGACTTCACCACCTCGGCCTCGCCCGATCAGACCGAGGCCCTGCTGAAGCAGTTCACCCCGACCACCTGGGCGATCGGCAAGGAGTTCGGCACCATCGGGGCGCTCAAGCGCTCCGAGGGCAACGACTGGCAGATCGAGGTCACCACCTTCCGCGCCGACGTCTACCGCAGCGAGTCCCGCAAGCCGGAGGTCGCCTTCGGCGACAACATCGACGGCGACCTGGTGCGTCGCGACTTCACGGTCAACGCGATGGCCATCAACATCGCCACGCGCGCCTTCGTCGACCCCTACGGCGGCCTCGACGACCTGGCCGACGGCATCCTGCGCACGCCGTCGACGCCCGAGATCAGCTTTTCCGACGATCCCCTGCGCATGCTGCGCGCCGCCCGCTTCGCCGCCCGGCTCGGCTTCTCGGTCGAACCCGGCGTCGTCCAGGCGATGAAGGAGATGGCCGAGCGGATCGACATCGTCTCCGTCGAGCGGATCCAGGCCGAACTGACCGGCCTGCTGCTGACCGACTCGCCGCGCGAGGGTATCGACCTGCTCGTGCGCACCGGGCTGGCCGACCGGTTCCTCCCCGAGCTGCCCGCGCTGCAGCTCGAGGTCGACGAGCACGCCCGCCACAAGGACGTCTACGAGCACTCCCTGACCGTGCTCGACCAGGCCATCGAGCTGGAGAAGGCACGCGGCCACGAGCCGGACATCGTCAACCGGCTCGCGGCCCTGCTGCACGACATCGGCAAGCCGGCCACGAGGCGCTTCGAGGGTCCGAAGGTGACGTTCCACCACCATGACGTGGTCGGCGCGAAGCTGGTCACCAAGCGGCTCAAGGCCCTCTCGTACCCGACTCACGTCGTGAAGTCGGTGGCGAAGCTGATCGATCTGCACCTGCGCTTCCACGGCTACTCCGACGGCGGGTGGAGCGACGCGGCCGTCCGTCGCTACGTGCGCGACGCGGGCGACGAACTCGAGCGGCTGCACATCCTGACGCGTGCCGACTGCACCACGCGCAACCGTCAGCGCGCGACGCGGCTGCGTCGCGCCTACGAGGAGCTGGAGTGGCGGATCGACGAGCTCGCCGCCCAGGAGGAGCTCAACTCGCTTCGCCCCCATCTGGACGGGACCCAGATCATGGAGGTGCTCGACCTCAAGCCGGGCCGAGAGGTGGGCCAGGCTTACGCCTTCCTGCTCGAACACCGCACCGAACACGGCCCGATCCCCGAGGACGAGGCGGTCGACCTGCTGCGCGCCTGGTGGGCCGAGCGCAACGGCTAGGAGGGCGCTGAACAAGGTGTGATCTGAGGCGGGTATGGCGTGAGGGGGGCGGGCGGAGCGCCGCCAAGGCCGTCTTTGCGGCAGTGAGGTCAGCACCCTGGGGTGCGACAGTCGGGGTCGTTCCGCCCGCCTGAGGCCATCCTGCGCTCGATCGGGGCGGCGTGGCAAGGGCCCAGCGGCCCCCGGTCCCACCCTCAGGCGATGGCCCAGGTCCCGTCCTGGACGGTGAGCCCGAGGTTGAGGAGGCGTCGCAGGTTGAGACCGGCGGCGCGGTGGTGCAGCCAGGCGTCGTTCTTGGCCACGCCCCGGTAGGGCACGCGGCGTGCTCCGCGCGTGAGCCAGGCGATGGAGCGTTCGACCATCGGCCGGTGCCGTCGGTAGACGGCCTGGAAGTCCGGGTCGGTGGCTCGTTCGCGGTGCTGTCGTTGGAGCTGGTGGTGCTCACCCAGGGTGACCTTGCGGCCACGTTCGGCGGTGGTGCACCGCTGCCGCAGCGGACAGCCGGCGCACGCGGCGCCGAAGGTCACCTTGCCCTTGGCACTGACGCCGCGGGTGAGCCCGGCCGGGCAGGTCAACGTCCCGGCGACCGGGTCGTGGATGAAGTCGTCCAGGGTGAACCCGCCCTCGACAGCCGGCCGCAGCGGCCAGGGTTTGAGGACCGGTTCCCACTTGCGGGCATCGAGCGTGGCCAGCATGTCACCGGAGGCGTAGGCGGAGTCGCCGAGCACCTGCACCGGCGCGTCAGGGGTGGCGGTGAGGGTGGAGTCGGTGGTGACCAGGTCGGCACCCACCGCGGCGTCGGAGTGCTCGGCCCCGTTGGTCTTCGTCAGCTTCACATCGTCATCAGCCCGGTGTCCGGCTCGACGACGACATGGGCCTTGAACCCGTCCTGACGCCGTTCGCGGGTCTTGTGCGCGTGCCGGGCATCGGGGTCGACGGTGGAGATCATCCGGTCCGGCGCGGTCTTGCGGGCGATGCGCCACCGCCCGTCGGTGCCGTCGGAACCCTCCGCCGGCTCGACGTCCTGCCCGGCGACCAACGCCAGCAGCGCGAGGGCCTCGGCCGGTTTCCCACCCGCCTCGGACAGCAGCGCCAGGCCGTCCGGGTCGCCGTGCTCGTCGTGGTGGGCGGCGTCGAGAGCGGCCAGCAGGGCCAGGGCGTCGCCCACCAGTGCGCTCACCAGCTCGGTCCGGGCGGCCTCGTCCTCCCAGGCGATCCGCGGCTTGCCAGCGACCGTGTAGTCACCGCCGGTGACCTCGGCCAACCGGGTGCACTCCTGGACCACCAGTGCGTGCGCGCCCGGCACGTCGCGGCCGACCCGGCGGATCGAGGCGATCAGCTGGGTGACCGTGTCCTGCCGGGCGACCGCGTCGTCGAGCACCGTGGAGTCCAACGCCCGCCGCGTCTTGCCCGACAGGACACCGGTAGCCATGACGACCTCGCGGACCGCCTCGAAGATCCGGTCCGGACGTTCGCTGGCGGCCAGCCGCTTACGCCAGTACGTCAACGTCGAAGGGTGGAACCCGGCCCCGTCGACCGCGTACCCGCACGCGGCCTTCCAGCGCAGGTCGAACGTGAGCGCCTCGACCGCTTCCCTGTCAGAGTGCCCGTACAAGGACTGCAGCACCAGCACCGAGGCGATGACCTCTGGCGGGATCGAGGGCCGACCCCGCCCCGAGGGAAACAGGTCGGCGAACAGCTCCGGCGGGAACAACCGCAACCGGTGCTCGGCCAGGAACGCGAACACGCTCCCCGGCACCAACAGATGTCCCGCCAACGCCTCCACGTCCAACAGCTCCCGCTGCCGATCAGCCTCACCCTGCATGAAACAAGGATCGCAAGCCCACCCCGATCAGCACCCCGCGACGCGCGGGTTATTCAGCACCGTCCTAGGGCCACACCGCGTCCTTGCCGTGACCCACCGATGCGGGCTCAGCGGCGGAAGGACCCCGTCGTGGTCGACTCCGGGGTCGACGCAAGGCAGTGGAACAACCGGCTTCCGCCCTCGAAGGAGGCCTCGCTCGGAGGCAGCACCTGAATGTCGAAAGTGTCGGCAGGCAGGCCGGTGTAGGTCCCGAGGTTGGCGTAGGTGCACGCCTCGATGACCGCCGGGTCGTTGGCCACGTCGTCGATGTTTGCCGAGGCGATGTCGTCGTCGAGCGAGCCGTACGCGAACGCCTCCCAGGCGTGTTCCTCCGAGCAGTCGACCTGGTTCGCGGTGTAGAACCCGCTGATCGTGACGAGGCCACCGAAACAGGTCGGGGTGGACGGTACGAGCACCCCCTCTGGGAGGCTCGGGTCCAGCGGGCTCGGCTCCGACTCGGTCGGCGCCGGGGGCTCGAGCTCAGACTCCTCGGGCGAGAGTTCGGGCGACTTGGGCGTGCTGTCGACCGGCGTGGTGTCCGAGACGGGTGGCGTGTCGGCGGCGTTGGTGCCTCCGAGGAGCTGCGCGGTGGCGAAGACGCCACCACCGACGGCGACGAGCGCAAGGGCCCCGACGACGACCGGCCACGCCCGACGTGGGCGGGTCGCGCCGTCGATCGAGGCGGCGAATGGCTGCGGAGCACTCCCCGGCGAACTCAGCGGGGCGTTGGGCGTCGGAGGGAGCGGCGGACCGCCACCGGAGCCGGGGGTCGGCGTCGCCGCGGGAAACTTCTGCCTCTGCAGCTGCCCGGGGGTGAGGCGGGTCACCTCCGAACCGGCAAGCACGTTGTGCGGCCGCCCCAACTGGCCGCGCAGCTCGAGCAGTGCGGAGTTGAGTTCGGAGCCGTCCGCGAAACGCAGCTCGGCCTGCGGCGCGGTGGCCCGCCAGATGATGCTGAGCAGCGGGTCGGAGCCCTGGATGTGCGGGGCGGCAGGCAGCGGGCGGTACAGCGTCTGGATGATCTCGGCGACGGTCTGCGGAGAGCCGTCCTCCTGATGCCGTGGCGCGACGCCGGTCAGCACCGAGTAGAGGGTGGCGCCGAGCGCCCAGACGTCGGCGCGCTTGGACGGCTTGGCCTGCTCGAAGGCCTCGGGCGCGGCGTAGGCAGGGGTGAGGGCCTCGAGCGTGACGGAGACCTCCCCCTCGGCGGGGAGGGCGGCGAGGCCGAAGTCTCCGAGGCGTGGGGTGCCGTACGGGTCGATCAGGATGTTCGACGGCTTGATGTCGCGGTGCAGGATGCCCTTCTCATGGGCCGCGGCGAGGGCGCTGGAGATGGCGATGCCCAGCTCGACCACATCGGGGGCTGGCATCGGGCCGCTCCGCTTCACCAGTTGCCCCACCGACCCGTTGTCGCACAGTTCCATCACGAGATAGGGGCGGTTGTCGCGCGTCGTGCCCGCATCGATCAGCGAGACGACGTGCGGATGAGAGGAGATCAGCGCCGAGGCGGTGGACTCCCGCAGGAAGCGTCGCTGGTTGCGTTCGTCGTCGAGGACCCGGGAGTCGATCTTGATCGCGACCTCACGGTCGAGCGAGATCTGCCGTGCGCGATAGACGGTGGCGAACCCGCCCTTGCCGATCGCGGCGCCCAACTCGAAGCCAGGAACGAGGCCCTCGGGCCCGTGCTGAACTCGGTTGGACATGGTGCTCCTGAGGCGTCGGTGTTGTGAGGCGAGTGTATCGGCCGCCCAGTCCTCCACCATCTGGTTGAGTCTTCATCAAACCCGGTGAAGAGATATATGCTTGCACCATGCAAATAAACCAGGGTCTGTCTGAAGAGCTGTTCCGGCTCTTCTCCAACCTCGGTCAGGCGGCACACCAGACGTCGGCGAAGGCCCTCGCGAGCCCCATCCAGTTCACGCTCATGGTCACCCTCGCCGACCGGCCCCGCCGCGGAAGCGATCTCGTCGAGGTCGTCGGACTCGACCAGTCGACGATCTCGCGCCGGATCGCCGGACTGTGCGACGCCGGCCTCGCGGAACGGATCCCCGACCCGGTCGACGGCCGTGCCCAGTTGACGCGGCTCACCCCGGCGGGCCTTCAGCTCATCGAGGCCGAACGCGCCCGCCGCGTCCGCACCGTCACCGACGCACTCGACGACTGGTCGGACGGTGACCGCGCCGACCTCTCCCGCCTGCTTTCACAGCTCAATTCCTCGCTCGAGGCTCGCCGCGGCCTCGGCCTCCAAGGAGACTAGATGTCTGAACCAACCGAGACCTTTCGTCTCTCACCCGAGTCGAAACGCGTCTTCATCGGCCTGATCATCGGCATGTTCGCGGCGTCGATCAGCCAGACGATCGTCGGCCCGGCGATGCCCCGCATCGTCGCCGAACTGGGCGGCATGGAGCACTACTCGTGGGTCGCGACCGCGGCAATGCTCATGTCGGCCGTGGTCGTCCCCATCGCGGGAAAGCTCTCCGACCAGTACGGGCGCCGTCCGTTCTTCCTCGCCGGCCTGATCATCTTCATGATCGGGTCGCTGCTTTCGGGTCTTTCCGCGAACTTCTGGATGCTCGTCGCCGGGCGCGCCATCCAGGGCATGGGCATGGGCACGATCATGCCGCTGTCGCAGACCATCATCGGCGACATCATTCCGGCCCGTCAGCGCGGCAAGTACCAGGGCATCATGGGCGCCGTCTTCGGCCTGACCTCGGTCGCCGGCCCGCTCGCAGGCGGCGTGATCACCGACAACCTCGGTTGGCGCTGGCTGTTCTTCATCGCTCTGCCGGTCGGCATCGCAGCGTTCATCCTGGTCGCCCTGTTCCTGCACCCGCCGCACACCCCACGCGACGCGAAGGTCGACGTCGCAGGCATGGTGACGCTCAGCGCCGCGCTCGTCGCGATCCTGCTGGCCACCAGCTGGGGAGGCACCACCTACCCGTGGGCCTCGCCGATGATCATCGGCCTGTACGTCGTGGGTGCGTTGCTGCTCGCGCTGTTCATCTTCATCGAGACGAGAGCCGAGGAGCCGGTGCTCCCGCTGCGTCTGTTCCGCTCGTCGATCTTCACCCTCACCAACATCGCGGTGTTCGCCTTCGCGATGCTGATGTTCGGCGCCATCATTTACATCCCCGTCTACGCGCAGGGTGCGCTCGGCGTCAACGCGACCAGCTCGGGCCTGATCCTGATGCCGCTGATGATCACGTTCGTGGTGCTCGGCATCGTGACCGGCCAGGTCGTGACCCGCACCGGCCGCTACAAGGAACTGATGCTCGCCGGCATCGTGATCATGGGCGTCGGCGTGGCCTTCCTGACCCGGCTCAACCACACCTCGACCCCGTGGCAGCTGTCGCTCGCGATGGTGATCCTCGGCACCGGCATGGGCATGGTCTCGCAGCAGTACGTCCTGGTGATCCAGAACGCCTCCACCAGGCGGGACCTCGGGGTGGCGACGGCGTCGACCCAGTTCTTCCGCAACGTCGGTTCGACCGTCGGCGTTGCGCTGATGGGCACCGTGATGAACTCCGGTCTGCAGCAGGCGATCGCCTCCCATCTCCCCGAGGGCGCGGGCTGGGCGCGGCCGGAGGGCGGGCTCGACGCCGGCTCCGTGCTCGACCCGACGGCGCTCAGCGGGCTGCCTCCCGTGGTGGCCGACGCGGTGCGTCAAGGCATCGCCGACCAGCTGCACTGGGTGTTCCTGCTCCTGTACCCGCTGCTGGCGATCCAGTTCATCGCGACGTTCTTCATCAAGGTCCTTCCCCTGCGCGAGACGCTCGACGACCCCGGGCGCGAGATGCTCGACTCGATGGCCCAGACCGCCGCCCATGAGGGCGACGTGGTGCCGGTGTTCCACTCCTCCAGCACCACAGGCGCCAGGTCACGCGAGCGCGTCATGGGCTACCGGTTCCATCTGATGGCGGAGCAGTCCGAACAGCCGCAGCACACCATGCTTCGCCGCGCCGTCGAGGAGATCGGCTCCGGCGACCTGGTCCGCGGGCAACGGCTGCTCCACATCGCGGGCGACATGCTCGTCACGGAGGATCCGGAGATCGCAGCCGACCGCGAGAAGTACGCGGCCGAGGTCGCCTCGAGGGTCAAGGGCGGATCGATCCTGTCGCCCGACCTGCGGATCGACCTCGCCACCGTCTTGTCCGACGTCGACCGCAGCGCCGTCGTGGGGAGCGTCGAGCCGACGGTGGCCGAGCAGCACGTGGCGGTCGACGTGAGCCGCCTCCAGGAGGCCGCGACCGACCTCGCGGTCGCGTTCCTCGCCGACATCTCAGGCCGGAGCGGTCGGCTCAACCGCACGGACGACGAGCGGGTCTGATCGACCACCCGAGGCCATGATGGCGGCATCGCGCTCAGGCGCGGTGCCGCCGTCGGCGTCCCCCGTCCGCTGCCGAAGCGCCACGGATAGGGTTGCCTCATGCGAACCCTGCGGACCGTGACCATGAACACCGGCTACGACGACTACTACAGCGTCAGCGGCCTCAGCTGGGGCGGCCGCGGCACCCAGCACAGGTTCGTGAGCGTCTGCTCGGGCAAGGGGATCAGCTGCGCGAGGACCGCGACCGCGCTGGCCATCCCCCACGTGGCCTACGGACTGATCGGGGAGCACGACCACGACGACTTCTCCAGGCGGCTCGCGGACGAGCACATCGAGCACCGCCTGTTCCGCGTTCCGGGCACCGCGCGCCACAACCTCACCCTCGTCGACGCCACGGGCGAGAAGGTGGCGGCCCACTTCATGGCGTCCGGTTACAGCTTCGACTCGCCCATGGTGGTCGCCCCCATGGTCGAGACGGTGCTCGCCGAGACCCGCCCGGGCGACATCGTGACGTTGAACGGTTCGACGTCAAAGGGGCTCGCGTCGCAGACCTGGGCCGCGCTCGCCGCCGGCCTGATCGAGCGAGGCGCAGACGTCATCGTCGACGCCCAGAACGAGGCCCTCATGGATGCGCTGGAGGTGCGTGGCGTGCTCGCCTTCAAGCCGAACGACGACGAGATCATGGCGATCCCCGCCGTCGCGGAGGCATACGACCATGTCGGCGCGGCCCTCGACCTGTTCCGCTCCGCCGGGGTGAGGATCCCGCTGGTGTCGCTGGGCGCGGACGGCGTGCAGTACCTCGACGAGTCCGGGAAGCGGATCCATGCGACGTGCCGCGTCGAGGCACCGATCCAGTCGGTGATGGCCGGCGACGCGTTCGTCGCGGGCTTCGTGTGGGGCGTGATGAGCAGCCAGGACCAGCAGGAGTGGGTGCGCCACGGGCTCGCCGCCGCAGCCGCCCACGTCGCAGGTCTCACCGGTGACGGCCTCCTCGCCCGCGCGAAGGCCAACCTCTCCGAGGTGCGGTTCGAGCCGGTGGGCTGACCCGGTAGGCCGGAGGGCACGGTTGGGGCTTCAGTCGCGCTCCGACGCCGAGCGGGAATCGATCAGCTCGCCTCCGGAGGACCACAGCGAGAGTCCCTTGGCCGAGCGCTCCACGAGGACGCCGACGACGCAGGCGATCGCCAGGCCGGTCCCGCTGAAGTCGACCATCCGGTCGAGGGTTCCGGTCCCCGGCAGCTCGGATAGCAGGACGAGCACGCCCCAGCCCCCGAAGCCGAGCAGGAACCGCGGGACGATGCCCCATCCGATCCCTCCCGGCCAGGTCGGGCGGAGCCAGACCGCACGCTGGCCGAGCGACTCGCGGCCCCTACGGAACGCGAGCAGGGCCGCGAGGACAACGGCGGTCGCGATGAAGCGGTCCCACGCACCCTCGGTCTGCGTCTCGTCGCTGAACACGAACGTCGAGATCACGCGCCAGATGGTCAGGCACAGCGAGGGGAGCACGATGAGAAGGCTCGCGTCGATCACCATCCCGACCAGTCGGCGGGTCCGGGTCACGGGGCGCGGACGGCGGCGGGTGCGGGCCGACTCATCCGGGTCGGGAAGGAAGAACAGCACGACGGGGGCGGCGACCGCGCCGATCAACGCCCCGGCCGAGTTCAGGATCAGGTCGTCGACGTCGCCCACGCGGTAGCGACAGGGGAACAGTCCGAAGCCGCCCGTGGTCTGGGTCGCCTCGATGAAGGCGGAAAGGGCGACGCCGCTGAGGAAGGAGAACACGATCCCGCGCCCGAAGAAGCGACGCATGAGGGCTCCCCAGGGGATGAAGAGCAGCACGTTGAACGCCACCTGCAGGAAGACGAAGCTCGTCAGCAGGGCCCGCGCCCCGTGCTGGGCGTGGTACTCGATCAGGTCGCCGACGAAGGCGAACGGTGTGAGGTTCCGGCCTGGCACGGGGTGGGTCGAGCACCACTCCTGCGTGGGGATCGGCAGCAGCGTGTAGGCGATCAACGCCACGCCGTAGACGGAGACCATGGCCGCGCCGATCAGGCGGATGAAGCGGATCTGACCGTGACTGCGCGACTCCCACACGAGGATGGGCACGATGAGCGCCGCGAAGGCCAACACCCCGAACAGCACCCCCACGAAGGCGGGCCAGGTCCACGCATCAATCACGCCACCCGAGTATTCCGTCTCCGGAGCACCCGCTCAATGCCGGGTGCGACACGCGCCCGCACCGGACACCCTCGTCGCAGAGGGTAGCGACCCGGGTCGCAGGCAGCCTGTGCAAGGCTGTGACCAGGCACGATGCCCAGGAGGTGCACGATGGACGGATCGCCGCCCACCCGCGATGGGTGGCGCTCGACACCGCGTGACGGTGCGAGGCTTGGCGCGACCGGGCATGGCCGGTGGGGGGTGGCTGCCGTCTTGGGGGCGTCAGCGGTCGTCTGCTGGTCCGTGCTGGCGATGCTGCAGGTGCTGATTCTGAACCCCCTCGCCGCCATGCCGGGCTGGACCCTCGCCGAGATCGGCGACGGGGTCCGCGCCGCAGGCGACTCCATGGGGACGCCGGCGAGCGTCGTCATGCTCGGCTTGCCGATCGTGGCGGCGCTCGTCGTGTGCTGCGTGTTCGCCGCCGGGCGGATCAGCGTCCGCCAGATGGTGAACTCGCTGCTCGGCGTGCTAGCGGCATCCGGCCTGATCTACCTCTGGGCGTCGGCCGGGCCGGCCATCGCGATGGCGGACGCCTTCGGGATCAGCGGCGGCGACCACACGGGCTGGGGCTGGACGCTGCCGGCCGTCAGCGCGGCGGCCCTCCTCATGCTGATCGCAGGCGAGGTGAGGTGGTGGCGGGGTTCAGCGGTGCGGACCCGCCGCCCCGGACGACCGGCTACCGCCCGCTGAAGAGCGCCTGCCCGACGTACTCGCCCTCGGCGACGCCGGGTGGTACAGCCCAGAGCCCTGAGCCGACGTGCTGCAGGTACTCCATCATCAGGTCGTTGCGGCTGAGCTTGGACTGCATCGGGATGTAATGGGTGCGCGGGTCGGTGACGAACGCGATGAAGAACAGTCCGGCAGAGAGCCGGCCGAGCGAGTCGTTGCCGTCGACGTAGTTGTAGCCGCGTCTGAGCAGGTGCACGCCGTCGTTGTGGTCGGGGTGGGCGATGGCGACGTGCGAGGCGGCGTCGACGATGGGCACACCGCCGCGGCCCTCGAGCCGGAAGTCGGGCTGGTCGAACTCAGTGCCGCCCGACAGGGGAGCACCCTCGCGCTTGGTGCGCCCGACGATGTTCTCCTGCTCGCGCATCGGGGCGCGGTCCCAGGTCTCGACCTGCATCCTGATCTTGCGGGCGACCAGGTACGACCCACCGGTGAGCCAAGCGGCGTTCGGGTCGGCGCCTTCGGGCACCCACACGTGCCTGTCGACCAACTCCGTCTGTTCGCCCCGCACCCCCATGGTCCCGTCCTTGAAGTGAACAGGTTGCGCGGGGTCGACTGGCTGACGCTCGTCGAGGACGTGCGGCCGAAGCCGAGCTGCGACCAGCGCAGGCTTGCGCGCCCGAACGCGATCCGCGTGAGGTTGCGCACCGCGTGCACTGCGACCTGCGGGTCGTTGGCGCAGGCCTGGATGCAGAGATCACCGTCGGAGAGGGCCGGATCGAGGTTGTCTGCGACGAAGTGCGGCAGCCGCTCGAGCGCCGCCGGACGCCTCGAGGCGATCCCGAACCGGTCGTTGCCTGAGGCGTCCTCGAAGAGCGTCGGCCCGAAGCCGAACGTGATGGTCAGGCCCGTAGGCGGAAGGTCATAGGCCTCCCCCGTGTCCTCGGGCGGGGCGTCGTAGCTGCCGGACATGGCGTCCAGCTCTCCTGCCGATCCGCCCTGGGTCATTCGCGCGGCGGCGACGGTCCACTCGGTGAGCAGGCCGATCAGGCCTTCGCGGTCGAGCCCGTCCGCGACGTCGAGGGCGGCGAAGTGCATCCGGTCCTGGGCAGGCGTGACGATCCCCGCCTGGTGCGGGCCGTGGTAGGGGTAGGCGTCGGAGGCCTCGGGCTCCGCGTCCTCTTGCCGCGAGCCGGCCGTGGCGAGGACGAGCGCGCCCGCTGCGGCGCCGCCCACCCCTCCCGCTCCGAACAGCCCGCGGCGGCTGAGGTCGCTCATGACAGGATCGCGCCGGACATCTTCGACAGAGGCTCGGAGAGCGCGTTGACTGCGTCGGCGAGCTGCTTGACATCCTCGTCGCTGAGCTTGTCGTAGGTGACGAAGCCCTCGCCTTCGCGGTGCTTGTCCAGCAGGCTCTGCAGCTTCGTGAACGCCTCCTCGATCTGCTTGTCCAGCGCCTCGTCCTTGCGCTGCAGGAGCGGACGAAAGCCCTCCCACTCGACCTTGGCGCCGTCGACGTTCGCCTGGAAGTCCCACAGGTCGGCTGGGCGGTCGCGCCCGAGTCGCGGGCGGCCGCCTTGGACGCTGCCCAGATGAACAGTGCGGTCTCGAGCCCTTCGCGGCCGACGGCGAGGAGGGCGACGACGACGAGCGGCCAGGGTCGCGTGGCCTCGTCGAGGCGCCGCGCAGGCTCCTGCTGAGGCCGCGGGCCGCGGTCGCCATCCAGAGGATCATCCAGGTGACGAACGCGACCGCGACGATCGAGAGAGTGCCGCCGATGAACTCCTGGGCCTCGAAGGTGAGGCCCTTGGGGCCGTAGGTCAGGACCGCCCCGAAGAGCAGGGAGATGCCGACGGCGACGCCGACCCCGGTCCAGATGTAGCGCAGGTCGCTGTGGCGGTCGGACTTCACCAGGTAGGCGATGAGGATACTGACGATCGGCGCGGCTTCCAGACCTTCTCGGAGCCCAATCAGAAAATTAGCCAACATCGGTATTGCCTTTATTCATCGGTAAGGTGCACCTAAAGACCTCCGACGGGGTGCAAAGTCAATCCGTGGCGCTCACGAGTCCGTTCCGCGGTCGGTTTCGCCGTGACCAGGGACGTCGTCGCTCCGGGGTCGGGCTTCAGGGCCGAACCGGCTCGACCGGCACACACCATCGCTTCCGCCGGCCCGCTGAAGCCCACGGAAACGCGGCCATTATCCGGGCCGTCTACGATGGGAGGGTGATCGTCCGACGGGTGCTGCGCGCCATGCTTGCGGCGCTGCTGGTGGCGCTGGTGGCCGTGACGACCCCTCTCACCGCCTCCGCCAAGCAGGAGTACCTGGACGTCAGGATCACGTCTGTCTCCACTCCCGTGCTTGATCTCAGCGATCCCGACCAGGTGATCGAGCTCAAGGGAACGTTGACCAACACCTCCACGGTCCCAATCAGCTATCTGGTCGTCCACTTCTGGCGCGACGCGAGCGAGATCAGGTCCACGGAGCAGTTGGCGGAGGCGAATGAGAACGTCCCGCTCGGGGCCCGGCTCTTCAACGAGTCGCTCGGCAACCTCGACATCATCACGCGGGAGGAGGCCTTCGGCCCGGGCGAGCGCGCCGACTTCACCGTCCGCACGACCGTCGCCCAACTCGCCGACGAGTCACCCGAGCTGACCCGCGACCAGGCGGCGTACCTCCTCGGCGTGCATGTGCGCGGCATCCCCCAGGACGGCCCCAACCAGGTGGTCGGCCGCGACCAGCTCGCCCTGGCCGCCACGACGGATCCCGTCACCTCGTCCGCGGTCGTCGCCCTGACGGCCACCCCCACGTGGCTTGCGGACGGCAGCTTCGTCGATGACTCGTTGGCCGGTGAACTCGACGGCCGCCTCGACACCCTGCTGACCAGCGCGGAACGGCCGTCGGTCCAGTCGGCGATCGACCCGGCCCTCTACGCGGCGGCCAGACGGCTCGCCGAGCCACACACGGTCGCGGGCGAGGACAGGCCGGGCAACGGCATCGCGCTGCGCTGGGTCGCCCGGGTAGACAAGCTCGCCTCGGAGGGCCGCCTGTGGCGCCTGCCCTTCGGCAACCCCGACCTTGCCCGGGCCGACGCGACCGGACAACTGCAGCAGGCGCTAGCGTGGAGCCGCGACGCGCGCGGCGACATCCTCGACGACCTCGACTCGGTGGTCATCCTCAACCCGGGCGTCAGCGAGTCGCTCGTCGCGAAGCTCGGCGAGTTCGACACGGTCATCGTCCGCGACGCGACGGGCGCGAAGCCGGGCCCGCCCCGGCTCCTTGGTGCCGCTCCGGAGGATCCGCTCGCCGCGGAGCCCGCCGGGATCCGGCTCGCGGGCCGCATCGCGGACGAGTTCCTCGCCGCCAGGGCGCCGCTCTACGTGATCGAGTCGGCCGATGACGCCGAGATCGACGCCGAGCTGGGCGCGTGGCGCACCCACGTCGTCCCGACGGCCACCCCGGCCGAGCCCGTCCGCTGGGAGCCTGGCAAGGAGCCGGCCGCCTGGAACGAGGTCTCGGCGGCCCTGCGCAGGGCGGCGGAGGACGCTGAACTGCTGGGCGACCTGACCGGAGGTGAAGTCGCCAGCCTCAGCCCGGTGGCCGCCTACGCCTTCTCCATGGGCTTCCCCACCCAGTCGGCCGCGGTGTCCTACATCACGCAGGCCTCCCCCGCTCACGTCGACCTGGACAAGATCACCCTCAAGGCCGTGTCGTCGGTGGTGATGGGTGACAGGGCGAACCAGTTCCCCGCCACGCTGACCAACGGGCTCACGGTTCCGGTCACCGTCGGCGTCCGGTTCACCTCGGACGCCCCGCAGCGAATCCGCGTGCCAGACCTCGAGCCGCAGGTGATCCCCCCGGGCGAGTCGATCACCGTGAACATCACCCCGGAAGCCACGGCCAACGGCGTCGCGCTCGTGCAGGCCCAACCCGTGACCGCCGGAGGGGTCGCCCTCGGAAAGAGCACCACAATCGAGATCACTGCGACCGACTTTGGGCGCGTCGGCTGGATCATCATCCTCGTCTCGGGTGCAGTACTCCTAGGAGGGACGGCGTGGCGGATCCGCGCAGTGCGGCGCGAACGCGGCAAGGCCTCCGAGAAGGAAGACATTGAGCGAGCAAGTCAGTAGTACCCGCAAACTCGTCTCCGCGAGCGCCCTGATGGCCTCGGGGACGCTGATCTCGCGAGTCCTCGGCATGGTCCGCGTCGTCCTGATCGTCATCATCCTCGGCTCGTCCACCCGGCAGGCCGACATGTTCGAGCTGGCCAACACCGTCCCGAACGCCATCTACATCCTGTTCGCGGGCGGCGCCCTCAACACGGTCCTCGTGCCCCAGATCGTGCGGGCGATCAAGAAGGATCCGGACGGCGGCGAGGCCTACACCAACCGGATCATGACGGCCTTCATGCTGATCGTGGCCGCGGTAGCGGTGCTCATCACCGCGGCCGCCCCGATCGTGACGTCGATCTACTCGTCGAGCGCGTGGCGGACCCCGGAGCTCAGCTCCCAGTACGCCTCCCTCGTCGCGCTCGCCTACCTGACGCTTCCGCAGATCTTCTTCTACGGGGCCTTCTTCCTGCTCGGCCAGGTCCTCAACGCGCGCGACAAGTTCGGCCCCATGATGTGGGCCCCCATCGCCAACAACGTGGTCTCGATCCTCGTGCTCGGCCTCTACTTCGTCATCTGGGGCAACGACGGCGACACCTCACTCGCCTTCACAACGGGCCAGATCTGGGTGCTCGGCGCCGGCTCGACGCTCGGCATCGCCGTCCAGACGGCCATGCTGTTCCCCTATCTGCGCAAGGTCGGCTTCACGTTCCGGCCCCGGTTCGACCTGAAGGGGACCGGCCTCGGCAAGACGTTCAAGCTGGCGATCTGGACCATCGGCTTCGTCGCCGTCAACCAGCTGGCCCTGATCGTCGTCCAGCGGCTTGCGACCTCCGCGACGGCCGGCGGATCCGGTGCAGGCCTGCAGGTCTACAACAACGCCCACCTGTTGTGGATCCTTCCGCACTCGCTGATCACGGTGTCGCTCGCGACCGCGATGCTGCCGAACGCCTCACGCCTGGCGGCGGCAGGCGACCGGGAGGGCGTGGCGGCCGAGTTCACCAAGACGACGCGGCTCGCGCTGATCATCATCGTCCCCGCGACCGTCGTCTTCCTCGCGCTCGCCGGCCCGATCTCGGGCATCCTCTTCGGCCACGGGCCCAACGGGCAGGCAGACGCCGCACTCATCGCGTGGACGCTGATGGCCTTCGCCGTCGGACTGATCCCGTTCACGGTGCAGTTCGTCTGCCTGCGCACCTACTACGCGCTCGAGGACACCCGCACCCCGTTCCTGCTGCAGGTGCTGATCGCCGGGCTCAACGCGCTGGGCGCCGTCCTGCTCGTCCAGTTCGTCGACTCGCCCCGCTGGGTGGCCCCAGCGCTCGGCCTTGCCTACTCGTTCGCCTACCTGGTCGGCGTTCTCGTCTCCTGGCAGCTGCTGCGCCGTCGAGTCCCCGGCCTCAACGGCGGAAGACTGATCCTGCACATCGTGCGTCTCGCGATCGGCTCGGCGGCGGGAGGCGTGGCGGCCTACCACCTCGCGAAGTGGCTGACCGCGCTGATCCCGAACCAGTTCCTCGGCGAGATCGTGGCGTGCGTCGTTGGCGGCCTCGTCGTCCTCGGCGCCTACCTCTTCGTCGGCAAACTGCTGAAGGTCCGTGAGCTGAACAGCCTTGGCGACCTCGTCCGCAGCAGGCTCGGCCGCGGGAAGGGCACCCCTGCGGTCGCGGCGGCCGAGTCCGCAGACGACCAGGTCACGATGATGCTTCCCGCGATCTACGACGACCGGCCCACGCGCATCTCGCCCGTCGTCGACGACATCGGCCCCCTGGACGACGGCGGCCCGGCGACGATCATCCGCAACCGCCCGCCGATCAGCAGACACACCTTCGATGAGCCAGCCCAGGAGGCCAGCATGGACGACGACATCTTCCGCCGCCCGAGCAGGGCCGAGGAGACCGAAGACGAGGAGGTCGAGGACAGCCTCGCCGATGCCGCCGACGGCGTCGAAGACTCCGGCTGGCAGGACGAGCCGACCTCTGCGGAGCAGACCACCGGTCGCATCGATCTCGACTCCCTGTTCCGGGAGGAGGCGAGCCGCGGCATCGCCACGGTCGGCACGCTGCTCAGCACCCGCTACGAACTGATCCAACTGCTGGCGGGGCGGCATGGGACCGAGACCTGGCGCGCCCACGACCAGGTGCTCTCCCGCGACGTCGTCGTCCACGTGATCGCCCCCGGCGATGAGCGCATCTCCGAGTTGATGATGGCAGCCCGCAAGGGTGCGGTCGCCACGGACTCGCGCTTCCTCAGGGTGCTCGACGCCGACGAGATCACCGATCCCGATCAGGGAATCGGGGCCTACGTCGTCGCGGAGTACACCACGGGCCGCTCGCTCTCCGCGCTGCTCGCGAAGGGCCCGTTGAGTGCCATCGAGGCGGCATACGTCGTGCGCGAACTGGCGGACGCGCTGGTCGGGGTGCACGCTCAGGGCCTCTTCCACGAGCAGCTCAATCCCGAGAACGTGATCATCACCAGCTCCGGGGCCGTGCGACTCGTCGGCTTCGGCGTCGAGGCGACGCTTGCCGGGCACGAGGAGGGCGGCAACGCCTGGGCCTGGCGGGAACGCGCAGACGTCGTCGGTCTCGGCAAGCTGTTGTACGCCGCCCTTGTCAGGCATTGGCCCGACGGCGCAGCCTACGGCCTGCCAGCCGCCCCGATCGTCGCTGGGGAGCCCGCGGCCCCCTACACGGTGCAGGCGGGCATCTCGCCCGCCCTCGACCGGATCTGCGTGACCACGATCACCGAGCGTGGGGCCATGTCCGAGCGTCGGATCACGACCGCCTCGCAGCTCGTCAACGAGCTGACCCAGGTGCTCGGCACCGCCGACGCCTCGGCCGATCTCGAGCAGCGCGTCCGCTCGCGGCGCACCGACGAGGACCAGCCTGTAGCCCGCGTCGCCCCGGCGGCGGTGACGGCGACCCAGCCCGCGCGCGCCATGGATCTGGAACCAGAGACGGTGGTCGTCGAGCCGAGGCCGCAGCCCTCGCCCGGGCAGCCGCCCGCCGAGCGGGCGCAGCGTTCCCGCCCGGTGCTGTGGGTGCTGCTCGCGCTCGCGGTGATCGCCCTGGTGGTGTCGCTGATCATCGTCGGCGTCAACAGCGCGCGGGAGAACAGCGCTCAGGAGCCGCCGACCCCGGCCAACGGCCCCAGCACGACGGCCAGCCCCACCGCGTCCGCGATCACCATCGTCGGGGCCCGGGACTTCGACCCGGAGACCGACGGAGGCAACGGCGAGGAACTGCCCGAGCTGGTCGGCAACGTCTTCGACGGGGATCCGGCGACGTCGTGGAAGACGATGTCGTACAAGAACCGGCCGAACCTCGGCGGGCTGAAGCCCGGCGTCGGCGTCATCCTCGACCTGGGTGAGCCGCGCACCGTCACGGCGGCCGAGCTGACCCTCACCGGCGGGGCGACGAGCATCGAACTGCGCGTCCCGAGCGGGGACGAGCCGTCGATGCGCACGGAGGCGGACTGGATGCTGGTGGGCGCGAACGAGGCCGCCACCGGCACCGTCTCCGTCCCGCTGACGGCACCGACCGAGACCCGCTACCTGATGGTGTACTTCACGAACCTGCCGCCGGTCGGCGACCGGTTCATCGGCGAACTCAACGAGGTAAAGCTCAGCTGACGCGACGACGCCGCCGTGGCTGGCACGGCGGCGTCGAGGGTATGGTTCAGCGGAGCGCGCGGCCCTCGGCGTCCGGCAGCTTGCGCGTGGCGATCAGGATGATGTCGATCAGTGCCCAGACCCCGAAGCCACCCATGGTGATCAGCTTCAGGAAGCCGAGGCCGATCTGGCCGAGGTAGAACCTGTCGACGCCCAGCGTGCCGAGCACGATGCTCAGCACGAGCGCCACCGTCCAGTCGCGCGTGGAGAACAGCCCCGGCATCTGGCCTGCGGGGAAGTAGTTGCCTCCGTTGACGTCGCGGATCATCGTGTCGGCGCGCAGCGCCCCGCTGTTGGCCATGCCGGCGAGCGCCTGTACCGGGTAGGGACCGTGCTCCTGCCCGTAGGCGGCAACATAGAACATTCCAGGGACCGGCACCTGACCGTACATGTCGTAAGTCATGGATCGATTTTACGGCGTGGCCCCCGAGCAGACATCGGCGCCCGGTCGTATCCGACCCTGACTCCCGGCCTAAGGTGAGGGGCGTGAACGACCCGTTGAGCTACGTCTACTGTCCGCCGAGCCAGAGGGTGGACGCCGACGCGTGTCGCGGGCTGCTCGACCGGGTCGGGGCAGCACTGTGGATCACCCCGATGCCGGACGGCGTGCCGAGCGCGACACACCTGCCGACCCTCTGGCGCGGAGACCGTCTGATCGCCCACGCCTCCGACCACAACCAGCAGTTCGCCACGCTCACCGACGGGGTCGCCTGTCGGGTCGTGGTGCAGGGAGACGGGGCCTATGTCAGCCCGCGGTGGTACCCGAGCATCCAGCCGAGGAGCGAGGGCGGCGCCGCGCGGGGGCGGGCTGAGGGACGCGCCGTCGGCACGTGGAACTACGAGCAGGCCCAGTTCGCTGGGGTGCTGCGCGTCCACCACGACCGCGACCGGTTGCGCGAGGAGGTCACCCAGCTCGGCCACACGCACGACGACCGGCGCATCGCTGAGGGCTGCCCCGCCGATGCCGGGCGAGGAGCCTGGCGCACCGACGAGCTGCCGCCGGACTTCTTCGACGCCATGCTGCGCGGCATCGTCGGGCTCGAACTGGAGATCACCGACGTCGTCGGACGCTTCAAGCTGGCCCAGAACAGGACCCAACTGGACCGCGACGGCGTCATCGACGGCCTCACCGAGCGGGGACGCCCCAACGACCTGTCGGTCGCCGGATCGATGCGTGCCGCCACCCCGCTGTACGACCCGTCGGACACATCCGACTGATGTCGGGTCCGAGCGAGTGGGAGACGCGCACCCACGTCTGGGCCCATCCAGTTGACACTGATCATCTGGCCGAGGTTCGCTCGTGCACTCCCCCGTCGGCGCTGCACGCCGTGCTGGAGGTGCTGGCCCATGCGGACGAGGAGGCCGCCTCCCGCGGAGCCCGAGGCTCCGTCGTGGTGACGCTGGCGGAGGCGGCAGCGGGGTTCGCGCACCTGGGCGTGGAGATCCTCGACCGGCCGTGAGGATCAGTCGAGACCCGCGACCAGGACCTTCGAGAGGTCGTAGCTGACCGGTTCCTCCAACTGTTCGTAGGTGCAGGAACCGGGCTCGCGGTCGTCGCGCCAACGCACGAACTGGGCCGTGTGACGGAACCGGTCGCCCTCCATGTGGTCGTAGCGCACCTCGACGACACGCTCCGGGCGGAGGGGAACGAAGGAGAGGTCCTTCTTCGCGTTCCAGCGGGAGTGCGCCGCCGACGTCGGGGTACGCGGGATCGACTGGTCGCGGTTGTCGGGCAGCGTCTCCTCGGGTTTCGCCCAAGCCCACGGATGTCCGTCGAAGTCGGTGACGAGCGGCTGCAGTTCCTCGAAGAGCTCCCGACGCCTCGCCATCGGGAAGGCGCCGATGACACCGACGGAGTTGAGCGAGCCGTCCTCGGTGTAGAGGCCGAGCAGGAGCGAACCGATGGCGTCCGTCTCGTCCTTGTACAGCCGGTAGCCGGCCACGACGCAGTCGGCCGTGCGTTCGTGCTTGAGCTTGTACATCACGCGCTTGTCCTCAACGTACGGCTCGTCGAGCGGCTTGGCGATGACGCCGTCGAGTCCCGCCCCCTCGAACTGGCTGAACCAGTCCATCGCGACGTCCTCGTCGTGGGTGGCCTGTGTGAGGTAGATCGGCGGCCTGGCGTCGCGCAGGGCGAGTTCGAGC
This sequence comes from Tessaracoccus flavescens, assembly GCF_001998865.1. Lineage (NCBI taxonomy): Bacteria > Bacillati > Actinomycetota > Actinomycetes > Propionibacteriales > Propionibacteriaceae > Tessaracoccus > Tessaracoccus flavescens. The sequence continues at coordinate 1,474,990 of NZ_CP019607.1, forward strand.
GCACCGCGTCGTTCGCGGAAGGGCTTCTCAGTGAAGTTGTCCTGCCCGAGCGCGAGCAGGTCGAAGGCGACGAAGCTGGCCGGCGTCGCCTCGCTGAGCTTCTTGATCCGGGACGCGGCGGGGTGGATCCGTTGCTGCAGCGCGTCGAAGTTGAGCCGGTCGCCCGTCTCGGGGTCGATCATGATGATCTCGCCGTCGATGACGCTGTGGTCGGGGAAGTTCGCGATCACGGCCTCGACCAGCTCGGGGAAGTACCTGGTCATCGGGCGCGAGTTGCGCGACCCGATCTCCACCATGTCACCGGAGCGCCAGATGATGGAGCGGAAGCCGTCCCATTTCGGCTCAAACAAGAAGTCGCCCTCAGGCAGCTTCTTGACCGGCTTGGCCAGCATCGGACCGTACGGCGGCGCGATGGCGGTGCCCCACTCCGCGTCGCGCTCGGCCTTGGGAGCCATGTAGTCCTCGTCGGCCCGATCGGCCTTGCGCTTGCTCGGTGGCACGCGCGGCGGCTCTCCCGGCATCTTGGGGTAGTCGGGCGGGAAGTTCAGTTCGCCGAGGCCTCGGTCGAGATCGGCCTGCCACAGCGCGAGCGCGCCCGCGATGTCGCCCACATGCTCGTCCATGTCCGCCCAGGGGCAGGGTCGGCTCTCCAGGAGGGCGGGCACCGTGCGGACGGTGAACTCGCGCGGGTCCGCGTCGGGCAGTTCGTCCCAGGTGAGCGGGGTCGACACGGGTGCCCCTGGGAGCGGGCGGGGCGAGTAGGCGCCGGCGATCGTCCGGTCGCGGTTCGCCTGGTTGAAGTCGACGAAGACGCGCTCGCCGCGTTCCTCCTTCCACCACGACGTGGTGACGAGGTCCGGCATCCGGCGCTCCAGTTCGCGGGCGATGCCGATCACCGCGTGCCGCACGTCCTGGAACTCGTGGTCGGGCCGGATCCTCGCGTAGACGTGGATCCCACGGTTGCCGGAGGTCTTCGCGTAGGCGGTCAACCCGTTCTCGGCCATCACCTTCCGGAGCTCGAGCGCGGCAGTGACGGCATCGCGGAAGTCGCGTCCGGGCTGCGGGTCGAGGTCGATGCGGAACTCGTCCGGGTTGTCGAGGTTGGCGGTGCGCACGGGCCAGGGATGGAACGTGATGGTGCCCATCTGCGCGGCCCAGGCCAGCTCCGCCGGTTCGTCGAAGACGAGCTGCTCGTGGCGCCTGCGCGACGGGTAGGTGCACATCACGGCCCGCAGATAGTCCGGGGCACCGCGCGGTGGACGCTTGGAGAAGAACTCCTCGCCCTCGATCCCGTCGGGGAACCGCTGCAGAGTCATGGGGCGGTCACCGTTGATGGCGAGGAACGGGTCGGCGACCGACAGCAGATATTCGGCGAGGCCCTGTTTCGTGATCGGGTCGTCGCCTGGCCACAGGACCTTGTCGGGGCTGCTGAGTTTCACGGAGCGCGGTTCGGGTCCGGGCACCTCGAGGATCAGATCGGCCATGAGAGCAAACGTAACCGGAACCGGGTACCAGGTGAGCAGGAATGCCCCGCGCCGCGCCGTGCGTGGCAGTGTGTCGTCCATGGCGACACATCCACCGATCGAGCTCAGCATCGCCGAACTGCGCGGCGTCAGCGCGTTCGCCTTGCGGTGCGCCGAGGGCGTGCTGCCCATTTTCGCGGAGGCCTTTCCCGACGATGAGCGTCCGGCGCTTGCGATCCTCGCGGGCCACCGCTTCGCCGACGGCGGCACCCGCGACACGGCACTGCGCAAGGCCGCGATGGATGCGTGGAGGGCGGGCACCGCCGCGAAGGACGAGCCTCGGGCATCGCATGCGGGGTTCTCGGCGTCGATGGCGGCGTCGGCCGCGTTCCTGCACCCCTACGCCGAGGCACATCAGGTGCGTCACATCCTCGGTTCGGGTGGACACGCCGTCGCGGCCCTTGAGCTGGACGGCGCTGTGGTCGACGAGTCGATCGACTGGGTCGTCTCGCTCGCAGACGACGTGATGCGCAGCGTGCTCTCACGCCAGCCTCCCGCACCGGAGAAGGGCGGTCGGGTCGGCGAGCTGATCCGGCGGCTGGACTCGGCGCTGCGCTCAGCTGACGCCGAGGCCCCTTAGCAGGACGCGGACCCGGGCGCTGAGCGCGGCCTGACGGTCGCCGGTGCCCCTTCCCACGACGTCGCGCAGCAGTTCGCTGACCAGCGCCGAGAAGACCCACCTGGCCGCCTCATCGAGGCCCATGCCCTCTAGCCTCGCCTCGTGGGGCCGCAGCGTCTCCGCGATCCGGTCCACCACCTGGTCCACGAGTTCGAGCGACTCGCGTCGCTGCGGCCCGTCGTCACCGAAGAGCACCTCGCGCAGGAACGGCGCCGCGTTGTCGGGTTGGCTCTCTGCCAGCTCGACGATCGGCTTGAGCAGGTGCAGCACCTTGTCCTCCAGCGCCGGGCCGACATCGTCCTGGGATTCGGCGACGAGAGGGCGGAGGTGTTCGTTGATCACCATCAGGAGCAGCTCCGGCTTGCTGCTGGCGTAGCGGAAGAGCGTCCCCTCGGCGACGTCTGCGGAGCGCGCGACCTGCTGGGTGGTCGTCCCGGCATAGCCGTTGGCCGCGAAGAGTTCGGCCGCGGCTCGAGAGATGGCGAGGCGTTTTGCGGCCTTGTTCCGGTCGCGCCTGCCCATGGGCGGTTGCATGGCAACATCATAGCTTCTTTTTTGAGGACACTCAGTTTTGAGTAGACTCAGCTTTGTGGACGAACCTCAGCACGCACAACCAACCCCCGTCGAGGAGCCTCTCGCGACCGCGAGGGGGCTCAGCCTGCAGGGCCCGAAGGGTCCCGTCTTCGGCCCGCTCGACCTGGACCTCCCCCGCGGCGCGGCCATTGCCCTCGCGGGGAAGGCGGGGTCGGGCAAGTCCGCCCTGCTGCTCGCCCTCACCGGTCGGATGCGGGGCGTGACCGGAGAACTGAGCGTCGACGGGCACGACGCGATCCGCCACTCGAGGCAGGTCAGGAAGATCACCTCGGTGGCGCGGATCGACGATCTGGTCGAGCCCGAGGACTCGTTGTCGCTCGAGGACTGCATCACCGAGCGCACTCTCGCCGATGCGGCGCCCGCACGTGCACGGCTGGCCAACTATCTGCACGTCGCTCTGTTGCTCGGCCTGGATGAGCCCCGCTCGACCGCCTATGGTCAGTTGTCGCCGTCCGACCAGGTCCGCGCGGCGGTGGCCCTCGCGTCGATCCGGCCGGCCCCGATGATCGTGCTCGACGACATCGACCGCGAGACCACGCTCGCCGAGCAGGAGATCCTCTGGAACGGGTTGGTCAAGCTCGCGGCCGAGGGCGTGACCGTCATCGCGTCCACCTCTGAGCGGGCCGCCGTCCCGCTGGAGGTCACCACGATCGAGATGGAGGCCCTCCATGCCTAGCCCGAGCAACCCGTTGGCCCTCGCCCGCTACGAGCTCAAGCGCTTCAGGGGCCCGCTCCCGCGCCTGGCGCTGGTGTTCATCCTCCTGATCCCGCTGCTGTACGGCTGCATCTACCTCGCGGGCAACTGGGACCCGTACGGCAGGCTCGACAACGTTCCGGTCGCCGTCGTCAACCATGACGTGCCCACGACGGTCAACGACGAGGAGGTGCATGCGGGACAGGACTTCGTCGACAGCCTTCACCGCACCGGCACCTTCGACTTCATCGACACCGACTCCGACGACGCGCAGCAGGGCCTTGAGGAGGGGCGCTACTACCTGGTGATCTCTGTGCCGGAGTCGTTCTCCACCGACCTGGTCAGCGGCCAGGGGGACGACCCGACCCGCGCGCAGATCATGCTGCAGCGCAACGACGCCAACGGCTTCGTGATCGGCACGATCACGAACTCGGCACAGACGTCGATCGCGAAGGCCATCGATGAGACCGCGGTCAGCAGCTACTTCGAGGCCGTGTTCGCCAATCTGGCCAAGATCAGGGAGGGCCTGGTCGATGCCTCAGACGGCGCGGCCCAGCTCGACGCCGGCCTGAAGGACGCCCATGAAGGGAGCAAGCAGCTGCGTTCCGGCGCCGCAGATGCGCGGGCAGGCGCTGACAAGCTGGCCACCGGTGCGGAGAAGCTCGCCACTGGCGCGGCGAACGCGGCGGACGGCAGCGGGCAGCTGGTCGACGGGCTGGGACAGCTCGACGACGGGGCGGCAAGGCTGGCCGACGGCTCACGCCAGGTGGCCGACGGGACCCAGCAGCTCGCAGACACCCTCGATCCGGTCCTCACGGTGGCCGCCGAGCGTCTCCCGGAGGCCCAGCAGAGGCTGACCGCCGCGGCAGATGCCACGGCCGACCTGACCGCCATCGCGGCTGACGGGACGGGCACCGTCGCCACGACCAGCGCGTCGATCTCCTCCGAGGTGGACGCACTGCTCGCCGCCCACCCGGAGCTGGCCGACGATCCGGCGTTCACCCGGATCCAGACGCACACCACCAACCTCGCCGAGGCGACCGGGACGATCGCTGATCGGGCAGGCACCATCGCAGGCGCCGTCGCCGACGCGGACGAGGCGATTCGCAACACGGGCGATCTCTCGACGAAGGCCACCGAGGCGAAGACGAAGATCGACGCGCTCAACGACGGAGCCCAGCAGGTCGCCTCCGGCGCCGCCGATCTGAGCGAAGGCACCGGCGACGCGCTGAGCGGGGCGACCACGCTCGACAAGGGGCTCGGCGAGTTGTCCTCGGGCGCGGCCGAACTCTCCACCGGCGCGGGGACCCTGGCCACCGGCCTGCACACGCTGTCCGACGGCACCGTCACCCTCGACGACGGGATCGCCCAGCTCTCCGAGGGCGCCACGCAACTGTCGGCCGGGCTCGCCGACGGCGTCAAGCAGATCCCGGTACTCACCGAGGATCAGGAGGCGGAGGCGGTGCACGTCCTGTCGGCGCCGGTGGATGTGTCGATGGAGGTCGACAACCCGGCGCACGTCTACGGCCGCGGCCTCGCCCCGATGTTCTTCTCGATCGCCCTGTGGGTGCTCGGCATCTCGGCGTTCTTCATCGTCCGCCCGATCACCGGCCGGATGCTTGCCGCGCGTGGCAGCGACCTGCGGATCGGGGTGACGGCATGGGCCCCGCTGGGCTTCATCTCGGTCGTGGCCGGTTGGCTGATGCTCGCCGCGGCCTGGATCGGGCTGGGGCTCGACCCGGTGCACCCGTGGCTGATCATCCTGCTGGTGACGGTCGTCGCGCTCGCCTTCTCGGCGGTGGCGCATCTGATGCGGACCTGGCTCGGGTTTGTGGCGACGGCCGCGATGCTTGTGCTGCTGATCATCCAGCTCACCTCGGCAGGCGGAACGTATCCGCCGGAGTTGCTGCCGCCCTTCTTCTCCGCGATCAGCCACTTCGTCCCGATGAGCTACTCGATCGACGCGTTCCGGATCGCGATCTCGGGCGGCCTGATGTCGAAGTTCACGCGCGACCTCTCGCTCCTGCTGATCCTGTTCGTCTCGTGCATGGCCCTGCTCGTGCTCGTGGTGAACCGCAAGCGCCGGTTCGGCGTCAAGGACCTGCACCCGCCGCTATGACCCGACACGGGCGGCTCCGCGTCACTCGGCCGCCCGCCGCGGCGCCTACCCCGTTCCTTGGGCAGGGCCGGACCTGCGCCGCCCGTTCCCTGAGCAGCCGCCCCGCGAAACGGCGGCGCCCGTCGTCGAAAGGCCCCGACGGTCGTCCGCTGTCATGGCCACAACCCTTCACATCGTCTGCGGCCGTGGCCAGAACCTTTCAACGACGCCTCGCACGACTACGTCGGGCAGAGGCTGCTCAAGGAACGGGAGGAGTCGGCCGCAGGCAGCGTCAACCAGCCCAGGGCGAAAAGGGCGCCGGCACAAAGCCGACGCCCCTTCCGGAAACGAACTCAGAGGATGAACCTCACTCGACGACGTCTTCGTCGACCCAGTCGAAGGTCCGCGTGACGGCCTTCTTCCAGTTCCTGAACAGACGATCGGCCTCGGCGCGGTCCATGTCCGGGGTCCAACGCTTCGACTCTGCCCAGTTGTCGATGACGTCCTGCTCGCCCTCCCAGTAGCCGACTGCGATGCCGGCTGCGTAGGCGGCGCCCAGGGCGGTCGTCTCGGCGACGACGGGGCGAACCACGTCGACGTCCAGCACATCAGCCTGGAACTGCATCAGCAGGTTGTTGGCGGTCATGCCGCCGTCGACCTTGAGCTCTGCCAGCTTCACGCCCGAGTCGGCCTCCATGGCTTCCAGCACCTCGCGCGTCTGGTAGGCGGTGGCCTCCAGGACGGCGCGGGCGATGTGGCCACGGTTGACGTAACGGGTGAGGCCGACGAGCGCGCCACGGGCGTCGGAGCGCCAGTAGGGAGCGAAGAGGCCGGAGAACGCGGGCACGAAGTACGCGCCACCGTTGTCCTCGACCGTCGCGGCGAGCTGCTCGACCTCGGGAGCCGAGGAGATCATCTTCAGGTTGTCGCGCAGCCACTGAACCAGCGAGCCGGTGACGGCGATCGAGCCCTCGAGGGCGTAGATGGCCGGCTTGTCGCCGATCTTGTAGCAGACGGTGGTGAGCAGGCCGTTCTTCGAGGGAACGATGTCCTCGCCGGTGTTCATCAGCATGAAGTTGCCGGTGCCGTAGGTGTTCTTCGCCATGCCCGACTCGAAGCAGGCCTGGCCGAAGGTCGCGGCCTGCTGGTCGCCGAGGATGCCTGCGATCGGGACGCCGGGGAGCATGCCCTGGGCGCGGCCCTCACCGTAGACCTCTGCCGAGCTCTTGATCTCGGGGAGCATCGACATCGGGATGGTCATGTCGGCGGCGATCTCAGGATCCCAGTCCAGGGTCTTGAGGTCCATCAGCATGGTGCGCGACGCGTTGGTCACGTCGGTGATGTGGATGCCACCGCTGACGCCACCGGTCATGTTCCACACGACCCAGGTGTCCATGGTGCCCATGACGAGATTGCCTGCGTCGGCCTTCTCGCGTGCGCCCTCGACGTTGTCGAGGATCCACTTGACCTTCGGGCCACAGAAGTAGGTCGCCAGCGGGAGGCCGACGCGGTCCTTGTAGCGGTCCTGGCCGATCTCGCCGCCGAGTTCCTCGACGATCTTGCCGGTGCGGGTGTCCTGCCAGACGATGGCGTTGTAGACGGGCTCACCGGTCGTCTTGTCCCACACGACGGTGGTCTCGCGCTGGTTGGTGATGCCGACCGCTGCGATGTCGTTGTGGTTCAGTTCGGCTGCGCTGAGGGCTTCGGCCACGACGTTGCGGACGTTCGCCCACACCTCGACCGGGTCGTGCTCGACCCAGCCTGCACGCGGGAAGATCTGCTCGTGCTCCTTCTGGCCGGTGGCGACGATGGTGCCCTTGTGATCGAAGATGATCGCACGAGAGCTGGTCGTGCCCTGGTCAACTGCGAGTACGTACTTGTCAGACATGTACTAACACTTCCTTGGGTGTTTGATTTGTGCGGGTCAGGGGAGAAGGACGTTGGACAGGAGACCGGCGAGAACGCCACCGATGATCGGGCCGACGACCGGAACCCACGAGTAGCCCCAGTCGGAGCCGCCCTTGCCCTTGATGGGAAGGATGAAGTGGGCGATGCGGGGGCCGAGGTCACGCGCGGGGTTGATGGCGTAACCGGTGGGGCCACCGAGGCTGGCGCCGATGCCGACGATCAGCAGGGCGACGCCCAGGGCGCCGAGCCAGCCAAGGTTCGCGGGCTCGACCGTGGTGTTGCCTGCGAATTTGCCGGAGGAGAGGACGACGAAGACCAGCACGAAGGTGGCGATGATCTCAGTGACGAGGTTCCACGCGTAGCTGCGGATGGCGGGGCCGGTGGCGAAGACGCCCAGCTTGGTGGCCTGGTCCTGCTCCACATCGAAGTGGTCCTTGTAGGCCAGCCAGCAGAGCGCAGCGCCGATGATGGCGCCGAGCATCTGGGCGGCGATGTAGACGAGGATCGAGGCGACACCGACGGCGATGCCGGGCACGAACTCCTTGGCGCCGGACGAGGCGATGCCGATCGTCACGGCGGGGTTCAGGTGACCGCCGGACTTGTAGGACACCAGGACGCCTGCGAAGACCGCGAGACCCCAGCCCCAGTTAACGAAGAGGAATCCGGTGCCGTTGCCCTTGGTCTTAGCGAGTGCGGTGTTAGCGACGACACCACAGCCCAAGAGGATAAGCATCGCGGTGCCCACGACCTCCGAGAGGAAGATGACTCCCAACGACATAGTTGAAGCTCCATTCCTGACAGCTTTGTCAGCTCAGCGCCGAAGAGACGCGTGTGCGGACGACCTTCTGTCGCCCTGCCTCCAAGAGAACCGCTACTGTGCACGTCCTTGCAAGTGTGCTGCACGTTCGTGCAGGCGCCATCTGCAACGGTGCACCTTGACCCGCGGGTCAATTCGCTTCAACTACCCGGGCCGGGCAATGCTCATCGGTGAAGGTCCCAGTCAGAGCCGCGTCGCCGTCGCAGATCGCGGCGGGCCAGGCCTGACGAGCGAAAGCACCCGAGGAGGGCCCTTGCGGCGGCAGCACAGGATGCTCGGCGAAGACGCCCGCAATCGGCCCCATCGAGCCCGTGCCGACAGGCGCCACCCCGGTCAACGGAAGGCAGCCTCCTGACGGGGGTTGGACGCGCACCACCGCATCGACGACCAAGGCTCGGCCACAGAGAACTCCGGCAAGGGGCAGCTCCGCATGTCGTCGTCGAGCACCCTGGGCCGGACTCGAACCGGCACCCGACCGCATAGAAGGCGGCTACACATCCTTCGTGCTTCCAGGGCATAGGAGAGCCGCAACTCTTCCTACGAACCCTCGACCGGGTTCGAACCGGTTACCTGCCGCTTACAAGGCGGCTGCTCTGCCAAGTGAGCTACGAGGGCGGGGTCCCCCGCCACCGGGTGTGGGTGACGAGGGTCCTCGGTGTGTGACTAAGGAGACCGAGGACACCTTCATGGTGTGCGGCACGGCAGGGACTGATCCGAGCCCTGCACCACCGACGAGGACCTCGGGCGTACCGATCCCACCACCCCGGTGGTGTGGCACTACGGCGGCCAGGGAGCCGAACTGGCCTGGAAGAACGGCGAACCGTTCCTCCGTGACGTGGACGACCCGCCGTGCGAATGCACCGACGACGAGTACGAGGCACGATTCTTCGGCTGATCCTAGTATCGCTCATTGTCAGTGGGCATTTGAGAGTTTCTCCACCTTCTTGTTGGCTGTGGCTAGAGGCTGGGCCCATGAGAACACGAACCAGGCTCGCAGTAGCCCTCATCACCCCGTTCCTTCTAGCCGCCAGCGCATGCTCCTCAGTCGAAGTGGCCCCACCCATCACCAGCTGTAAGGATTACCGCGTGAACTCGTCCTACGGCCGGTTCGCCATCCAGCAGGCAGGCAAGGGGCAGGCCATTCAGTGGGGTGCGTACCCCAACGCCACCTACAGCGGCACCTACTACACGGCCGTCGTTCGTGCCGACGGCACCAAGATCGATTCCAAGTCACAGAACTACGCCCCACACGGCAGCGTCGGCGCAGACAAGGCCAAGAAGTACAGCGGTAAGATCCTGCAAATCAGCGGCAACGTCACGAAGGGCAAAGACACGGTGCTCGTCTACAACATGCAGTGCAGAATCCTGTGAACGAACCTCGAAGGGGGATTGAGCTCGGGCGGGTGATTGAACTCGCCCGAGCCGATCTCGCGCGCCACCACATGAGCCTCGAAATTGGGCTGTTCGACCTGCGTTCCCGCCGATGGCTTACCGGAGGTGGGGCCGATCCGGAGGGCTTCCCGACAGACGGGTACGTTCTCGCCTTGGGAGCCAACGAGACGCTGCTCTTGGCCTCCACGCCCGCTGATGTGCTCACCGAGGAAATTGTCTCCCTGATCCAGGACCGGGTTATTGACGAGACCGGCCGGCCATGGCCGACAGTGCAGGTGGACGGAGAGACACCAGCAGTGCTCGAGCCACGTCTGGTCGACGGTACACTCGTGTGGATGAGCCACGGCACACCTGTAGCGCGGCTGGGTCAACTTGCACCGGAGGCCTGACCAAAAGGCAGCCTTGGCTGCGAGAGGCTGGATCACCGGCGTCTTTCTGGCGCTGATGATCGTCGCGGTTCACCACGGCTGGTATCTCACCCTCGCAGCCGCGCTTGTGGCGATCATTGCCGCGCGGGAGCGTGCCACTCGCATAGGCCTTGGTGTCCTGGGCATGCTCCTCATCTTCGGGGTGCCGTGGATCATCGCTCCGTGTCTGGCCGGCGCGGTCTGGGTTATCTGGTGGGTTCGGTCTAGTCCCGTGAAGGTGTCAGCTTTGCGTCCCCGCTGGCGGAGCGGGACGATTCTGCTGATTCTCTGCTGTGGCGCGATTTCCGGCGTCCTGGCAGCGCAGGTCTCCCTGGTTCAGTATCGGGACAATCCGATCCAAATCGATACGGTCCAGCCCAGCCCGGTAGCCCTCTGGCTAGGGATCGTCGTGCTGTCGTTGGCCAACGCCTTCGGTGAAGAAGTGCTCTGGCGCGAGATGCTGGCCCGCGAGATTCGTGGCCTTCGAGCGGTTTCGGCAGCGCTGCTGATGTTCGTTTCATTCGGTCTGGCTCACTGGTACGGGCTCCCCGCAGGGCTGATCGGGGCGGTCCTCTCTGGCGTGTACTCCGTAGCCTTGTTCTGGCTTCGCTCGAAACACGGGCCGTTCGCCAGCATGCTCGCGCACTTCGTGACTGACACAGTGCTGTTTGCGGGCATGGCTCCCGCCCTTCTGTTCACGGGCTGGTACTCGGGCACCTAGCCTTCCGCGCCTTCTCAGGACGCCCCTGTGTTGGTTCCGGTCGAAGCAGACGGGCTTCCAGGTGCGACGGGCAATCCTGGGTGATGGTGGCGGCACCTGCTGTTCGGCCAGGGTGGCCGGATCGGTGGCGAGGTCAGCGCGGAGCGCGTGAGCCTGCATCGGTCCGCTCCCCGTTTCGTCGTAGCGGGTCCGTAGCTCCAGTGCTCCTCTCCTGGGAGTCGTCTGAGCCTGCGAAGTGCTCCCATCCTGGGAGTCGTCTGAGCCTGCGAAGTACTCCCATCCTGGGAGTCGTCTGAGCCTGCGAAGTACTCCCATCCTGGGAGTCGTCTGAGCCTGCGAAGTACTCCCACAGGGGCTCGAACCCTGGACCCGCTGGTTAAGTGACGGCGCTCACTGAAATTCCCCAGTTCTGCTCATCGAAATTCCTCACCCTGGGTCGCTCCGCCGCATGAGGCGGGCCCTCCCCGAGACTGGTGGTCTCTGACCACACACCACCTCGAGGAAGGCCCTTGTTCTTATGCTCTCAGAAAGGAGCAGCGTGGATATCCACGCTCTGAAACGGCAGGGGATGACGATCAGCGAGATCGCCCGCCGCACCAACCATGACCGCAAGACGATCCGCGCGTACTTGAACGGGGACCGGGTCCCGGGGCGGCGGCAACGCGCCGTGCCGGACTCGTTCGAGGCGTTCGTCGACTACGTTAGCGCGCGCCTATCGGAGGACCCGCATTTGTGGGCGGCGACGTTGCTCGACGAGCTGCGCCCGCTGGGCTACGCGGGGTCGTATCCGACGTTGACCCGACAGATCCGTGACCGCGGGCTGCGGCCGGCCTGCGCCGCCTGCGCGCACGTCACGAAGCGTCCGAACGCGGTCATCGAGCATCCGCCGGGTGAGGAGACCCAGTTCGACTGGCTCGAGCTGCCCGATGCGCCCACGCACTGGGGGTTCCCGACGAAGAAGGCGTTCCTGCTGGTCGGCTCGCTGGCCCACTCGGGGGTTTGGCGGGCGGTGCTCGCCCCGTCGATGGATCTGCCGCACCTGTTGGCCGCGATGAGCACCTTGCTGCGTCTGCTGGGTGGGCTCACTCGCGTGTGGCGCTTCGATCGGATGCGCACCGTGCTGGACCCGGTCACGGGGGATCTGACGGCGATGTTCGCCGGGTTCGCGAAGCACCACGGCGTCCAGGTGGTCGCCTGCCGGCCCCGCTCCGGCAACCGCAAGGGCGTGGTCGAGAAGAATAACCACACCGCCGCGCAACGCTGGTGGCGGACTCTGCCCGACGAACTCACCCTCGAGCAGGCCCAGGCCGGTGTCGAGGCGTTCGCCCGCCGACAAGACCAGCGACGCCGGGAAGACGTGTCCGGGTGGAGCACCGCGAAGGCGATGTTCGCCGCCGAACGGCTCCGAGCGTTGCCACCGACGGTGTTCCCGGTGATCCTCACCGAGGAACGCACCGCCACCCGGCAGGCGCTGATCGACTGGCGCGGCAACCGGTATTCCGTCCCACCCGAACTCGCTGCCGGGAAGGTCGTCGTCCATCACCGCCACGGCAGCGACACCATCGACATCGCCACCCTCTCCGGCGCGGTCCTCGCCCGACACCGAGTCGCCGAACCGGGCCTGGGGGTCACGATCCGCGACACCGGACACGTCACCGCCCTCGAAACGATCGCCCTCGCCTCGGCACCGCCGGGACGCTCCCACCGCCGCAAGGAACGCATCCCACCCGGCGCCACCGCCCTGCGCGCCGCCGCCGTGCTCACCGGCGCCGCGGAACCGCTCTCGACCGTGATCAGCCTGGCCGCCTACGAGCAGGCCGCGAAGAACAGGAACACCCTCCCATGACCACCACCACGAACACCGCCGCCAGCGTCTACCAACAGCTGCGCAACCACCTCACCGACCTGAAACTCGCCGACGCCGCCGACGCCCTCCCGAAGGTGCTCGACCAAGCCCAAACCGAGGGCTGGAGCCTCACCCACACCCTCGAGCACCTACTGCGCATCGAGGTCACCGCCACCGAAGCCCGACGCCTCGCCGGCCGGTTCCGTTTCGCGAACCTCCCCACCGGCGCCACCCTCGACGACTTCGACCTCGACCACGCCTCCGGCATCGACCGAAACCTGCTCACCGAACTCGGCACCTGCCGCTACCTCGACACCGCCACCAACATCCTCCTCATCGGCTCACCCGGCGTCGGGAAGACCCACATCGCCACCGGCCTCGGGCACGCCGCCGTCACCGCCGGCTACCGCGTCTACTTCACCTCCGCCGCCGACCTCGCCGCCCGCTGCCACCGCGCCGCGATCGAAGGCAAGTGGTCCACCATGATGCGTTTCTTCGCCGGTCCGACCCTGCTCATCATCGACGAGCTTGGCTACCTCCCGCTGCCCGGCGAGGCCGCCTCAGCCTTGTTCCAGGTCATCAACCAGCGCTACCTGAAGACCTCGATCGTGATCACCACGAACCGGCCGGTCGGAGCCTGGGGCGAGATCCTCGGCGACACCACCGTCGCCGCCGCCATGCTCGACCGGCTCCTCCACCGCTCCGTCGTCATCACCCTCGACGGCCCCTCCTACCGACTCCGCAACCACCACGCCGCAGCCGACGAACTACGCCGCGCCACAACCGGCACCAACCTGCGCTAACCTAACCCCGCGACCTGAGGAACTTCGACGAGCAACTCTGGGGAAATTCGCTGAGCACCGTCAGGTTAAGAGCCAGGTGCTCTACCGACTGAGCTATAGGGGCTCTTCGGAATCAAGGGTGTACCTGTCGCTCAGTTCACCGGTCCACGGGGGATCGCGCCTGCGGATCCGCGAGCCGCCCCACCGTGCAAGACTCTGGGACCCGTCAGCGGGGGGCGCCGCCTCCTCCTGCGCCGGGCACATTGTTCGTCTGGCTGGGATTAACCCCATGTTGCGACCCGCCGGAAGGCCACCCTTCGGGAGTCAGCAGCGCGGGCGAGTTGCGGGTCGCGGCGATCTGCGACTGCAACTCGTCCGAGGCGGCCGCGAGGTCGGGGTTGTTCGTGGCCTTCGCAATCTCGTCGAGCAGCCGCGCGAGGATCTTCGTGGCCTTTACGGTGCGGGAGTACAGGCCGCCCCCCGTGGCCGTCGCGGCCATGGTGTCCACCGTCGCGCGACGGATGGCCTGCCTGCACTCGAGGAAGATGGCGCGGTTGAAGCAGGCGATCGCTCCGAGGGCGTTGGCCACGGCAGAGGCCACACCCGAGAGCTCAGTGCTCGCCCCGGCCTGCACCTTGCTCGCGTTGCCGTAGCTCTCGGCCGACTTGCCGGTCCAGCCCTCGAGCTTCGAGACGCCGTTGATCTCGACGGTGAAGCCACCGATGGTCGACGAGGCCGACTCCCAGGTGGCCGCATCCCGCTCGAGCGCCGCCGGCACGTGTGCCGCCTTGTCACCCAACTGGTTGATCGCCTCCGCGATCTCCCGCAGCGCCTTGTCGCAGGCGGCCTTGATCATCGCGCCGGAGTCGAAGAAGGGCTTGAACATCTGTTCGACGATGGTGCCCGAGAGCTTGGCCTGGAGGAAGTGGAGCCTGCGCCGCTCGGCGTCCTTCTTGTCGAGGCGGTAGGCCGTCCCGACGGCCTCCATCAGTCCGGAGAGTTGATCGACCACCTCCTCGAACTCCGTGGTGGCCCGGAGGTCGAGCTCCGCCTTTGCCGCATACTGCTTGATCGCTCCTACGACCGCGTCGGCCTGCATGGCAAGCATCACTGCACCTCCTGGACGAAGAAGACGTTCTGCTCTTCCACATAGTTGTAGTCCTTGGCCGCACTCGTCAGCCGATCACCGACGGCGGTGAACTCGGTGCCGGCCTTCGACGACCATTCGGCGCTCATGGTCGACAACTCGGTGACCCCGAGATCCGGGATGAGCCCGTAGTCCTGGGCGACGGGGGCGGCAGATGAGGTCTTCGTGGCCTCCCCGCTCAGCGCGTACCAGGTCTGTGCCGCCTTGGTGAGTTGCTCGGGTGTGACTTCGTAGTCGCCGGGCGGCTCCGGCTTCTCGCCGGGGGGTTCCTGCTTCTCGCCAGGAGGTTCCGTGGGTGGCTCGCCCGGAGGGTCGCTCTGTTCGCCCGGAGGATCCGCGGGTCCCGGCGGATCGGTGGGTCCAGGGGGATCCGTGGGACCAGGGGGGTCCGTGGGTCCAGGGGGATCGGTCGGTTCGCCCGGAGGATCCGTGGGGATCGTCGGGGGTTCCGTGGGGGTCGTCGGAGGCTGCACCGGGTTGATCGGGTCGAGAGGATCGCCAGGATTGGTCGGGTCACCCGGATTGGTCGGATCGCCAGGATTGGTCGGGCCACCCGGATTGCCGCCCTTGTCACCACCGGCCCCGTTGATCTCGTCCCAGTCGGAGATGCCGTCACCGTCCGAGTCGCGGTTGCGCAACTCCTCCTCGCTGCCAGGTACGTAATCGGGGACGCCGTCGCCGTCGAGATCGGTGCCCGAGCCGGACGTCGCGGTGCCCAGTCCCGCCGCGGCGGGGCCACCGAGCCCTCCGCCGCCGAGGCCACCACCAAGGCCACCACCGCCCAGTCCGCCGCCGAGCCCGGCGGGGACGCCTGCTCCAGCTCCAGTCGGCACCGCCGGGGCACCTCCCGCCGGAGCCATCGGTGCTGCGCCGAGCGGCATGCCTCCCCCGATGCCTGCTGCCGCCGGACCACCCGGACCGCCAGCAGCCGCACCGGCCCCGAGGCCGCCTCCCGCGCCCGCGCCTGCGGAGCCGCCACCCTGGCCGCCGCCCATGCCCATCATCGGAGGCATCATGCCTCCCTGACCTGCGCCGGCGCCGCCCTTACCGCCCGAGGCGTTGGGGTTGATCATCGCCTCGCGCAGGTCGGCGTCGCCCAACTCGTCCTCGCTGTCCTCGCGGATTCCGCTGAAGCGGCTCTCGGCCGCCCGGCGCTCCAGTTCGGCCCAGGCCTGTTCTGACTCGCTCATCGGTAGTCCCTCCGTGGGTTGATCATCGCCCGGTAGGCGGCGTGCAGCAGGGCACGCTCCTCCATCAGGTCATCGAGTTCTGCGTTGGTGCGGTCGACGGGGAGGTGGCGCGCGTAGGCGTCTGCCGCCGCCGCGACCACGTGGGTGGAGATCGCGCCGACGTGGTTGTCGTCGAGCCAGTCCTCGTCGAAGTCGACCGACTCGGCAAGGCCCTCGTCGTTCAGCGTGACGGTGACTCCTTGGGAACGGCCGGTGGCGAGGGGCCGAGACTCCGGGTCGTCGTGCTCGGCGCGCGCGATGGCGCGTTCGATCCGCCCGTTCTGTTCGTCGAAGAGCTGGGAGAACGCGATCAGGGTGCGGTTGGACAGTCGAGGGAGCTGGTTGAACTCCACCAGGGCCTCGCGGTCGAGCGTACGCAGCGTCTCGGCCACATCGGGCCCGGTGTCGACCGGGTCGTCGAGCGAGGCGAGCCGCACCGTCGACGGCGCCAGCGCCTCACGGAAGTGATTCTCAAGGGTGTCCTCGCCCGTGATCTTGTGGAACCAGACCGGGCTCACCCTGACCCTTGTGATGCGGTCGTTCTCGACCCACACCCGAACGATCCGGTCGCTGTCCGCGAAACCGCCCGCGTGTTCGTCAGCCGCCTCATCGCCGGCCTCTTCCGCGCTGTACCTGGGCGCGGCGAGCGGATCGAACTCGTCGGCATCTGCCGCGACGTGCCCAGCGGGCGGTACCGACTCGTCGTCGATGTCGAATGCTCCGTGCGTCATGATCACCCTTCGCCGACCAACAGTTAAGCAAACGGAAGGGTCAGCCTCCCCATGCCTGGCGATCGTTATCCACAGTCAGAGGCGATCCCATGTCCTGAAGCCGGTCGAGCGCCTACGCTGTCACGGGGAAGCGGCAGATCCGTCCGTCCGGCCTTGCGAGCCGGTAGCGGTCGGCACGTATCCGCGAGCTGACAGCGGAAGAAAGAGGTGACCATGACGAACCAACCATGGAGCAGCGGCCAGCCTCAGGGGCAACCCGGCTGGCGGCAGGGCCAGTCTCCCAACCCCGGCCCTCCGCAGCCCCGCTGGCAGCAGGCCCCCGGCCAAACCCAGGGATTCTCCGGCCCGGGCGGGCAGCCGCCTCGCGGAGGCAGCAAGCTTCCACTTGTCATCGGCGCCATCGTCCTGCTGGCCGCCATCGTGGCCGTCGCCGCATTCTTCCTCACCAGGCCCGGTGAGGGGCCGACGGCCAGCGTATCCCCGTCCACGTCGGCCACAGCTGCGTCTCCCGAGGAGTCGACGGGCCCGACAGATGAGCCGAACGGCGGCGACATCAGGGAGTTCACCTTCGACGACGCCCCGCAAGAGGTCAACGGCTGGGCTGCCCAATCTGTGCCAGAGGGCCACTCGGGCATGTTCTACGCGAAGGACGGGGCGATGGACGAGGCCGGGCTGGACCTCATGATCAACGTCATCAATGCTGACCTCCCGTTCGATGTGGCCGTCTCGGACCTCGAGGCTGTCAGGGAGTCGGCAGCGGGCCGGGTCAGGTGCGGAGTCGAGGGGGTCCTCGGCCAGGTGTGTTACGTGGAGACCAACCAGTTCGGGGTCCTGGCCGTCTCGCCGACCGCTGAGGCACCGGACGAGGACGTGTCAGCTGTCGCAGAGGCCATCGCGGAGCTTCACCCGTAGCCGCCAGCGGTGAACTCGCTGCAGGTCGGCCGTAGTCTCGTAAGCTGACCACGAAGAAAGAGGTGACCATGACGAACCAACCGTGGAACAGCGGCCAGCCTCAGGGGCAGCCCGGCTGGCAGCAGAGCCAGCCTCAGAGCCCCGGCCCTCCGCAGCCCGGCTGGCAGCAGCACCCCGTTCAACCGCAGGGATTCTCCGGCCCGGGCGGGCAGCCGCCTCAGGGAGGCAGCAAGCTTCCACTTGTCATCGGCGCCATCATCCTGGTGGTCGCCATCGTGGCCGTCGCCGCATTCTTCCTCACCAGGCCCGGTGACGAGCCGACTGCAAGCGGGACACCCACCACCTCGGCCACAGCGTCCTCGCCGGACGAGTCGACCGGCCCGACAGACGAGCCGAACGGCGGCGACATCAGGGAGTTCACCTTCGACGACGCCCCACAAGACGTCAACGGGTGGAAGGCCCAGCCGGTCCTCGAAGGCATGAAGGGCACCTACTACCTCAGGGACGGCGTGGCCTCGGGAGGAAGAGCACAGATCGGTGTCAGACCCTTCTCGACGAGCCTCGAGCTCGCGGCCAGCGAGTTCACCGACCCACACGAATCCTCCGACGGACGGGTCATCTGCGGCGAGAGCGAACTCACCGGCAAGGCCTGCTACGTGGACACCGCAGACTTCGGAGTCCTGTCCGCCTCGACCGCGGACGGGGACGTGGTCACACTTGAGGACATTCAGGCCATCGCCGACGCCATCGCCTCCGCACACCCGTGACAGATCAGGAGTGCGGCCAGGACTCGCTCACCCGGTTCCTGGCAGCCTGAACGTTGGCCTCCAGCGAGTCGATCGCAGCCTGGGAAGTCTGCAGGTTCAGGTGTTCGTTCATCACCTTGGTCAGCGCGGCGAGTTCGTGCGCCGCCCTGAAGGTGCAGGCATAGGACCCGGGCAGACCGATCGGGGCACCCTTGATCCGCAGCCTGGTGGTGAGGATCTCTTCGGCCAACTGTTCCATGATCTGCTCGTTCAGGTCGGCCACCAACCGGATCGATCCGGGCATAGATTCGGTGCCAGAGCTGAGCTTGGTCGCGGCGGACGTCTGCACCTGGGTCATGGAGCCGTAGCCTGACGAGGCCTGCCCGGACCAGCCCGGGATGGCCTTCAACTGGCTGATGAGTTCCGGGACCTGGGACACGGCCGACTTGACCTCGACCCACGTCCCCTCGCCTGCCTCCAACTCGGGAACGGCCCGGCTCGCGGTCTGCTCGGCTTCGGTCAGGGTGCTCGCCTGGGCCTGGAGCGTCTTGAGGTTGTGCTCACGCGCCTGCTCGCCGACCACCTCGGCCATCTGCAGCGCGGCCTTGAGCGCCGGAGTGACGGTCGCGATGGCGGGCGCCAGCTTCATCGCGGCGGCATCCTTCTGGTACGCCTTGTGCACGGCGTCCTGCAGCGCGTAGTGCAGGTGCATCACCTTGTACTCGCTCCGGCTGGCCTTCTGTCGCGCCTTGCTTGCCGCCTTGACCTTTGCGACGATCTGCTTCGCCATCGCGATGATGGCCTCGATCGGGTTCATCGTCATACCTTCCTGGCTTCGGCGGTACTGAAGTCTTCGGCAGCGGTGTAGCCGTCGGCGATGCTGTAGAGCTTGTCCGAGATGACCCCGAACTCGCTGCTGGCCGACGTGGACTGGCTGGTCACGTCACCGCCGAGGCTCGCGACCGAGTTGGTCTTGATCAGACCCATGTCCGTTGGCACCTGGGTGGTGGACACCTTGCCGACCGAGTCACTGAGCGATGCCCACTGCTTGGCGATCTCACGGAGCTGGTCAGGGGTGACGGTGTAGCCGACCTTTTCTCCACCACCCGTTCCGCCGGTGTCGGTGTCACTGCCGCCGGTGCGGTCCCCGCCCGTGTTACCTGTGTCCCTGCCACCAGGGTCCCTGGAGCCGTCGTCACCGATCGGGTTTGTCGTCGGGTCCTGGGGAAGCCAAGGCTGGGTGGGAGTGTCCTTGGGTGGGTTCGTCGGCGGGTACGTGGGCGGATTGGTCGGCGGATTGGTGGGTGGGTTCGTCGGCGGGTACGTGGGCGGATTGGTCGGCGGATACGTGGGCGGATTCGTCGGCGGATACGTGGGCGGATTCGCCGGCGGATACGTGGGCGGATTCGTCGGCGGATACGTGGGAGGGGTCCACGGATTGGTCGGCGGCTCCGCCGGGGGGTACCCCGGGGGAATCTCGGGGCCGTCGTTGTCCCACGGCAGCGGATCCGTGCCGTAGCGACCGTTGTCGTCGCCGCCGGGACCGCCCCCGTTGTCCCCCCCGGGGTCGCTTCCTAGGCGGCCGCCGTTGTCGCGGAGCCACTCGTCGTAGTCGGAGATCCCGTCTCCGTCAGAGTCGACGTCCTTGCGCATGTAGGTGTCGGGGATACCGTCACCGTCTGTGTCGACCATCGGCAGATCCGATCCACCTGCAGCCATCGGACCGCCGCCAAGGCCACCGAGCCCACCGAGCCCGCCAGTCGACCCTCCCGGGCCGCCGGTCCCGAGACCGTTCGGCCCACCGAGCGCCCCGGTCGTGCCGAGCGCAGCGGTATTGGCAGCGGCCGGGGCCGCGCCCGACCGCAGGGCCGACCCACCGAGGGCAGATGCCGCATTCGGGTCAACGCCGGGTGCCATGCCGCCAGCGACCCCTGGCTTCCCGGCGGCGCCTCCTGCGCCACCCATCATCGGAGGCATCATGCCTCCCTGGCCGCCCTTGTTGCCGCCCTTGGATCCGGAGGCGTTCGGCTGGATGGCCGCCTCACGCAGCGCGTTCGGATCCACCTCGTCGTCGCTGTCTGCGCGGATGCCGCTGAAGGTGCTCTCCGCGGCTCGGCGTTGAAGTTCTTCCCATGCCGATTCGGCGTCGTTCATCGCTGGTCCTTCCTCGGGTTAAGGATTGCTGTCAAGACTGTCGAGAGGAGCCTCTGCTCCTGGTCGAGGCTTTCGAGGGCCTCGTTCGGCTGCCTGGGCACGTACTTCTCATGCGCGCGATCGGCAGCGTGCTGGACGTGGGTGACGAGGGAGCCGACCTGGGCCTGGTCGAGCCACTGCTCGTCGAAGTCGACCTCCGACGTGTTTCCCCACTCGTCGACGGTGACCGTGACGCCCTGGGAGCGACCGGAGAAACTCCGCGGCGCCCATGCGCTCTGCTCTGCCTCGACCGCCGCCTCGTACTGCTGGCCCAACTCTTCTGCCACCGCCCCGACAGCCTCGATCGTGTCGAGGGTGAACGGTAGCGACTCGAAGATGGCGCGCACCTCGTCTGGGAGCGCGGCCAGGTCCTCCATCGGACCAGCCGGTTCCGACTGTTCGGCATCACGCTCCTGCGCCGCCCGGTCGAGGCTCGCCATCATCAGGGCCTCGCGGAAGTGGTTATGCAGGCTGTCCTTCGGGCCGAGTTTGGTGAACCAGACCGGGCTGATCCGGTTCTTCACCAGTCGGCCGTCCTCGAGCCAGACGCGGACGAGCCGGTCCTCGTCGGAGAAACCGCCGTCGCCCTCATCCTCTTCCTCGGGCTCCTCGGTCTGCCCGGAGGAGTAGGCCGGAGCGGCGAGGGGATCCTCTTCCTCGGCGGCGGGCTCGGCGGAACGACGCGGCGGCGCAGGCGCGATCTCCTCGACCTCGTCGCCTTCAGCGAAGGACGCGGCAGGCACCGCCTCGTCGTCCGGATCGAACGCTCCGTGCGACATCAACACCCCCTGGAGTGGAACAGCATTCCCGGCCATTAAATCAGCCGATGGGGTCCCTTCCAGGGGTGTTGCGTCGTCTAGGCGGCCGTCGTGACGGCGCGGCGGAACTGGTCGGCCGTGATCCGGCGGCGAAGCGCGATCGACAGATACGACGCTGTCGCGGCGATCACGAACATCAGCACCGACACCGTCGCGATGCCGACCTCACCGCTTCCGCCCGCCAGCCAGGTGCGCACGAGGGTGAACCCGTTCTGCAGTGGCGACACCACGCCGAGCGGGGCGAGCCAGCCGAGCGCGGACGAGAGGCCGAGCGCGACGGTGACCACGAGCAGGAGCATGGAGATCCCGCGACCCACGTTTCCGAGCCAGCCTGCGAGCGCGTGGTTGGCCAGGACGAACGATGTGGCGAAGGCCACGAGCAGCGCGATCAACGCGATGGTCTGGCCGACCCCGAGGTCAAGCACGATGCCCCCGACGAGCCCGAGCACGAGGCCCTGGCCTGCGACGATCGCGGCGGGCAGCCACACCGTCCGCGCCCACATCGCGAGGCTCGAGGCCCGCGAGGTGACGATGTCGCGCGGGACGGGGTGGGCGAAGATGAAGCTCGCGAGGGCACCGAGCCACAGTCCGGCAACCAGCAGCAGTGACACCAGCGGGATCTGGCCGGACGAGATCAGCGAGTCAGAGCGCTCGATCGGCGAGGAGACGACCTTCGACAGTTTCTCGCGGTCGTCCTGTGTGTAGGTCGGCACCTGGTCGGCACCCTTGGACAGTTCCGAGGCGAAGGTGCTGACGCCGTCATCGAGCTTGTCGACGCCGGCCGAGAGCTCGACGAGCCCGTCGGTGAGTTCCAAGGTGCCGTCGGCGGCGGTCCCAACGCCTTCGACGTACTGTCCGACGCCGTCGACGTAGGTCTGGGCGCCTTCACGCAGTTCGCCGACACCGGAGTCCAGCTCGACGGTGCCGTCGGCCAGTTCACCGACGCCGGAGTTGAGCTCGCTGACGCCGTCGGCCAGCTGCCGGGCTCCAGTGGAGAGCTGGTTCACGCCGGCAGGAAGCGCGGTGATCTGGTCGTTGAACTGGTTGACGCCGTCGAGCAGCTGGGTGGCGCCGTCCGCGAGGGCGGGTGCGCCCTCGACGAGCGGGGCCGCCTGCGTCTCGAGTTTCTCGACGCCCGTCCGCAGCTCCTGCAGGCCGGCCACGAGCTCGCCCTTCTGTGTCTCGGCCTCCTTGGCGATGGCCGTCTCGAGGGTCCCGACCCCGGCGGCAAGCTGCTCTGCTCCGCCGAGGAGCGTCACGCCGTTCCGCTCGGTGTTGATGGCAGCGCTCGCTGTGCCCGTCCCGGCCTTGAAGCCCTCCGCGAAGGCGACGTCACCCGTGGCCTGTGCACCTGCCTCGAAGCCGGCCCGCATGGCGTCGCAGATGTCGTCTGGTTTCTGCTCTGGGCACGAGAACTCGGCGATGACGCCCTGCGCGACGGCAGCTCCGCCTCCCGCGGCCTCACCTGGGAGCGGGGTTGTGCCGCTCGCGTATCCCTGCATCGCCTTGTCAATGCCCGCGATGCCGTCTCGGAGACCCTCGGCCCCCTTGGTGAGCTGGTCCAGTCCCCCGAGGTCCTGACCCTCTGCGGGTGCCTGGACCCTTGCGATGAACTGGTCGATCCCGCCCTTGACCTGGCTCACTGCGCCGATGGCCTGTGCAGCACCGTCCGCGAAGGCCGGCACCTGGCTGAGCAACTGGTCGGCACCGTCGGCGAGCTGGCCGACGCCCGCGACGAGCTGAGGCGTCTGGTCGGCAAACTGCTGCACGCCGTCTGCCAACTGGTCGGCGCCGGTGTTCAGCTGCGACACGCCGGTGCGCAACTCCGCCGTACCCGATGCCAGTTCCGAGGTGCCTGCCTTGAGTTCGGTGATCCCGTCGACGAGTTGGGTTCCGCCCTCGGCCAGCTTGGGGCCGTTCTCCTTCAGCTTGGCCATGCCGTCGCTCAGCTGCGTCGCGCCCTGGGTGGCCTCCTTCGTCCCCTCGGCGAGCTGCCCGGACCCGTCGCTGAGCTGGTTGGCTCCGTCGACGATGGTGCTGAACTGGTCACCGACGGTGTTGAACCCGACGTAGATGCCGTCCAGGTAGGAGCCGGTGAGGGTCGAGTTGATGGTGTCGACCGCGATGTTGGAGATCTGCTGGGCCAGTTGGGCATCGGTCACCGGCGAGTTGTCGCTGACCTGGACGTTGATCGTCGCCTGCTCGGCGGTGGCGGCGTCGTTGGCCGAGAAGGAGGTGGCCGCGGCCGAGAAGCCCTTCGGGATGGTGACGACGGCGGAGTACTGGCCGGACTTGAGCCCCGCGGCGGCGCTCGGCGCATCAGCGAGGGTCCAGGAGATGTTCTCTCCGTCCTTGTCGATCATGGCTGCCGCCAGCTGGCGACCCATGGGCACCAGCTGTCCCTCGACCGTGACCGCCTCGTCGAGGTTGACCACGGCGGCCTTGACGTCCGACTCGGACGACCAGGCGAGGCCGATCAGCGCGGCGACGGCGAGCAGCGGGACAAGGGCGAGGGCCACGAGGCTGGCCCACCCGAACTTGCGGCGGGGGCTTGCTGTGGGGTTCATGCGTTGCTCTCCTCGAAGGTCGGGGCGGCGTAGACGCCGTCCACCTGGAAGCTGCCCAGATGCTCCTCGCTGACGGCGCACAGGACGACGGCGCCGGAGCCGGTGGTGCGGGCGATGAGGTCGTCGAGGGCCTCGCGGGCCTCGTCGGTGTCGATCCGTTCGATGGTGTCGACGAACACGACGGTGCCCGCCTGCGTGGCGCGCAGGGCGGCGACGGGGTCGTCGACCGTCGCGAGGTCGACGTAGCTGACGCGGCGGCGGACCCGGCTCGCGCCCTCAGGGAGGAGGGCGCCTGCGACGCGGGCCTTTCCTCCGGTGGTCTCGAGTCGGCCGGACAGCGCGAGCGCCGTGCCGGTGCGGGCCCCGATGGGGCCGACCAGGCCGACGACATTGCCCGGAACGAGCCGCAGGTTGATGGGCGCAACCACGTCCTCGACCTCGAGTCCGTCGGCGAAGACCACCGAGTCATCGCCCGGCCAGTCACGCAGCGACACCTCCCGGGTCAGGACCTCGCCCTCGACGTCGAACGTCGGCAGCAGCTTGTCGAGCCAACGCGGCAGCCACCAGGCACGCTCCCCGAGCAGCGTCATGACGGCGGGAACCAGCGTCATCCGCACCAGGAACGCGTCGACGGCGACGCCGACCGCGAGGGCAAGGGCAATGGCCTTGATGGCGCCCATCCCCTCCGGGACGAAGAACGCGAACACCGAGAACATGATGATGGCGGCGGCGGCAACGACGGGGCCGGAGGCGACGAAGCCGGTACGGATCGCCTCGACCGGCGACTTCCCGTGCACGTACTCCTCACGGATCCGGCTGACCAGGAACACCTCGTAGTCCATCGCGAGCCCGAAGAGGATGCCCATCAGCAGGATCGGAAGGAAGGAGATCACCGGCATCGGCTTCTCCAGGTTCGCAATCTCCTTGAACCAGCCGTAGTTGAACACCAGCGTCGTCACACCGAAGGCGGAGCCGACGCTGAGCAGATAGCCGAGCGTCGCCTTAACCGGCACCCACACCGATCTGAACACGGCGGCGAGCAGCACGAGCGACAGCCCTACGACCAGCAGGCCGAACGGCAGCAGGGCTGCGGTGAGCCGCTCAGAGACGTCGATCTGGATCGGGGTCGAGCCGGTGACGTTGGTCGACACGCCATACTTCTCGACCCACTCGTCGTGCTTGTCGTTGAGCGCGCGCACGAGGTCGGCTGTGGCGGGATCGTCAGGGCCCGTGGTCGGCGTGAGCTGGATCATGCCCGTGTCGGCGTTGGGGTTGGGCACCGCGACGGGGACCATGGCCACGCCCGGCATCTCCTCGATGTCGGTCTTCAGCGACTCGAGCAGCCCGAGCGGATCGGTCGAGCCGATGATGTCGGCCGTGACGATGATCGGGCCGTTCATGCCTGGCCCGAACTCCTCGGCGAGGAGGTCGTAGGCGACCCGCGCAGGGGTGCCCTGGTGCTGCTGGCCGGCGTTGGGCAGCGCGACCTGGAGGCCGAGCGTCGGGATGGTCAGCCCGACGAGCGCGGCGACGACGACCACGATCGTGATGATGGGGTGGGTAGTGGTGACCCCCACCCACCAGGCGAAGATGCCCTTGCGTTCCTTCTTCTGCGCGCCATCCTCGGAGTCGGCCCTGGCCTTGCGCGGCTTGCGGGGCTTCGGACGCATCCGTTCGCCGAGCAGGCCCATCAGGGCGGGCAGGAAGGTGAGCGCGATGATGACGGCCAAGGCGACGGTGATCGCCGCGAAGAGGCCCATCACCGTCAGGAACGGGATGTTGGCAACGCCGAGCCCGATCAGGGCGATGAACACGGTCAGGCCGGCGAAGACGACCGCCGAGCCCGACGTACCGACGGCGCGGCCCGCGGACTCCTCCGGGTCGAGCCCGTCGCGGAGCTGGTCGCGGTGGCGCGACAGGATGAACAGCGCGTAGTCGATGCCGACGGCGAGCCCGAGCATCACCGAGAGCAGCGGCGTCGTTGAGTTGATGTCGAACAGCCGCGTCATCAGCAGCATGAGCGCCATGGCGATGCCGACGCCGGTGATCGCCGTCAGGAGAGGCAGTCCCGCGGCGACGAGCGATCCGAGCAGCACGGCGAGCACGATCAGGGCGACCACCAGGCCGATCGCCTCGATGATGGTGAGGGCAGGCAGTTCGATGTTGTAGGCCTCACCGCCCATGCTGACCTGCGCGCCTTCCGGCAACCGCTCCTCGAGGTCCTCAGCGACCTGCGTCAGCGGGGCGAGGTCGTCCATGGTCGGCGTCTCCTCGAAGTCGAGGGAAAGCTGCACGATGGCCGCCTCCCCCGAGTCGGAGATGAGCCCGCTCACGTACTCGTTCCACGGGGACGTGGCCGCCAACACCATGTCGAGGTCGTCGAATTCGGCGATCGCGTCCTCCACCTCGGGGCGGAACTCCTCGATGTCCTGCCCGTCGGGTGCGACGACGATCGCCATGGCCGAGAGGGCGGCTCCCTCGGGGAAGGTCATGCGCAGGCGATCGAGCGCCTCCTGCGAGCGGGAGGCCGGGATCTCGAAGGCATTGTTGAACGAGCCCATGAAAGCGACTGCCGCGCCGCCGAGACCGATCAGGAGCGCAAGCCAGATACCGATGACGGTCTTCCTGCGTCGGTAACACCAGCGCCCGAGGGCGTAGAGCCATGCTGACATGCGGGTCGGATCCTCCCGGTAATGCACTGATTTCAGTCCAAGGCTAAACCAATACAGTGATGTATCCAAACCAATCATGTATCGGATACACTGGCGCATCAAATCTCTTGGAGGGTGGCATGGCACGGACGGTGCGCGAGACGGCTCGACGGCGAGCGACGCGGGCGAAGATCGTCGAAGCGGCGCTCGAGGAGTTCGGCCGCAACGGCATCGACGCCACGTCGGTCGAGCAGCTCTGCGAGGCGGCGGGCTTCACCCGCGGAGCCTTCTACTCCAACTTCGACACCAAGAATGACGTCTGCGCAGCGGTCGCCCGCTACATCGCAGATGAGTATGTCGAGGCCTGTCGCTCCGCGTTGGCCTCCGCGACGAACGACACCGACATCGGCGAGCTGCTCGGCAGGCTGTTCAGTGCGGGCGCGTTCAGCCCCGAGCGTCAGCGGACCATGGTCGAGCTCCAGCTCCGGGCCAGCCGCGAGCCTGCGCTCAGCGAGCGGCTCGCCCTCGCCCGTGAGGAGACCTGGCCGCTGATTGTCGAGGTCGTCGATCACGGCGCCGCGCAGGCCGACTGCACCTTCGCGATGGACACCCACGACCTGCTGCGCCTGTGCGAGGCCCTGTTCTTCTCCCCGCTGCTGACCGCCGACGGATCGAACCTGCGCCTGATGTCGCGGGTGCTCGAGGCGCTCGCCGTCGAGAACCACCCCGTCGGCTGACACGTGGGCGGCCGGCGCGCCGTCGACCGCCCGCGACTACCAGCCTCGGGCGATCCACTCGTCGAGGTGCGGCGCCTCCGCACCGATGGTGGTCGACGGGCCGTGCCCGGTGTTGACGACTGTCTCCGGCGGGAGGGTGAGCAGGCGCGTCCGGATCGACTCGACGATCCGCGGGAAGTCGGAGTAGTCCCAGCGCGTGGCGCCGGGACCGCCCTCGAAGAGGGTGTCTCCGCTGAAGACCGCGCCGAGGTCGGGGCCTACGAACACTGTCGAACCCGGCGTGTGGCCAGGGGTGTGGCGCACCTCGAGCCTCGCTCCCCCGGCCTCGAAGACCTGGCCGTCCGCCAACGGCCCGAAACCAACCCCTGGGTGGCTCTGCTCCCACAGGAACGCATCGGCCGGGTTGAGCAGGAACGGGGCGTCGACGAGGCGGGCGAAGTCGATCACCGCACGGACGTGGTCCCAGTGGCCGTGGGTGAGCAGGATCTGGCGGACCTTCCGGTTCCCCACCGCCTCCGCCACCGCCTCGGCGTCGTGTGCGGGATCGATCACGATCACCTCGCGGTCGTCGCCGACGATCCACACGTTGTTCTGGTGCACCGGGGGCCCGTCCGGGTCCGAGTTCCCGGCCGTGACGAGGTGATCGATGCGCGCTTCCATGGGTGTCTCCCTTGCTCGGTTCCGTCCCAGCTTGCCATGCGCGCTCGCACGGACCGCACACCGCTGCGAAGGCGGGTGTCACCGGTTCTAGGATGGTGCCTCAACCTCAGGAAGGATGCACATGCTCATCTTGATCACGGGCGGCGCCGGCTACATCGGTAGCACCGTCGCGTCTGCCTGCGAGGATGCGGGACACCAGGTCGTCATTCTCGACGACTTCTCCACAGGCCGTCGCGAGTTCATCGGCGATCGCAAGCTGTACGAGGGCGACATCGCCGACGCGGCACTGCTGGACAGGATTTTCACCGAGCAGAAGATCGACGCGGTCGTGCACTGCGCCGCGAAGATCGTCGTCCCCGAGTCGGTCGAGGACCCGCTCGGCTACTACGAGAACAACGTCGCCAAGACGGTGACGCTGCTCGAGGGCCTGAAGCGCAACGGCGTTGAGCGCTTCCTGTTCTCCTCCTCCGCGTCGATCTACGCCCCCGACGAGAACTTCGTGGTCACCGAGCAGTCGCCGCTGAGCCCCGGCTCCCCCTACGCGCGCACCAAGTTCATGTCCGAGATGGTGCTCGAGGACTTCACGAAGGCCTCCGACGTGCGCGTCCTGTCGCTTCGCTACTTCAACCCGATCGGCACCGACCCGAAGCTGCGCTCCGGCCAGCAGCTCGAGCACCCCACCCACGTGCTCGCCAAGCTGCTCGAGGCCTGGTCGAAGGGCGAGACCTTCACGGTCACCGGCGTCGACTGGCCGACGCGCGACGGCTCGGGCATCCGTGACTTCATCCACGTCTGGGACCTGGCCCGCGCACATGTCGCGGCGCTCGAGGGCTTCGACAAGGCGACCGCCGAGGACCATTACCAGGTGTTCAACATCGGCACCGGCACCGGCGTCACCGTCAAGGAACTCGCCGCATCCTTCGAGGCGATCACCGGCGACCCGCTGAAGGTGCAGTTCGGCCCCGCCCGCCCGGGCGACGTGGCCGGCGTCTACACAGTCTCGTCCAAGGCGAAGGACATCCTCGGCTGGGAGGCACAGCTCTCCGAGCAGGACGCCGTCCGCGACGCGATCGCGTGGCTGCCGGTCCGCAAGGAGATGCTGGGCTACTGACCCGGATAACGACGTACGGCCGCTCCTCATGGGGCGGCCGTTTTCGTGTGCGCGCCTCGGCGGGACTGCCGAGACAGGCTCATCGTCGGATCGGGGCGCCCCGGACGTGGTGCCGGGGCCGCCTTCGGGTCGACGAAAGGTCAGTCGGTCGCCTCGGACCACAGCTCGCGACGGCGGGAGGCCCTGCTGCGATCGACAAGGCTGGTCGCCGTGAAGACCAGCGTCAACAACGTCATGCACCAGAACAGTTTGCGGATCATGCCTGCAATCTAGGAGACGGGAAGGTCGATGCGGAAGGCGGGGCGCGAAGGATCAGACTTTGGTGCACAACATCTGGTCAATGGTTGCCCCGGGTCTGACCGGGTGATCCAGGAAACCCACCTAGTCTCGGACCCGTGCAACGAGTGATGGGTGGTGTCCCTGTGGGTGGATCAGGTTGGCGACGGTGTCCTCGTGCTTGGTCGTTCGACGACCGGCGGGCATCGGCTCGACGCCGCGCCACGGGGACCCGGGGCTAGGCTGACGCCATCATGAAGGAGACTCGCTGGTCGCGGGAGAGCCGCACCCTGCTGCATGACGCCGCCCTCGCAGGCGTCATGGCCGTCGCGACCCTCACCCCCGTCGCATTCATCCCCGAACAGGGCTACATGACGGCCGCAAGCTGGTGGTCGCTGCTGATGTGCGCGGCGCTGATCCTGCGCCGCATCGCCCCCCTCGTCTCGCTCGGCGTGGTCACCGTCGCCGGCGCAGGCATGGTGTTCATGCTCACCGCCCCCATGCCCGCGCTGCTCTGCGTACCCATCGTCGTCTACAGCGTCGGGCGCTACCGGCGCATCTCCGGCCTGCTCCCCGTGATCCCCTTCGGCATCGTCGGCTCGCTCGCCGGCCCCATCTCCTGGACGAGGGACCTCGCGGCCGACTACCGGTTCCTCGGCACCTCGGTGCTGGTGCTGCTGTGCGCGGCGGTCGTGGCGCTCGCCTATCTCAGCGGCCGCTACATGCGCGAGCGGGTTCTCAACGCGACCCTCGACCGGGAGATCGTCACGGAACGGTTCACCGCAGCGCAGCGGCAGAGCGAGCAGGAGTCGCAGTTGGCGATGGGCCGCGCACGTGCGGAGGTCGCGCAGGAGCTGCACGACGTGCTCGCCCACTCCCTCTCGGTGATCGTCGTCCAGGCCGAGGGCGCGAAGGCGCTGACCGCGAAGCGGCCGGAGGCTGCGACGCAGGCGCTCGGCGTCATCGCCGACACCGGTCGCAAGTCGATCGACGAGGTACGTCGGATCGTTGCCCTGATGCGCGGCGACACGGAGAGCCCACGGTTCGGCCCCGCCCCGACCCTCAGCCAGATCCCCGAGCTGGTCGCGGCCGCCGACGACCGAATCAGCCTCGACATCGCAGGCGAGACGCCGATCGTCCCCGAGTCGCTCGGCCTGACGGCCTACCGCATCGTGCAGGAGGCGACCACCAACTTCCTCAAGCACGCGGGCCCGACCGCCACCGCCACCGTGAGCGTCCGGTATCTCGCAGACGAGATCGATATCGTGGTGCGCGACGACGGCATCGGCGCCCTGTCGAACTGCGACGGGCGGGGCTCCGGGCTCGCAGGCATGCGGGAGCGCGTCGCCGCGATGGGTGGCACCCTGCACGCAGGGCCGCGCGCCGGCGGCGGATACGAAGTCAAGGCTCAGCTTCCGATGCCGAGCCGCCTGGGTAAGAGCTGGCTGAAGGAGGCCTCACGATGATCAAGGTGTTGCTGGCGGACGACCAGTCGCTGGTGCGCAGCGGGTTCCGCATGTTGATCGACTCCGCGGACGACATGGAGACGGTCGGCGAGGTCGACAACGGCCGCGACGCCGTCGCCGTCGTGAAGACGCGGCCGGTCGACGTCGTGTTGATGGACATCCGGATGCCTGTGATGGACGGCACGGAGGCCACCCGCATGATCGCCGAACTGGGCATCGACACGAAGGTCCTGGTGCTGACCACCTTCGACCTCGACGAGTACGTCTTCGCCGCGC
Organism: Tessaracoccus flavescens; assembly: GCF_001998865.1. Classification (NCBI taxonomy): domain Bacteria; kingdom Bacillati; phylum Actinomycetota; class Actinomycetes; order Propionibacteriales; family Propionibacteriaceae; genus Tessaracoccus; species Tessaracoccus flavescens. Next base: position 1,505,911 of record NZ_CP019607.1, read on the forward strand.
TGCGCAACGGCGCAAGCGGGTTCCTGTTGAAGGACGCCCTCCCCGACGAGCTGCTCGGCGCGATCCGCTCGGTCGCGGCCGGCGACGCGGTGGTCGCGCCGTCGACCACCAAGCGGCTGCTGACCCACTTCGCCGACCTGCTGCCGAAGGCGACGCAGGAGCGGGGCAAGCGACTGGAGGCGCTCACCGAGCGGGAGCGTGAGGTGCTGGAGGAGGTCGCGCGGGGCGCGAACAACCAGGAGATCTCGCAGCGCCTCTACATGGCAGAGGGCACAGTGAAGACTCACATCGGCCGCCTGCTCAGCAAGCTGGACGCGCGCGACCGGGTCGGCCTCGTGCTGATCGCGCTCGAGGAGGGCGTCGGCGACTGAGCCTGGCGTGCAGAAACCTACGGTGAGCGCGATCGGTGCCTATAGTGGCACGAGTCTCGCTCACCATAGATCTGTGCACGGAACCGGCTGCTGATCAGGCCGGCAGTGGGGAGTCTCCTGCCCCGGCAGGGGCGGTGAGGCTCTCGGTCCCCTCCTCGAATGTCGAGGCCCCGAGGCGACGGCGGGCCGATGCCATGGCGAAGGCGCAGGCCGCGTAGGCGACAGCGATGCCGATGAAGGCTGCGACCGAGAGGCCGGAGGCAGGAAGCACGAAGGCCGCCACGACGCCCGCGAGGACGAAGGCCCCGTTGAAGGCCATGTCGTAGAAGGTGAAGACGCGACCCTTGTACTGGTCGTCGACGTGCGCCTGGACGATGGTGTCGACGCAGATCTTGAACGACTGCACCGCGAGCCCGATCAGGAAGCTGATCACGAACAGGCCGAGCTTCCAGGTCGTGAAGGCCGACACGAGCGACACGACGGCGGCGCCGATCTGCAGGCCGACGGCGGTTCGGCCGAGGCCGAAGCGTCGGGCGAGCACGGGCACGAGCGGCGCGGCGAGGATGAAGCCCGCGCCGGTGGCCACGCCCCAGATGCTGAGGTCCGCGAGGGCCGCGTCAGGATCGCTGACCGGGTGCCACAGGTGCCGGGCGGCGAGGATGACGGCGACGCTCAGCAGGCCGAACAGCAGCCTGGTCACCCCCATCAGCGCCAGCGCGACGATCGCCGTCGGCCGGGTGCGAAGGTGACGGCCAGCCTCAGCGAGGCCGCGCGCGACGTCTCGGGCACCGGTCGGCTCCGCCTCGTCCGCCTCGTCTGCAGAGGGGCCGAGCGCGTCGCGGGAGAACCCGCGGCAGATCAGCACCGAGCCGACGAAGCCGGCGGCGGCGATCAGGAAGACGAGCGAGTTGGCCTTGTCCGCGCCGAGCAGGTCGCCGAAGCCGAACCGGACGGCGAAGCCGATCACGGCACCGAGCACGACTCCGAGCGGTCCGACCGTCGGGACGATCGAGGACGCCGTCAGAAACTCGTCCCGCTCGACGGTGTGCTGCAGCCCCGCGGAGAGGCCGGCCAGCATGAAGCGGTTGATGCTCATCGCGACCAGCAGCGCCCCGAAGAGCACGATGGCCCAGGCTCCGGTGGTGAGCCCGGAGAAGATGATCACGCCGATGATCGTCGCAAGCACCGCGCGGGCGATGTCCGAGTACAGGGCGACGTCGCGCCTCGACCACCGGTCAAGCAGCGGCGAGACGAACGGCCCGATGACGGTGAACGGCAGCAGCGTCAGCGCGAGCACTCCCGCGATGGCCCAGGCGTCGGGTTGAGACTGGGGTGAGAAGAGGATGTAGGAGGCCATCCCCACCTGGAGGGTGCCGTCGGCGGCCTGGCTGAGGACGCGCAGCGTCAGCAGGCGCCGGAAGGGCGCGTGCCGCCAGAGCCGCCGGACGGCGGAGATGACCCCCATGGATCAGTCGTTGCTCTCGATGGACTCCTTGTGGGCGCGGCGGGCCTGCTCGACCTCCCAGGTCGTGCCCGTCTCGTCCATGAGCTCGGAGATCTTCTTCTCGTCGAACTTCATCAGCGCCGTCTCCGCGGCCTCCATCTTCTCGTAGTGGTGCTCACGGTCGGCCGCCTCGCCGTGGTACTCCACGTTGTTGTAGGCGTGCGCGTGACGGTGCAGCGTCTTGACCGCGGAGAGCATCTTGCCCTTCGGCGAGACGAGCGAGGCGATGACGGTGATCGCGAGCACACCGACGATGACACCGAGCGAGGTGTACGGGTCGAAGGTGTAGACGTTGATCGGCTCGCCGCCGTTGATCCACGAGAACTGGTTGGTGTGCATGGCCTCGAGGATCAGCTTGACGCCGATGAAGCCGAGGATGATGGCAAGGCCGTACTTGAGGTAGATCAGGCGGTCGAGGAGGCCGTCGATCAGGAAGAACAGCTGGCGCAGGCCCATCAGCGAGAACGCCGTCGCGGTGAACACGATGTACACGTTGTCTGTGACGCCGTAGATGGCGGGGATGGAGTCGAGCGCGAAGAGGATGTCGGTGCCGCCGATGGCGATCATGACCAGCAGCATCGGGGTGAGGACGCGCTTGCCGTTCTCGACCGTGAACAGCTTGTCGCCGTCGTAGTGGTCGGTGGTGCGGAGGAAGCGCTTCGCGAGCTTGATGACGAAGTTGTTCGCCTCGTCGTCGTCTTCCTTCTCCGGGGCGAGCAGGCGGCCGGCCGTGATGATCAGGATCAGGCCGAACACGTAGAAGGCCCACGTGAAGTTGTCGATGATGGCCATGCCGAGGAAGATGAACCCGGCGCGGGCGAACAGCGCGAAGACGATGCCGAAGAGCAGCACCTTCTGCTGGTCGGCACGGGGCACGGCGAAGCTCGACATGATCACGACGAACACGAAGAGGTTGTCGACGGAGAGGGCCTTCTCGAGGATGTAGCCCTGGAAGTAGTCGACGCCCATGCCGTGGCCGCCGACGACCCACAAGCCGATGCCGAAGACGATCGCGAGACCGACGTAGATGCCCGACCAGATGGCGGCCTCGCGCAGGGTCGGCTCGTGCGCCTTGCGCACATGGAAGAAGAAGTCGAACGCGAGAAGGCCTCCGATCACCACGATGGTGATCAGCCACACATTCAGCGAGACGTTCGTCGTCAGAAGGGCAGACGTGAACAAGGATTGCTCCTGTCAGGGCGGGGATAACGGGGTGTCTGCCACCGGTACCCTTCAGGGCCAACGTCGATGACCCGATCCAGAATACCTTTCAGAACTGGGTTCACCAATCCCGCCGAGCCTCTCCGCGGGGCCGTCAGGGCTGGCGGGTACCCTGTTGCGCAGGACCTGAGGAGGCTTCCATGCGACGGATTCTGGCCGCAATCTTCGCCGCGACACTGCTCGTGGTGGGCTGCACCCCAGACGGTGACGCGCCGACACCATCGCCGTCCGTTTCACCGAAAACCGATCTGCCGCCGGTCGACGCCGACCTGAAGCAGGTCGTCGACGCGCTCAACGCGAAGGACCTCTCGAAGCTGGCCAACGTCGCCGACCCGAAGGCCGCACAGGAGGACTTCACCACCATCTTCGCCGGGATGGACGACATCTATCCCGAGGTCAAGAGCGACGCCGTCACCTACGGGGAGAACGAGGCCGTCGCGAAGCTGAACTACACCTACAAGTTCGGCATGCACGGGTGGACCTACACGACGGAGGCGAAGTTCACCTACGCCGACGACAAGTGGAGCTTCGCCTGGGCGCCGAGCGCCGTCCATCCCGAGCTGACCGAGCAGACGCGCCTGCGGCACATCCAGCAGGAGGCCAAGCGCGGCTCCATCAACGACAACACCGGGCTCGCCATCGTCGAGGAACGTTCCCTCTTCGAGGTCGGCCTCGACAAGGCGTCGATCCCGGAGGCCGAATGGGCAGGCGCCGCGAAGGCGCTCGCCACCGCCCTGAAGATCGACGAGCCCGCCTTCCAGAAGAAGGTCGCAGACAACGGCCCGAAGGCGTTCGTGGTGGGCGCGACCGTCCGCCAGGAGGCCATCCCCGCCGCGGTGGTCGACATCAAGGGGGCACACGTCAACGAGGTGAGCGCCGTCGTCGGCCCAACCGACACCTTCGCGGCACCGCTGCTCGGCACGGTCGGCCAGCCGACCCAGAAGATGATCGACGAGTCGAAGGGCGAGCTGTCCTCCATCGACCGGGTCGGGCTGAGCGGGCTGCAGTCGCGCTACGACAAGGACCTGCGCGGAGTCCCCGGGGCACGGATCGAACTGGTCGGCCGCAAGGGCGTCGAGCCCGCGCCCCAGGTGAAGGTGCTCGCCCAGCAGGATCCGAGCATCGGCAAGGAGATCACGCTCAGCCTCGACCGCGATCTCCAGACGAAGGCCGAGTCGGTGCTTGCCGGGCAGGCGGGCATCGCGACGCTCGTCGTGCTCGACGTCAAGACCGGCGGCCTCCTTGCGGCCGCCCAGTCGCCAGCTGCGGGCAGCTTCCCGCACGCCACCTACGGCAAGTACGCGCCAGGCTCCACCTTCAAGGCCGTCTCTGCGCTCGCGATGCTGCGCGCCGGCTCGACGGCCTCGACCACGGTGCAGTGCCCGGCCAACCTCAAGGTCGGCAGCTACACCTTCGGCAACTACTCCGGCTACCCGTCCAACGGGCTGGGCTCCGTGAGCCTCACCGATGCCTTCAAGTACTCCTGCAACACCGCCTTCGTCGGCGCCGCGGGCACCGTGACGGGCGAGTCCCTGAAGGCGTCCGGCGGTTCGCTCGGCGTCGGCACCGACTACGACGCGGGCTTCACGTCCTACTTCGGCACCATCGAGCCCGGCAACTCGATCGATCTGGCCGCCTCGATGATCGGCCAGGGGCAGGTGACCATGTCGCCGCTCGCCATGGCCTCGGTCGCCGGTTCGGTCGCCTCCGGCAAGACGATGATCCCCTGGCTCGTCGAGGGCAAGCAGGCCACCTCGACGGCGGCCCCCCTCGCCGCGGCGGAGGCCCAGCAGCTCCAGACGATGATGAAGGCCACCGTCGATTCCGGAACCGGCAAGTCTCTCCAGTCGATCATGACCGGCGCGAAGTCGGGCACCGCCGAGTGGGGCAAGACCGGCGCCCAGCAGACGCACGCCTGGATGATCGCCTATAACGAGAACTACGCGGTCTCTGCCTTCGTCGAGGTCGGCGACTCGGGCGGCACGACGGCCGCGCCGCTCATCGTCCAGCTGTTCAGCTGAACCTGGCCCTCACGCGACGGGGCGCAGGTAGCGGTTCAGCACCCGGTGCCACCGGTTTGCAGGCGCACCGTGGGTCAGCGCGATCCCTGCGCAGTACTTGCTGACGGCGATGTCGCGCTGGGCGTAGCGATGCAGGATGTGGTCGGCCACGCTCGGGGTGCCCGCCGCCTTGGTCTCCACGAGCACCCTCCCCCGCGGGACTGAGGTGGTCGTGTGACGTGACTCGAAGCCGAGATCGACGTCGCAGGTGAGCCGGAGTCCCGCGTCGGCGTGCACGAAGGTCACCCTCCAGTAGCGGCTGACCAGGCTGGGGCGCAGCGAGGCCGCGTCGGGTTCGCCGTCGAGCAGGTCGTCGATGAACATCCGGCCGCCCGAACCGAGCCGGAACAGCTCGGTGGGTGACCAGTCGGTGCGGTGCTTGACCGTCTCGCCCCGTCCTCCCTTCTCCTTGACCTCCAGCATGGTGAGGTCGCTGTCCACGTAGCGGCGGGTCCGCACCTTGTGCCGGAGCCTGCGGCCCTGCACGTGGTCGCGGTAGAACTGGAGCCGAGGCGTGTCGAAGTAGACCGACTCGTAGCCGAACACCCGCAGGCCGTCGATCTCCAACGCCCTGAGCCCGGTGCCCAGGTCGTCCAGCACGTGGCCGAGCAGGCCGATGGGGAGCAGGTACTTCTTGTCGATGCGGGTCTGCAGAGCCGCCTGGTCGGTGGTCTCGGCGAGGCTGATCGGCTCGAAACGCGAGGCGAGCTCGGCAAGCACGGTCCTGTCGCAGCTCATCGGATCGCCATCGTCGGGGAGGGGACCGGCGAGGGCATCGGCTGATGCTGCATCGGCGGGAAGGGCTGCTGGGGTCCGAACGGCTGCGGACGGTCGGTCGGCCGGTACCAGACCTCGAGCACCGTCAGGTCACGGACCAGGTCGAGCTCACGGACGTCGAGTCGGCGCACCTGGCCCCCCACGCGTTCTGCGACGACCCGCTCGAGCTCGTCACGGTCGAGGATGGCGACGTCCAACGTCATGATGAGCGAGCGGCTGCCGCGGGTGAAGTGGGGCGAGTCGGCGACGGCGATGACGGCGAGCAGCACCGCGCTGAACGTGGGCGTCACCCACCAGGCTCCCGGGGCGAGGCCACCGATGAGGCCGAGCGCGAGGGCGCCGAAGTAGTAGGCCACCTCAGCCTGGCTGATCGGGTCGGACCGGAGCCGGATGATCGACAACACCCCGAACAGTCCCAGCCCGAGTCCTGCGCCCGCTCCCGCGGAGCCCAGCGCGGCGGCGACCACCATCACGCCGACGTTGAGCGTCAGGAACGCGAACATCAGGTCGCGGCGACGATGGCGTCGGTAGTAGAGCGGGATCGCGAGGATCGCGATGGCGATCAGGTCGGTTGCGATGGCGATGAGGCTGGTCGTGGTGAACATCGGGAAACTCCTTCTTCTATGCCGAAGAAGCTTGTCGCCCGCGCGTTGAGTGCCGATGAGGCTCAGATGAGAGACCTCTTACCCGGCTTCAGCGCCCGGGAAGCCCGAGGTCGCCGTGCAGATAGTGCTCGAGCACCAGGGCCAGGACGCGGATGAGTTCGTCCCGGCTGGCGTTCTTCGCCCCCGGCAGCTGCAGCCGGTGGCGGGTGATGACAAGGCCGACGATCTGGGAGGCGATCAGCGCGACGCGCAGGTCGTGGTGGTCATCGCGGGCCGAGGCCGTCACCCAGCGCAGGATCGTCCTGCCGAGCAGCTCGCGCAGCAGGGCAGCCGCCTGATCGTTGTTGAGCGCGGCACGGATCGCGCCGAGCCCGAGGGTCCGCCGCTGCCTGCTCTCCCACAGGTCGAGCGCGAGGGTGATCACCTCGCGACCGTCGCGCACCGGCCGGTCCACGGGGATCACCGCGCCGAACTCGCGCCTGACGACCTCGTCAAAGAGGGCATCCTTGCTCGCGAAGAAGCGGTAGATCAGCGCGGGGTCGACCCCGGCACGCTGGGCGATCCTGCGCATCGAGGCGTGTTCGAGCTGCCCATCGAGGAAGGTCTCGGTTGCGGCGTCGAGGATGTCCTCGCGGGTCGTCGTCGGGCCGGGCCTGCGCCCGGTGTGGCCGGTCATCGGAGCATCGCCATCCTCTCGTCAAGGGTGGCGGCGGCGCTGCCGACCCGTGCCTGCAGGTCCCCGAGCGCCGCCCGCACCGCAGGCTCGTCATCGACGAGCACCCGGGCGGTCGTGCCTGCCAGGCTGACCGGGAGGCCGGCGGCCGAGAGCCGGTCGAAAGCCGCCTGCCAGTCGCCAGTCTCGACCATGACGACCTGTGCACCGCCCAGGATGTCGGCCATCGACCCCTGTGCCGCGACCAGACCGTCGACCATGAGGACGAGCCTGTCACACTGGGCCGCCTCGCTCATGTTGTGGGTGGTCACCAGCACGCCGACGCCCCGTTCCGCCTGGGCGCCTACCGCGTCCCACAGGCTGGCGGCCTCGGTGGCGGAGACGCCGGAGGTCGGTTCGTCGAGGATCAGGAGCTCGGGTCGGTGCGCGGTGGCGATGTCGAACGCGACGCGCCGCTGCTCACCGAGGGGTACCCGCTCGATCAGGCGGTCGTCGTCGAGGTCAGGAGGGGTCGACCCGTAAGCGGCGGCCGAGAAGGCGGCGTTCTCGTCGACGGTCAGGTCGCGGTAGAGCCCCATGCCCTGCGGCACATAGCCGAGCCTGGCGCGGTTCCGGCGGGACGGCGAATCGCCGAAGAGTTCGGTGGTCCCGGATGTCGGGGAGACGATGCCGAGCAGACAGCGCATCAGCGTCGTCTTGCCCGCCCCGTTCGCGCCGAGCAGGCCGACGATCTCCCCCGGCCGGACTTCCAGGTCGACCCCGGACACGGCGTCGACGTCGCCGAACCGCTTCCCCACAGAGCGGGCCTCCACCAGTGGTGGCGCTCCGGTCGCGGGCCTGACCGGCCCGCTCTCGGCCGTCGAGGATGTCGACCGGGGCGAGGCGGCGATCACGACATCGTGCAGATCGGGGCGGATCGTTGCGGCGCCGGGCGGTGCCGTCTCGGCCCAGTGGTGGAAGCGCCGCCCGCGCCGCCAGGTACGTGCCTCCGAGGGGGCGGCGTCGACCCAGAACCGACCCGGTGCCGCGTCGATGAGTTCTGCGGGTGCACCGGCGAGCAGCACCCGTCCCTCGTGCAGGACGGTGACCGTCGCGGCCCGCTCCGCCTCGTCCAGGTAGGTCGTGGCCGTCAGCACGGCCGCTCCCTCGGCCGCCGCGTGCGAGATCAGCGACCAGAGCTCGACCCTGCTGACCGGATCGACGCCGGTGGTGGGCTCGTCGAGGAGCAGCAGCTCGGGCTGTGCGAGCAGCGCCATGATCACCCCGAGCTTGCGCCGCATGCCCCCGGAAAGCTGGGAGGCGAGTCGATCCCGGGCGGCCGTGAGGTCGGCCCGCTCGATCAGCTCCGTGATCCTGCCCGGGGCCTTCACCTTCGCGACCCGCGCGGCGAAGTCGAGGTTCTGCGTGACGGTGAGGTTCGTCCAGGAACCCGCGGTCGCGGGCAGCAGCGCGCGGCCCCTCCCGCTCGGCGCGTTGACGGTGCCGGAGGTTGGACGCACGAGTCCTGCGAGGCTGCGGAGCAGGGTGGACTTCCCGGCGCCGTCGCCACCGACCACCGTCGTCACGACCCCGGGAGGCACCCCGATCGAGACGCCGTCGAGGGCGGTCACCCCGTCAAGCACGACCGTCAGGTCTTCTGCCCCGAACATCAGGCGGCCTTCGCATGCCGCGGACTCCGGGCGCGGGTTCTGCGGGGCGCGATCATCGCGCGGAAGCGCAGCGTCGACGCGGTCAGCACGAACAGGGCCATCGCCGCGAGGACGACGATGCTCGGCCACGCCTGTGCGATCCCGGCCCCGCGGAGCAGGACCCCGTGCGAGACATTGATGAAATAGGTCAGCGGAAGCAGTTGCCCGATCCAGCGGATCGCCCATGGCATGGCCTCGAGCGGGAAGATCATCCCCGAAAGCAGGATCTGCGGGAGCATGAAGAACAGGGCGGTCTGCATGGCCTGGCCGGCGGTCGAGGAGATCGTCGAGGAGAGGATGCCGAGGCCGAGCACGACGCACAGGAATGCGACGGCGCCCAGCGCGAACACCCAGATCGGCCCGTTGAACGGGACCCCGAACAGCCAGATGCCAAGCAGGGTGATGATCGTGATGTCGATCAGGGCGATCGTGAAGTACGGGGCGATCTTGCCGAGGATGACCGCCGAAGGCCGGATCGGCATCACGGCCAACTGTTCGAGCGTGCCGGACTCCTTCTCCCGGACCAGTCCGAGCGAGGTGATCATGGTGCCGATCAGGGCCATGACCAGCCCGATGATGGCCGGGACGATCACCCAGGAGGTCTCGAGGTCAGGGTTGAACAGCACCTCCGACTCGAGCGCCCCTCCGCTGCGTCCGATCGCGAGCTGCGCCGACTGGGAGACGAACAGTGCCGAGCCGTCGAGATAGACCTTCACGGGCCGCTGCGAGCTGTCGACCACGGCGTCCACGCGGTTCTCGCGCAGCATGGTCTCCGGGTCGTCGCCCTCGACGTCGTCGCGCACGTCGAACAGTTCGGGCAGCGTGTCCGAGACCTGCTGGGCGTGCTCGCCGATGACCGCCGTGGGGATGTCGTCGACCTGGAAGTTCGCGGCGTACCCGAAGAGCAACAGCAGGACGATCGGCATCATCACCGCCATCGCAAGCGTGCGGCGGTCGCGTCCCAGCTCCCGGAACTCCTTGATGATCATGGCTCGCATGGCACTCAGGGTCCACCCGCTTCCACAACAAGTCAACGACCGTTGACTTCTGGCTCAGGGCGCGCAGGCCAGGCCCGCTCCGCGGGTCAACGGTGTTGACTTCCCCGGCTGGCCTCCTGGTGACCACGGCATCCGACGGGTCTCGCTGTCCCGGAGAGTTCTTGCGATGACGCCCGGGGGCATCCCGTCGGCGCCCGAAGGGCCGGAGCGCGTCCGTTGAGTCAGCTCGGGGTGCAGGCCCGCGGTCCAGTGGTGGTAACGCGGCCTCCGCTCAGTAAGGCTGGCCGGGGTTACCGGGGTAGCCGGCGGGAGGATAGGGCTGGCCCGGGTAGGCGGGCCGATCGTCCTCGCCGCGGTAGCCGGGTCGGCCGATGATGAGCACGAGGCCGAGCAGGACGGCGTTGACCATGCCGAGGAGCCCCAACACGAACGAGGGGCCTGCGTACCCGAGGCTCGCGAACAGCTGCGGCGCGAAGATGCCCAGGAACGTGCCGACGGTCGAGGTGATCGTCCAGATCGCGAGCAGAACCCGCGCCACCCCACGGCTGCGGACGATCGCGACGACGAAGAGGGCAACGAACACCACCTTGGTGAGGATCGTCGGCAGCAGGTTCAGCCATTCCGTGTTCAGGTGCATGGAGGCAACCTAACACCGGGTGCGGCCACCATCGCCCGCCAATGGAGGGCAGGTCGACGCGGTCAGGCTCGGGTGTCTGCGAAAGCTTTGGTTGCCTCATGCGTCTGGACGGCCGCGGCCAGTGGCTGGACGGCGGCCAGCAGGCACAACGGCCCCGCAGCGATCTGCGGGGCCGAAGAGGCGGGGTTCAGGGGCGGACGTCGCCTCGATCATCGGGGACGCCGTACGGATCGCCCGCCGAGCCGAAGGAGCGTGGCTGTTCGTAGAAGCCGTAGGGCTGGTCCCCGTACCGACCGGGCTGCGCGAGGCCGGGGTGGTTCTGCTGCCCGTACACCGTCGGCGCTCCCGGGTAGCGCGGCCGGTCGTCCTCCCCGTGGTACCCGGGACGCCCGAGGATCAGGGCCATCGCCAGCAGGACGGTGCCGATGAAGTTGACGCCGAAGCTGATGATCCCGAAGCCGGAGATGCCGATTCCGCCGACCAGTTGCGGGGCGAGGATGTTGATCACCGTTGCGATCGCCGAGACGACGACCCAGACCGCGAGCAGGATCCGCGAGATGCCCCGGCTCCGGATCACCCCGACTACGAAGAGCGCGAGATAGACGACCTGCAGAACGATGAACATGCCCGTGAACCTAGCACCCGATCCGCTCAGGCGGACGGCTCCTCGCCCGCAGCCGGCTCGGGGTCGGGCTCCTTTGAGTCGAGCTGTTTGAGCCCGATCACACAGCCGAGGATGCCGGCCAGGAACAGGGCCCTGAGCCAGGACATGCCCTCGGCGCGGATCGCCACGGAGTACCCGACGGTGAGCACCGTGCCGACGCTGGTCCAGACGGCATAGGCCGTTCCGGTCGGGATGTGCGCCATGGCGAGCGACAGGCCGGCGAGCGAGGCGATCGTCGCCACGAGGAAGATCACGGTGGGCACCGGCTCGGAGAAGCTCTTGCTCGCCGACAGGGCGTTGGCCCACACGGCCTCGAGGACGGCACTGATCAGCAGCACCGGCCAGGCGAGGCTGCGGGGGATGACGTGCCTGGTGCCACTCATGCCAGCACCTTCAGCCCGACGACGCAGGTCACGATGCCCGCGAGGAGCACAACCTTGACCACACTCGCCTTCTCGGTGCCGGTGATCATGCCCACAGGACGGTCAGCGACGCTCCGGTCGCCGTCCAGACCGCATAGGCGGTGCCGGTGGGGAGGGTGTGCAGGGCGATGCCCAGTCCGCCGAGGCTTCCGATGGCGGCGATCACGATGATGATCGTCGGCACGAGTTTCCTGAATCCGTTGGAGCGTCCGAGCGCCGTGGCCCACACGGCCTCCAGCACGCCCGACGCAATGAGGATGACCCAATCCATTCGAAGACAGTTCTCCTGGTTCAGAGGTTGGCCAGTCTTGTCTTCACCGGGTACTGATCCGTCGTCCGGGGCGGGTCGCCGAGGCCGAGTTTATCAAATCGGGACATGGATGGCCGGGGAAGCTACACTGATAGTTGAGAGTTCAATTGCTTAGGAGCTGGCCATGGACGTGCAATTCGGCATCGACACCTTCGGCGACATCACCGCTGACACCAACGGCGACCTGCTGCCCGGCGACGCCGTCGTGCGCAACGTCATCGAGGAGGCGGTCCTCGCGGACAGCCTCGGGCTCGACGTGATCGGGGTCGGCGAGCATCACCGCAACGACTTTGCCATCTCGTCGCCTGAGATGGTGCTCGCCGCGATCGGCGCGCGGACCGAGCGGATCAAGCTCGCGACCGCCGTCACTGTGCTCTCCTCCGACGATCCGGTCCGCGTCTTCGAGCGCTTCTCCACGCTGGACGCGATCAGCGGTGGCCGCGCGGAGGCGGTCGTCGGGCGCGGCTCGTTCATCGAGTCGTTCCCGCTGTTCGGCTACGACCTGCAGGACTACGAGGACCTGTTCGAGGAGAAGCTCGAGCTGTTCGCGAAGCTGATCCAGGGCGAGCGGATCACCTGGAAGGGCAAGCTGACCCAGGACCTCCTCGACGTCGAGCTGTACCCGAAGCTGGCCGACGGCCCGCTGAAGACGTGGGTCGCCGTCGGCGGCTCCCCCCAGTCGGTGGTGCGCGCCGCGTCCTACGGGCTGCCCCTGATGCTGGCGATCATCGGCGGCCCCGTCGAGCGGTTCGCCCCGTTCGCCGAGCTGCACCGTCGGGCCCTCGAGGAGTTCGGCAAGGAGCCGCAGCCGATCGGCTACCACACCTACGGCCACATCGCGCCGACCGACGACCAGGCCAGGGAGCGGCTGTACACGCCGTGGCTCGAGCAGTCCCGCAGGATCGGGGCCGAGCGCGGCTGGGGCCGGATGGACCGGTCGCACTTCGAGCAGGAGGCCGACCACGGCTCGATGGTCGTCGGCTCCCCCGAGACGGCGGCGCGCAAGATCGCCGCAGGCGTGAAGGCGCTTGGCGCTGAGCGGTACCAGCTCAAGGTCTCGACCGGTCGCCTGTCGCACGAGGCGCTGCTCGAGACGATCCACCTGTACGCGACCGAGGTCGTCCCGCTCGTCAGGGACATGCTCTCCGAGGACTGACCCGAGGTGCGGCGGCGCCCAGGCTGCTCAAGGAACGGAGACGGGACGCCTCGCACGACTCCGTCGGCGGAGGCTGCTCAAGGAACGAAAAGCGCGGTCCTCGCCGTCGGCATCGACCCGCTGACGCCGGCCGTGCCACCGGTGCTAGCGTCGAGACATGACTGAGACCCCGGCGCGCAGCGCCACTCCCCTGGACAGGATCGCCGACGACTACGTCGACACGATCGCCTCGCTCAGCCCCATGACGGCGACCCAGCTCGGCCTGCCTGGCGACGAGCGCGCCATCGACGACTACTCCCCTGAGGGTCGTGACGCCATCGCCGAGGCCACGCGCAAGACCCTCCGCGAGGTCGAGGCAGCCGAGACCGTCGACGCCGTGGACGAGGTGACGAAGGCCGCCATGATCGAGCGGCTCTCCCTCGACCTCGAACTGCACGACGCGGGCGAGAGCTACGCGGAGCTGAACAACCTCGCCTCGCCGCTGCAGTCGATCCGCGCGATCTTCGACCTCATGCCCACCGCAACCGAGGACGACTGGGCCACCATCGCCGCACGCATGGACGCCGTCCCCGTCGGGGTCGACGGCTACATCGAGTCGCTGCGCAAGGCTGCCGCCGACGCCGACGGCCCGTTCCCCGCACGCCGTCAGATCGACATCGGCATCGACCAGGCCCGCGAACTGGCTGGCCCCGACGGCTTCTGGGCCGCCTTCGCCGCCTCGGCCGAGGTGCCTGACTCGCTCGCGGCCGACCTCACCCGCGGTTCCGACGCCGCCCGGGCCGCGTACAAGCGGCTCGCCGTCGCGCTCAGCGAGCTGCACGACCGCGCCCCGGAGAAGGACGCGGTGGGCCGCGAGCGCTACCAGCGCTTCTCGCGCAGCTTCCTCGGCGCCGCCGTCGACCTCGATGAGACCTACGAATGGGGCCGTGAGGAGCTGGCGAAGATCCTCGCCGAACAGGACGACATCGCGCACCAGCTCTACGGCGACGGCACCACGACGCCGGAGGCGATCGCGAAGCTCGACGCCGACATCACGCGTCAACTGCACGGCACCGACGCGCTGCAGCGGTGGATGCAGGAGACCTCCGACGCCGCGATCGAGGCGCTCGCCGGGCGCCATTTCGACATCCCCGAGGAGCTGCGCCGCCTCGAGTGCCGCATCGCACCCACGCAGGACGGCGGCATCTACTACACCGGCCCGTCGGCCGACTTCTCGCGACCGGGACGCATGTGGTGGTCGGTGCCGCCGGGCGTCGAGACCTTCTCCACCTGGCAGGAGAAGACCACCGTCTTCCACGAGGGCATCCCAGGCCACCACCTGCAGATCGGCCAGGCCGTCTACCGGGCGAAGGACCTGAACAAGTGGCGCAGCCTGCTGTGCTGGGTCTCGGGCCACGGCGAGGGTTGGGCGCTGTACGCGGAGCGGCTGATGGCCGACCTCGGCTTCCAGGACGATCCGGGCGACCGGATGGGCATGCTCGACTCGCAGCGCCTGCGCGCCGCCCGCGTCGTGCTCGACATCGGTGTGCACCTCGGCAAGGACTTACCCGACGGCGGGGGCACCTGGAACGCCGACAACGCCTGGGCGTTCCTCCAGGACAACGTGGCCATGCAGTCCGACTTCCTCCGCTTCGAGCTCGACCGCTACCTCGGCTGGCCGGGCCAGGCGCCGTCCTACAAGGTCGGCCAGCGGCTCTGGGAACAGGCCCGCGACGAGACGGCAGCCCGCGCGGGTGACGCGTTCGACATGAAGACCTTCCACCGCAAGGCGCTCGATCTCGGCTCCGTCGGACTCGACGTGCTCAAGGAGGCGCTGCGCACCGCCTGAACCTCGCCCCTCGACGGCCGCCCTGCTCAGCGGGGCGGCCGTCGTCGTGCAATGGGCATGCGCACTTGTCGGATGGCGGATGACCGCCGTCGGGGCGCGACCTAGGGTGATCGCGATGGCGCAACCACCGGGAAACCCGGCCCGAACTGACCCCGGGCATTGGAGCCCGTATGTCGAGCGTCCACAACAGACCCCGCCGCGCACTGACCGTCGCCGCGTGCGCGAGCCTCGCTCTCGGCCTTGGGGCGGTCATGCCCACGGCCCAGGCGGCCCCGAATGACGCGCCGCTAGGGATCACCGGTTCCTGGACCGATGCCTCCGGACGCGCATGGCGCACGGAGTGCGACCCCGCCCTGACCGGACGCAACGGCTGCCGCACCTATGCCGAGGCCGACGTGATCGCGGCCGTCACCGTCAACGGGGTGCGCGGCTACCGCTGGGAGACCAGGATGGCGCTGAACAACATCGTCCGCTTCCGCTGATCCGACGCTGAGGCCCTGGGCCGCCCGATCGTGGCCCAGTGTCTCGTGCCGCGGCGGCAAGAGCGGAGCGGGGTCGCACGACCCTCGACTGCACGGACCGGTAGCGTCTGATTCCATGAATTCCGGTTCACGGTTCTCGCGACGGCTGCTGCTCGGCGGCGGCCTCGTCCTGGCCGCCTCGCCGCTCACGGCCTGCTCGGGCGGCGGCGACCCATTGCCCAAGGAGTGCCGCACGCCGGAGGACCTGACCCAGATGGCAACGCTGGCCGGAGCGCCGCTCGTCTACGCGGACAACGGTAGGGAGCAGTCGTTCGACTGTGACCCGAAGTTCGTCGAACTGCTCGAGAGTTGGGCAGGTGGGTGGGTGGCCGCCGCCGGATTCGGCCCACTCGTAAAGGTCTCGACGTTCGGTGCCTATGTCGACAAGTGTCCGTCGTGGCACGCCGCGGGCCCCGCGTTCGACATCGCGGAACTGGTGCACGAGAACGGCCAGGTGTCGTGCCACTACGACCAGTGGGGCGACGATCCGCAGCGCCTGCGCGCCTACTGGAAGCTGGCCGCTTCGCTTTCCACCCGCTTCACCTACACGCTCGGCTACCCGTACAACGCGGCCCACCACAACCATCTGCACGTCGACAACGGCGTCAACGGGTACGGCGCGACCCGGTTCGACCAGCGCTCCAACGCGCAGACCTGTGTCGTGCAGGGGGCCCTGCTGCACATCTTCGGCCGCGACGTGGAGATCACGGGCGACTACGATCGGCGCACGCGCGACGCCGTCAGCTCGGTGCAGGAGGACCTGGGGCTCCGGGAGAAGCTGACCAGCGAGGAGGGCTGGCGGGCCTTCCTCGACGCCGCCGTCGCCGAGGGCTGAGCCGCGGTGGGACACCGTCCTGGACGAAGTGCGACCTCAGGCTCGGCAGTCGGGCCAGGTCGCGATTCCTGATCTCGCTGCTCGAGTGCACCGGCTGCCTGTCCCGCGCACCTTGGTGAAGACGGCAGGCGTGCACAGATCTACGAGGAGCGCGACGCGTGCCACCATCGGCACGAACCGCGATCACGGTAGAACTGTGCACGCGCTCGCCACCTCCAGGCGGGATGACGAGGCTGTCGAAGGCCTGGAAGTCGAGGGGGTTGGTGATGTCGAGGTGTCTCGCCGATGGTCGGCGCCGACGACCACGACCCAGGTCGCTCGTCAGCGACGTCACCCGTCCAGGGGCAGCTCGCCCGGCTGGATGGTGACTCCACCGTCCCTCAGTTGGGCGACGATGGCCCGCTGCAGCGACGAGGTCTGGGGCAGGCCGTCCAACTCGACCGTCTCTGCGTTCCTCGTCTCGCGGTGGAACCCGAAGTACAGCGCGTCGCGGGTGCCGTCGCCCGGCTCGCCGTAGGGCTCGAACCGTGCCGCGAACCTCGCCACGTTCGACGTCTCTGGAAGCCTCGCGTTGACGCCGGGGTCGAGCAGCCAGGAGACGCAGGTGAACCGGGTGATCTCGAACTCGCCATAAGCCCGGAGCGCTACCCTCCTCGCCAGCTCGAGCGACTCGTCGACCAGTTTGGGGGTGAGCGGGCCCGACTCCGGGATGTGGACGCCGAGCGCACGGTCGTACGGTTCCAGCGTGTACTGCAGGCGGCCGAGCCACACCAGCGAGCCGCTGAAGTTCGTCGGGACCCACGGTCGGCCTCCGAAGCCGAAGCGGCCGTGGACGAGCCGGTACACGTGGACCTGCTGCCCGAGGTCGGCGACCGAGCGCCACGCCGTCTCGTCATCGAGCCCGCGGCGCACGAGCTCGGCCTGCACGGCTGGTGCCACGCGGATGAGCGCGACGAGCAGCGGGAAGTCGGTGCCGAGGCGATGCTCGACCGTGGGGCCCTCGACGGGGTTGAAGCGACGTTCCACCCTTGCGATGTTGGAGCGGAGCACGCCCTCGAGACGTTCCACCTCGGCAAGGTCGGCCGTGGTCAGTCGGTCGAGGCCGTCGAGGACGGCGGCCGCATCGTCGGGTCGGAAGCCGAGGCGTTCGAGGGTGGTGAGATCCATGCCGACGATCCTTCCATCCCCAAGCGCCGGCCTGAGGCCGCCTCGCGGAGTCGGGCAGAGGCTGGGTGCTGAGCGCCGCCTCAAGGGGACGAGGGGCGGCGCTCATGCGCCCGGTCTCGGGTCAGGCCTGCGAGCCGACCAGCAGGGGGAGGAGGTCGCGGGCCCAGGCCTTCGCTGCGGCGGCGTCGACGTGGTCCTGCGCCTTCTGGCCGGTTGCCTTGGCGAACAGCTTCGAGAACCAGCCGACCTTCGCCGGGACGTAGCGTCCGCCGAACGTCGCGCTGGCTTTCGCGCCGCATCGTGTGACAGCGCCGTCGTTGTAGGCGAGCGCGGCGTCGCGCTTCTCAGGGTCGGCGGCGTTCAGGCACGTGTTGAAGAGGGCGACGGCCGTTGCCTTCAGCTCCGCCTGGTTCGCCTTGAGCCACGCGGTCGCCTCGGGGTAGAAGGCCGAGGCGTTGATGCCGCTGCCGACGACCACGAGGTCGGCGCCGTCGATCGGCGGCTGCTGTTCCAGGTTGGCGAGGCGGACGTCGTGGCCGACGGCCCGCAGAACACCGGCGACTTCCTCGGCCACGTCACGGGCGGCACCCGTCCTCGTCGCGTATCCGATCAGCACAGTTCCCATGGATGGGACGATATCTTGGTGCCAATGGGTGCCTGACGGCGGGGTTCGCTAGCAAGGCAGCCCGGGCTCCCTGACGCGGGTGACTGGCGGGCACAGACCTACGGTGGGCGAGACCTGTGCCAATACAGGCACGTGCCACGCTCCTGGCAGATGTATGCACATCCCGACCCGGGATGCCTCGTGCCACACGCGGGCCCGCGGGCACGACCTCACCGGGGCGCGACCTCCGCGTGGGGTCGCGGCGAGCGGACGACCGCGGGTGCGCGTCGCTCCGAGGCCGCGTCGGGCCGACCGACGGCCGACCCGACGGACGGATCAGTCGAAGATGGGATCGACGGTGCGTGAGCGCTTGAGCTCGAAGAAGCCCGGGTAGGCGCTGACCTTGACGACGCCGTCGAACAGGTTTCCAGCCTCCTCGCCCTTCGGCGCGGGAGAGATGACCGGGCCGAAGAGGCTCATCCCGTTGACGCGGATCACGGGGGTGCCGACCTCGTCACCGACCGGATCCATGCCCTCGTGGTGCGAACGGCGCAGGTCCTCGTCGATCGCGTCGGTCTGGGCGATGTCGATGATGTCGGCATCGGCTCCGACCGCGTCCAACGCGTCGCGCACCACGTCCACGCTGACGCTCTGGCCGCCGGGATGGAGGCGCGTGCCGATCTCGGTGTAGAACTCCCGAAGCTTCTCGGAGCCGTGGCGCTGCTCGACCAGCAGGGCGGCGCGGGCCGGCGTCCAGCCGTTGTCCATGAGGTCGCGGTAGCCCTGAGGCAGTTCGCGGCCCTCGTTGAGCACGGAGAGGCTCATCACGTGGAAGGTGGTGTGCACGTCGCGCACCTTCTCCACCTCGAGCATCCAGCGCGACGCCATCCACGCCCAGGGGCACATCGGATCAAACCAGAAGTCAACGTTCGTCGTCATGGACCCATCTCAGCACACAGGGACAACGGGCCGCCGGTTTCGTCCGCCGGCGACCCGCGACCCCTGAGGGCTAGGAGGGCGCTGAACAAGGTGTGATCTGAGGCGGGTATGGCGTGAGGGGGGCGGGCGGAGCGCCGCCAAGGCCGTCTTTGCGGCAGTGAGGTCAGCACCCTGGGGTGCGACAGTCGGGGTCGTTCCGCCCGCCTGAGGCCATCCTGCGCTCGATCGGGGCGGCGTGGCAAGGGCCCAGCGGCCCCCGGTCCCACCCTCAGGCGATGGCCCAGGTCCCGTCCTGGACGGTGAGCCCGAGGTTGAGGAGGCGTCGCAGGTTGAGACCGGCGGCGCGGTGGTGCAGCCAGGCGTCGTTCTTGGCCACGCCCCGGTAGGGCACGCGGCGTGCTCCGCGCGTGAGCCAGGCGATGGAGCGTTCGACCATCGGCCGGTGCCGTCGGTAGACGGCCTGGAAGTCCGGGTCGGTGGCTCGTTCGCGGTGCTGTCGTTGGAGCTGGTGGTGCTCACCCAGGGTGACCTTGCGGCCACGTTCGGCGGTGGTGCACCGCTGCCGCAGCGGACAGCCGGCGCACGCGGCGCCGAAGGTCACCTTGCCCTTGGCACTGACGCCGCGGGTGAGCCCGGCCGGGCAGGTCAACGTCCCGGCGACCGGGTCGTGGATGAAGTCGTCCAGGGTGAACCCGCCCTCGACAGCCGGCCGCAGCGGCCAGGGTTTGAGGACCGGTTCCCACTTGCGGGCATCGAGCGTGGCCAGCATGTCACCGGAGGCGTAGGCGGAGTCGCCGAGCACCTGCACCGGCGCGTCAGGGGTGGCGGTGAGGGTGGAGTCGGTGGTGACCAGGTCGGCACCCACCGCGGCGTCGGAGTGCTCGGCCCCGTTGGTCTTCGTCAGCTTCACCATCGTCATCAGCCCGGTGTCCGGCTCGACGACGACATGGGCCTTGAACCCGTCCTGACGCCGTTCGCGGGTCTTGTGCGCGTGCCGGGCATCGGGGTCGACGGTGGAGATCATCCGGTCCGGCGCGGTCTTGCGGGCGATGCGCCACCGCCCGTCGGTGCCGTCGGAACCCTCCGCCGGCTCGACGTCCTGCCCGGCGACCAACGCCAGCAGCGCGAGGGCCTCGGCCGGTTTCCCACCCGCCTCGGACAGCAGCGCCAGGCCGTCCGGGTCGCCGTGCTCGTCGTGGTGGGCGGCGTCGAGAGCGGCCAGCAGGGCCAGGGCGTCGCCCACCAGTGCGCTCACCAGCTCGGTCCGGGCGGCCTCGTCCTCCCAGGCGATCCGCGGCTTGCCAGCGACCGTGTAGTCACCGCCGGTGACCTCGGCCAACCGGGTGCACTCCTGGACCACCAGTGCGTGCGCGCCCGGCACGTCGCGGCCGACCCGGCGGATCGAGGCGATCAGCTGGGTGACCGTGTCCTGCCGGGCGACCGCGTCGTCGAGCACCGTGGAGTCCAACGCCCGCCGCGTCTTGCCCGACAGGACACCGGTAGCCATGACGACCTCGCGGACCGCCTCGAAGATCCGGTCCGGACGTTCGCTGGCGGCCAGCCGCTTACGCCAGTACGTCAACGTCGAAGGGTGGAACCCGGCCCCGTCGACCGCGTACCCGCACGCGGCCTTCCAGCGCAGGTCGAACGTGAGCGCCTCGACCGCTTCCCTGTCAGAGTGCCCGTACAAGGACTGCAGCACCAGCACCGAGGCGATGACCTCTGGCGGGATCGAGGGCCGACCCCGCCCCGAGGGAAACAGGTCGGCGAACAGCTCCGGCGGGAACAACCGCAACCGGTGCTCGGCCAGGAACGCGAACACGCTCCCCGGCACCAACAGATGTCCCGCCAACGCCTCCACGTCCAACAGCTCCCGCTGCCGATCAGCCTCACCCTGCATGAAACAAGGATCGCAAGCCCACCCCGATCAGCACCCCGCGACGCGCGGGTTATTCAGCACCGTCCTAGACGCGCTCCTCGACGGTGGCCGCCTCGGTGGCCAGCTCGTTCTGGCCCTTCGAGCGGTTGATCAGCTTGTCCATGATGGCCGCGATCGCGCCGTCTCCGGTGACATTCGTCGCGGTGCCGAACGAGTCGATCGCGATGTAGGTGGCGATCAAGAGGCCGACCTGGGCCTCGTTGAACCCGAGCATCGAGCTGAGCAGGCCGGCGGCCGTCATGATCGCGCCGCCGGGGACGCCGGGAGCGGCGACCATCATGATGCCGAGCATGAAGATGAAGCCGATCATCAGGCCCCAGTTGATCTCGATGCCGAAGAGCATCATCACCGCGATGGAGAAGCACGTGATCTTGATCATGGAGCCGGCCAGGTGGATGGTGGCGCACAGCGGGACGGTGAACGCGGCGACGGGCTGGCTGACGCCCATCTTGATCGCCTGGCGCAGCGTGACCGGGATCGTCGCCGCTGAGGAGGAGGTGCCGAGCGCCGTCGCGTAGGCGGGGAGCATGGTGCCGAGCATCTTGATCGGGTTCTTCCCGGTGAACAGTCCGGCGACGGTGAACTGCAGCAGCAGCATGATCCAGGTCAGTATGAACACGAACACGACGACGCCGAGGAAGGTGGCGATGACGGTGGCCACCTGGCCGCCCTGGGTCATGTTGAGGAAGATGCCGAAGATGTAGATCGGCAGCAGCGGAATGATGATCTTGGTGATCATCCAGTTCACCAGGTCACGGAACTCGATGAAGCCGCGGCGCAGCACGTTGCCGTCGATCACCGTCAGCGCGACGCCGATCACGAAGGCGAGCACAACGGCGCTGGTCACGCCGAACAGGGGTGGGATCTCCAACGAGAAGTAGGGAGTCAGCAGCGACTCCTCCGGGTTGGTCAGCGCGTCGGGCCGCTCCGCAGGGAGGACCCGCGGGAGGATCGCCATCGACGCCGTCAGGCCCATCAGGCCCGCGATCACCGTCGAGAGGTAGGCCACTGCGGCCGTGATCGCAAGCCACTTGCCCGCGCCGCGACCGAGGTCGGCGATCGCCGGGGCGATCAACCCGACGATGATCAGCGGGATGGCGAAACCGAGGAACTGCCCGAAGAGGCCGTTGAAGGTGACGAAGACGCTCGTCAGCCAGTCGGGGAAGAACAACCCGCACACCACGCCGAGCGCGATGGCGATGACGATGAGGAGGAGCAGACTGGGGCGTCGGCTCCGCGTTGAGGATGGTTGCGGCGCTGCGGTCATGAGGGCACCGTAGCGCTGCGCTCGCGTACGCGCGCGAAAGGGGTCGGGAAACCTGGCCGGAAGGTGGGAAGCCCCTTGCGGCCGGCTTCCCCGGCCTCCAGCCGCCCCGACTGGAAATGTGGGAGAGAAGCCGGGACGACTGGAGGGCTGGGGTGGGGCGCCGGATCGCCGTTGGCGCTCCGTTTCCCACATCGCGGAGCGTTGCGTCATCGCCCCACCGGCTGACCCTTCGGTGACCCTCGTGGATGTCGAGCCGGTTCGAGAGTCCCACCGGCGGCACGTCGTGGCGATCCCCCGCACAGGGTCACCGGGCCTGCGGTCGGCGAGGCGCGCCTCCGCTGAGCGGGATTCCACTGTCATTCCTCGAGAAGCCCCCGCCGACCTCGAGCAAGGCGTCGTCCCATCCGTTGCTTCGGCACCCCGCCGACCAAGCCGCGCAGAGCATCACCTCCGTTCCGTGAGCAGCCTCCGCCGACGAAGTCGCGCGAGGCGTCGTCGAAAGACCCCAGCCACGACCACAGATCCCTCTCCCGTTCCTTGAGCAGCCTCGGCCGACGAAGTCGCGCCAGGCGTCGTCGAAAGGGCCCTGCTCAAGGAACGGGGAAGACGCGGGGCGACCCTGCCGCCACTGCTCAGCGGAGAAGGTCCCGGGCGGTGCGCAGCGCGTCGCCCACGTAGCCCCCGCCGAACAGTACGGCGTGGACCAGCACCATGTGGAACTGGTGCAACCGCACCCTCCCGCGCCACCCGTCGGCAAGGGGGCTGACCTCCGCGTAGCCCGCGAGGGTCGCTTCGAGGTGCGACGAGCCGAACAGCCCCAGCTCGGCCAGGTCAGTCTCTGCGTGTCCACCGTTGGCGCACGGGTCGATCAGGGTGCCGACGACCCGGTCCCCTCCATCGGCCCAGACGACGTTGCCGCCCCAGAGATCGCCGTGGATCCGCGCCACCTCGCCGCAGAGTCCGGGCTGGGGTGAGTCGAAGCGTCCGGTCGCGACGACGTCGCAGGCACGGTGCAGCAGCGCCCTGTCGTCGGCGTCGAGGGAGCGCGCCAGGTCGACATAGGGCCGCAGCCGACCCTCCGCGTAGTAGCTGCTGAAGTCGTCCCAGACGGGCTCGACCGCTGCCGGCGTCGGAAGATTCGCCGTCGCAAGATCGGCGGGATCCATGCCCGGCGGCGCCTCGCCCCACCAGCTGGCTCCGGCCGCGTGCGTGCGCGCAAGACGTCGGCCGAACTCTGCGGCGTCCTCCCGGCTCGGTGCACCCGGGTCGAGCAGCACCGTCTCGAGCCACGTGTCGCCGACCTCGACCAGCTCCGCCACGGCGGCTCCACCGTCAGGCTCGGCCTCGGCCAACCAGTGCAGGCTGGCCGCCTCGGTGGAGATGGCCCGCCGTGATCCGGTCTTCCTGAACCTCTGCTGCATTCCTCCACAATTGCGCACGACCGGCCCGGTTCCAGCACGAGGCCCGATGATCGGCGGCGATCGCTGCTCGGGCGGCCATGGCGCTGTCTATCCTGGCTGTCGTGGAAGGAGGGCCGATGAGCAACGCGCCAGGCGACGTCGGCGGCTGGTTCCGCACGGCCCGCGAGGACGCCGTCGTGATGGCCGACACCTCTGCCTGGGGACCGGGCGAGGGCGCGTTCGGCCGGATCTCGCACGATGACGACGTCACGGCCGCCTTCGAACTCTTCCGCGGCCGACCGACGATGGTGCTCACGGGGGCGGGCATGTCCACCGACTCCGGCCTGCCCGACTACCGGGGCAGGAATGCGGTGCCGCGTTCGCCGATGACGTTCCAGGAGTTCGTCTCCTCCGATCTCAGCCGGCGCCGCTACTGGGCGCGCAGCACCGTCGGATGGCGGGCCTTCGGCCAGGCGCGACCCAACGCAGGCCACCGAGCCCTCGCGGAGCTCGGTCGGCTGACCCCGCTGACCGGGGTGGTCACCCAGAACGTCGACGGGCTGCATCAGCGCGCCGGGTCGAGCCCGGTCGTCGACCTGCACGGCACCCTCGACCGGGTCGCCTGCCTGTGCTGCGGGCGCTTGTTCTCGCGCTCTGATCTGCAGGAGCGGCTGCTGGAGATCAACCCGCGGTTCTCCCGCGAGCTCGACTCGCTCGCGATCGACGCCCGCACCGCCCCCGACGGCGACGCCGAGGTCGACCGCACCTCCGACTTCGACTATCCCGACTGCCCCGCCTGCGACGGGATGCTGAAGCCCGATGTCGTCTTCTTCGGCGAGAACGCGCACCGGGAGACGGTGGTGCGTGCCAACCACCTGCTCGACACGGCGGACGTGCTTGTCGTGCTCGGCACGAGCCTGACGGTGATGAGCGGGTTGCGTTTCCTGCGCCGCTCGGCGCGCGAGGGTCGCGAGATCATCATCGTCAACGACGGCCTCACCCGCGGCGATGACCTTGCCACGCTCCGACTGCACGGTCGGCTCGAACCGGTGCTCTCGCGCTGGGTCGAGTTGGCGCGCTGACGACGTCGCGTCGGCCGACGGCGCGGGGGTCGCGCATCGAGCCTTCCGGCGCTCCTGCGGAGGGCGAGCCCACTCGGGCGCACCGGATACCGGCGATGATGAGGCATGAGCCAGTTCAGCCCGTAGAATTTGCCCGTTCCACCCCTGAGAAAGGCACCCATGGCCGGCGGACTTGCAGCACTCCTTGACGACATCGCGGCGATCGCGCGCGCCACCGCTTCCTCGGTGGACGACATCGCGGCCGCGGCCGGACGGGCATCGACGAAGGCCGTGGGCGTTGTCGTCGACGACGCGGCCGTGACCCCCCAGTACATGCAGGGCTTCACGCCCGCCCGCGAACTGCCGGTGATCTGGCGCATAGCGAAGGGCTCGCTGCTGAACAAGGCGATCATCCTGCCTGTGATCCTGCTGCTGAGCCAGTTCCTGCCCTGGGCGCTCACGCCGCTGCTGATGTGCGGCGGCCTCTACCTCTCTTACGAGGGCGCGGAGAAGATCTGGGAGGCGGTCAGCGGACACAGCAAGTCGCAGGAGGCACCCGCCGTCGTCAAGGGCGCCGACCATGAGAACACCATGGTCAAGAGCGCCATCACCACCGACTTCATCCTGTCTGCCGAGATCATGGTGATCTCCCTGAACGAGCTGACCGACCTCGGCTTCTGGTTGCGCGCAGGTGCGCTGGTGATCGTCGCCATCGCCATCACCGCGCTGGTCTACGGCGTCGTGGCGGGCATCGTGAAGATGGACGACGTCGGCCTCAAGCTCTCGACGCGCGAGAACACCCGCAAGCTCGGCCAGGGCCTGGTGAAGGCCATGCCGATCGTGCTCAAGGTGCTGGGTGTCGTCGGCACGGCGGCGATGCTGTGGGTGGGCGGCCACATCCTGCTCGTCGGCATGGACGACCTCGGGTTCCATCCCATCTACGATTTCGTGCACCATCTCGAGGTCGCCGCCGCCGGCGCGGCGGGCGGCTTCGTCGGCTGGCTCGTCAACACCTTCTTCTCGGCGGTCCTCGGCCTCGTCGTCGGCGCGATCGCCGTCGTGGTCATGCATCTTCTTCCGTTCGGGAAGAAGCACGACGACGTCGAGCATCCGAAGGCCGCTGACGTGCCCGTCGAGCCGTCGAGCGGGGTGCCGGGACGCCCGTCGCCCACCCTGGCGGCGCCGGTCTCCGGTTCGTCGAAGCCCGATCCTCTTCGCCCGGAGCCAAGTGCCTCGGAGGCGGGGGCCCGCACCGTCGTGGCCGACGAGCAGGCCGCGGCGGAGCCGATCGTCAGCGAGATCGCCGACGACCTCCGCGACGACAGGCACTGACCCGCTCCTCCTGCGACGGCCCCATCCGTTGGGGCGGCCGTCGACGGTTCCGGCTCAAGGACCGTCCGCAGACGATGCTGGCCGGCGACCGTTGTCTCGTTTACGCTGACGCCATGACGACTCCCCACGACAACGGCCAGTACGGGCAGCCCGGACAGGGCTACCAGGGTTACGCACCCGCGCCGCAGGGCCCTCCCGAGCAGTGGCAGGGCGGCTACGCACCCGCTTCGCAGGCTGCGCCGGGCCAGTGGCAGGGCGGCAACGCTCCTGCGCCGATGCAACACGGACCCGGCCTGCCTGCAGGCATGGGCGTGCTGCGCTTCATCATGCCGGGCAACGTCATGACCAGCTCGATGGTCGCGCCCACCGTCACGCTCAACGGTCAGCGCCTCCACGTCACGAGCGGCTCAGGCACCTTCGACTTCCCCGTCCCGGCGGGCACCCACCGCCTGCACGCGCACGGCCAGTGGATGAAGCGCTACGGCGACGCCGACATCGACTTCAGCATCCAGCCGGGCCAGATGGTCGAGGTCTACTACGCGGCGCCGCTGCACCAGTTCGCAAGTAAGGGGAACATCGGCTTCACCCCGCAGAAGAAGCCTGGCCTGCTCGGCCTGCTCCTCATGTTGGGGATTCCGCTCCTGCTCGTGTTCCTGATGATCCTGGTGCCGCTTTTCCTCTGAGTAGACGCGTCGACGCCCGCTCCCCCCAAGTGAGCGGGCGTCGTCGTGTCTGCGGGTCGGTCAGGCGACGACGGCGAAGCCGCCGGTCCAACCGATCTGCTCGGAACCGGCGAGCACGAGCTGGGTGAAGCCGATGGCCTCGAGCTCGCGGGCCCGCTTCAGGGATCCGACGTCCAGCGCGTTCAGGCCGGCGGCCTTCACGAAGGACACGACGCCCTGCTTGGCGTCGGCGTCGTCACCGGCCACCAGCACGGTGGTGGTGTTCTCGCCGACCTTGCCGGTGCCCAGCGTCGCGGCGAAGTTGGTGTTGAAGGCCTTGACGACCTTCGCCCGGGGAAGCTTCGCGGCGAGCTCGGCCGCGGCGGACCCGTCGGCAGGGACGACGAGGCCGTCGAAAGTCTGGAAGTCGAGGGGGTTGGTGATGTCGACGACGACCTTGCCCGCCAGCTCGTCACCGCGCTGGGCAACGATCTCGCCGAGTGCGCCGTAGGGGACGGCCAGGACGACGATCTCCCCGGTGACCGCGGTGGAGGCGTCGCTGCGAGTCAGGATCTCCACGGTGTTGCCGCCCTTGGTGACGAGCTCCGAGATGGCCTTGCCCATGTTGCCGCCGCCGATGATGGTGACCTTGCTCATGTTCTCTCCTCATCCGTTGTTGCTACAACTATCCTACACGGGTTACTTGTAGAGTCAAGCATTGGATAGAATCGTTGGATGACGAAGTGGCTGAATGACCAGGAGATGCAGGCGTGGGTTCGCCTTGCATCGGTAATCGAGCTGGTACCAGGGGTGCTCGAGACCCAGTTGAAGCGCGACTCCGGCCTTTCTCACTTCGAGTACTGGGTCCTCGCCATGCTGTCTGAGGCGCCCGAGCGGACGCTGCGGATGTCTTCGCTCGCCAGCCGGACCCGCGGCACGCTCCCCCGGCTCTCGCACGTCGTGAGCCGCTTGGAGAAGCGTGGCCTCGTCGAGCGGTTCCCCGATCCGAGCGACGCGCGGGCCACAAATGCGCGGCTCACCGACGCGGGCTGGGACGTCGTCGTCGACGCGGCCCCCGGTCACGTGACGACGGTGCGCGAGTCGATCATCGACGCGCTGACCCCGGAGCAGCTCGACCAGTTGACGGCCATCGGCGACGCGATCCTCGAGCGTGTCGCCCCGGACGCCCTTCGGGTCCTGGCCACGCAGCAGGTCGCGTCTGTGCGATGAGCACTTTTCCGGGTTCGTTCATCCTGCCAACGATCCCACCAGCCTCCTGACGCAACGAGTCCGGAAAAGTCCTCCTGCCATCGCGCGACCCACGCCGCCGAGCGGGGTGCGGGTGCCGTCCGTCGGCGTGAGGACGGGAGCAGCCTCAGGCGGCCCAGCCGAGGGCGCGAAGCAGCGCGGCCGTCAAGGCACCAAGCAGGACGACCACGATGAAGGGCGCCCGCAGCCATAGCGCGACGGCGGCCACAGCCACCGCCGCTAGCCGGGCGTCTACCGTCAAGGCGGAGCCGGAGGCGAACGTCTGCGTCACGACAAGGGCGGCGAGCAGGCCGACGGTGACTCCCCCTGCCGTCTCGGCGACGCGTGGGTTGTCCAACGCCTTGGGCGAGATGAGATAGCCGACCAGCTTCTGGGCGAAGCAGGCCAGCGCCGCGACCCCGACCCAGATCCACAGCGTCATGCGCGGGCCGCCTTCGCGCTTCTGTGCTGGCACCAGGCGACGACTGCCGCAGCGGCACCCGCGGCGAGGATCGGCAGGCCGGCCGGGGCCAGCGGGACGAGGACCACCGCGACGACGGCGGCGACCACGCCGATCGCCTGCGCCCGCCGCTCCCGCAAACGTGGCCAGAGGAGGGCGACGAACGCGGCAGCGGCGGCTCCGTCCAGCCCCCACCGTCGGGGATCGCCGAGGACGTCGCCGAGCAGCGCTCCTCCCAGGGTTGCGAGGTTCCAGAAGACGAATACGCCGACGCCCGCCGCCCAGAACCCCGCACGCCTGGATGCGGCGTCGGGTTGGGCGAGCGACACCGCGACCGACTCGTCGATCGTCACCTGCGCGGCGGCGAGTCGACGCGGACCGCGCAGCTGGAGCATGGGCGCCATCTGGAGGCTGTAGAGCGTGTTTCGCACGCCGAGCAGGAGCGCCGTCGCTGCTGCGGCACCACCGGCTCCCCCACCGCCGATGACGCCGATGAAGGCGAACTGGCTGCCCCCGGTGAACATGAGCAGGCTGAGCACACACGTCTGCCAGACGTCGAGCCCGCTGGCCACCGACAGGGCGCCGAACGAGATGCCGTAGGCACCTGTGGCGATGCCGACCCAGAGCCCTTGCCGGACGGCCGCCCTCACCTCGGGTCGCGCGGCGGTGTCGGTGCTCATGCGCCCGGATGCTCCATCATGAGCACGATCCAGCTTCCCGGCTCGAGGGCCTCCGCTGTGTGTGCGACGTCGCCTGCGAATGTGACGTAGTCGCCCGGCAGCAGGTCGACCTGCTGCCCCGCGGGACCGATCCGCACGGAGCCGGCTGACACGACGACGTGCTCCACCGTTCCGCGGGTGTGCGGCTCGGACAGGCGGGGACTCCCGGGCTCGAGGCTGACGACGTACAGGTCGCGCCGCTCGTGGCCCCCCGGCGCGAGGAGGGCCGCCGCGTAGTTGGACTCCTCGGCCCGGATCGCGGGCCGCTCGCCCGCGCGGACGACCCGCAGCGGGTTCCTTGGCGCGGCCACGAGCCGGGCGAACGGGATCTCGAGGGCCACCGCAACGGCCCAGAGCGTCTCGACCGACGGGTTGCCCTGACCGGCCTCGAGCTGGGACAGCGTCGACTTCGAGATCCCAGCGAGTCGCGCCACCGCGCTGAGCGACAGGTCGGCACGCGCGCGCTCGGCGCGCAGGTTCGCAGCGATGAGGTCGACCGGACCTCCGGTAGGCGACGAATCGGTCACGCGTTCTTTCTAGCACGCATTCGTTCGTTGAATCGAACGTTTCGACCGGTGGACGGCGTCGCTCAGCCAGGCCTCTCTTGGGCTCCGTGCACGCGACGGCCAGCCCTGGCGACAGGCCGTGCACGCCGGCCCGTCCACCCACTCCCGACATGCCCCTGCACGACAGACAGCGGTAGCCTCGCAGCATGACTTCCCCTACGCCCGCGGAGATCTCCGCCGACCTCGCCACCGTCAGCCGTTGGATCGACGAGGGGAACGCGGGCCGCAACTTGGAGGCCGCGACCTGGGCGCGGCTGGCGAAGATCAGCGAGGAGGCGGGCGAGGTCATCGCGGCCTACATCGGCGTCACGGGCCAGAACCCGCGCAAGGGCGTCAGCCACACCATGGACGACGTCCAGGAGGAGCTGCTCGACGTCGCAATCACTGCCCTCGCCGCGCTCGAGCACATCCGCGGCCATGACTGCCGCTCGATGGATCTCCTGGTCGACAAGATCGTCCGGACGAAGGCGCGCGCCGGGCTCTGAGTCACAGCAATCGGTTCTCCGGGTCTCCCGGTCCGGCCAGAGATCGCTGGGCGTGATCCGTGCGGCGGGCCTCGCCTTGGAGGTGATGGGCGCTGATCACCAGCCCCCGCCCAGTGGCGCGGGACCGCCGGTGTCCGAGAGAGGACTTGAACCTCTGTGCGCCGGATCGCCGGTGTGACCGAGACGACGCTCGTGGATCGGCAGACACGCAGGATCTGGTCTTCACTCTGTGGCTGGAGCACTTCGTTTAGGAGTCGCAAAGCGGCTCACCCCCGCGTGGCGGGGACGGACCGGACCTGCCTGTGTGCTCGGGCGCGCAGGGCGGGCTCACCCCCGCGTGGCGGGGACGGACTGTAGGCGTGCTCGGCTGCCCACACTTCCTCGGGGCTCACCCCCGCGTGGCGGGGACGGACGCCTTCTTCGCAGCGTCGGTCAGGGCGGCGATGGGCTCACCCCCGCGTGGCGGGGACGGACTCGTACAGGATCGACGCGGCACGAACCGCGTCGGGCTCACCCCCGCGTGGCGGGGACGGACGTCGTCACTGGCGCGGCCGGCAGGCTGGTCGAGGGCTCACCCCCGCGTGGCGGGGACGGACGAGCCGATGCCCCACTTCCACCGCGCAGACCAGGGCTCACCCCCGCGTGGCGGGGACGGACAGCTCGACGAGTTCAGGGATCCTCGAGTACACGGGCTCACCCCCGCGTGGCGGGGACGGACAGCTCGACGAGTTCAGGGATCCTCGAGTACACGGGCTCACCCCCGCGTGGCGGGGACGGACTGATTCTCGCCGCTTTGATTCTTGGCACGCTGGGCTCACCCCCGCGTGGCGGGGACGGACCTCACCGATCCCGCCGAGGAGCCGGTCAACCTGGGCTCACCCCGCGTGGCGGGGACGGACTCGAGGTCGGGCCGGTAGATGCTGAGCCGGTAGGGCTCACCCCCGCGTGGCGGGGACGGACTCTCCGTGAGGTCGCTCATCGGTCCTCCTTGGGGGCTCACCCCCGCGTGGCGGGGACGGACCTCGGGCGGCTATTCGGAAGACTCTACAGAAAGGGCTCACCCCCGCGTGGCGGGGACGGACCATCGCACCTGGACCCTATGACGACTGCGAGGGGGCTCACCCCCGCGTGGCGGGGACGGACCTGATTCTTGCTGCTTTGATTCTTGGCACGCTGGGCTCACCCCCGCGTGGCGGGGACGGACTGGAACGCCGCCCCGTTCGGAGCCTTGTACAGGGGCTCACCCCCGCGTGGCGGGGACGGACAACTGGCCCGCGTCGCCCGTCGCCCGATAGATGGGCTCACCCCCGCGTGGCGGGGACGGACGCCTACGCCGACCTAGCCGGGGAGCAGTGGGCGGGCTCACCCCCGCGTGGCGGGGACGGACTCGGTGGTCGGGATGCTCGGGGCCGTTTGCGCGGGCTCACCCCCGCGTGGCGGGGACGGACTTGAGTGCCATGAGTTCGTCCTCCTCGGACTGGGGCTCACCCCCCCGTGGCGGTGACGGACGAGTGGGACCGCTGGCCAGACGGCTGGCCTGCGGGCTCACCCCCGCGTGGCGGGGACGGACACGCGTCGCCGACTTGGGCGGACGCCATGGCCGGGCTCACCCCCGCGTGGCGGGGACGGACCCCGTGGTGGCCCTGTGGAACAACGGGGGGCTGGGCTCACCCCCGCGTGGCGGGGACGGACCGCCAGGCGGTCGCGGCACCATCCCGGATGAGGGGCTCACCCCCGCGTGGCGGGGACGGACGTGATGGACCAGACGGGCTGTCAACGCCGGGCCAAAACTGACCCCCCCTCTGCTGATTGAAAATTGACCCCTCTCGGTGGGTTTCTTGTTGGTTGGCTACTTGGTTTGCTGGTTGATGGTGTCGCGGTGTGCGCGGGTTCGGTAGGAGTCGCCGTCCAGGCCGATGACGTGGGCGTGGTGGACGAGCCGGTCGATGGTGGCTGCTGCGACGACATCGTCGCCGAGGGTCTCGCCCCAGCGGCTGAAGGGCAGGTTCGAGGTCACGATGATCGATCCGGTCTCGTAGCGGGAGGCGACGAGTTGGAAGAACAACGCCGCCGCGGCCGCGTCCAACGGCAGGTATCCAACTTCGTCGATGATGAGCAGTCGATAGCGGTTCAGCCGTCGTAGTTCTCGCTCGAGACCGCCCTTGGCATGGGCTTGGGCCAGCCGGTGGATCCAGCCGGTCGCGGAGTCGAACAACACCAGGTAGGACGCTTCCGCGGCCTTCATCGCGACGGCGATTGCGAGGTGGGTCTTCCCGGTCCCGGCGGCCCCAGCAGGACCACGTTCTCCCGCTTGGCGATGAAGGTGCCAGTTGCCAGGTGCGCGATCACGTCGCGCGTGGCGGCGGGGATGTGGTCGAAGACGAAGTCCTGCATGGTCTTGACCTGCGGGAAGTGGGCTGCCGAGATCCGCATCCTGGTCCCGTTGGCGGTGCGGGAGGCGACCTGCCGGCCCAGGACGGCGGCGAGGTATTCCTCGTGGGACCAGCCGGCCTCCCGTGCCTGGTCACCCAGCGTGGTGAAGGTCTCAGTGATCACCGGGGTCTTCAGCTCCCGCGCCAGGAACGCGATCTCGGCTGCGACGTCCTTGCCGGTGGTCATCACGCCACCTCCTTCACCGACAGCGCGGTGGCAGTGTTCAGGTTGAACAACTCGTCGTAGTCACTCAGCGACCGCATCCCGACCTGATGGCTTGGTTCCACCCTCCCGGTGGTCGGGGTGTTGCGGGACTGGAAGGCTGCGCGCAAATGCTTGGCGGCCGCGACATGGGCTGGGTCGGTGATCGTGCATCGCAGGTCCCAGCATCGCCCATGCTCGGCCACCACGGTCCCGGCGCAGCTGACCGTGACGTGCTCCAGATCGCAGGTGATGTCGACGAAGCGTCCGATGGCGGCCGGGTCCACGGAGTAGTCGTTGCCCATCACCCGGACGTAGTAGTCCCGCCCCAGCCTGATCCGGTCGGTGAACCCGACCGTAGGTGGCACTGGTGGCAGCGCGGTCATCGCCGCCACTTCGGCTGCCAACCGTGCCGCGGGAGCAGCGCCGGTGCGGCGCAGCAGCCGCTGGTTCGCCCGCGGCAGCCAAGCCGCGAGTTGGGTGTTGAACTCGGACGGGGACCCGAACTCCCGACCCGGGAGGAACGACGTCTGCAGGTACCCGTTGGCGCGTTCCACCACCCCCTTGGCCTCCGGATCCCGGGGCCTGGTCTGGAAGATGCGGGTCCCCAACGTCCCAGCGAACGCCCGCGCAGCCACTGTGAGGCGGCGATGCTGACCGATACCGGACTCGTTGTCCCAGACCAGCGTCTTCGGCACTCCACCGAAGCTGCCAGACAGAAGCTGCCACATCCCCGCCAGCAGATCCCCAGTGGTCCGGGACGGCAGCAACACCGCGGCGATGAACCCCGACCACGCCGCCACCATGGTCAGCACCGGCGGCGCGGTCCAAACATCCGCAGCGACCCGCACGATCTTGGGTGGGAACCACAGATCACACTGCACGATCTCCCCAGGCTGGTACTCGGTCCGGTCGGCCGGATCCGGCGGCGCGAACAACGGCCGCAACTCAGCGACCCTCGCCCGCAGCACCGACCCTGATCGAGTCCACCCGATCCGCTCCGCGATCACCGTCGCCGGCATCGTCGGCGTCCTCGACAGCAACGCCCGAATCTGCGGCTCGAACGCATCCACCGCCGACCCCACCGGAGCACGCTCATACTTCGGCGGCCCATCCGAGGACAACGCCGCCCGCACCGTGTTCCGCGCCACCCCCAACTGGCGGGCGATCGCCTTGATCGCCATCTTCTCCGACTTGTGGAGCCGTCTAATCTCGGCCCAATCCTCCACGCTGATCACTCCCTCACTCTGACCGAGGGGGTCAACTTTCGCTCGGCACCTGGGGGTCAGTATTCATGCGGCATCGACAACCCCCGCGTGGCGGGGACGGACCTTGACGAAACCCTCGATTTCCCCGACGACCCGGGCTCACCCCCGCGTGGCGGGGACGGACAGTCTCCGCCGGCGGTGGTGCGGCGGGTGAAGGGGCTCACCCCCGCGTGGCGGGGACGGACTCGCGGCCCTCGAAGTGGTACTGGTTCGAGACGGGCTCACCCCCGCGTGGCGGGGACGGACTCGGGAGAGGTTGCCGGGGTCGAAGCCCATGCGGGCTCACCCCCGCGTGGCGGGGACGGACTCGCCGCTGTACGTGTCGAAGGTTCTCGGCGAGGGCTCACCCCCGCGTGGCGGGGACGGACTCGAGCGAGCCTGCCTACTGTCGGTTCTCGTGGGCTCACCCCCGCGTGGCGGGGACGGACTCGAGCGAGCCTGCCTACTGTCGGTTCTCGTGGGCTCACCCCCGCGTGGCGGGGACGGACTCGACCGCGGCGTTACCGGTCGCCTTGACGTGGGGCTCACCCCCGCGTGGCGGGGACGGACGGCCACTGGGTCAATCACTACGGCCTGGAGTGGGGCTCACCCCCGCGTGGCGGGGACGGACGGTAGGGGCCGCGTAGCGGCGGGGGTGGCGGCGGGCTCACCCCCGCGTGGCGGGGACGGACCAGCGGCTCCTCTCCGCGCTCAGTCCAGTAGGCGGGCTCACCCCCGCGTGGCGGGGACGGACGCTAGACACCCTACTGGTCCAGTTACCGAGCGGGGCTCACCCCCGCGTGGCGGGGACGGACCACGTGCCCAGCCTGCCCGCCATCCCCGGCGTGGGCTCACCCCCGCGTGGCGGGGACGGACTCCGGCCAGGTGCTCTCCAACGAGGCCGCGTTGGGCTCACCCCCGCGTGGCGGGGACGGACTACAGGGTGCCCAGCGCCACGGGCAGCGCGGTGGGCTCACCCCCGCGTGGCGGGGACGGACTCGGAGATCGCGCAGGTGCTCGGCTGGTCCAGGGGCTCACCCCCGCGTGGCGGGGACGGACTCCTGGACCGACTCGTCTGCGATTGCGGCTCGGGGCTCACCCCCGCGTGGCGGGGACGGACCGGGGGTCCGAAGCTGTTACCTGATCTACAAGGGGCTCACCCCCGCGTGGCGGGGACGGACGCCAGGGTCAGGATGTATTCCAGCTTGACGGCGGGCTCACCCCCGCGTGGCGGGGACGGACAAGGTCTTGCCCCAGTAGGAGTTCTTGAGGACGGGCTCACCCCCGCGTGGCGGGGACGGACATATTGAGTGTCTGCACCAGCGAACGCCAAAAGGGCTCACCCCCGCGTGGCGGGGACGGACCACTGCCTACGTAGGATTGCGGCGCTCTCAGCGGGCTCACCCCCGCGTGGCGGGGACGGACCCGCAGCCGGTCACGATCCCCGACCTCGACCAGGGCTCACCCCCGCGTGGCGGGGACGGACTGGCGGGGCCAGCTGCCAAGCAGCGCCCAACGGGGCTCACCCCCGCGTGGCGGGGACGGACGCAAGGTCGGGGATCTCCGGGGCTACGCAGTTGGGCTCACCCCCGCGTGGCGGGGACGGACTGTCCCTGCTCTGTCCAGCCACCTTGTCGCATGGGCTCACCCCCGCGTGGCGGGGACGGACAGCCGGAGGCAGACCGGCACGGATGGACGCTCGGGCTCACCCCCGCGTGGCGGGGACGGACGCACCGAACCGGCGGCAGGTCAGCGCGAGGGCGGGCTCACCCCCGCGTGGCGGGGACGGACCCTCGGTCGATAGCCGTAAGCACAACGCGCGCGGGCTCACCCCCGCGTGGCGGGGACGGACAGGACACACATGGAGCGCATGACGGGCGCTGAGGGCTCACCCCCGCGTGGCGGGGACGGACCTGATCTGATCCCACAGGTCGGCGGCGTAGGCGGGCTCACCCCCGCGTGGCGGGGACGGACACATCGCGTCGAACAGCGCGATCGTGTGGGATGGGCTCACCCCCGCGTGGCGGGGACGGACAGCCGACATGCCCGCGAGCCAAACGTCGAACAGGGCTCACCCCCGCGTGGCGGGGACGGACACGCCACCGATACGGCACGTCATCCCGAGCGGGGGCTCACCCCCGCGTGGCGGGGACGGACGCCTTGTCCGGCATTGCGTTGGCGGCGAGGGCGGGCTCACCCCCGCGTGGCGGGGACGGACGTGGGCCTGCTGGTGCTCGACACCCTCGTGCTGGGCTCACCCCCGCGTGGCGGGGACGGACCAGGCGGCGCGCCACCGCCCGCTCGATGGACTCGGCTCACCCCCGCGTGGCGGGGACGGACCGCGCCACCTGGTACCGCACCAAGGCCCAAGGCGGCTCACCCCCGCGTGGCGGGGACGGACCGACTCGACCATCCGGCCCTCGCCAACGTGCCGGGCTCACCCCCGCGTGGCGGGGACGGACGCGGCCTTCCACTGGAACGACGCGCCCTCCGAGCCCGCGTGGCGGGGACGGACCGACTCGACCATCCGGCCCTCGCCAACGTGCCGGGCTCACCCCCGCGTGGCGGGGACGGACCGACGCCGCGCCCGTCGTCGCCCAGGTCTCCGCGGGCTCACCCCCGCGTGGCGGGGACGGACTGCTGCCGCTGCTCCTGCTCGGCCTGCGCACGCGGCTCACCCCCGCGTGGCGGGGACGGACCCGAGCAGGGTGGCGGCCTCGGCCTGGGTGAGGGGCTCACCCCCGCGTGGCGGGGACGGACGCGTGCTCTGATGTCGAGGGCGCGGCGTCGCAGGGCTCACCCCCGCGTGGCGGGGACGGACGCCGTCGTCCTCCACCGGGACAAGCTGCCGAAGGGCTCACCCCCGCGTGGCGGGGACGGACGGACGACTCCACCGAGGACGAGCAGACGGTGACGGGCTCACCCCCGCGTGGCGGGGACGGACACCAGACTGTCCTCCATATAGTTCGTCGAATAGGGCTCACCCCCGCGTGGCGGGGACGGACTCTGGCGTGTCGATGGACACGCTTGTGCAGCGGGGCTCACCCCCGCGTGGCGGGGACGGACCGCTGGGCGATGTCGGCGGGGTCGGGGTAGGCGGGCTCACCCCCGCGTGGCGGGGACGGACGGCATGGGTACGTCCTTGAGGATCGTGTCGGCGGGCTCACCCCCGCGTGGCGGGGACGGACCCACCGCCGAAACCCTAGACCGCATCTGGGGGCGGCTCACCCCCGCGTGGCGGGGACGGACGCCCAAGAAGTCGCTCCCGCCCAGTTGGTCGGGGGCTCACCCCCGCGTGGCGGGGACGGACGCGGGGGGCACCGGATCAATCGAGAAAACGACGGGCTCACCCCCGCGTGGCGGGGACGGACAGCGTCGCCGACGACTGGACCGAGCAGGCCGAGGGCTCACCCCCGCGTGGCGGGGACGGACCCGTTGGCGAAGTGCGGGATCTCGCCCGTGCGGGGCTCACCCCCGCGTGGCGGGGACGGACTCACCCTCGCCCAGGCCACCAAGTCGGTCACGGGGCTCACCCCCGCGTGGCGGGGACGGACTCTCCTCATGGAGGTCGGCGCATGACCGTCGAGGGCTCACCCCCGCGTGGCGGGGACGGACGTCCGCCGGCTGATGATGTACGCGGTGAAGGTGGGCTCACCCCCGCGTGGCGGGGACGGACTCGGCCACCTCGCGACTCTTGCTGATCTGCTCGGGCTCACCCCCGCGTGGCGGGGACGGACGCGGGCGGCATGGTCGCCGATGCAGCGGACGAGGGCTCACCCCCGCGTGGCGGGGACGGACGGCTCGGCTCACGCTTCGCGAAGTTCCAAAACGGGCTCACCCCCGCGTGGCGGGGACGGACACTGACCGGCGGCCGGCCCCCGACATCATCGAGGGCTCACCCCCGCGTGGCGGGGACGGACGGGTGCAACCCGTGGTCGACGGCCGGATGGGGGGGCTCACCCCCGCGTGGCGGGGACGGACCGCGTCATGCCTTCGGTCGTATGCCGGAGGCCGGGCTCACCCCCGCGTGGCGGGGACGGACTCGCGGGCACGGTTGAACCCGTCGCGGATCGCGGGCTCACCCCCGCGTGGCGGGGACGGACGTCTGCGCCGACCGCCCGGCGGCCGCGAGCCTGGGCTCACCCCCGCGTGGCGGGGACGGACTACGCCGCCGAGGTCGCGGAGTACGTCGAGCGGGGCTCACCCCCGCGTGGCGGGGACGGACCCCGTGGACGGCTCTGTGCGGGTCGCGATCGGGGGCTCACCCCCGCGTGGCGGGGACGGACTTCCAGGCGGTTGCGGCACCGTCCCGGATCAGGGGCTCACCCCCGCGTGGCGGGGACGGACCGCGAGTTCGTGACGAACGCGCAGGCGACCTCGGGCTCACCCCCGCGTG
The DNA here is from genome assembly GCF_001998865.1 of Tessaracoccus flavescens. Lineage (NCBI taxonomy): Bacteria > Bacillati > Actinomycetota > Actinomycetes > Propionibacteriales > Propionibacteriaceae > Tessaracoccus > Tessaracoccus flavescens. Next base: position 1,544,307 of record NZ_CP019607.1, read on the forward strand.
GCGGGGACGGACTCCGCCGCTGGCTCGCCGCCCACGATGCCGAGGGGCTCACCCCCGCGTGGCGGGGACGGACCAGCCTTCGCCGGTTGCCCGAGCTGGCGGTGAGGGCTCACCCCCGCGTGGCGGGGACGGACCCGTCTGACAGGCATATTCGCCTATCAGGCGGGGGCTCACCCCCGCGTGGCGGGGACGGACGATGCAGCGGCCGCAGTTCGTCGAGCCTGTGAGGGCTCACCCCCGCGTGGCGGGGACGGACACCCGCCTCGCCTGGCGCGACGACTCCCAGATCGGCTCACCCCCGCGTGGCGGGGACGGACTCGTTGGCCATCACCTCAGAGTCAAGGCCCATGGGCTCACCCCCGCGTGGCGGGGACGGACTTCGACAAGCTCGACCGCGAGCAGTTCGCCGCGGGCTCACCCCCGCGTGGCGGGGACGGACGTCGCCGTCAACGGTGCCGCGATCGACCCGAAGGGCTCACCCCCGCGTGGCGGGGACGGACGGTGCGGCGCAGGTCGTGGATCGTGAGGGTTGGGGCTCACCCCCGCGTGGCGGGGACGGACGGCGAATATGCCTGTCAGACGGGTTTTTGCGCGGGCTCACCCCCGCGTGGCGGGGACGGACTCCAACGCTGCGCGGAACGCGTACTCGGCCTCGGGCTCACCCCCGCGTGGCGGGGACGGACACGAGTTCGACCACCTTTTCGTAACCCAGTTCGGGCTCACCCCCGCGTGGCGGGGACGGACCCATGCGCCGCCTCGCCACAGCGGCGGGATGAGGGCTCACCCCCGCGTGGCGGGGACGGACTCACGCCGAGGGTGTGCACCTCGAGGTTGTCGGGGCTCACCCCCGCGTGGCGGGGACGGACAGTCCTCGACCGTTAGGCGAGCGATGCGGTGGGGGCTCACCCCCGCGTGGCGGGGACGGACGCGCGCGTGCCCAGAGGGGCGACGACGTGCAAGGGCTCACCCCCGCGTGGCGGGGACGGACGACACGGGGTCGGCCCACTCGTCGACCGGGTTGGGCTCACCCCCGCGTGGCGGGGACGGACCGTACGATCCTGCGCACCGAGGTGAGTGCGGAGGGCTCACCCCCGCGTGGCGGGGACGGACCTCACCAAGGCGAGTGCTGGCGAGATGGGCAAGGGCTCACCCCCGCGTGGCGGGGACGGACCACAGATTGCGGGACATGTGGGCGTCCAGTTCGGGCTCACCCCCGCGTGGCGGGGACGGACTCACCGTCGCGGATGCTGACGCACCAGTCGGAGGGCTCACCCCCGCGTGGCGGGGACGGACTACAGCGTGCCCGGCTGGCCCTGAGCCATCGGGGGCTCACCCCCGCGTGGCGGGGACGGACGGCGCGGTAGCCGCGCTTCGGTGCGGTCATGGGGGCTCACCCCCGCGTGGCGGGGACGGACCGCGTCTCCTTGTGGGTGATAATGAGCGAGCAGGGCTCACCCCCGCGTGGCGGGGACGGACATGGGACGCGCTCGACGTGCTCTTCATTGGTGGGGCTCACCCCCGCGTGGCGGGGACGGACTCAGCGCACCATCGCACGCCGTCGGGCAGGCGGGGCTCACCCCCGCGTGGCGGGGACGGACTTCTCGTCCATCGGCAACGCGATTGACATCGAGGGCTCACCCCCGCGTGGCGGGGACGGACCACCTGCCCCCACATGGCCCAGTGGTGGCCCGTGGGCTCACCCCCGCGTGGCGGGGACGGACCTCGCGCAACACACGCCACGACAGGGCCGAGACGGCTCACCCCCGCGTGGCGGGGACGGACATCGCCCGTGTGATCGGCGTGCCGAGCTACTGGGGCTCACCCCCGCGTGGCGGGGACGGACAGCACACCATCGTCAGGGCCGGGGGCCAGCGGGGGCTCACCCCCGCGTGGCGGGGACGGACCCGCAGCAGTCGCAGTTCGGCAGTGTCGCCCCGGGCTCACCCCCGCGTGGCGGGGACGGACTACAGCGTGCCCGGCTGGCCCTGAGCCATCGGGGGCTCACCCCCGCGTGGCGGGGACGGACACCGGCATCTTCTCGCAGCTGCGCGATGAAGCGGGCTCACCCCCGCGTGGCGGGGACGGACCGCTCGCATCGGCACCCATCGCGACCTCCTACGGGCTCACCCCCGCGTGGCGGGGACGGACCGCACCGCCGCCAAGCGCGAGCGGGCCAATCGGGGCTCACCCCCGCGTGGCGGGGACGGACCGCCACCCAGGCGCCGACGCTGCGGCCACGCAGGGCTCACCCCCGCGTGGCGGGGACGGACTCCAGCCAGAGCTTCCCGGCCTGCTGGTAGGCGGGCTCACCCCCGCGTGGCGGGGACGGACAGGAGGGGGCGCGAGACGCCTTCAGCGACTGGGGGCTCACCCCCGCGTGGCGGGGACGGACTCGCCGCTGTACGTGTCGAAGGTGCTCGGCGAGGGCTCACCCCCGCGTGGCGGGGACGGACGAATCTTCTGGTCACGCCGGGGTTCCTTTCGCGGGCTCACCCCCGCGTGGCGGGGACGGACCTCCCGGTGGTGAGCCATGCCCGCAGTCGGCGGGGCTCACCCCCGCGTGGCGGGGACGGACGCGTCCACGAGTCCGAGGTGCGCGTCGAGGGCGGGCTCACCCCCGCGTGGCGGGGACGGACCTGTTGGCGAGTGCGTTGCCGCCGAGGGTGTAGGGCTCACCCCCGCGTGGCGGGGACGGACCTGCGCGGCGACCTCGAGAAGCTCGGCGGCGCGGGCTCACCCCCGCGTGGCGGGGACGGACTCGCCGCTGGCACAGTTCTCCAGCTTCGCCGAGGGCTCACCCCCGCGTGGCGGGGACGGACGCTTGGATAGCCGGCAGCGCCGCGGTGATCGCGGGCTCACCCCCGCGTGGCGGGGACGGACCCTGAGCCTGAATGACCCCGCCACCCGCGTTTGGGCTCACCCCCGCGTGGCGGGGACGGACTCAGGGCCCCAGACTAGCGCGGGGCCCTGACAGGGCTCACCCCCGCGTGGCGGGGACGGACAGGCGTGAGTCGCCGGGCGGCGGTGCGTAGCTGGGCTCACCCCCGCGTGGCGGGGACGGGGGCCGTGTGCCCTAAGTGCTTCCTGACCCGCTCGGGCTCACCCCCGCGTGGCGGGGACGGACTCCTTCGCGGGGACCGTGCCCTGGTACATGGGCGGCTCACCCCCGCGTGGCGGGGACGGACTTTGGCGATACTCTCGCGGACGCCCCTGCGGTCGGCTCACCCCCGCGTGGCGGGGACGGACTTCGGGGTGGGCGTGCCGGGCACGAGCTCGGGCGGCTCACCCCCGCGTGGCGGGGACGGACTCGCGCTTGGTCTTCTCAACAGACATGAGGGGGGGCTCACCCCCGCGTGGCGGGGACGGACCCGCCGACTATGCGGGTGCCCGCCTCGCCGAGGGGCTCACCCCCGCGTGGCGGGGACGGACAGCACCTGACTTGGGAAAACGCCCCAAGAGCGGACAGTGCAAGCCCTCTAGCTACCTTAGCGTCGAGATCGACGAACACGCGAGGCGCTACTCCAGCCACGACGCATGGGGTTCTTCATTCCACCCTCCTGGCGCCGCATCAACGAGACTCCATCAACGTCGACTACCTCCCACGCGTGGTTATGGACCTTGAAGCCAAGACGCTGCTCCCCACTCGTTCCGAAGATCATGATGGCCCGCCCGTCCTTGCACATCTCCAAGACCCTGAGCCATAGATGATCGCGAATTCGCACCGTGAGATATCCGACGAAGACACCTGGGCTCACCTCGAGAAGCCAGCGAGTGAGGTGCCCACGCAGACCCTCTGGACAGTTCGACAGCACGATGACTACCAATCGGGTTCATCTCCCCAGCTTCGGCCAGCCAGGACGCTGTCTCCGCTCTCGTCCCAGAGTTCGAGGATGTCCCAGCCATAGCCCTCGTCCGGGTCTCCCGACGCCGCGAGCACGGTGTGAATGTCACGAACGCAGCGCGTCAGCAGCCGGCGAGCATGAATCTCGTCCCGCATGGCCCGGCGAGTCTCACCAGGAAGGTCATCACCGGCCGCGGCAGCTATCTCAAAGGCGACCGGAACGGCGATCTCGGTCTTGTACAAGTCAGCGATGTCGTACACGAAGGACCGGTCCTGCCCGTTGTGGACGAATCCCAGCCCCGGGACGAGCCCGAGTGCCACGATCACAGCGTGGGTCACCCCATATAGACATGACGTTGCCGCGGTCAACGCCTGATTGACCGGATCTGATGCCTCGAAGTCTGTGGGCTTGTAGCTGCGCTTGTCCCACGCGACGCCGAAGTCCTCGGCCGCATCGCGGTACGCCTGGCGGACCCGACTTCCCTCCCGCCCGCGCAACTGTTTCATAGTGGCCCGGGCGACCGACTCGTCTGGGAAGCGCAGTTCGTACATGCGGCGGGCGACCTTGAGCCGCTCATCACGACTCACGGACGCAGCGGCCTGCAGTTCCAGGAGCCGAGTTCGTCGCGCCAAGGGTCTGCCGTGTGCGTAGTAGCGGACGCCGTGCTCTCCGACCCAGACCGCGGTGGAGCCGCTGTCGGCGAGCAACATCATGGCTTGATGGGTGATGTTCGTTCCGGGCCCGAGGAGGAGAGCACCGATCATGGCGGCCGGAATATGGATCACGCCCTTGTCGCTGGTCGAGGTAATGGCGTTCGACTCGCGATGGATCTGGCAGCGTTCAAGGTAGATGAAGCTGAGCCGATCCTGGGCACGAGCAAGTTCCTGCACCTCTGCAGGCCGCGACCCAGGAACCGGCTTCATGCCCCTACCCCTGACGATTCGGTGGCGCCAAGGTCATGAGTCCACACCCGTACCCCTTCGCTGGCCCAACGCCCATAACAAGGGCTGCTCGGAGCCGCTCCGGATCGACAACGTTCACGCATCCGTCGAGCTGCGCGATGGACAACGTCACCGGTTTACTCGCCGCGCCCCGCGTGAACCGCACCGTCTCACGCCTCGTGACGGCCACGGATGGTTCGCCCGCCGCATCTGACGGGAACTCCACCCCGAGGGCCGCGTGCCGTTCGACGAGCCAGTGGCGCTGTTGGGCTGCAGTGACATGTGCGACCCTCCGGCCCCTGGCGCCGGGCTCGTCACGAACGGACCTGACGGGGTTCGCCGTCAGACGGAATCGCCACGTTTGCCCTGGCGCCAGACGCCCAAGGAATCCGTCATAGCTGGCCGTGCGCGCCGGGGCACCCGTCGTCCATCCGGCCTGCTCGTTGAGAGCAGTGAAGTCGGGGCGTAGACCACTCACGAGTAGCAGCTTGATCGCATGGCTCGCGCTAGCGTCGAGCCGCCAGAGCGCACGCGACTCGCCGTCACTCGACTGTCCCGGCGGGAAGCAGCCAAGCACCGCTGCGTGCAATCGCTCGCGTGAGGCCAGCAGGTGGCGGGCCGTTCGGCGCCCTGAATTGATGTCGAACTCACTGAGGAACATCAGCTATCTCCAAGTGCAGAGAGCCAGTCAGGCTCATCGGTGCCCACATCGTTGGGCAGCTGGACAACTGACGAGGAGACGTTCCGCCAGCCGTACTCCCGGCGCGAGGGGTCGAAGCTCAGGGGGACGTCCCTGATCCCCTCGCCGGGGGTGTCCGGCGAGGCGTCGAGGTGGAGATCCAGGGTGGCAAGGGTTGGCATGCGTTTCCGATGCCATAGGGCGGCCTGCCATGGCTCGGCGGCCAAGACATCGTCGAGGTCGCCCTGCCGCAGCCCGAGCGCTAGTCGTCCATCGACGGGGCACGAGCGGCGCCCGAGGTAGAGGGGAAACTCGGGGCGTTCCACCGCCGACAGGAGACCCTGCAGTAAGGCGTCATCACCTTGGATGCCCGCAACGAAGACCGCGTCCGAGAGGTAATAGCGGTGCGACAGCGGCATCGAGTTGCCCGCCCGGTCATGGGCGGTGTGAAAATCTCGCACCACCGTTCCCGGCTGATCAGTCCGTACGCCAAACCGCAGGTGAAGGAGATCTTCGATGCTATCGGTTCGCCGACGTCCTTGCGCTGCGGCGAGGAGCCCAAGCACGCCAGACTTCGTCGGCTCCTGCCTCGTGGAGCGCACCGTGAATCGGCTGGAATCACCCCACGATTGGAGTGGTCCGGCCAACCGGAGGAGGAGCACCGTCACGAGGACGCCTGATCCCCGAGCACCTCGGCCACGTCCGCGCGAGATCGGTCGATCAGTTCACGCAGCGTGACCACCTCACCCAGATCATCCAAGGCGTTGCCCGCATTTCCGGTTCGGGTCACGAGCGAGACGACCGCCGGATCAAGGAAGCTGCCCTCAACCTCGCCGACGTACTTCGCGAGCGCGTCGGCCGACGGGCGCACATACCCTCCGTCTGCCTCGACCGGCGCCTCGAAGGCGCCTGCGTAGCTCACGGAGCGACCCTCGCGAAGTTGCACGAGGACCGCATCCGGCAGCGTGTTGTTGCCAAAGGTGTTCTGCTTCCCGGTCGGCATCGACACGATGAAGCCCTGCACGAACGCCGCCGCAGCCTCGGCCGTGAGCGCGACGTCACCGAGGTTGTGCAGCAGCTCGGTTAGGCTGATTGTCGCGAACCGGTACAGCGTGGACGAGTTGAACTCGATGGTTCCGATCATTCCGGCCCCAGCGTCGTCCTCGTCGAGCTTGTAGTCGTCAACCGCAGTGAAATAGTCGGCCTCTGTCTCGGCCGCATGGGTGCTGATGGCGTGGGCTACCTGCACGGCCGAGTCGACGTTGAGGTCCTTCGAGTCGGCGACCATCCGACCGAAGAGGCTGACGTCGACGCCGTGGTCGGTGTCGGCCGCCAGAGCTGCCTCCCGCTTCGTGACGGGACCCTCGGCCGTCGCCGCCAACTCTGCTAGGCGATCAAGCTGATGCCTGCTGAAGAAGATCAGGTATTGGGACCGCTCGACCTTCTCGGGCTCGCCCTTCTTCACTCTAGGCTTTTCGGTCTTGAGCCCCAGGGCGTTGACGACCTTGACCGCCCGCGCGACCATCTCGTCTTCGGCGAGATCGAGGTTCATCTCCTTCATGCGCTCGACAAGGAGCTCGATCACGCGCAGGGTCCTCACGCCACGCTTCTCCAAGTCGACGAATTGGTCGAAGCTCGCCCGGACGGCCTTCTTCCACGCCTGGCTGCTTACTCGGGCGCGGCGCACCCCTCCGTAGAGGGCGCTCTTCGGCGCACCCGTGTCGTCACGGTTGACGTTGCTCGGCGGGACGCTCTGCAGGACGTGGATGTCGAGGTAGTACGCGGTCACGGGTTCTCTCCTTCGGGAACTGCGGTTGCTTCGGTTGGCTCTGTTGTGGGCTTGTGGAGGTGGAGTTGGCGCCCCCAGCGGAGACGCACGACGTCGGACTTCTTGGTCTCGAGCAGCCAGAGGTCTGAGGCGAGTCGGCCGTAGTCCAAAGGGATCGACTCGGCACGCATGAGCCCGACCAGCGCCCGAAGGCATGACAGTCGAGCCGATCGGGTCTGTGCCCGGACCAGGGCGTGAAACCGCGACAGTACGCCCGGATCCGGCGTCGCATCTGCGGATCGTGCGCGTGCCAGGTCCCGCACGGCCTGACCCAGCCCAACGCCTTGGCGGTGCATCGGTTCACCCTTCGACTGTTGATGGATCGCGTACATCACGAGCGTGGCGTGAGCGGCCGCCTCACCGATGCTGGGGGCGTCACCGACTCCCCGCACGGATTCAGGCAAGCCGTCGAACGTCACCTGCCACAGGGCAGCATCTGCGCCGGGAGCCGCCGCGTCGGCCCTACGAAGCTGCGCCAGCGTGCGCTGGGACCACTCATCACGAGGGGATCGCGTGTAGCCGGCCTGCAGCTTCGCAACCTGCGCCCCCACCAACCTGCCCGTCTCCGACCAAGGCTTGGTCTCCATCTTCTCGTCACTCATCCGATTCCTCCGTGTCGTGAGCTTCCGGCAGCGGCTTCGCCGCACCGTCCGCGCTGGTGTGCCCGCGAAGCTGGGATAGGAAGATGCTCCACGCCCGGGCCGTGTCCATGGTCTGTCCGCTGCCCCGGTCCAGGCGGCCGACGACGGCCGCGCGACCGCCATCTCGGCACAGGTCGCCGCCGAGCTGCGTAATTCGCTGGCGGACTGCCACCCCCCAGGCCGCCGCTCGCTCGGCAACATCCGAGTCGGCGGTCAGATCCCGCGCCCACCGACGGAAGAGCGGATCGAGTGCGTCATACGCGGCCGTGAAGGCCAGCTCGCGTCGCGGCGCCGGGTCGATCCCGGCGGCTCTGGCGAGGTTGGACGCGAGGTTGGCAACGTCGACGACGGCTTGCTGCGCCACTCCGGACGCCCCGATCGCGAGCCCAGCCAGCGACTCGTCATCGAGGAGCGCCACGGACACGAGCAGCGAATCGTCGACTGCAGCCGCCAGGCTCGACTCCTGGGGCCCGTACTCGAACCCGACCACCCTGACCGAAACCCGGGCGTCCGCGGGAAGGGCCCCGCCGTCCCTGAGCCGCGCCGACCAGTCGAAGAGTGCAGGCCGAATCGTCTTCCTGGTCGGTACGACGCGCTGCAGGAGAGGCTCGAGGCCCCGCCAGATCGACCTTCTCGGATCGTGCGTCCGGGGCATCCATGTGTCGTACTTCAGTTTCTTCGTCTGCGGCTCGCTGTAGCGCCAACTCGACATCGGCTCGAACCGCTGCAGATTCTGAGGCCCGATCTTGTCGCCGTTGCACACCAGCGCGTCGGCGACGCGGTCACCGTCCAGGATCAGGCGTGCGCGTCGCGTCTGCCACGTGTAGAGATCAGCCGTGCCGGTCGGCTCGGAATGGAGCCAACTCTCACCGGCATCATCCTGGTCGCGCTCCCACGGGACCGAGTCGTCGTCGTTCGACATCGGCAACACTAGATTGAGCAGCAGCGTCTCGTGAAGAGAGTGCCCCTCGGCCACCACGAGCCCGATGCGACCTGTGATCCCGGTCCCGATCGGATAGCCCCTACCGCCCTTCACGCGATCGTCACCGAGCGCGCCGGTCTTGATTCCGCTGATGTCACTGGAATGCAGCGCTACCAACCAGCGGGCTGCCTCGGCCAGGGACAGCGACCCGATGCCGGCCCCGTCGCGCGTCGTGAAGAACTTCGAGCCCGACGGCACCTCAGCGATGAGCTTGTCGAGGCCGGAGGTGGCACCCGTCTGTGTGCGAAGGTCAGCGACCTGGAAGAAGGGTCGATCGGCATCGAGCAGATCGAAGCGTTCCAGGTATTGCTCCAGGTAGGCGTCGATCTGGTCGAGCGGCAGACCGTTGGTCCACCACAGCCCCCAGAGCGTAACCGCCTCGTCGTCGTTCCGGACGTCATGGGTGGCACGGTAGGCGATGGCGAGCAGGAGTCGGAGAACCGCCATGTCCTGCATGGGAATCTCGCCGGCCAACCCGCTGAACTCGTCTGCGCGGCGAAAAGCATCCCGGATCGACACATCTTCGAGCATCCCGGTGCGCGTCCGGACCCTGATCCAGGGTTCCGCGATCAGATTGAATGACGCTGTCATGGACGTTCTACTCTCTGCTCCGACTCGACGATCAGTCCGTGGCTGAGATCATAGACAATGCGTCTCCCGACCAGTTCACCGACCCCTTCAGAAGACAAGGCCAGGGCTAGCTGCCCCTTGAGCCACGGCGAGGCCTGCCATGCGCTGACGTCGACCGCGGACTCCAACTCATCGATGACGCGGTCGACGATCCAGACCCCCGAGAGTGAATGTGGAAGCGACAGGGTGCACGCGGCGAGCGCTCGGGCAAGTGGGGCCTCGGGTGTCGAGTAGCCGATGGCCTTACCGGAATGGGGCCCGACTCCCTGCGGCAATCGATAGCCTTCTCCGTCTCGAACGATGACGATCACCTCAAGTGAGTCTTCGCTGTCTCTCACTTGCTGATAGCCATGTGAATCGTCGGGGTCGGCTGCGGGACCGCTGATCAGCGAGTTGAGGTTGCTCTTGCGCCGGGGATCGGCGAGCAAGAAATCTCCTGCCCGCTTGACCTTGGACGACTGCTCCAACGCCGCTCTCTTGGTCGCCTCGCGAGTGGCGGCCCGCCATGCTTCCGGAACTTCTGGCTTGGCGTCATAGGCGCGAGCCACCAACGTCGGGATGTCACGCGGGATCGCCACCGAACCGACGCCCTCCACGATCGCCGCGCTGCGCAGGAGTGCGTCCTGCCCATAGATGCGCCGAGCACCCACCGGGAACTCGGGAGGCTGCGTCGCCCAGTCATCGACCCCGCGAATGAGGCATTCAGGGTGCTCCAAGGCTGCAGGCCGGGTCCGGTCGTGACGATGCAGGCGGCCGATGCGCTGTAGTAGCAGGTCGACCGGTGCCAGGTCCGAGATCATGAGGTCGAAGTCGATGTCCAGCGATTGTTCAAGCACCTGGGTGCCGACCACCACGACCTTCTCCGGGCGCAGGTCGCTGGCTGGCCCGAGGCGACGGACCAGGTCTGCCTCTCGCGCGGCCCTGTGAGGCGCCAAGTAACGGCTGTGCAGCAGCAGCACCTCGCAGTCAAGGCTCCTCGACAGCGTGTCGAAGGCCTGCTGGGCTCGCGCCACCGTGTTGCAGATGACACCGACACAGCCACCCCCTGTGATGCGCACGTCAATCTCGGACGCAAGCCAGTTGAGCTCGTCGCCGACAGGCCGCAGCGCAACCTCGATGTCCCGCCCGGCGCTCGCGGTGCCCACCACGGACACTCCGCCCTGATCGACCACGTGGATGACGGGATAGGCGTCGGTCTGCGGAAGCGACACCCTCCCTGCACGTCCATCGGCGTAGGAACACAGCAACTCCTCGCGCTGCGCAGGGGGGAGCGTGGCAGACATGAGGATGACGGGGGTGCCATAACGCCCCAGCCACGTGAGCACGCGTTTCAAGTACGTCCGCATGTACGAATCTGCGGCGTGGACCTCGTCGATGATCACCACCTTGGTTGCGAGACCGAGATGACGTAGGACTACGTGTTTGGCCTTGAGTGCCGCGAAGAGCGCCTGATCGATGGTCCCGATGACGTGACTGGCAAGCATCCCCTTCTTGCGGCCGAGGAACCACGCATGCACAGTCGCAGCCGCCTCTCGCGCCCCCACTTCGTCGTCATAGATCGGGGGTCTCGACCGTGCCCATGGCATCAGGCCGGCAAATTCGTCGTTGAGGCCGGCCTTGCTGTGCGCGAGGTTGAGGCTCGTAACCCCACCGGATGGGACGTGGTCGAGCCAATCTCTCACGCGAGAGAACATGGGATTGGAGGTAGCCATGGTGGGCAGCCCGACAAAGACGCCACCCAAGCCGAACCGCTGCGCCAGGATTTCGGCTGCCAGCAGCGCCGCCTCGGTCTTGCCAGATCCCATGGGTGCCTCCAGAAGCACGAGCCCTGGCGTCGTCATCGCCGAGGCGACCCGCACCATCTCGCGTTGCATCGCGTTGAGGCCCGCTTCCGGACCCAGCCGAGGGAAGCGCTGCCGCAGCAGCTCGTCGGGAACAGCGTCCGCCTTGAACGGTGCCCACGCCGCGGGGAGGTTGAGCGTGGCCAGGGCCCTCTCTACCCGGTCCTCAGAGGGCGGTTCGTACGGGAAGAGAGACTCGTCGCTGGCGATCCAGTCGGCCATGATGACCAACCCACAGGTCAGAACCTGGACCTCGACCGGGATCGGCCCGGCGAGCCAGCACCCAAGCCAGGCGTCCGCACCGGTCTTGATGGCGAAGCCGTCCAGTATCTCGTCACGCACCTTGGCCCAACCGTTCGATTCCTCCACGAAGGCGTTGCGCGCATCAATGAAATCTTGGTCGCTGGGGTTGCTGCCATGGTGACCGCCGACGATGCCGCCGAGGTGCTGAGCCCGCAGTGGGTCGGCCGCATGGCGACGGATCAGCCAGTCGACCAGATGCACCTGCCCCAGCAGGCCGTGCCCCAATGGACGATTGACGTGGATAGGGACATCCAGACCCGCAGCCCGCATGGCCTCGGCAACATCTGATCTCCCAGCGGGATAGGCCTTGAATGCGAAATGCTGTGAGGCCTTGCCTACGTCGTGCGCCGACGCCAAGAAGCAAACGAATGCACGAGCACCGTCATTTCCGCCCAACGCTTCCGCGAAGAGCCGCCGCACATTGACGGGTTGCTGCGCCCACAGCGCATCCATCACGTCACCGGCGTCCTGCAGATGCTGGACCAGAGGAAGGTGGGACGTCTCGCTGCCTTGGAGCTTCCCCCAGCACGAGTAGGCGGCAGGGCTCCATGGAGACCTCACCCGGTCCACCTCAATCACGACCCGCCAGCGACGGGTGTTTGTCGGTGGCTGCCGCTACGTTCTTTGGCAACGGCTGATAGGCCGTCCTGCTGCGCAATGGGAATGGCATCCGAGCTAGCTGCATCATCGCAACCTCCTGACGAATAGGTTAGGCGAGATCAGACCCAACACCTTTAAGTTGGGGAGCTCGATGGAAGCCCCGCGGTGGTGGGGAGAGACGCCCAACCCGAACCAAACACGAGCTCACCTCCGCTGAGCGGAGCGAGAGAGGTCGAGCGTTGGCGATGCTACAGCGCGCACCCGGACAATTCTGGTCAGACCCACTCGGATATGGTCGAGCGAGGGAGGTTCCGATGAGCACCGACTACACGCCAGAGACGATCCAGGTTGGCCCGCCCCCCAAGACGTTGAGGCAACGACGCCCCCATCTGCTGCCCGGCTGGGTGCTCAAGGCGACCATGGCCGTCAGCGGCGCGCTCTGGGTCACGTTCGTCGCGATCCATCTCTTCGGCAACCTCAAGGTGTTCCAGGGAGCCGACGACTTCAACGGCTACGCCGCCTGGCTGCGAGCCGCCTGATATCCCTTGCTCCCCAAGGGCTTCGTCCTCTGGCTGCTGCGGATCGCGCTGATCGTCTCACTCGTCGCTCACGGGGGCAGCGCGGCGATCGTGTGGTGGCGCGCCCGCCGTGCCCGCGGCGGACACCGGGCCAAGCCGCGCGGGCTTCGCTCATGGGGCTCCTGGATGATGCCGCTGACGGGCGTCGTTCTCCTCGTCTTCCTGGTCGTCCACCTGTTCGACCTCACGATCGGCGCCGGGCCCGCCGCGACCCCGTCGTTCGAACACGCCGCGTCTGGCACGTCTCATGTCTACGAGAACCTGGTCGCCAGCTTCCAGCGACCGCTGATGGCCTGGTTCTACGTCGCGGTGATGCTGCTGCTGAGCCTGCACATCACCAAGGGCTTCACCACCATGGCCGCCGACCTGGGCGTGATAGGTAAGCGGTGGCGGGCAGCCATGGTCATCGTCGGGGGGATCTTGGCGATCGCCATCATGGTCGGCAACGCGGCAATCTCGATCCTGGTCCAGGTAGGAGTGGTCTCGTGAGGTGGCTCAACCTGCGCAGATCGGCGCCCATCGAGGCCCCGCTCGCCCCAGCCACACCAGCTGCCGCGGCCGAGGCCTGGGAGGCGCCGTCGAGCAGGGTGGACGGCGTCACCATCGGCCGCCGCCTCGACGGGAAGATTCCCCCGGGTGACCCCGCGACCGCATGGGATCGTCGACGGGCCGAGTCAAGCTCGTCAGCCCGCTCAACGGCAAGAAATTCACCGTCGTCGTGGTCGGCACCGGCCTCGCCGGCTCCGGCGCGGCGGCGGCGCTCGGCGAACTGCGCTTCTCGGTGCACGCCTTCACCTACCACGACTCCCCCAGGCGGGCGCACTCCGTCGCGGCACAGGGAGGCATCAACGCGGCGCGCGGCAGGAAGGTCGACGGCGACTCGCTGCGCCGGTTCGTGGTCGACACCGTCAAGGGTGGCGACTTCCGCGCCCGCGAGGCGGAGGCCTACCGGCTTGGCCAGGAGTCGATCCGCGTCATCGACCACATGAACGCTATGGGGGCGCCGTTCGCCCGCGAATACGGCGGAATGCTCGCCACCCGCTCCTTCGGCGGCGTCCAGGTCTCGCGCACCTACTACACGCGCGGCCAGACCGGACAACAGCTGCAGATCGCCGGAGCCCAGGCCCTGCAGCGGCAGGTGCATCTCGGCAACGTCGCTCTCCACGACCGCACGGAGATGCTCGACCTGATCGTCGACGACGGGGTGTGCCGGGGCGTCGTGGTGCGCGATCTCGTCTCGGGTCAGGTGTGGGCGCAGCCCGCGCACGCAGTCATCCTCGCCACCGGCGGCTACGGCTCGGTCTACTTCCATTCGACACTGGCGATGAACTCCAACGCGACCGCGGTGTGGCGCGCCGCCCGCTGCGGCGCCTACCTGTCGCACGCGTCGTTCGTGCAGTTCCATCCCACGGCGCTGCCCATCTCCTCGCACTGGCAGTCCAAGACGATCCTGATGTCGGAGTCGCTGCGCAACGACGGCCGGATCTGGGTGCCGAAGCGGCCCGGCGACGACCGCGCACCCGCCGACATCCCCGAGGATGAGCGCGACTACTACCTCGAGCGCAAGTATCCCTCGTTCGGGAACCTGTCGCCCCGCGACATCTCGTCTCGGGCGGCGAAGGAACGCATCGACGCGGGCCACGGCGTCGGGCCGCTGCACAACTCCGTCTACCTCGACTTCTCGGACGCGCTGAAGGCGCATGGCCGCGACGTCATCTCCTCTCGCTACGGGAACCTCTTCGACATGTACGCCCACGCCACCGGCGAGGACCCGTACACGGTGCCGATGCGGATCGCGCCGGGCGCGCACTTCACCATGGGCGGGCTGTGGTCCGACTACAATCAGATGACCTCGATCCCGGGGCTCTTCGTCGGCGGTGAGGCCAGCTGGGCGTACCACGGCGCCAACCGTCTTGGCGCGAACTCGCTGCTGTCGGCCTGCGTCGACGGCTGGTTCACCCTCCCGTTCTCGGTGCCGAACTACCTGGCCAACCATCTGGGTGAGCGGCTGCCCGACGGGTCGGACGCGTGCGTGCGCGACGCCGTCGGACGGGTGACGGCGCGCACTGCCGCGTTGCTCGACGTCGACGGCGACCTGGCACCATCGCACTTCCACCGCGAGCTGGGCGAGATCATGTACCGCGGCGTAGGGGTCGAGCGCACCGCGGCGGGCCTGCGCACGGCGATCGACGAGATCCGCGACCTGCGCCATCGGTTCTGGCGCCAGGTGCGCGTCCCCGGCGGGGGACGACAACTCAACCAGGCCCTCGAGAAAGCCGGACGCATCGCCGACTTCATGGAGCTGGCCGAGGTGATGGCCGTGGACGCCCTCGACCGCCAGGAGAGCTGCGGCGCCCACTTCCGCAGCGAATACCAGGACGAGGGCGAGGCGCGGCGCGACGACGACGCCTGGTCGTTCGCCTCGGCCTGGGAGACCCACGCCCCGCCGGACGCGGCGGACCACCTCACGTTCACCCGGCACGCCGAGCCGCTGCGCTTCGAGTCGGTGCCACTGGCCACGAGGAGCTACCGATGAGACTCACAGTGGAGATCTGGCGCCAGGCGGGCCCTGAGGCGCCGGGCGCCTTCGAAGCGCACCAGATCGACGGCGTGGACCCGCACCTCTCCGTCCTCGAGCTGCTCGACGCGCTCAACGAGCAGCTGATCGACTCCGGCCACGAGCCGTTCGCCTTCGAGTCCGACTGCCGAGAGGGCATCTGCGGCGCCTGTGGCGTCACCGTCGACGGCGACGTGCACGGACCGGAGGACAATGTGCCCAGCTGTCACCAGCGGCTCGTGCACTACGCGGACGGGTCGACCGTGCGGATCGAGCCGATGCGCTCGGCGGCGTTCCCAGTCTTGCGCGACCTGATCGTCGACCGAGGTGGGCTCGACGACGTGATCCGGGCAGGCGGCCACGTCGCCGTCGACGCCGGGACGGCCCCGGACGCCGATGCGATCCCGATCCCCACGCTGACGGCCGAGGAGTCGCTGGACTTCGCAGCCTGCATCGGCTGCGGAGCGTGCGTCGCCGCCTGCCCCAACGGCGCGGCCCATCTGTTCGCCGGGGCGAAGCTGACGCATCTGGCCATGCTTCCCATCCCGTCACAGGAACGCACGCGTCGGGCCCGCGCCATGGTGACCGAGTTGGAGGACCTGTTCGGCCCCTGCTCGCTGTACGGGGAGTGTGAGCGGGCCTGCCCTGCGGGGATCCCGCTGACGGCGATCGCCGCCGTCAACCACGAACGCTTCCTGGCGGGGATCCGTCGCCAACTCTGACCTGTCCGGGCAGGGGGTCGATGAGCAAGTTCTCACCCGACCCCCGGCACCCACCTTCGGACACGATCACCGCACGCTGGACCACCGCACCGGGGTGGCTGGCTACCATTCCCTCATGAACGGCGGCTCAATCCTGTATGGCGGCCAGACCCCTTCCCACACCGTGGTGAGCAGGGGGTGGGGAGCCGTGGTCGTGCGCAACGACACTGGCCTCGTCGAGGCGGTCTACCGTGCGCCGAACCCGCGCATTGCGAGCTACGCGGCCCGCAGCCAGTACCACGGGGGCATCGGGCTGCGGACCTGGGAGGAGTACACGGTCGGCCTCGGGTTGCCGTTCGCGGCCCTCATGCTCGCCGTCGTGCTCAACCTGCCTGCCGCGTCGCTGATGATCCCTGCGATCGCCGCATCGTTCGGCATCGTCTTCGCGGTCCGGGCGCTGGCCGGCAGGGCGTCCACCGCGCGGCTGTTGACGAGCGGCAAGGCAGTGACGAAGCTGGTCGTCTCGGGCAACGACGACCTGATCTCGGCCGCCATCAACCCCGTGATCGGGCTCGACTCCGACCCGAAGGGCGCAGCACAGCTGGTCAACGAGTTGCGAGACGTCTGGAAGGCCGCGGAGGCGAGCAGCGCGAACGAGAAGATCGGTGTGATCGCCGCGCTGCGGGAGACGGCCGCGAACTTCCCCACCACCGACGCGGGGGTCGATCAGGTGCGACGGGAGCTCGCCGGACTCCGCCGCTCTCTCTCCACCCTGGACGCCGCCCAGCGGGAGCTCGACGCCACCACCTCGACGGCGGATCTGGCCGACCCGCCAAAGCCGCCGCCCTCGCTCGGCCTGCTCCGGGCGGCATCGGAGTCGATCTCAGAGGACATCGAGGTCGTCCGCGAGGTCACAAACGAGCAGCGCGGCCGACGCACACCCGGCGCGGCTCCCTGAGGTGAGCGAGCGGCCGAGCGCGAGGCATGACCTGAGCCGAACGTCCGGCCGCTGCCGCGCACAAACCTAAGGTGAGTGCCACTCGCGCCAGTATTGGCACCGCCCGCGCTCCTTGTAGATCTGTGCACAAGGCTGGGAACCGCAGCGCCCGAAGTCGGGTCGGAACCGAAGACTCGGAGGTCGCGCGAGGCGCGCGACCGACCGCTGACGCGCACAAACCTACGGTGAGCGCGACTTGCGCCAGTATTGGCACCGCCCGCGCTCCTTGTAGATCTGTGCACGAGCCTGGGAACCGCAGCGCCCGAAGTCGGGTCGGAACCGAAGACTCGGAGGTCGCGCGAGACGTCGTCGCAGGAAGCCCGCCCCAGCCGAGACCCGGCCAGAGCGTCCCGATCCAAGCCCCGTTCCTTGAGCAGCCTCGGCCGACGAAGTCGCGCCAGGCGTCGTCGAAAGGCACCCCACACCTACAGCCAACCCCGGCCAAAGATCCTGGGGAACGTCACGGACCTTTCGACGACGGGCGCCGCCGCTCCGCGGGGCGGCCCTGCCCAAGGAACGAGGAACCGACCGACACCACCGCTCCACCGGGCAACCCCTACCCAAGGACCGAGGAACCGACCGACACCACCGCTCCACCGGGCAACCCCTACCCAAGGAACGGCGAACCGACCGACACCGCCGCTCCACGGGACGGCCCTGCTCATGGAACAGAAGCACCACCCCGCCCGACGAGGCTTCATCCGGGACGTCCACAGCCTCGGCTCCGCAGGACCGGCCCTGCTCAGGACCGGAGGGTCAGGCAATCAGCCCTTGGTGGCGAAGGTCTCAGGGGCGCTGCCGTGCAAGGCGATGTAGTGGCTCACCAGGTCGAACTCGCAGACCCGCTCTCCCTCGGCCAGACGCCGCAGATACGGCAGCAGCCAGATGCCCTCGGCCTGCTCGAAGACGCGTTGCCAGTCGTGATCCAACGCCTCGGTCAGGGGGAAGACGCCCCCGTGGTAGCCATGCGCGACGCCCTCCTCGAATGCCACAAAAGCAGGCAGCGGTTCGAGGCTCACCGCCACCCGGAACGGCACGACGAACGGATCCTGCCGCTGCCGGAAGAGGTCGTTGGCCGCGAGTTTCAGAAAGGCCCTGCCCATGACCGGAAGGCTAGCAACGCCGACGGCAGGCAGACTTGGACCATGACGATCCACAGCAGCCACCCCTTCCTTCCTCCGCCCGAGGACCGGAACCCTCTCCGCCGGCTGCGCGGGAGCCTTCCAGCCCCTGTGAGCATCTGGACCAGTTCGGACGGCGCGCGTCGCGATGGCTGGACCATCTCGTCGATGCTCGTCGCAGACGGCGACCCGGGAGAGCTGGTCGCGCTCGTGAACGAGGATGCCGACTGGTGGGACCTGTTCCGTACGACCGGCGTCGCGACGGTCAACGTGCTGGCACGCGGCCAGGACTGGATCTCCGAGGTGTTCGCCCGCGTCGCTCCCTCACCCGGTGGCGTCTTCCGCACCGGCGAATGGAACGACGACGACCACGGCCCGCGCCTGGTCGGTGCGTCAGCCTGGGTCTCGGTGAGGCTGGTCGACGCCGATCCCGGCCATGCGGGATGGGGCCTTCTCGTGCGCGCGACCATCGAGTCGATCGACCTCGCCGACGGCGTGGAGGCGCTCAGGCACCAGGGAGGTCTGTACGCGTGACCGTCTGGTCGATTCCTCGGCCCGCCTCGCGCCTGCCCCTCGCGTAGCCGCTCCACACGACGATCACCCCGAAGGCGAGGATCGCGGCACCGACCGCGACGGCCCACCAGGGGAAGCCGGGGATCTCCGGGTTTTCACCGGCCCGCTCCAGGTCGACGATGGGTGTCGGCGTGACGCGCTCCGCCGTCACGAGGTAGCGGTGGGTGTTGATGCCGAGCGGCGTACAGGTAACGAGCGTGACGAGATCCTCGCCGAAGCGCGGTACGAGGGCCTGGGTCTGCTCGGGCTCGATGGTCTGGGTCTCGATGACCCTGTAGGTGAGCACCTCACCGAACACCTCGATCGTGAAGGTCTCGCCGACCTTCACCTCGCCAAGGTCGTCGAACAAGGTCGCTGACGGGAGACCACGGTGTGCGGTGAGCACCGAGTGCTGCGACTCGCCACCGACCGGAAGTGAGGTTCCCTCGAGGTGGCCGACGCCCTTCTCGAGCGTCGCATCGGAGGTTCCGTGGTAGATCGGGAGGTCGACCTGGATCGACGGGATCCGGAGTCGGCCCATCATCCCCGAGCCGGCGTCGAGGATCGACCCGTAGGCGGGGCCTCCGGAGCGCGTCGCGTCCCCCGTGGGAACGTTGCTGCCGGGCGCGACGACGGCTCCGCCCGAGAGCGCCTCGTTGTACTGGTGGGCAAGGCCGATCTGCTCATGCAGCCGTGACTCCGGCTGCGCCTGGACGCTTGCGCCGATGTCCTCGATGATGAGTGACTGGTTGTACTGCGCGAACCAACTGGCCGCGCTGGGGTAGAGCATGACGAGCACCCCCATCAGTCCGACCAACGCCAGCCCGGCATTGGTCCAGGGCATACGCCAGCGTCGGCGTCGGTCGGGCGACTCCGGCAGGGGGGCAGGCCGAAGCATGGTGGGTGTGCTCACTGTCGCTCTCCAGCTGAGACGGGGAGGGCCGAAACGGCCCTCCCCGACATCAGTGTCCGATCAGCGAACCGTCTGACGGCGACGGACCGCGATGCCTGCAGCGATCGCGACGACGATCAGGGCGAGGCCGGTTCCGCCGAAGATGGCGGTTCCGACACCACCGGTCAGCGGAAGGCCGGGGCCCTGCTGCTTCGGGTTGGTGATGGTGACCTGGACGGCGTTGAGGCCGTCGGCGGTCACGGTCACCTTCGTCCATGCCGCGTCACCGGTGGGGGTGACGTAGCCGGCGGGGGCCTTGACCTCCTTGAGCCAGTAGTCCTGGGTCGTGTCGTCGTTGATGCCGACCCAGAGGCCGTCGACGCGGAGCTTGCCGTCGTCGCCCGTGGTGAGCGGCCCGGCGACCTGTGCCCCGTCCTTTGCGTCGTAGACCTCGAAGACGGCGCCCTTGAGCGTCTGCTGCTCGTTGGCCTTGTTGACCTTGGTCACCTCGATGGAGCCCCAGTTCACCCGCGGCTTGTCGGTGCTCTTCTGAGTGTCATTGACGTTGACGAAGGCCTGGTTCTCGAAGTACGGCGACTCGCCGAGTTCGTTGACCTGGGTGGTGTAGGTGACGACCACCTCGTCGGCGCCGACGAGGTCCTCGAGCGCGCCGGTGAAGGTGATCACGACCTCCTGTCCGGCGGTCGACGACCCTGCGGCCGGGGCGATCGTGTAGTCGGTCCCGGCGACAAGGGTGACGCCGTCGAGCTGCACCACGACGTTGGCCGTGTCGATCCCGAGCCGGTCGTCGAAGTCGTCGGAGATGATGAACGAGTCGAAGACGTCGCCGGTGGCCAGCGGCGGCACCGGGGCGGTGACGGTCCAGACGACGTCGTCACCGACGGCGAGCTGGTTGCCCGGGTCCGTGACGGTCTTGGTGGGGACGGTCTCATTCAGCTTGTTCTTCGGGTACACGTGGACGTCGTAGAGCCAGGTGTTGTCCGAGGGGAAGGGCACCGAGACGAGGAACGGCGCGACGGGCGAGACGATCGGGTTGTCGCCCGGGTCGGTCTCGGTGACGAGGTAGAGGCCGTACGCCAGGTCGGCAAAGTGCGCGACGCCGTCGGCACCGGTCACGACGCTCGTGCCCGTGCCGAGGCTGAACGGTGCAGCGCCGACGTTGGCCGGGGTGGCGGTGACGGCGAGATCCCAGCCCTCGCTCGTGGTCAGGTCGATCGGGTCCTGCGATGCGTGGCCGACGCGCTGGACGGTGAACTCCACGCCTTCAAGCGGGTCAGGCAGCGGGTCAAGCTGGGTGCCGTCGCCCGCGGTGCCCGCACCTGGGTCGCCCTTGTGCTTGTGCACATAGAGGTCCCCGGCGGTGCCGGTGATGTTGCCCGGGCTCGGTTCGTCGTCGGCATGGGCAGTGCCGACCCCCAGTAACCCTGCCGCCGCCAGAGCGAACGCCCCCACGCCCGCAGCGAGACGCCGAAGCGTTTTCGTCTCAAACATGCCAGTTCCTTCTTTCTCTGTTGCGGCCGGTGGGCCCGACAGGATCTTGGTGTGTGCCGCGTCGCGCATCATGCGCTCCGCGGGATGCGCAGCCGCCTTGCGCCATAGCCGAGGGCGGCGAGCAGGAGCACGAGTGCGCCCGCGAGGATGATCTGGTCTCGACCGATGCCACCGGTCAGCGGGAGGGCCGGGCCCTGGCGCTGGGTGTTCTCGATGGCGCCGAGGTCGATCTCGAGGCTGGCCTGGCCGCCGACACCGATGGTGAACTGACGCGGGGTCGGATCGAGCTGGTAGCCGGGCGGGGCCTTCGTCTCAACGAGGGTGTAACCGCCCCAGCCGAGGTCACCGATGAGGAAGCTCCCCGCGGCCGGATCCTGGTCGGGGCCGGTGCAGCCGGCCGCGAGGCAGTCGGTGACTGCGATCCCGGTCGGGTGCGACGGGCCGGTCAGCGTCCACTGCGACCCGGCCAGTGCATCGTCGGTGCCCTCGGCGACCTTCGTCCAGACGACCGTGCCGGAGATCCGGCTGTTCGGCTTGTCCCCGAGTTCGATCGCGGTGCCTGCGTTCTGCGCGGTCACCTCGACGGTGAAGTCGTCGATCTTCTCGAAGCCGGCCGGAACCGTCGTCTCGGACACGGTGTAGGTGCCCCAGGCGAGCCCGTCGATCAGGAACGCACCCACCGCCGGGTCGAGGTCCGGTCCGACGCAGCCGGCCGCTGTGCAGTCGGCGACCACGACCGAGAACCCGTCCGGGCCCGTGACCGTCCATCCGGAGCCGGCGAGCGGCTGATCGGTGCCCGCATCGGTCTTGGTCCACGAGAACGATCCGAGCTTGCGCGTGTTCGGCTTGTCTCCGAGTTCGATCGCGGTGCCTGCGTTCTGCGCCGTCACCTCGACGGTGAAGTCGTCGATCTTCTCGAAGCCGGCCGGAACCGTCGTCTCGGACACGGTGTAGGTGCCCCAAGGCAGCTCGGTGATCAGGAAGCCGCCGGCGGCGGGATCCTTGTCGGGTCCGGTGCAGTCGTCAGCGTTGGCGGCGACACAGTCGACCACCACGGCGGAGAATCCGCCAGGGCCGGTCACCGTCCATCCGGAACCGGCGAGCGGCTCGTCGGTGCTGTCGTCGGTCTTGGTCCACGAGAACGACCCGAGCTTGCGCGTGTTCGGCTTGTCTCCGACCGCGATCGTGGTGCCCGCCGTCTCGGAAGTGACGGTGACGTCGAACGCGGCGACCCCTTCGTAGCCGACCGGAATGGTGGTCTCGGTGACGTGATAGGTGCCCCAGGCCAAGCCGGTCAGCAGGAACTTCCCTGCGGCCGGGTCCTTGTCGGCCCCGGTGCAGTCTGCTGCGGTGGCGGCCACACAGTCGGCGACCGAAGCGGAGAAGCCGCCTGGTCCGGTGACGCTCCATGCCGAGCCGGCAAGCGCCTCGCCGGTGGTTTCGTCTGTCTTGGTCCACGCGAACGAGCCGGGCTTGCGCGTGTTCGGCAACTCGCCGAACGTGATCTCCGTTCCGGCGTTCTGCGCGGTGACCGTCACGGTGAACGGCTCGATCGCGACGAAGCCCTCGGGAACCTGGGACTCGGTGACGGTGTAGACGCCCCATGGCAGGGCGACGAGGCGGAACTTGCCGATGGCCGGGTCCTTGTCCGCCCCCGTGCACCCGGCCGACGAGTTGGCGACGCAGTCATCGACGGTGACGAGGAACCCGTCGGGCCCGGCGACGCTCCACCCCGAGCCGGCAAGCGCGCTGCCGGTCGTCTCGTCGGTCTTCGTCCACGAGAACGAGCCCAGCTTGCGGGTGTTCTCGACGGCACCAAGGTCGATCGGCTGAGAGACGGTGGCTGAGGTCACGCTGAAGTTCAGCGGTGCCGGATCACCCACGTAGCCTGCGGGCGCATCCTTCTCGGTCAGCGTGTAGGAACCCCATGCCAGGCCCGACAGCCGGAAGGCGCCGACGGCGGGATCCTGGTCGGTGAACGGATCGGTGCTGCACGGCCCGGCCGTGCAATCGGTGACCACGGTGTCGGCAGGGACTCCCGGCCCGGTCAGCGTCCAGGTGGAGCCTGCGAGGAGCGCCGCGGTGTCGGCGTCGGTCTTTGTCCAGGTGACGCCGCCCAGCTTGCGGACGTTCTCGAACGGCCCGAAGCTCTGGCTGGCACCCGCATTGGAGGCGTTGACCGTCACTGTGAACGAGGCCGAACCCGTGTAGCCCTGCGGGGCGAGCGCCTCGGAGATCTGGTAGGTGCCCCATCCGAGCCCGGTCAGCTCGAACTCACCCGCCGTCGGGTCCTGATCGAGGCCGGTGCAACCCGGGGCGGCACAGTCGGTGAAGACCGTGCCAGGAGCGGAGTGTCCCGGTCCGATGATCCGCCACTGCGACCCTCCGAGCAGGGAGTCGTCCGCGGCGTCGACCTTCGACCAGGTGACAGCCCCCGTCTTGCGCACGTTGACGTGGGCGCCACCCGCCACGATTGTTCCCGCCGAGGCGGCGTCGATGGTGAACGGGAAGCTGGCGCTGCCCGTGTATCCCTCTGGCGCCTTCGTCTCGCTGAGCGTGTAGCTACCCCATGGGAGACCCGTCAGGAGGAACGCTCCCGGCGCGGGGTCCTGGTCCTTGTACTGTCCGACGGCGCACGTTGCCTCGACGCAGTCGACGACGACCGTGCCTGCCGGGATGCCTGGGCCGGTGAGGCTCCATTCCGATCCCGCGAGGGCGTTGCCGTCCGCGTCGGTCTTCTTCCAGGCGACGGAGCCCTTCTTCCGGCTGTTGGGCTGGTTGCCCATGTCGACGGTGGTGCCGGCGTTGGCTGCGTTGACGACGAGGTTGAACGTCCCGCCGCCTTCGTAGCCCTGCGGCGCCTTGGACTCGACGAAGCTGTAGCTGCCCCAGGCGAGTCCGACGATGCGGAACGCGCCGGGCGCGGGGTCGTGGTCGTCGAAGGCTCCGGTGCCGCAGGTGGCGGTCACGCAGTCGGTGACGATCGTCCCGGCGGGCACGCCTGGCCCGGTGATGGTCCACTCGGACCCGGCCAGCGCGGCGTTGGAGTTGTCGGAGTCGACCTTCGTCCAGTTGACGGCACCCGTCTTGCGGACGTTGGCCTGGTCACCGAGCGCGACGTTGGTGCCGGCGTTCGCCTGGTCCACCGAGAACGTGAAGGTGAGTCCTCCGACGTATCCGGTGGGGGCGGTCGTCTCGGTGACCGTGTAGCTCCCCCACAGCAGCCCGCTGAGAGCGAACCTGCCAGCGACCGGATCCTTGTCCAGGCCAGAGCAGCCTGCAGCGACACAGTCGGTGATCACCGTGCCGGGTGCCGGATGCCCTGGGCCGACGATGGTCCAGGCCGAGCCTGGGAGCAGGTCACCGCTGGTGGCGTCGACCTTGTTCCACGAGACGGCGCCGAGCACGCGCTTGGTCGTGTTCGTCACGGTGACGAGCGGAAGGCTCGACTGCCCGGCCGTCACCGCGGCCGAGATCTGCGGACCACCGTCCCACTGGTAGGAGTGGTCGGCGGCGACCGGCCACACGGGACGGGTCTCGTTGAGGACGGAGCACGTCGCGCCGAGCGGAATCTGATCGCCTGGCGCCGAGGTCCAGGTCGCACCGGCGACGATCGGACCCCAGGTGCCGCTCCTGGTCTCCGAGCCGAGCGTGCAGCTCCACTGACCGCTGTACGTGTTGGCGGCATCTGCGGTGCTGCCTGTGGCAAGTGCCTTCGTCACCCGGAAGTTGCCGTAGACGCGCTGCACCCCGTTCGTCACGCTGACCGAACGGGTCTGCCCGTTGACGATCGTGACCGCGGCACCGACGGTGGGTGCGCTCCACTGCCACGAGCTGTTTGGGAGCCCGCCTGTCGGCTGGGTCTCCGTGACCGAGCAGGAGGCTCCTGCCGGGATCTGGTTGGCTGCCGGCGATCCGGCGGACGGAGTCAGCGTGGCCGCACCTGCACCGACGCGGGTCCAGGTGCCGGAAGCGACGGTCGATCCGGCGAGGGTGCAGGAGTAGGCGCCGCTGAAGGTGACGCCTGATCCGTAGTTCTGGGCGTTGGTGTCGCCGAGGACCTTTGTGATGCCGAGGGCACCGACGAGGCGCTCCTCGTTCTTGAAGGTGCACTTGACTTTCTCGCCGACGCCGACGTCGGTGATGCTCACGTTCTTGGAGCCGAGGTTGACGGTCGTGCCGCCCACGTCACAGGTGATGTCGGTGAGGCTCCAGTTCGGCCGGTTCTCGTTCTCGGTCAGGACGACGTTGGCCGCGCCGGTCGGGCTGGAGAACTTCAGCGTCCACACGGCCTGACCGTTGGCAGCGGTGTTCTGTGGCGTGCTCGGGGTCTGCGAGGCCGCGCCGGTCTGGCTGATCCCGAAGTTCCAGCCCGACGCGGGGGCGAAGGCGCCGCCGTAGGGCTTCGCCTGCTTCTCCACGGTGACGGTGGCCTCACACTTGAGGCCCTGGGCGAAGGTGCGCAGAACGTCCTCGAGCTGGCTCCAGCCCGCGGTGATGTAGTCGAACTCGTTGAGCGTGTGGCCCGCGGTGAACTTGGTGGGGCCGGCGATGGCCGCCAGGTTGTAGTCGGAAAGTCCGGATCCGATGCCGACCGTGATGATGCGTGCGCCCGTCTTCTTGATCGCGTTGGCGGAGAACACGGCGCGCTCGAGCTCACGGAAGGTGGTCGTGCTCCCGTCGCCGGTCTGGCTCGGGTTCGCGAAGGTCGGGTTGCCGTCGGTCAGGACGAACACGATGTCGTAGGAGTTGGCCTGCGAACCCTGAGCGGTCGCCCAGAGGCCCGCGTCCCAGTTCGTGCCACCGGTCGCGGTGAAGTTGGCCGTCTGGCCGTTGTTGATGGAGTACCAGCTCTTGACGGTGTTCGCGCCGGCTGTCGTCTGGACGCTCTGCAGGGCCGAGCGGTTCGTGACACCACCCGGGGTCCCGGTGGCGAAGCTGAACAGCGCGACCGACGACGGGGTGCCGACGAGCCCGTTGACGAGCGCCGTCGCGGCCTGGGCGAGGTTGTTCTCGTAGTTGCGGACCGAGCCGGAGGTGTCGAGCACGAGAGCGACCTTGGCGCCCGCGGAGCAGGACTGTGTGAGGAGCGGGTTCTTGACCCGGTTCGCGACCCGCTCGCCGCGGACGGTGTGGCCGCTGCCCGCGGCGGGGAGCGTGAGCGATCCGCCGCCGCTGGGCAGGGTGGCGTCGATCTGGTAGTTGCGGTTGGTGAACCCGCCCGAGGTTCCCGTCGTCAGCATGGTGAAGGGCTGGCCTAGGTTGGCCTCGGCGAGGCTGCCTACCGCCGGGGCCAGCTCCTTGATCACCACGTTGCGATCTCCGTCGGGGGGCGTCACGTTGGTGAAGACGCAGTCGCCCCGGTTGGCCGCGGTGATCTCACAGTCGGCGAAGGGCGTGGCCGCCGCGGCGTCGATGAACATGCCGAACCGCACTCCGGGGGTGTGCTCGATCGAGACGTCGCTCGAGCCTGTGCCGGTGCGGTAGGTGCCCTTCTTGACGGTGACGGTCCAGGTGACGCGGGCGACGGTGCCGCCATCGGGGCCGAGCGCCTTGGGTGCGACCGCCTGGTCCGTCTCCTCGGCAGCCGGAGCCACCGCCAACGGCTTCACGGCTGGCTTTGTCTCCTCCGAGCTGGGCTCGGTGGTGTGGGTCTCCGGCTCGGGGGAAGCGCTCGGGGTCTCACTCGATTCGGTCGTCGGCGACTCGGCGGGTGCCGGTCCAGGGACGGTGTCCGAGGGTTCCGGGGTGGGCTCTGTGCTGGCCCCCGGCTCCGTCTCGGTTGGAGTGGGTTGCGTGGCGAGCGTCTGCGTCTCGCTCGGCGTCGGCTCGGGCGTCGGCTCCGCGTTGGCGAGCCCCGCAGAGAACACGAGGGCCGCGCTCAGGATGGTGATCAATCCGATTCGGATCGGTCTGCCTGTCCTCGTCCGGCCCGCGTTACGCGGGCGCGAAGGCGCGTCAAGAAAACCGCTGGCTGCCATCGTATTTCCCCCAAGATTGGCTCCGGAGCCCCCTGCACCGGACCTAGCAGCGCTAGCAAAGCGCTTCAACACACACCTTGTCAATAGAAGAGGTGATTAATTCTGTGAATCGGCTGAGAATGATCGCGCCATTTCGAGCCAAATCGCGAAATGCCTGCGCATCTTACCTTGTCAACTCCACTTCACCGGTCACATAGGTCTGAGACGCCTGAGATTCACTGCTGCTGCGCGCATTCCGGTGGAAAGATTGTCAGCCGAGAGTTCCCTGGTCACAGCCCGGTCTTCAGCAAGGGGGCGGCTCGGGTCACCCCCCTGCGGGGGAGGTGGCCCAGGTCGCAGGTCTCGCGCGGACCCGGCGCTGAAGCCGCGGCGCCCGTCGTCTCCCGTTCCTTGAGCAGGGCCGCGCCTCGAACCTGAGTTCCACAACTGCTCCTGATCGCCGGGATTGAGTTGCTTGTCAGGGTGGGTTTGGGGGCCGGTTTTGGGGCACTAATCGGGGGGCTGGGTAGAGTGCGGGGGTGAGTCCGTTCGTGCGGAAGGTCAAGACCGCCTCGGGGGCGACGGCGGTCCAGATCGTCGAGAAGCGCAACGGCCGCCGCCGGATCTTGGAGCATGTCGGTTCGGCCCACGACGAGGCCGAGCTCGCGGTGCTACTCAGCGCCGCCCAGCAGCGTGTCCATGGCGTCCAGGACGACATGCTGCAGTTCGAACAGCCCGGGCGGGCACCTGCCGGGCCCGTGGTGGAACACACCTCCAGCGAGTTGCTGTGGCGGGTGCTGACCGACGCCTATGCGCGGCTGGGGTTCGACCAGATCGATGACGAGGTGTTCGCCTCGCTGGTGGCGGCGCGGATCATCGAGCCGACCTCGAAGCAAGACACGCTGCGGGTGCTGGGCGAGCTGGGTCTGCCGGTGCCGCACTTGAACACCCTCTACAACTGTCTGCGGCGGTGTGTGGAGCGTGACTACCGCAGCCGGGTCGCTACCGCCTGCTGGGCCCACGCGACCGCCCGGGGGCCGGTGGCGTTGGTGATGTACGACCTGACCACGCTGCATTTCGAGGTGACCAACGAGGACCGACTCCGGAAGGTCGGGATGAGCAAGGAACGCCGCGTCGACCCCCAGGTCACGGTCGGGTTGCTGGTCACCGCAGACGGGTTCCCGCTCGAGGTGGCGCTCTTTGAGGGCAACAAGGCAGAGACCAAGACCCTGATCCCGGTGATCGAGCAGTTCAAGACCCGCCACGGCATCAACGAGCTGGTCGTGGTCGCCGACGCCGGGATGCTGTCAGCCGACAACCTCAACGGCCTCGAAGACGCCGGATGCCGCTTCATCGTCGCCTCCCGCCAGTCGCACGTGCCCTACGACCTGGGCGACCACTTCGAACGCCACGGCAACTACACCCCCGATGACTCGACCATCGAGACCACCCGCGACATGGGTACCGGCCGGCAGCGGCGCACCCGCCGAGTGGTGTATCACTACTCCTTCAAGCGGCACAAGCGAGACGACAAGACCATCAACGCCCAGGTCGTCAAGGCCGAGAAGGTCGCCGACGGGCTGAGACCCGTCGCCCGGGACCGGTTCGTGACGGTCACCACCGACGTCGACGGGAAGAAGGCCGAGGTCAACTGGGATGTCATCGAACGGGCCAGGTTCTGCGCCGGGTTCAAGGGCTACGTCACCAACATCGGCGCCGACGTGATGGACGGCGCAGCGGTGGTGGCCACCTACCGGGACCTGTGGCACGTCGAGGAGTCCTTCCGGATGGCCAAGGGAGACCTCCAGGCCCGCCCGATCTTCCACCGCAAGCGCGAACCGATCGAGGCCCACCTCACCGTCGTGTTCGCCGCGCTCGCGGTCGCGCGCTACCTCCAAGACCAGACCGGCGTCAGCATCAAACGCCTCGTGCAGACACTGCGACCCCTCCGGGCCGTCATGATCACCATCGCCGGACAGCCCATCCAGGCCCAACCACGCCTCACCGCCGAAGCCGAAGCCATCCTCGCCAAGATCCCTCGCGGAGCGGGGCACTAAATCTCAGGCCTCAGTTGTGGAACTCAGGTCGAACGTGTCGCCCCGTCTACCGTGGTGCTTCTTCGTGGTGTTCTTCTAGATGCGGGGTGGGCGGCGGGCGGAATTCGACGGGCATCTCTTGGGCAATCCCGGTGCTCGAATCCGGGTTCGGCCAAAGAGTCGGCACTGACTCATCAACCCACTCAGTGTTAGCGGTGCCGGAGCTTTGGGTCAATCGTTGCTGCTGCTGATGGACACATCGCTAATCGGACTCCCGGAGGAAACGGCCTTAACGACATCGGAGGTGTCAATTACGTCTGGAAGCGGCTCGTATGAGTAGACGTAAACATCTCCGGTGGTGGTGAGTTCCTTCAAGCTTTCAGCATCCGCTCGGTCTGACTGTGACAAGGGGACTGAGGAAGCGGACGCGCTGGCCGGACTGGGAGATGCCGGTTGCCCTTCCTCGGGGTTGCCGGTTGAGGACCGATATGGGTTGACCTTGCCGGGATTAGTTAGGGAGTATGTGACCCACTTTGGGCATCGGACTGTACCCTTGCAGTAGCCCGTCACAACGCCGTATGTCGTTTGGTTGGTCGCTATTGGAACGACCACATTCTTTCCGGTAAGGCGGGACTTGTAGGTGTACGATTTCTGGTAGTAGGGGGCTACGGCGAGGGTCAGCTCTACCTGTGCTGTGACCTTGCACAACGGGTTGCACGTGATCTTTCCTGTCCAAGTTGCGAGGTTGTAGCGTTTACTGCCTGCCGATTGCTGTGTCGCGGACGGAGAAGCAGCGAGCACCTTCACGGCGTTGGCGTCCCAGATATTGTGTTTGTTCCATAGCTTGTCCCACCCGAAGCCAGCGTCTTGGTCACCATCGTAGAATCCGCGCCGTAGCGGGATGCCGACGCCAAGCCGTGCGTTGTGGGTCACGCTGATGACGGTTGCGGACGGGTATCCGGCGGGGGGTGGAGCGGCATCCGCTGGTGATGCAAGGGTCGCGACGGACAGGGACAAGGCCAGCGTTGCGATCACGAGGCGCGTGAGCTGAGGCATGTGGTTCCCCTTTCAAGGGTGTTAGGCTCAATATCACACACAGAAGGGTGCGCCGTGCGGGATTTCGAGGAACTGCTGGCGATTGTCCGTGGGGTGCGGGCGCTGGCGGATGATATTGCGTTTCACGGAGGTGCGGTCATCCGCGATGTGCAACTCCGTGGTGATGCGCAAGGTGAACCGTTCCTCCGGGTGGTCTATAGCCTCCCTGGACATGGCGCCCGCCTGGGGACCGAGTTGTACTTGCCTCGGGACGGCAGTGACCAAGAGATTCGGGACATCTTGGAGAGTTTTTTCTCTGAGATTGTCTACGAACCAAGTGACATGAGTAGGGGCTTGTGGGCTGATGGGGTTTGGTGGTGGTCGCCGGGAACCGTGCCACTTCCTCGCCTCGACCCGTAGTGATGCTGAAGGGGCCTGAACTAGCCTCGATCTTTCATGACGGGCCTGTGTGGGGCTGGTCGGCGCCGGTGGCGTCGAGGTTGTTCTGATTCTTGCAGGTGGGTGTGACAAGACTCCGCGTGACGTCTGCGGGGCGGGTTTCCAGGCCGAGAGCTTCGTGATTCAGAGGGTCGTGTGGAGGTCTGGGGGTCAGGTCGCGGGTGCCGGGAGGTTTCGGAGTCGGCCGATGCTGTCGATGATCAGCCCACTCCAGGGGGATTGCGGCTCTTCACACTTCCGGTGGGGGTGGCGGGGTGAGTCCGCCGCCGATGAGGAGCATGCGTAGCCGGTAGTTGTCTCGGTTGCGGAAGCCGCGGGCGATGCGGCGGTGGAGTTCGATGAGCCCGTTGATGCTCTCGGTGCCGCCGTTGCTGGCGCGGCCGGTGTCGAAGTAGGCCAGGAAGGCGTCCCTCCACTGCTTGAGGGTGCGGCCCAGCTTGGCGATCTCGGGGATGGGACACGTGGGGAAGCTGGCGACGACTTGTTCAGCGAGTTGGCGGCCTCGAGCGGGGTCGGGGTGGGCGTACGCGGCGCGAACACGTTGGGCGCACTGCCAGGCGATGTGGACGGCGTCGTGGCGCTCGTCGGCGGCGATGGCAGCGGCCAGGCGGGCCTGTTGCTTCTCGGTGAGCCGCTCGGCCGCGCAGCGCAGGATGTTCCGGATCCCGTACAGCGGGTCGCCGGCACGGCCACGGTGACCGTGGATCTCCTGCTGCACGCGGCGGCGAACCTCATCGACCGCCCGGCCGGCCAGGGCGACCACATGGAAAGCATCCAGGACAGCGGTGGCGTCGGCGAGTTTGTCGTCGATGGCGTTCTTGTAGCCGTGGAACGGGTCCAGGGTGGCGACCTCGACCCCAGCCTTGAACGCCGTGCCGCGTTGGTCGAGCCATGTCTTGTACACGGTCCCGGAGCGGCCGGGTACGAGGTCGAGCAGCCGGGCTCGGACGCGTCCGTCCTTGTCACGGGTCAGGTCGACCATGCCGGTGAGTTCCTTCGGGCCGCGCTTGCGGGGACTCACGTGGTGCCACAGGTGTTCGTCCACCCCGAGGGTGGTCACGCCGGCGAACCGGGCCTCGTCGTCGGCCAGCGTCGCCAGGATGGGTTGGATCGAGCCCCATACCGTCTTCCACGCCACCCCCAGCTGCCGCGCGAGTGCGTGGATGGAGGCGTGCTCGCGGCGGACCTGCTCGATCACCCACCGGCACGCCCGGGTGGTCAACAGCCCGCGCGGGCGGGCTATCTGCTCGTCCTGCTCGGTGAACACCCTGGTCGGGCACGCCGGCTCCAGGCACCGCCACGTGCGTTTGCGCCACCGCAGCCGGGTCGGCCGGGCGAAACACGGGATGTCCACCAGCGTGGTCGTGCGTCGGCCGCGACTCTCAGCGACCACCCCACACGTCGGGCAGCCCATCACCGTCGGCGCGGACTCCATCGTGACCACGAGCACGCCATGGCCGGTCTTGTCGACGTCGACCACGTGCAAGCCGTCCAGGCCGACCAGCAGGTCGCAATGGTCACAGTACGAAGGGGTCGTGGAAGCGCAGCAGCACCCCGTAGGCTCGGACACGTCGAGGCCTTCCGGTCAGGTTGAAGAGACGCTTCCAATCCTGAAGGCCTCGACCCCCAACCACCCTCACCCCGTGCTCTGGCGTGTCGCGCTCACCCCCACCTCAAGGTTGAAGAGCCGGGATTGCTCGGTGAGGTGGACGACGACGCGGCGGGCTCTTCTGGCGAGGGTCGCGGGGATGGTGTAGAGCCGGTAGCGCAGCCGTTTCGGTTCCCAGCGACGGGCTTCATGACCGGCCAGGGCCAGCATCCCGCTCCAGGCCTGCAACTCGGAGGCCAGCGCGACGATCTGGCACCAGATCCGACGAAGCGGCGGCGCCCGTCGTCGAAAGGCCCCGATGGTCTTCCGCGGTCATGGCCACAACCTTTCGACGACGCCACGCACGACCCCCGTCGGCGGAGGGTGCTAGAGGAAGGGGGCGGACCGGGCGCAGTGGACGATCCGACGGTGCGTGAACACGACGAAACCCGCGGGCAGAAGCCTGCGGGTTTCCCGGTTGGTGGGCCTAACTGGACTTGAACCAGTGACCTCTGCCTTATCAGGGCAGCGCTCTAACCGTCTGAGCTATAGGCCCGCTTACCGCTCGGAAACTCTAGCGCACCTGGTCGGCGATCGGCAAACCGGCGACGACACTCATACATAGTCCCCGCGAACGAAGGGGCCGTACCTCACATACTTTTCCCCGGGAAACAGTGACCGGCCACGATGGGGTGTGGAGGTTGGAGAGAAGCTGTCGATGGCAGCCCGAGTCGAGATCACGAAGAAGTACGCCAAGGCCTATGCCGCGGCCCCGAAGAAGGGCAAGTCCCAGATCCTCGACCACGTGGTCGAGATCACCGGCTGGAACCGTGACCATGCCCGCCAGCAGTTGGTGGCCCGGTTGAAACAGGCCCCGGGACGGGCCACCGCGACGGTCGCGGTGATCGATCGGCGCAAGACCAAGGCGTGTAAGTACTCCTACGACGCCAGGCTGATCCTGCAGCGGGTATGGGCGGCCTCGGGGGGCAGCTGCGGGCAGTACCTCGCCGCATCCATGAGCGATCTGATCGATGCGATGGAAGCCGAAGGCGAACTGGTGCCTAGCCAGGACCGTTACAGCGCCGAGGTCAGGGCCGAGCTGGAATCGATGTCGGCGGCCACGATCGACCGGTACCTCGCACCGGCGCGGGCGAAGGACCCGATCCGAGGAAAGACCGCCACCAAGCCCGGCAGCCTGCTACGAAACTCGATCACCGTGCGTAAAGCCGGTGACGAGGTCGAAGCCGAACCCGGGTTCTTCGAAGTCGACACCGTGGCCCACTGCGGCCCCACGCTGAAGGGCGAGTTCGCCCGCAGCGTGAACTTCACCGACATGCACACCGGCTGGAGCTTCACCTACTCCATCCGCAACAACGCCCACCTCCACATCCGGACCGCGTTCGACCACTTCATCGCCCAGGTCCCGTTCGCGGTCACCGGGATCGATTGTGACAACGGCTCGGAGTTCATCAACCACGACCTGATCGGCTGGGCCGGCCAACGAGAGGTGTTCTTCACCCGGTCGCGGCCTTACAAGAAAAACGATCAAGCCACCATCGAATCGAAGAACAACCACCTCGTGCGCCGCTACGGCTTCTACCACCGCTACGACACCGCCACCGAACTCGCGTTACTCAACCAGCTATGGCCGCTGGTCAACGACCGGCTCAACTTCTTCACCCCCACGAAGAAACCCGAAGGCTGGGCCACCGACACCGTAGGGCGCCGCAAACGCCTCTACGACAAGCCACGCTCCCCCTACCAGAGGCTCCTGGCCGCCGGGGTCCTCAACCCCGCCCAGGAAACAGAACTAGCCGCCTACAAGGCCACCCTCAAACCCGTCGCAATGCAACGACGCATCACCGAGATCCAACAGGAGCTCACCCGACTCGCAGGCCGAAAGACAGCCCGTCTCGAACAACACATCGCATGGAAGGCACCCGACCCCGCCGGCCTCAAAACCCGGGCCAGCTAACCCTTGTTTTCGCGGGGAAAAATATCTGAGGTAAGGCCTACCATTTCGCGGGGACTTGACAGTGAGGTACCACGACCGGATGCCCTCGGCTGAGGACGAGGTCATCCGGATCGTCGGCCGATCAGCGCAGCACCTCCCGGGTGGCGAGTCGGTCCCAGGCGTTGGCCCCGCGGTCGATGTCGCGAACGGGCTCGACCGTCTCGTCCACAACCGGGGGCGTCGGAACAGGCTGAACCGGGACCTGCTGGTGCGCAGGAGGCGTGGGAGGGGCCGCCTGGTCGATCGGTGAGGCCCCCTGGACCGGCGATCCGTCCTCGGAGAGCCCTGGCTCCGATGCTGGCTCCTGTGGGTAGTTGTCCTGGAGCGGCACGGTCTCGGGCAGTGGCTCGTCTCTACGGACGGGGCCGGGATCGCCCGGCAGCTCGCCGTCGACCGGCGCGTCCGGCCGCTGCACAGCGTGCTCCGACTCGATCGGCTGGGCGTCGACCGAGACGTCGACAGGCTGGCCCCCGATGTTCTGTCCGACCGGAACGCCCGGCTGGGACGGCGCGACGGGTGCAGGCGGCTGGGTCGGCGCGGGCTGCGCCGGTGCGGGAGCCGGGGCCTGGGCTCCCGGCTGCGCCGGGGCCGAGGCGGGCTGAGTGACGGGTGTCTGGGCCACAGGCGCCTGAGCCGCGGCCACGGGGCGCGAGTCCTCGCCCGATGCGCCGTGAGGGCCGTGGTCTACGGGCACCTGCGGCGGGCCGCCGTTCGGCCCATGTGCAGCGGGCTCCTGGCCCGGAACATCGGAGGGTCCCTCGGGCCGGGCCGCCTGGGCAGGGCCACGGGTGGCTTCGACGGCCGGGGCGCCTGGATCCTGCGGGTTCTCGCCCGGGGGAAGGCCGAGGTCGCGCATGACGTCGTCCAGCTTCACCGCACCGAAGGGGTTCTGGTCGGGTTCACGCTCCTCGGTGAGAGCGGCTTCGGTCTCCGCACCAGGCGCTGCTGCGGCTGCGTCTCCGGGCTGCTCGACCTCGACGGCGTCGGCAGAGCCTGCCTTGGCCTCCTGGTCGGGATCGACGACGGCGTCGCCTGGCTGGGCTCCGGCCTCTGACGGTCCTCCGGTGGAGGTGTCGGCTCCGGGA
Source organism: Tessaracoccus flavescens (assembly GCF_001998865.1). Taxonomy (NCBI): domain Bacteria; kingdom Bacillati; phylum Actinomycetota; class Actinomycetes; order Propionibacteriales; family Propionibacteriaceae; genus Tessaracoccus; species Tessaracoccus flavescens. Next base: position 1,579,681 of record NZ_CP019607.1, read on the forward strand.
TCGGCCACAGAGGGCGCACCCGGTGCCTTGTCGTTGAGCGCGGGATCCGTCTGAGGGGGCTCGCCCGGTGCCTCGTCGGTCGGCACCGGGTCGGTCGGAGCCGGATCGGCAGGCGCGGGGTCGGTCGGCACCGGATCCGTCGGAGCCGGATCGGCAGGCGCGGGGTCGGTCGGCACGGGGTCGGTCGGCACCGGATCCGTCGGAGCAGGCTCGCCCGGTGCCGGACCGGTAGGCGCGGGCTCAGTCGGGGCCGGATCGGCAGGCGCAGGCTCGGTCGGAGCAGGATCGGCAGGCGCAGGCTCGGTCGGAGCCGGATCGGCAGGCGCAGGCTCAGTCGGAGCAGGATCGGCAGGCACCGGATCCGTCGCCGCGGGCTCGGTCGGAGCCGGGTCAGTAGGCGCGGGCTCACCCGGAATCGGGCCCTTCGGTGCCGGTTCAGTCACCGGGGCGCCCCCCTTGGCGTGGTCGGGGTCGGCGGGCTCACCCGCTCCCTCGGTGGACGGGCCGCCCGCCTGCCCGGGAGCGGACTCCGTCGGCTCGACCGCCGGCCGCGGGTTAGCAGGGGCATCGCCATGCGTCGCGTCCGCCGCTGGGTCGAGCGGGGTCGCTTCGCCGCCCTCATCGGTGGAGCCCGTACCCGCCTGGCCGTCCGCCTTGTCGGCGGCGGCCGTCGCGTCCGGAGGTGGCGTCACAGGATCGCTCTGACCGTTGCCGGCCGAGGCGCCACCCTGGTTCCCCGGCTCCGGGGAACCCTGCCCCTTATCGGTCCCCTGGTGCCACGCGTCTCCTGTGCCCTGGCCAGGCTTGTCGCCCCCCTTGTCGGCGCTCTGCCCAGCAGACTTGTCGGATCCCTTGTCCGTGCCCTGTTGCTTGTCTTGGGACTTCTGCTCGTCCTTCTTGGCCTGGTCCTTCTTGTCTTTGTCGGCCGACTTGTCCTTGTCGGCCGAGCCCTTGCCGGAGGTGCCCGAGACGGCCTTCGGCCAGACGAAGCCTGCCCCTGACGTCTTGGTCAGCCCCTCGGCGACCTGGGAAGCGGAGGGCTGCCAGGTCCCCTCGCCGGAGATCCACTGGTTGAGCAGGAGATCGACGTTGTTGAGCAGAGCGACGCAGGCGGCCGCGTGGCCGAAGTAGGCGATCGGGGCTGACGACGTCTGGCCACGGACCGACTCCATCGCCTCGCTGAACACGAGGGCGCAGGCGTCGAAGATGTTGTTCTGGATCGCCCCGACGAGCAGGACCGACTCCGATGCCGTCTCCGCGAGGGCGCGGAGGTCCTGCATCGCCGTGATCTGCCTCGGCAGGACGGACAGGTGCGCCTCGGAAGCGCGGCCCTTCCAGTCCGGCTGGTCGGAGAGCCGTTCCGCGGTGGCGATCATCTCGGTCAGGCGCGCAGCCTGCTTGCGCCACGCGGTGCCGATGCCCACCATGCGTCGGGGCACCTCCGCCGACTTGGCGAGCGTCTCGAGCCTGGTGCGGATCACGACGGTGAGCCGGTCGAGCTCGGCGAGGATGACCCGGCCCTGTGCCTCGATCTCGGCGAAGATCGCGGGCACCTGGTACATGTTCATGGGCACCGCGCGCGCGAGGGCGAGATCGCGGTAGTCGGCCGCGACCGCCTGACGCAGGAGGCCCAGGAACTCGTTGGCGCGCTGCTGGACGACCGGGTGGAGGTCGCGCTCGGCCAGCGCCGTCAGCTTGTCGAGGACCTCGCGCTTGTCGACGTGGGACTGCTCCTGCTTCACTGCGCGCTCCTGACGCTCTGGGCCGCCTGGGTCTCCTGGTCGCGGTAGGCCTGGGCACCGAAGTTGAGCCCGGTGGCGATCTCGTCGAACTCCTTCGACGCGCCACCAGCCAGTTCCCGGATGCCCGCAGACACCTCTCCGTAGGGGCCAGCGGGCTGCTGAACCATGCCGAAGTCTTCGAGCGAGGCCTGCAGCTCACCTGCGACGGTGCTGATGTCGGCCATCTCGCCTGCGAGGCTCGACCACTCTCGAGCCACCTGCTCGACCTGGGCAGGGTCGATCGCGATGACGTCCGGGGTGGTCCCGACGGGCGCGCTCTCCCCTCCGCCTTCGGGTTCGTCCTTCTCGGTGGGCACGAGTTCACCGGCGGGCTGGGGCTCGGGAGGCGGCTCCACCTGGATGGCGCTTGCCGGAGCCTCCTCTGGCTCCTCGACCGGCAGCCCCGCGGCGGCCGGCCCGGAGGGGATGGGCGACGTGGGCAGCCCGCCACCGCCCCCAAGGCCTCCGACGGACGGGGTGGTGCCGCCGATCCCGGTCGAGGCCGCTGCCGGGCCTATCACTGGCGCGGCTCCCGCGCCTGCGGGCCCGCCGACGCGCGCGGCGATCCCGGCGTTCGCCGCCGTCGCCATGGAGGTGTTCATTCCGCCGGCGCCGGCGCCGGTCGCTCCCGCGCCACCACCTCCCATGCCCATCATCGGAGGCATCATGCCCGGGCCGTTCTGGCCCGCGCCGCCCCGCTCGGCCTCGCGCGGGTTGATCAGCGCCTCGTACACCTCGAGGTTGTCGATCTGGTCATCGGACTCCGCCTCGATGCCGACGAACCCGGTGCCGTGAGCGCGCTGCTCCTTCTGGCTGTACACGTCCATGCCTGCCCCTCCCCAGACGCACTACCTTCTGGGTTCGGACACTACCCTGCGCTCAGGGTCAGAAACCGGGGTTCACCAGCGCTTTCCGCCCGCACCTGGCCACCCGTCGAGCGGCACCGGGCCGATCGCGCGTCACGCGATCGGCCCGGCCAGATGTTCGAACGTGGCTCAGTCCTCGGCGAGGGTGACCTCCAGGCCGCCCATGACGGTGGCGGCCAGGTTGTAGAGGAAGGCGAACAGGGTGGCGACGGCCGTGATGATCACGACGTCGATCGCGGCGAGGACGGCGGCGAAACCGAGCACGCGCGAGGACGAGAGGTAGTCTTCGAGCCGGAATGAGTTCTCCGGGTTCTCGGCGTCGCCCAGGACGGTGTTGACAAGCGTGTTGACCGACTCCATCGCCCCGGAGCCGGCGAGCACCGACCAGATCACGAACGTCGCCACGACCAGCATGATGCCGAACGCGATCGAGAACAGGAACGTGGTCTTCATCACCGACCAGGGATCGATGCGCGAGAGGCGCAGCCGGGCCTTGCGGGTGCGGCGGCTGCGCGTATTCGGCGTGAGGGTCGCACTGTCGGGCTTGGCCTCGACCTTCTCGGTCGTCTTCGGCTCGGCCTTGACGACAGGCTTCGGGTCGGGGCGGGTCGCGGTGCTCGGGTGGGACGGCTTGTCCTCCTGCTCAGCGGTGCGAGCGGTGGCGGGCATCCCCGAGACGGGAACGGCCGCCCACTCCTTCGCGGTGTTGGCTGCGCGTTCGGAGACCGTGGACCTGGGCTTCGGCGCCTCGGCCGGGCCCTTGGCCGCCTGCGAGACCTGCGTGTCGTCGGACTTCGCGGCCGCCGACTTGGCGCTCACCTCCGCAGGCTCCGCCTTCTCGTCGTCCGTCTTGCGGTACGGAGAAAAGTCGAGGCCGGGCGATCCGTTACGTCCGGGCCAACGCGGTGAGTTCTCACTCATCGGTGTCCTCCTGCGGCTCGATCACCGTCTCGGCAACAATTTCGTCACCTACGGTACCCTCTTCGACCGTGTCTTCCCCGGCGGCGTTCTCAGTCGCCTCGGATTCGAGCTCCTCCAGAACCTTCGACTCGGGGTACAGGGCGATCGCACGGACGCTGTCCCCACCGCGGACACCGACGAACTTGACGCCCATCGTGTCGCGTCCCTTGACAGGGACATCCGAGACGGCGGAGCGGGTCACCTGGCCCGACATCTTGATCGCGATCACCTCGTCGCCCTCGGCGACGATCAGGCCGCCGACGAGCTGGCCGCGGCCCTCGCTCAGCTTCATGGCCTTGATGCCGAGACCGCCTCGACCCTGCTGGCGGTACTCGTCGATGACGGTGCGCTTGGCGAAGCCGCCGTCGGTGACGGTGAAGACGAACTGGTCCTCGTAGTCCTCGTCGGCCTTCAGGACCGAGAGCGAGAGCAGCTCGTCGCCGTCGCGGAACTTCATGCCGGTGACGCCGGAGGTGGCGCGGCCCATCGGGCGCAGCTGCGAGTCGTCGGCCTGGAACCGGATGGCCTGGGCCTTGCGCGAGATCAGCAGGACGTCGTCCTCAGAGCTGACCAGCGACGCGCCGATCAGTTCGTCATCCTCGTCACGGAAGTTGATCGCGATGACTCCCGCCTGGCGCGGCGAGTCGTAGGCCTTCAGCTCGGTCTTCTTGACGAGGCCCTTCTTCGTGGCGAGCAGCAGGTACGGGGCGTCCTCGTAGCTGTTGATCGTCAGCACCTGGGCGATCCGCTCGTCCGGCAGGAAGTTCATCAGCCCCGCGACGTGGCCGCCCTTGGCGTCACGACCGGCCTCCGGCAGCTGCCAGGCCTTCGTGCGGTAGACGCGGCCGTAGTTGGTGAAGAACAGGAGCCACTGGTGGTTCGTGGTGATGAAGAGGTGCTGCACCTCGTCGTCGGCCCGCAGCGAGGCGCCGCGCACACCCTTGCCGCCGCGCTTCTGCAGCCGGTACTGGTCGGCGCGGGTCCGCTTGGCGTAGCCGCCGTGCGTGATGGTGACGACGACATCCTCGTTGGGGATGAAGTCCTCCTCGGAGAAGTCGCCGTCGGCCGCGACGATGCGCGTGCGACGGTCGTCGCCGTACTTGTCGACGATCTCCTGCAGCTCCGTGGAGATGATGGTGCGCTGCCGGACCTCGTCGGCGAGGATGTCCTTGAGGTCGGCGATCCGGCGCTCGCGTTCGGCGAGCCGGTCGACGATCTTCTGGATCTCCATCGAGGCGAGACGACGCAGCTGCTGGTCGAGGATGTTGCGGGCCTGGAGCTCGTCGATGTCGAGCAGGTCCTGCAGCCCGAGGCTCGCCTCCTCGGCGGTGCGGCTCGCACGGATCAGCGCGATCACCTCGTCGAGCATGTTGAGGGCCTTTACCAGGCCGCGGTCGAGGTGCGCTGCGCGCTCCTCCTCGTCGAGCTGCCACTGGGTGCGGCGACGGATGACCTCGAGCTGGTGTTTGATCCACAGCGAGATGAACTGGTCGAGGCGCAGCGTGCGCGGCACCTCTTCGACGATGGCGAGCATGTTGCAGCCGAACGTGTCTTGCAGCGCGGTGTGCTTGTACAGGTTGTTCATCACGACGCGGGGCTGCGCGTCGCGCTTGAGCACGATGACGAGCCGCTGACCGGTTCGGGCAGAGGTGTCGTCGCGGATGTCGGCGATGCCGGTGAGGCGACCGGAGTTGACCAGGTCGGCGATCTTCTGGGCGAGGGTGTCCGGGTTGCACATGTAGGGCAACTCGGTGATCACCAGGAGCTGACGACCCTTGTTGTCCTCCTCCATGTCGATCACGGCGCGCATGGTGACCGAGCCGCGACCGGTGCGGTAGGCCTCCTCGATGCCGCCACGACCCACGATCAGTCCTCCGCCAGGGAAGTCGGGGCCCTGGATGCGCTGCATCGCTGCCTCGAGGAGTTCCTCGCGGCTGGCCTCGGGGTTCTCGAGCGCCCACTGGACGGCGTCGTTGACCTCGCGCAGGTTGTGCGTGGGGATGTTGGTGGCCATGCCGACGGCGATGCCCGTCGAGCCGTTGACCAGCAGGTTCGGGAAGCGGGCCGGCAGGACGACCGGCTCCTCCTCACGGTTGTCGTAGTTGGGGCGGAAGTCGACCGTGTTCTGCTCGATCTCGCGCACCATCTCGACCGCGAGCGGGGCCATCTTGCACTCGGTGTACCGCATGGCCGCGGCCTTGTCGTTGCCCTGCGAACCGAAGTTACCCTGGCCGGAGACGAGCGGGTAGCGCATCGCCCACGGCTGCGCGAGGCGCACGAGGGTGTCGTAGATCGCGGAGTCGCCGTGCGGGTGGTAGAGACCCATCACCTCACCCACGACGCGGGAACACTTGTTCCAGCCGCGGTCGGGGCGGTAGCCGCCGTCCCACATCGCGTAGAGCACCCGACGGTGCACCGGCTTCAGGCCGTCGCGCACGTCGGGCAGCGCTCGTCCGACGATGACGCTCATCGCGTAGTCGAGATACGAGTTCTGGATCTCGACCTGCAGGTCGATCGGATCGACGCGGCCGAGCCCTGGGGCCTCGATCTCGTCGGTGGTGGTGTCGTCCTTCTCGTCAGCCATGCTGAATAACCCTCAAATACCTAGTCAGTCGAAAGTGATCGTGGGAGTCGGCTCAGATGTCGAGGAACCGGACGTCCTTGGCGTTGCGCTGGATGAAGCTGCGGCGCTGCTCGACGTCCTCGCCCATCAGGATCGAGAACATCTGGTCGGCCATCGCGGCGTCATCGAGGGTGACCTGCAGCAGGATCCGGTTCTCCGGATCCATAGTGGTCTCCCAGAGATCGTCGGCGTTCATCTCGCCGAGGCCCTTGTAGCGCTGGATCGGGTTGACCTGCGGCAGCTTCTTGCCGGCCTCGAGGCCCGCGTTGCGCAGGGCGTCGCGCTCGGAGTCGCTGTAGGCCAGTTCGTGCGGCGCGTTCGACCAACGGAGCCGGAACAGCGGCGGCTGTGCGAGGAACACGTGACCGGCGTCGATCATCGGGCGCATGAAGCGGAACAGCAGGGTCAGCAGCAGCGTGCGGATGTGCGCGCCGTCGACATCGGCATCGGCCATCAGCACGAGCTTGTGGTAGCGCAGCTTGTCGACGTCGAAGTCCTCCTGCATGCCGGCGCCGAGGGCGTTGATGATCGCCTCGACCTCCTTGTTGGCGAGGATCTTGTCGATGCGTGCCTTCTCGACGTTGAGGATCTTTCCGCGGATCGGGAGGATCGCCTGCGTCTTCGGATCGCGGCCACCGCGGGCGGAGCCGCCCGCCGAGTCGCCCTCGACGATGAACAGTTCGCACTCGGCGGGGTTGGTCGACTGACAGTCGACGAGCTTGCCTGGGAGGCCGGAGCCGCCGAGCAGGCCCTTGCGGGAGCGGGCCATGTCGCGCGCCTTGCGGGCGGCGATGCGCGCCTGCGCGGCGGACTGCGACTTGCGGACGATCTCCTTGCCCTCGGCGGGGTTGCGCTCGAACCAGTCGCCGAGACGGTCGTTCATGACGCGCTGGACGAAGCTCTTCGCCTCGGTGTTGCCGAGCTTGGTCTTGGTCTGGCCCTCGAACTGCGGCTCGGCGACCTTGATCGACACGATGGCGGTGAGGCCCTCCCGGATGTCGTCACCCGAGACGCGGTCCTCGCGCTTCTTCATCAGGCCCCACGACTCGCCCCACCGGTTGACGGTGTTGGTGAGCGCGGCGCGGAAGCCCTCTTCGTGGGTGCCGCCCTCGTGGGTGTTGATGGTGTTGGCGAAGGTGTAGACCGAGCTGGAGTAGCTGGAGTTCCACTGCATGGCGATCTCGACGCCCATGCCGAGGTCGGGAGCGTGCGCCTCGACGTCGATCACCGTCGGGTGGATCGACTCCTTGCCAGCGGAGAGGTACTTCACGTAGTCCTTGAGGCCCTCCTCGTAGAAGAACTCGCTGTAGGGGGTGTCGGTCTCGCCCTCGTCGCCGGTGACGACCTGGTGCGCGGTGCGCAGGTCGATCAGCGAGAGCTTGAGGCCCTTGTTCAGGAAAGCCATCTCGCGAAAGCGGGTCGCGAGGGTGTCGTAGTTGTACTCGGTCGTCTCGAAGATGTCGGGCGACGCGTAGAAGGTGATCGTGGTGCCGGTCGTGTCCGTCTCCTCGAGCTGCTCGAGTTCGGTGACGGGCTCGCCGAGGTGGAAGGTCTGCTGGAAGTGGAAGCCGTCACGGAAGACGTCGACGATCAGCTTGTCGGAGAGGGCGTTGACCACGGAGGAGCCGACGCCGTGAAGGCCACCGGAGACCTTGTAGCCACCGTCGCCGAACTTGCCGCCGGCGTGGAGCACGGTCAGCACGAGGGTGACGGTCGGGATCTTCTCGACCGGGTGCTCCTTGACGGGGATGCCTCGCCCGTTGTCCTTGACCCGGACGCCGCCGTCGTCGAGCAGCTCGATCTCGATGGAGTCGCAGTAACCGGCGAGGGCCTCGTCGACGGAGTTGTCGACGATCTCCTGGACGAGGTGGTGCAGCCCTCTCTCACCCGTCGAACCGATGTACATACCGGGGCGCTTGCGCACAGCCTCAAGGCCCTCGAGGACCGAGATCTGATCTGCGTCGTAGCTGCCGGAGACGGTGATGTCTGCTGCGTCGAGCAGTCCCTCGATCTTCTCGATCGGGCCGAACTCCTCGTTATCCTGCACGTCTTCGGACACATTGCTCCTGACCACACACATTGGCGCCGGAGGGTACCGGCGCCATTGAACGAACCAATTCTACCCCTTCGCCCCAGCAAGTGCGGCATCTGAACGCCCTCGATGCCACCAAACGGCCAGATTCGCGTCTCTGACCGATTCGATGCTCGTTGGTGCGGTCCCCTATTCCCGGACGGTCCGTGGCTCTCAGAGCCGGGAAACGCTCCTCCGCTTGGACCAGTTGCGGACGACGGGACGACCAGGGCTCCCTCGCGACGACTGATCAGCACCGACATACTGGGGCGATGCGATGGCCATGGACGACAAAGCGCACCGGGGACGGGCGACCTGACACGGCTTCGTCAACGGCCGTGACCTTCACCGGCTTCGCTGAGCCCTCCCCGGACCTGTACGAGTTCCACACCGTCGATGGCAGTGTCATCTTTCTGCACGAGATGGAATGCCTCCGCGTCGCCTACGACCCGATCCACCTGTCGTTGGAACTGGTCTTCGAGTGCCTCGAGTCGGAGGTCATGGATCATCCGATGACGGTTCACCTCCTTTTCGAGGGGGCGCAGATCCTCCGTTGGCTCACATCTGGAGACTCGCTCCCCTCGCCGGACGGACGACCCTCGCAGGCTGGCGGCCAAGTCTCCGACCTGGGCCGGTGTGGCGACGTGTTCCACCTGTCGCTCCTTGACGTCGAGCTGGAGTTTTCCGCCCGGATCGTCACCTGCCGGGTCCGCCGGGGAATCGACGGCGAGGCGCACCACTGAGACCGTCACCCTCTGCTTGGTCGGCCGATACCCTGTGGTGCGGAGTGAGGTGACCAGATGGAATGGGTGCTGCTGATCGGGGCCGCGCTGCTGATCGGGGTGGCCAAGACGAGCTTCGGCGGCCTCGCCTCCCTGTCGGTCGCGATGCTCGCGCTCGCGATGCCGACCAAGGAGTCGACCGCCGCCGCGCTCCTGCTCCTGATCACGGGCGACGTGGTCGCCGTCCTGAGGTACAGGAAGGCGGCCGACTGGAAGCTCCTGCGCGGCCTCATCCCCGCGGTGGTCCCCGGACTCCTGCTCGGCGCCTGGTTCCTCTCCTGGGTGGACGATCTGGTGCTGAAGCGCTCGATCGGGGCGCTCCTGCTGCTGTTCGTGCTCATTCAGCTCGCCATGATGCTGTTCCGCAGGCCGCAGGAGGCCGAGGACGCTCCGCCGCACCGGGCGTTGACCGTCTCCGCCGGGGTGCTCGCCGGGTTCACCACGATGGCTGCCAACGCGGCCGGCCCGGTAATGGCCATCTATCTGCAGTTGGCGAAGGTCGAGAAGCTGAGGTTCCTCGGTACCGGCGCCTGGTACTTCCTGATCATCAACGTGGCAAAGACTCCGCTCACCGCCTCGCTCGGACTGTTCACCCCGTCCGTGCTGACGACGGCGGCGTTCCTCGTCCCCGTCGTCCTGGTGGGCACCCTGGTGGGGATCGCGTTCATCGGAAAGATCCCGCAGCGGACCTTCGACATCGTGACGCTGCTCACCTCCGTTATCGCGTCGGTCGCACTCATTGGCTCATAAGGCACACGCCACCCAATTCTGGGAATGCGGAATTGCGCCAGAACTCGGCCTTGAATTCTGCGCGTGACGTCTCGGATCAATTGTTCATGGCGCGATCAGGGGGTGTGAAATCTTCCTGTGAAATGCGGTGGATGTGCGGTGGTCCGCTGGGGACGCACGGGATGCGCGCCCCCAGCGGGCGGGTCAGCGGGGCGGGAGCCAGTGAAGCGACCTGAGTTCGCGGCTCGCGACCTCGTCGGCGGCATGAAGCCGCAGCATCTCTTCAGCGTGGCCCGTCCCCGGATGGACGGTGTGCTCGATCACCCAGATGCCGACCTTCAGCGCGATCCGGTCGCGCCAGCCGAGGCGGGCGAGTTCGGGCACGACGATCACGGTGTTCTCGGTTAATCGACTCACGGTGGGCCGGTGAGTGGTGTTCACGATGGTTCTTTCGACAGGCTCTGTGCCGCATGGGCACACTGCTTCCCCTCGCGACGTTGGTGCGTGGGGTTCAGACCCGGTGTCGGGTCTGGTGGCGCGACGACGCGCCGGTCAGGGCACGGCTGTGCCCATGAGGGTGGTGTGAGAACTGCGCTCGGCTTGAGACCAGCAGGTCAGGCGCGACGCGCGACGGAGGCCACTGTGGCGCTCTGCGCAAGCAGATTCGGCATCAGCACAATCTGGATCTGAATCATCTCTCTGGCCTCCTTTCCTGTCGTAAGGCGTGACCTACACTAATACGAATTCAGCGCGTTCGTCAACCTCAATTCCTGAGTTCGCGACAATTCCGGACAGGAGAATCCGACCGACTTCTGGCCGGGTCGAGGGATCTGACCCTCGCCAAGATTTGGTCGGTGGGCGGCGCTAATCTCGGTGGCGTGACCTCGCTCGAGAGCTTCCCGGTGCCCGCCATGTCCTTCTACCGCGACCTGGAGGAGGACAACTCACGCGAGTGGTGGCTCGCGAACAAGGCCCGCTACGAGCGCGATGTGCGCGATCCGTTCCGCGCGGTGGCTGCCCTCCTGGCCGACGAGTTCGGCGAGGCGAAGCTTTTCCGGCCCAACCGCGACGTCAGGTTCAGCGCAGACAAGTCGCCCTACAAGACCCACCAGGGGCTCTTCGTGCAGGTGGCGCCCGCCTGCGGCTTCTACTGCGAGGTCAACTCGGCCGAGGCCATCGCCGTCGGCGGCTTCTATGAGGCGAGGTCGGAAGCCCTCGCAAGGGTGCGGGCAGGGATGGCCGACGACGAATCCGGGCCCGTGCTCGAGGCCCTCCTGTCGGAGCTGACCGGTGCCGGGTGGCTCAACTCAAGCGAGCAGTTGCGTACCGCTCCGCGCGGTTACACCAGGGACCATCCGCGAATCGAACTGCTGCGGTTCAAGACGCTGGGCGTCGAGCGCGAGATCGTCGCCGAAGGCGTGGACGAATTCGCCGCCGAAGTGGCGCAGGCGTGGCGCTCGGTGGCGGCGCTGATCGACTGGTTCGCCGTCCGGCTGCGCGACTGATGCTCAGGCGGTCGCGGTCGCCTCGGGCGCAGCGGCCGTGGTCGCCGGCGGTGAGGGCTGCGTCGTCGGCTCGGGTGCGGCCGAGGTCTTGGTCGGCTCCGGAGTGGGAGTCGTCACGGTTGGCGTGGGCGTCGGGCTCGGCTTCGGCGTGGGTGTCGCGCTCGGCGTCGGCCTCGGCTTCGGCGTGGGTGTGGGTGTGGGTGTCGCGCTCGGCGTCGGCTTGGACGTCGGGCTCGGCTTCGGCGTGGGTGTGGGCGTGGGTGCCGCGCTCGGCGTCGGCTTGGGCGTCGCGCTCGGCGACGGTGTCGGGCTCGACGATGGAGACGGCGGCGTAGACGGAGAGGGACTCTGGATCGGCGACGGGGACGGACTCGGGGACGACGTCGGGCTGTTCGAAGGCACCGCGTAGGCCATCTTGCTCAGGTCGACGACGACCGGGTCGCCGTTGAGCCACGGCTCGGGGTCGGTGAACTGGCCATCGGCGATCACCTCGAAGTGCATGTGGCACCCGGTGGAGTATCCGGTGCTGCCGACGCGGCCGATGCCGTCGAGGGGCTGGACCTTCTGCCCGACGCTCACGCCGATGGACGACAGGTGGTTGTAGGTGGTGACCACACGGTGGCCGGCGAGCATGCCGTGGTCGATCTTGACCTGGATGCCGTTGCCGCCGGCCCAGCCGGTGCGCACGACGGTGCCGGCTGCCGCGGCGCCGACCGGGGTGCCACACGGAACTCCCCAGTCCAGGCCGGTGTGGAGCTTCCACACCTTGAGCACCGGGTGGAAACGCATGCCGAACTCGGAGCTGGTGCGTCCGTTCACGGGACGGGTGAGCAGCGCGTCGGGGTTGGCCTTGCCGATCGGCTTGACCTTCTCCTTGGTGATCGTCTTCGGGGCCGTCGGGAGGGGCACGGGGACCTCGCTCTGGCCAGCCACCTCGGGGGTGGCGGCGCTGAGCGGGTCGTACTCGGTGACGTAGGTGGCGTCGCGCGGCAGGTCGACGTTGCGGGCGACCGGCGCGACCGGGGCGGTCGAGGTCGGCGAGGGAGAGCCCTCCGGAACCGCCTCGACGGTGGTCAGCGGATCGGTCACGACCATACTGACCAGACCGCAGGCAACGAGCGCCGACAGCACGGAGCCGAGCGCGCGCAGCTTCATCCTCTACCCTTCCCGGAAAATCGACCCTCCCATGGAAACACCAGTGGGGTTCAAAGGGAAGGGCCCAAGCCAGCATCGGTTACACGCTCTCGGCGTGTCGTGAGCGATCACCCAGTACGGGTGTTGACTGCAGAGGCTGATCGGGTTCAGTCCGTCGAGAACTTCACGCTCAGAGTGGCGGACACCTCGACGTCTTCCGGATCCAGGTCAAAACTAGGCGCGCTGTCTGCCATGAACGCCGACTTCCCGCGGGCCATGGCGAAGGAGGGGGTCCCGTTGTCCTCGATGGACTCCACGACCGGGTTGGCCCGTCCAGCCGCGCCTGCGATCCACTCGGCACGCTCGAGTGCGTCGCCGAACGCCCCGGCGAGTACCTCGGGCTGCAGCCGGGCGAGGGTCTCGTCGAAGAGTCGCCAGTCGAGGTGGCCCACCTGCGCGCCCTCCTTGGTGGCGAGTTCGCCGAGGAAGGGTCCGACGCGGGAGAGGTCGCTGATCCGTACCGAGCCGCGGACCTGCGCCACGTGCTGCGGGGTGTTCGGCTGGCCCTGATCGTCGTACGGAATCGTCGTCCACGTGCGCAGGCTGGTGAGCTTCGCATCGCTCCCGCCGTCATCGGCGGTCACCTCGTCGAGCTTCGCGCGCACCTGCTCGGCCACCTCGGCGGTGTCGGCCACGACCTTGTCACGGTCGGGCCCCATGAACCCGACGGTGAGGGTGACGACAACGCACTCTGCTGGCAGGGTCACGGACCTGGTGCCGACCACGGAGATGTTCATGCGTCAATGGTAGGTGGGGCGATCCCGAGTGTGCGGCACCGGAGGCGCGCAACTGCACCCCGTCGGCAGGACCGACCAGGGCATCGGGGTAGCTGCGTGCCAGCCAGCTGCGATTCCGAGCCAGCTCGTCATGGATCGCTGCCCATATCGGGAGCCTCACCGAGAGGCCGATCCCTCCCGGCGCTGACACCAGCCTTCTCGAGGTCGGGCTCCGGGAGACCCGCCCGACCTTCCGCCGCGCCGACCAAGGCGCGGGGTTCCAGGCCTCGTCACCCGCATCAGCACACGCCGATCGTCGGGTTGGAGGCACCCTGCCCACACGTCGATTCTGGTCAGACCCAATCTGGAATTACTAGCGAGCGGCCAGTAATCGGGTCGAGCGATCGGCCACGGACGAAAGGTCACCACTGTGACGAGCACCCTTGTTCTCGGCGGAGCGCGTCAGCCGTAGGTGTCGCGTGGGCCGCGGCCCTGGACCGAGCGCGGGCCCTTGCGCCAACTCGGGGCCTGCGGCCCGCGGAACTGGACGCGAAGCACGGTCTGCTCGCCGAGCGCCTTGTTCAGGCGCGCCACCAACTTCGACGCCGTGTAGCGCATCGCCTGGGCCCACGCCGTCGAGTCGCAGTCGACGATCAGCAGACCGTCCTCGTAGTGCACGGGCTTGGAGTGTTCGGCGTTGGACTCCCCCACCAGATCGGGCCAGCGGCGCAGCACCGTCGACAGGCCGATCCTCCGCTTCCAGCCCTGCTGCGAGACGACGGCGTCGAGCACGGCGCCGACCAGCTGCGGGTCGCGTTCGTCAGGGTGAGCGCTCGAGCGCTGCTGCTCGGTCACCCTCACCCGCCGCTTCGGCTGCTTTTTCATCGGGGCCGGTTCGGGGAGCACGAACCCGTACTCCGAGGCCTCGACGGCGGCCCGCGCGATCTCGGACGCGAGCTCGAGCCCGGTCGGATCGTGCGGGGTTTCGGTCATGGTCTCGAGGATAGTCCGGGCCCTCGACGCCGGTCACCCACCCGCCCACGAGAGCGAGAACGCCAGTCTCGTCCCATGGCCTCGTTCTTCCCGCCGTCCGCCGTCATGACCGGGAAGACGACCCGACAGCGGCGCCCAGGGCCGAACCTCACGCTGACCGCACACCACCACTCGAGGACTGCGGGTCGTCGCGCTGCTGCTCGCGCAGGGTGCCGGGCGGCTGATCCGCAGGTCGGAGGACAGGGGCATGGTCGCCGTGGGTAACTCGACGCCCTTCTGCTCGAAGACGGTCTCGGGTCGACCTCTCCCCCCGGCATGCCCACGATGGGTTGGTCGCGGGCCGCCGAACTGACCGGCCCGAAGGAGCGCAGTTGAAGGTCCGGGAGCAAGCGCACAGCTGCCCGATCGGATTCCAGTTCCCTGCGCCGGGACGGTTGACGCGGCAGGGTGAAGACTCCTCCAGCTCCGGGTACCCGAGGCCGAGGCACTCGTATCGCCTGGGGATGGATGGCGGCCGCCCGCTGATGACCTCCGTGTCCCACTCAGCGTGCGGAAGAGAGCCCGCCGGTACCGTCAGTGAAGGCGGTAGCCGGGCGTGACCTTCCGGTTCACTCGGCGAGTTCGACTGTCCCAGCCTCGACGCGGAACCGCCGCTCGGACGGAAAGTCCGGCACATCGGCCCCTACCGCTGCCGTGATCAGCACCTGCTCGGCATCGGCGATGGCGGAGGCGAGGCGCTCGCGACGCGAGGCGTCGAGTTCGGCGAACACGTCATCGAGGACGAGCACGGGTTCGGTCCCGTCGTCGCGGACGAGGGTGAACCCACCCAGCCGCAGCGCCAGGGCGAGCGACCAACTCTCACCGTGCGAGGCGTACCCCTTGGCGGGAAGCTCACCGATGGTGAGCTCGATGTCATCGCGCTGCGGGCCGACCAGCGTGACGCCGCGCTGCAGCTCGTCCCGCCGCAGCCTCTCCATCGCCGAAAGCAGTCGGTTCGCCAACTCCGCCCGCACGTCCGGGGCGGAACTGACGTCGTCCAGGTCGAGGATCGTCTTGTACGACGCCGAGACCTGGTTGTTGACCGGTGCGATCGTCTCGTACGCCTGCTGGGCGTGCGGGAGGACATCGGCGAGCGTGTCGAGGCGGGCGTGCAGCAGCTCGGCCCCGATCGCGGCGAGCTGGTCGTTCCAGACGGCCAGCGTCACCTCCTCGTCACCACCAGAAGGTGTGTGCGAGCGGCCCGACATCGACTTGAGCAGAGCGTTTCGCTGCTTCAGGACCCGGTCCAGGTCCTGCCTCACACCGGCCATCCGCGGCCAGCGGGTCACCACGAGCGAGTCGAGCCAGCCGCGTCGGTCGGACGGATCTCCGCGCACGATCGCAAGGTCCACCGGAGAGAACACGACAGTGCGCAGCGCGCCGATCAGGTCGCGCGGCCGACCAAGGGGTGCACGGTTCAGCCGGGCGACGTTCGAGCGACCGTTCGCGATCTCCAGCTCAAGCGAGATCACCCGCGGATCGTCGGCGGAGGCCTGCACCTTCGCGCGCACGATCGCCGAGTCGGCCCCTGCCCGGATCAGCGGCGCGGTGGCCGCGACCCGGTGCGACGTCATGGTCGACAGGTACTCGACGGCCTCGACGAGGTTGGTCTTGCCCTGGCCGTTCTGCCCGACGAACACCGTCACCCCGGAGGTGAGTTCCAGCGCCGCCTGCTGGTAGTTGCGGAAGTCGGTGAGCGCCAGCTCGGTGACGAACAGCTTGCGTCAGTCCTTCGACACCTGGACGGCGTGGCCGCCGAACTGGTTGCGCATCGCGGCGACCATCTTCATGGCGGGCGAGTCCTCCTGGCGCGATACGAAACGTGCGAAGAGGCTGGCCGCGATGGTCGGGACGGGGACGGCGAGGTCGACGGCGGCGTTGACCGTCCAGCGACCCTCACCCGAGTCCTCGGCGTAGCCCTCGATCTCGTCGAGGTGCGGGTCGGCCTCGAGGGCGCGGACCATCAGGTCGAGCAGCCACGAGCGGATGACGGTGCCCTCGCGCCACGACTCGAAGATGGCGGGCACGTTGGTCACGATCGGGGCCGCCTCGAGGAGCTCCCAACCCTCGGCGTAGGCCTGCATCAGGCCGTACTCGACCCCGTTGTGCACCATCTTGGCGAAGTGGCCCGCACCGTGGGACCCGGCGTGCACGAAGCCGAACTCGCCCTCGGGCTTGAGCGCCTCGAAGACGGGCATGGCGATGGCGACGGCCTCTTCAGGTCCGCCGACCATCAGCGCGTAGCCGTTCTCGAGACCCCACACGCCGCCGGAGGTACCGACGTCGAGGAACTCGATCCCAGCATCGGCCAGGTACTCGGCGTGCTTTGCGTCGTGGGTCCACTTGGAGTTGCCGCCGTCGATGATGATGTCACCGGGGCTGAGCAGGGGCTTCAGAGTGCGGATCAGCGGGTCGACGACGTCGATCGGCACCATCAGCCAGATGACGCGGGGGCCCTCCAGTTGGCTGACCAGGTCGGCCTCGTCACGCGCGTCGGAGATGTCCGGATTGTGGTCGAGCCCGACGACCTCCACGCCGTTGCGCCGCAACCTCTCGCGCATGTTGCCGCCCATCTTCCCCAGACCGATCAGACCGATGCGCATGCTTGCTCCTTGAGAGACGATTCTTCGACTGAAACGCTACCGCCTCCGACAAGCGTCGAAGGCGGTCCGTGCGGGAGATCAGCTGGGCAGACGCATCAACATGATCACGTGGCGGTAGTCGGTGAGCGGATCGCCGTCGATGCTGCCGAGCCCCATGATCAGGCAGGGCTTGCCCGGCAGGGTGAAGGAGAAGTGCGCGTAGGGCGCGTCGACCGCGGTCAGCGCGTCGAGCAGGTAGTGCGGGTTGAAGCCCGCGTCGGTGATCGACTTCTCGTCGCCGACAACCTCGATCTCGGCCTCGAGCGCCTCGGAGGCCTGCGCCTGGTCGCCGGTGGCGGCCTCCAGCGCGATGTGGTCGTCGTTGATGCGCATCCGCAGCGGGGTGTTGCGCTCGGCGACGAGCGAGACTCGCTTGACTGCGGCGAGCAGGTCGGAGGTGTTGACCCGCACGGAGACGGTCGCCTGGACGTCCATCAGGTGGCGCACCTTCGGGAACGCCTGGCTGAGTAGACGGGTGGTCGCCTCACGGCTGCCGAGCGATCCCTCGCCGACGAAACCGGCCAGCCCCTCGCCCTCGGCCTCGGTGGTGGAGAGCGCGACGGTGACCGTCTCGCCTGAGGTCATCGACTTGGCGGTGTCAGCGAGCACCTTGCCGGGGATGAGGACGTTGGCCTCGACGTCGGGGTTGTTCGGGTTCCAGGTGAGCTCCTTGAGCGCCATGCGGTAGCGGTCGGTGGCGAGCAGCGAGAGCGACTCGCCGTTGATCTCCAGCTTGATGCCGGTGAAGACGTTGAGCAGCTCGTCGCGGCCAGCGGCGACGAACACCTGGCCGACGGCCTTCTCGAACGCGGAGGCCTCGACCTGCCCGGTCTCGGTCGGCATGTCGGGCAGCGTCGGGTACTCGTCGACGGGGAGGGTCTGCAGCGTGAACCGAGCCTGGCCGCAGGTCAGCTCGACCTTCGAGTGGTCGGAGACCATCTCGACGGGCTTGTTGGGCAGCGACCGGGCGATCTCCGAGAGGAGGCGACCCGAAACGAGGACCGTGCCCTCGTCGGAGACGGTGGCGGGGAGCTTGACCTTCGCCGATGTGGTTGAGTCGAAGCTGCTGAGCGTCAGCCCGTCGCCATCTGTCTCCAGCAGCATGCCGGCGAGGATCGGTGCGGTGGGACGGTTGGGGAGGCTGCGGGCCACCCAGGCCACGCCGTCGGCCAACGCGTCGCGCTCAACTCGGATCTTCACGAAGCTCCCCTTTGATTTCGTTGTGCAAAAAGCTCGTCGCCAGCATCATAGCTGGGCTGTCGCGCCGATCGCTTGTCTAGGTGATCGAATCTACCTCAACCACAACATATGGGGGTCCGGCGAGCGTGCTGAGCGTCTGCCGACTCCCGTTTTTTGAGCAGGCTCCCGCGAAGCGGCGGCGCCGTCGGCTTCCCGTTCCTTGAGCAGGGCCGCCCGCAGTCCTGGCCCAGCTCCTCATGCGGTCAGCCGTCGTGGCCGGGACCTTGCGACGACGCCTCGCGCGACTACGTCGGCGGAGGCTGCTCAAGGAACGGATGGGACGACGCCTCGCCCCACGTCAGCGGACGCTACTCACGCGACGCGAGTGCGCGCGACTGCTCAAGGAACGAGGGCCCCGACGTCACTGCGTCACGATTGAGTCGAGGACGTTGAGCCGGGCCGCCCGGCGGGCGGGCAGCGCGGCGGCCAGCACGCCGAAGAGGGCGGCGAGGGCGACGAAGACGGCCAACTGCCAGCCAGGCACGACAAGGGTGTCGATCCCCTGGTCGCCGAGCAGCGACACGAGGGCACAACCGAAGACGATGCCAAGCAGAACACCGAGCAGGGCGCCGAGGATCGCGACGATCACCGACTCCAGCGTCACCATCAGGCGAAGCTGCCTGCGGGTCATGCCGACGGCGCGCAGCAGGCCGACCTCGCGGGTGCGTTCCATGACCGACAGGCCGAGGGTGTTGACGATGCCGAGCACCGAGATGACGACGGCGAGCGCCAGAAGCGCGTAGATGACGGCGAAGAGTTGGCCAAACTGGTCGATCCGCGCCTGGACGTACTCGTGCACGTCCGAGACGGTGACCGTCGGCTGGTCGGAGACGCTCTCCTGCAGGCCGTCGCGGACCGCCTCGCTGTCGGCACCGTCGGCCGCAAAGACCACGACGTTGTTGACGAGGGCGGTGTCGGCGACCTGTCCGTAGGCCTCCATCGGCACGATGACCTGACCGGTCTGAAACGCCGTGTTCCAGTTGTGCACCCCGGTGATCAGCACCTCGACGGAACCCTTTGGGCCGGTCAGGTCGAGCAGTTGGCCGATGGCCAGGCCGTGCTCGGTCGCGTAGTCGGTGGCGACGACGGCGGGCAGCACTCCCCCGTCGGCCTCGAGGGTGCCGGCGATCAGGTCGAGGCTGGTGCCCTTCTCGAGCCCGTCCTTCGTGGTGCCGAAGATGCTGACCGGCTCGTCCTGGCCCTTGACCTGTGCCGCGGAGTTGAAGTAGCCGTAGACCTCGCTCACGCCGTCGACCGAGCGCATCTCGTCGATCACCTTCGCATCGAACGGCTGGAGGCTGACGGGGGCGATCAGGAAGTCGCCATGCTGGTTCTCGGCGAGCCGGTCCCCGAGGGAGGTCGTGGTGCTGGAGGCGAGGATCGCGACGGTGGTGACGAGGGCGAGCCCGATCATGAGCGTCGCGGCGGTCGCCGCCGTGCGGCGGGGCTGGCGGACGGCGTTGAGTTGCGAGAGCTTTCCCACCTCGCCGAACATCGCGGTGAACGCCTTGCCGAAGAGCCACACGAGCGGGGCACCGATCACGGCAGCGGCCAGCACCATCCCGATCAGCAGCATCGCGGCCGACACCCCGAACCAGACGAGCGGCTGCGGCACATTGAGCCAGGTGGCGCACACGATGCCCGCGACGCCGAGCTCGACGAGGACGACACCGACCATCGGCAGACCGCCCACCTTCTCCGGCCCGGACTGCACGGCCGCGGCCAACGCCTCGACCGGCCTCGTGCGGGAGGCGCGCCGCGCCGGCAGGTAGGCGGCGATCATCGTGATCACGATGCCGATCGCGTACGACGAGACCACCGCCTGCCAGCTGAGGGAGGGCGAGACGGGCCCGAGGTCAAGGCCGACGGCCCGCAGCCCGACGAGGATCCCCCACGTCAGTGCATAGCCTGCTGCCAGCCCGAGGCTCGCTCCGAGGACGCCGATGATCAGGGCCTCGAGCAGGACGGAGTTGCGCACCTGCGAGCGCTTGGCCCCGATCGCACGCAGCAGGGCCAGCTCGCGGGCCCTCTGAGCGACCAGGATCGAGAAGGTGTTCAGGATCAGTAGCGTCGCCACGAGCAGGGCGATCCCGGCGAAGACGAGCAGGAAGATGTTGATGAAACCCAGCCCGACGTCGAGCTGTTCCTCGATGGTGGAGGCCAGCTCGTCCCCCGTCTCCGCCGTGAATCCTGCCGGCAGGACGTCGCGGATCGCGGACGCGACCTTGCCTGCGTCGGCGTCGGGCGTGGTCTGGACCCAGGCGGCGTAGAACCCGTCCTGCCCCTCCTGGACGAGTTCCTGGATCCGCTCGAGCGTGAAGAACAGATAGCTGGCCCCCGCCGTCGACCCTGCCCCGTAGGTTCCGGTGCCGACGAGGGTGAGGTTCTGGATCCCGTCGACAGGGGTTGAGACCTGCACCGTGTCTCCGACGACGTAGCCGCCGCGTTCGACCGTCGCCGGGTCCATCACGACCTCGTCGTCAGCCTCGGGCGCGCGGCCCTCCACGATCCGGGCGCCGGTGAGGCCACCTGCGGCCGGGGTGTCGTGCCAGTTCATCGCGATGCCGGGCGCGCCGGGGAAGGAAAGCAGGTCGCCGTCCTTGTCGAGCGGGAAGACCTGCATGCTCGAGACCATGCCGACGGCTTTCTGCACGCCGTCGACGGCGGAGATCTCATCGATCTGCGCCGGCGTCAGCAGCGGAAGGTCACCGGGGGTGGTCGGCTGGGTTCCGACGATCCCGCCAGCCTCGGAGCTGACGTTGACGTCGGCAAGCGATCCCTTGATGATCTGGTCGAAGCTGGATCGCAGCAGGTCGGTGAACATCAGCGAGCCGCACACGAACGCGACGCCGAGCACGATCGACAGGGCGCTCAGGACGAGGCGGACCTTCCGGGCCCAGAGCGACTTCAGCGTTGCGCGCAGCATCGGTCAGTCCAGGGCGGCGCGTCGGGCGACGGAGCGTTCGACTGTCGGTTCTTCCTCGTCGTCGGGTTCGCCGCGGTGTGAAGGAGCATGGCCCCCGTCGCGGTAGACGGCCGACCTGTCGGCCTGCGGCTCGAAGGCGGTGGGCTCGGCCTGGTCCGCGGGCTCCTGTGCCTTGGCGGACACCTCCGGTGCGCCTTCGCTGGTCGCCGATGCCTCGTCGGCCTCTGATGCGGGAGCGCGGAACGGTTCGTCGTGCGCCTTGTCGTGCCTGGGATAGATCCGGGCCATCGCCTGCAGGAGTTCCTCCTGGCTCGCGCCGCGTAGCTCGTCGACGATGCGGCCGTCGGAGAGGAAGACGGCCCGGTCGGCGTAGCTGGCGGCGTGCGCGTCGTGGGTGACCATCACGACGGTCTGCCCAAACTCGTCGACGCTGCGGCGCAGGAAGCCGAGCACCTCGGCGGCCGAGGTGGAGTCCAGGTTTCCGGTCGGCTCGTCGCCGAAGACGATGTCGGGCCGGTTCATCAGGGCGCGGGCACAGGCGACGCGCTGCTGCTGGCCTCCGGAGAGCTCGGAGGGCTTGTGGGTGAGCCGGTCACCGAGGCCGAGGACGTCGACGACCTGGTTGAACCACGCCTCGTCGATCTTGTGCCCTGCGATGGCGAGCGGGAGGACGATGTTCTCGCGGGCGCTGAGCGTCGGCACCAGGTTGAACGCCTGGAAGATGAAGCCGATCCGGTCGCGCCGCAGCACGGTCAGTGGCGTGTCGGCGAGGCTTGAGACGGCCGTGTCTGCGATCCACACCTCGCCGTCGGTGGGGGTGTCGAGCGCCGCCATCAGGTGCATCAGGGTGGACTTTCCCGAACCCGACGGCCCCATGATCGCGGTGAACTCTCCCTTGACGATCTCGAAGTCGACCCGGTCGAGCGCCGTGACAAGGGCAGATCCCGACCCGTAGATCTTGGTGAGGCCCTTGGCCCGCGCTGCGATGCTCACGCTCCCCACGGTAGCAGCGCGCCACCTCGCATCCGGGCTGGTCAGCGCCGGAAGCTGTGGTCGCCCAGTTCGGTGATCAGGTCGAGCAGGATCCGGCTGCTCGACTCGCGGGAGAAGCGGCGTGCCCGGTCGGGGTCGTCGTGACGCTGCGGCGTGTACCCGTCCAGGAACCTGCCGATGGACTCCTCGTCGTCGTGCACCCAGTACACGCCCTCGACCCCGTCGAGCATCGGATGCAACGCCGAGTCCTCGACGGTGCCGTGGTGCAGCAGGATCAGGTCGAGGCCGGCGAGGAGGTAGTCGAACACCTTCGTCGGGGTCTCGATGCCGCTCTCGGTGACGTAGGCGACTCCGGCGTCGAGTCCCGCGAGCGTGCTGAGCACCGTGTCGCGGTCGACCCGGCCATGGTTGACGACCCGCGCCCCGTGGGTCTGCGCGATCGGGAGGCCGAGGTGGTGCAGCTCGATGTCGCGACCCTGTAGGGAGCGCAGGAGCGGGTCGATCGGCGTCTGCGCGAAGACCTGGCCGGCGTGACCGAGCCTCACGCCGTCGGAGGAGGGACGACCGGTCGTCCCCGGCGCGACCGTTGAGCGCTCGTCGAAGCCGTTGGGGATCACGACGATGCGGGTGTCCGGCTCGGCCTTGACGACGAGCCGTCGCGTCACCTCGTTGACGGTGGTGACGACGTCGGCCTCCATGTTCCAGCCCCGCTCGGAGTCGACGGCGTCGGCGCGGGCCTCGTCGGAGAGGCTGGCCCGCGGATTGAGCGCGAACGGGTCGCGGTAGTCGACGACGGTGCGCGCATACCAGCGCCGCTTGGCGTAGCGGGCGAAGTCGAAGTAGGCGAACGGATTGCCGCTGAGCACGACGACGTCGTAGTGATCGTCGCGGGCGTCGAAGTACTTCTCGAGCTGCCAGGTCCAGAAGCCTGCGATGTGCGCCGACGGTGAGTAGGCGCGTTCGCGGTAGCCCGCGAGGGTCTGCACGGCCCACGACTCGAGGGCGCCGGTGCCGGAGGTGAGGGCGGCAGCGCCGAGGTCCGGCACGACGTGCAGCCGCTCCGGCGGGTCGGGCCATTCGGTGGCTGTGACCAGGTCGACGCTGACCCTGCCTTCGGAGAGCTGGGCGAGCTGTTCGAACCAGTAGTTGACCCGCTGCACGCCTACTGTGGCGGCCGGACCCGAGTAGTAGCCGACGAGCAGCACCCGGGTGACGCCGTCCTCACGGGTCAGCGCCTCCGGTGCCGGGCGCTCGGGAAGCGGCACGAGAGGTGTGTCGGGAAGCTCGCGGATCGCGACGGGCCACCGCGAGGTGAACGCGTCCAGGTCCTCGGCCTTCGGCACGAAGAAGCCAGCAGCGGAGGTCAGCAGCGCAATGGCGCCTGGGCTCCCGATCGGGAACTGGTGATCGAGCCAGACGCCGAACGGCCAGCCGCGCGAGGCGCCTGCCCACAGAGCGAGGTCCATGGCGTAGCCGTTGGGCTCGACGATGGGCATCGGACGGTGGATGTGCTTGGTCAGCCAGTTCAGCACGTTGTTCCACAACGGCTGGCTCGCCCCCTCGAGGGAGCCTCGCTCGATGCGCAGGCTGGGCTCCGGCATGGCGACGGTCTGCTTGGGATCGAGCCCGGCGAAGCGCAGCAGCTGCCCGTCGCGCAGGATCACCTTCCAGCCGCGGCGGCTCGCTGCTTCGGCGATGGCCGGGTCGTCGGAGAAGACGACGGGGGTGTGGTACCTCATGCGGTGCGCTCCCGGATCAGGTCGAGTTCGCGGGCGATGGTCGCGTCATACCCGCACTGGCGGCGCACCCGGTCGGCCGCGGCAGCCGAGAGGGCTGGCATTTCTTCGGGATGGTCGACGATCCACGAGATGGCCTCGGCGAAAGCGATCGGATCGTCGGGGCGGGGAAGCAGCGAACTCGCGTCGTCGGTGAACTCGGGGATCGCGGCGACCGGGTTGGTGATGGTGACCATGCCGCTCGACATCGCCTCGCCGAGCATCACGCCCTGGGTGTCGAAGCGGGTCGGGCAGAGGTAGACGCCGTGGTCGAAGTGCTCGGCCGCCATCTCGACCGGAGTCGAGTAGCGCTCCTCGATCCGGACGTTGGCGAACCCGCGCAGGCCTGACGTCTCGGTGGCGAACAGCGGTCCGAAGCCGCGCACGGTGATGCTCAGCCGGTCGAAACCGGGTCGGTGGGCGAGGTGTTCCAGGGCGCGCAGGGCGATGTCGTTGCCGTAGTTGCGCACGGTGAATCCGCGCATCAGCAGCAGCTTCGTCGCCTCGTCAGGGCGACGGACGCGGGCCCTGAAGAGCTCGGTGTCGATGTGGTTGGGGATGACGTGGGAGACGCGGGAGTCCACTCCGACGTCGAAGTGGGCGAGGTCCCGCTGGAACGCGGAGACGAACACGACCGCCGCCTCGCCGTCGTCGAAGAGTCGGCCGGCCGCCCTGAACCGGCCGGCGTTGAGCTGGCGGCGCTGCTGGGTGATGGCGGACAGTTCCCTTGACGTGTGGTTGCTGGCCAGGCGTCGGTAGTCGCGCAGTTCGTAGCCGTGGAACCACACGGCGAGCCTCGCGGAGGGAACCTCGTCGAGCAGGTTGTCGATGACGCCCGGGTCGGGCGAGTGGGCGAGCACCGCGCACCTGGCGCCCGCAGCGTCCTTCAGCAGCGGCGTGAGCCCGGAGGCCGGAATGCTCAGGAGGTCGACGGCGTCGACCTCGTGGCGGGCGGGCTCGGTTCCGGAGAGGTCGATCACCGCGCCGCGAAGGCCTGCGCGCTGGTAGGCCTGCACCCGGGTGCGGACGAACTCTCCGCCGTTGCGCCATCCGCGTGGGTAGCGGGGCGTGACCAGGACGTAGTCGAGGTCGGTGAAGTCGGGGGTCATGACGACGAGCGCACCTGCCGGACAACCTTGCCGGCCGTGCGGCGGGCCTTGCGCACGGCACGCTCAGCCAGACCGGGCGGCGGGGGTGGCGGCGCGGCTGGTCTCGCCTTCAACGACGCGTTCTCGGCGGTGAGCCGCTGCACCTCGTCACGAAGCTCCTTCGCCTCGACGATGACGGCCTCGAGTTCCTGTTCGCGGACGCTGAGCCGCTTGGCAAGGGCCTGGAGTTCGCCGTCCGTCTCTGCGGCGCTCGCCGCCATGCGGGTCATGTCCTCGCGGGTCTTCTCGAGCTCGCGCTGGAGCAGGAGCCGGAGACGCTCGTTGTCGTCGGCGGAGTCGCTCATGGCTGGCAGTCTATCCATCGCGATCAGGCGGCCGACTCGTCGGGCTGGTGAACCCCGAACACGTTTCCGTCGGGATCGAGGAAGTATCCCTGCCACGCCATCCCGGGCAGCGCGGTCTTCGGCACCGCCACCTCTCCCCCGTTACCGAGGATGGTCTCGGCGACCGCATCGAAGCTCTCCACCCCCATGGCCAGCACCGCAGCGCTGACGGGATTGTCGTCGACGACCGGTACGCGTCGCTGCACAAGCGCACCGTTGATGCCTGGTTCCTCGTCCTGGCCGGTCACGATGGCGAAGTACGGCTGACCGGCGTACTCGCTGAAGTCCTGATAACCCCAGCCGAACACGGCGGAGTAGAAGTCACGGGCCCGGTCGAGGTCGTCGACGTGGAGCTCGAAGTGGATGGGTCGGGAGGCCATGGACGCCACCTTTCGTCGCGTCCATCGTGCCAGAGGCCAACGAGGGGCAGAGGTTTCCCACACACGTGACTTGTAGTCCCTTGAAGTAATTACATCTTCTTCTTACTCATAACCCCTGTGGATCCTGTGGATAACCGACATCGAGCGTAGTCGATCGGGAGATGGACGTGTTGACCGGCTGTGGATGGAACCAGAACTACACGGGGAGGATTTGTGGAGAGTCTCGGGGCGGAAAGTTATCCACAGGTGGTTCCCCAGGCGTGGACACAGGGTTGTGCCCAGCCTCTGACCTACGATTCGAGGGCCGAGAGCAGCCCACATGGCACAGCGTGAGAGCATCCACCCAGCCGGCGAGAACCAGCGGACCCCGAAGCCGGACCGTGAACCTCCGGGTCCGGCAGACGCGGTTGCGTTCGCGATCCTGACCTTGGTCGGCTTGTGCATCGCGATCGTCGCGACGACGGTCGTCGACCCCACCGCCGCCGACGGGGCATGGACCATGGTGGCTATCATCGCGGTGCCTGCGACGGTCGTGGCCGGCGCGATCCAGATCCTGACCTACCGGCTCTCGCTCAACCGCTCGACCTCCAAGTCCGTCTGGCTCTGGCCTTTCGCGGTGCTCCCGGTGGTGCTCATGGCGGTGATGTGGTTCGCGGTCAGGGGGACCCCGGACTACTACGCCGACGGCGGCAGCGTGCTCGGCGCGTGGGCGATGATGCTGCTTCCGCTGCTGATGGGCATGCTGCTGGGGCCGATCGTCTGGTTCTTCGTCCTGTTCCCCCTCGGCTTCCTGATCAGTGCCCTCGTTGGGCGTCTGCGCGGCGACAAGGGTGACAGTGTGCTCGTTCCGCTGATCTGGTTGGGCATCACGGCGTGCATCCTCCTGCTGACCTTCGGCGGCGACTTCGCGGGAAGGCGGCCAGGCATCTTCGCGCTGATCCCCGCCCTGACTGGCCTCCCGTTGGGATACGAGGTCCAGGTGCCGTGGATGCTGTGGGTGGTGCGGGGCTTCGCTCTCCTGTGCATCGGGCTGGCCGTGTGGGGCTGGTTGCGTCGGCGGGCCGTAGCGAGGGCAGCGGGGGCGGATTCATGACCTCCGACGCCTACGACATCGTCGCCCGGGCCTACGCCGACACCTTTCCCGACCTCAGGGCCGAGGAACCAGAGGAGATCGCGTTGATCGACCAGTTCGCCGCGCTGGCGGGCGTCGACGCGCTCGCCCTGGATGCCGGATGCGGTGCCGGCCGTGTGTCCTCCCATCTGCGCGGCCGGGGGCTGCGCGTGATCGGGGTGGACCTCTCCTCCGGCATGCTCGCGATGGCCCTGCGCGACCAGCCGTGGCTGCCGACCGCCGTCGCGACCGGTGGCGAAGCTTCTGGTGGGCTCTCACGTCTCTTCACGTGGTCTGCGGTCGTGGTGGGGGCCTTTCGTCGACGCCTCGCGCGACTTCGTGGTTACTGCGTTCCTTGAGCAGGGTTGGCCCCGCGGAGCGGCGGCGCCCGTCGCCGAAAGGTACTGATGCTGGTCTGGAGTCTTGGCCAGAGCCTTCATGCGGTCCGCGGTCGGTTCGGATGTCGCGGGTTCAAGTCTTGTTGTTCACCCGGGGCATCTCGTGAGCTGCCACCGCGTGCTGATGTCGACCCGCCGGATGAACCGCCCCGAAGAAACGCCGGCGAAGATCCGGCCGGGGTCAGGACTGCTTGATCTGGTTGGTCAGCTCGGTGACCTGGTTGTACAGTGCGCGGTCCTCGCCGATCTTCTCGCTGATCTTGCGGACCGCGTGCAGCACCGTCGAGTGGTCGCGGCCGCCGAACTTGCCGCCGATCTTCGGCAGCGACAGATCCGTCAGCTCGCGACACAGGTACATCGCGACCTGGCGTGCCTGGGCGATGGTCTGCACGCGGCTCGAGCCGGTCAGATCGTCCATCGTGATCCCGAAGTAGCGGGCTGAGGCGTCCATGATCGTCTGCGCGTCGACCGGGGCCGCGTCGTCGGGCATGAGGTCGTTGAGGACCTCCTCGGCAAGCGTGACCGTCATCTCCTGCTGATTGAGGCTTGCCAGCGCGGCGACGCGGGTCAGGGCGCCCTCGAGTTCTCGGATGTTGGTCGGGATCCTCGAGGCGATCAACTCCAGCACCTGGGTGCCCGCTGTGAGGCGCTGCGAGGCGACCTTCTTGCGGAGGATCGCGATGCGGGTCTCGAGGTCGGGCGGCTGGATGTCGGTCATCAGGCCCCACTCGAAGCGGGACCGCAGCCGAGGCTCCAGCGCCTCCAGCAGCTTCGGGGGCCGGTCGGAGGTCATCACGATCTGCTTTTGCGCGTTGTGCAGCGTGTTGAACGTGTGGAAGAACTCCTCCTGGGTCTGGATCTTCGATTCCAGGAACTGGATGTCGTCGACCAGGAGGACGTCGACGTCGCGGTAGGAGCTGCGGAACTCGGCCGTGCGGTTCGACGAGATCGCGTTGATGAAGTCGTTGGTGAGCTCCTCCGTCGAGACGTACTTGACCCGGAGCTGCTCGTAGTAGTTGCTGACGTAGTGCCCGATGGCGTGCAGCAGGTGCGTCTTGCCAAGCCCGGAGGGGCCGTAGATCATCAGCGGGTTGTACGACTTCCCCGGCGTCTCGGCGACAGCTGCGGCGGCGGCGTGGGCGAAGCGGTTCGAGGAACCTGCGACGAAGGACTCGAAGGTGTAGCGCGGATTGAGTCGCACTTCCTGAGGCTTGGAGCGCGGAAGCATCGGCTGGGGCGGCAGATCCGCAGGCGGTGCCGGATCCTCGACCGGCTCCTCGAGCACCACGTCGGGGTTGATCATCACCGCGAGATGGGTGGGTTGTCCACAGGCGTCGCTCAGCCTGTCCTCGATCTGTGCACGAAGCCTGGTCTCGACCCGTTCACGCGTCGTCTCGTCCGCGACCGCGAGCATCAGGGTGCTGCCGTGCATCTCGAGCGGACGGGTGCGGCGCAGCCAGGCGCGGGAAGACATCTCCGCTGTGGCGATGACCTCTTCCCAGAGGTTCGCCAGGTCCGGCGTCGGTGATTCGCTCACCCCACCCACTTTCATGGCGGAACCGGTTAGTCCGCCTCGTCACTCGTCCACATAGTTGTCCACAAGAGGGTATAACTCTCCCTCAAGGTCTGCACCCTCGCAGGGTCTGTGGATAACCGGCGAGACAGAACAACGAAACTAGTGCTCTTCGCTCAGGTTCGCAAGGCGATTTCTCGGAATCGTCGGTGTGTCGACTGGACTACACGACTGTAATTTGCTTAGTCGCTTGGCTGGACCACTGTTGGTTTGGCTAACAGGGCTCTGGGCACGTATCGTTGACCAGTCGCCATCTTTCGGTGGCCACTTCCCCCTGCCCATCCGGGCAGTTGCCAACACTTCGACTTTAGAGGGAGTAATCCCATGAGCAAGCGCACGTTCCAGCCGAGCAACCGTCGCCGCAGCCGCACCCACGGCTTCCGCACCCGTATGCGTACCCGCGCCGGCCGCGCGATCCTGAGCGCCCGTCGTCGTAAGGGTCGCGTCGAGCTCTCCGCGTAAGGACCAGGGCGTCCGTGCTGCCGGGTCCACGCCGTCTCAAGCGGCCAAGTGATTTCGGTACCGCTGTACGGCGTGGGTCTCGAGCCGCGACGCCGACAGTGGTGGTGCACGTGCGCCGGAACCACCTTCAAGATCCACCCGAGTTCACCCGGGTGGGTTTTGTTGTCTCCAAGAAGGTGGGCAACGCCGTGACACGCAACCGCGTGAAGCGTCGTCTACGCCACCTCGCCGTCCCCCTTGATGCACCGTTCGTGACCGACGTCGTCGTCCGGGCCCTCCCCGCTGCCGCCACCGAGCCGCAGCGCCTCGGGGAGGACCTGCGCGTCGCGTGGGAGCGGGCGTTCGCCAAGGCCGGAGCCTGAGATGCTGAAGTATCCGCTGATCTGGTTCGTCAAGGGATGGCGTCGGTTCATCTCGCCGATGTACGGGGACGTATGCAAGTTCCATCCGACGTGTTCGGCCTACGGGCTGACCGCGCTGGAGACCCATGGCGCCGTCAAGGGCGTCGGGCTGATTTCCAGGCGCCTGGCCCGCTGCCACCCGTGGTCAATGGGTGGCGTGGACTATGTGCCGGGCACGCCGGAGGCGGCTGCCTGGGCCCAACAGAATCAAGATGTTTCCCGGGACCAGGCGTCCCACTCGATTGAGGTGTCTTAAGTGATCGATCTGTTCGTGTCGCTGAATCTCTGGGACGGCTTCATGAGCGTGCTGTCCTCGATGATGCAGCCGCTCTACTGGGCAGTCTCGGGCCTGCTGGTGTTCTTCCACTGGGTCTTCACCCCGCTGCTCGGTGCAGACTCGGGATGGAACTGGGCGCTGGCCATCGTCATGCTGACGGTGACCATCCGTACCCTGCTGATCCCGCTGTTCGTCAAGCAGATCAACTCGGCTCGCAACATGCAGCTCATGCAGCCGAAGGTCGCGGAGCTGCAGAAGAAGTACGGCCACGACCGCGAGAAGCTCGGCCAGGAGACGATGAAGCTCTACCAGGAGGAGGGCGTCAACCCGATGGCCTCCTGCCTACCGCTGCTCATCCAGATGCCGATCTTCATCGCGCTGTTCCGCGTGCTGCAGGGCGTCGCGGACGGCCACATCCGCGGCACCTGGCTGAAGAACGCCCCCGAACTGGTCGACTCGCTGCAGAACGCCACCATCTTCGGCGCTCGGATCGCTGGCACCGTCTTCCCGATCACCCCCTTCGGTGCGACGCAGGTCGTCGGCATCATCCTGGTGATCGCCATGGTCGGAACCTTCTTCGTCACCCAGCTCCAGCTGCAGCGCAAGAACATGCCGCCGGAGGCGCTGACCGGCCAGGCCGCGCAGATGCAGAAGATGATGCTGTACTTCTTCCCGATCATCTACGCCGTGTCCGCCGTCGTCGTCCCGATCGGCGTGCTGCTCTACTGGCTCACCTCGAACCTGTGGACCATGGGCCAGCAGGGCCTCCTGATCCGCAACAACCCCGCCCCCAACACCCCGGCCTACATCGACTGGGAGGAGCGGATGCTCGCCAAGGGAAGGGACCCGGAGGCGATCGTCCTGGAGCGGGCGGCCAAGCGCCGCAAGAACAAGACGAAGGAGCCGCTCACCTCGCGCCTGCAGAAGGCCGCGGAGGGTGCAGGCACCTCATCCACCAGCACCGCAGAGACGGAGACCGAGGCGCCCAAGATCGTGCGCCAGCAGGTCACCCGCCAGACGGTCCGCACGACCGAGGATGGCCGACGCATCGTGACGCGGCAGTCGCCGAAGTCGCAGCCGCGGTCGTCGCGCAAGAAGAAGTAAGCCACGCCTTCGGGCACGAGGAGAGGAACCTCCCATGTCGAATCATGAGTCAGAGGCCAGCCTGCTGGCCGAAGGCGACCTCGTCGCCGACTACCTCGAGGAGCTGCTGGACATCGCCGACCTCGACGGTGACATCGAGAACTCGGTGCAGGATGGCCGCGCGTTCATCGTCATCGACACCGACGACGAGCGCCTCGTCGGCAAGGACGGGGAGGTCCTCGACGCCCTCCAGGAGCTGTCGCGCCTCGTCGTGATGACCGAGAACGGGCACCGTTCGCGCCTGATGGTCGACGTGGCCGGCTACCGCGCGAAGCGCCGCGCCGAGCTCGTCGTAATGGCGAAGGACGCGATCGCCGAGGTCCAGGAGACCGGCGAGCAGGTGCGCCTCGCTCCCCTGAATGCCTATGAGCGCAAGATCGTCCACGACGAGGTCGCCGCTGCCGGTCTGGTCAGCGAATCCGAGGGCGAGCCGCCGACGCGGCGCGTTGTGGTGAGCAAGCAGTGACGACCGGGTCGTCCACGGAGGCCGCGGCAGAGGAGATCCTCACCGCGGCCTTTCCGCATGCCGCCGAGGAACTGCGCAACTACGCGGGGATCCTCGGTACGCGCGGGATCGAATGGGGACTCATGGGGCCCCGTGAGGGTGACAAGCTGTGGCAGCGCCACATCGCCAACTCGCTCGCGCTTGTCGACGTGATCAGCACCGGCGCCGAGGTAGCTGACGTGGGAAGTGGCGCGGGCCTGCCGGGCCTCCCCGTCGCCATCGCGCGGCCCGATCTGCGCGTCACGCTGATCGAGCCCCTGCTGCGCCGCGCCAACTTCCTCAAGGAGGCCGTCGACGAGCTCGGCCTCGGCGACCGGGTCACCGTCCTGCGCAGCCGCGCTGAGGACACCAGGCAGCACTTCGACGTGGTGATCTGCCGCGCCGTCGCCCCGCTCGACCGGCTGCTCAAGTGGACCACTCCCCTGTTCGTGCCTGGCGGGATGCTGGCCGCCCTGAAGGGCGAGTCGGCCGAGGACGAGATCCGCGCCGCGGGCAACGTCCTGCGCAACGCCGGACTGAGCGCCGAGGTGCTCGAGCTCCGCGCGGCCCCCGGCGTCGAGCCGACCCGCGCCGTCAGGGTCGGCTGACCCGGCTGGTGCACTTGGTGCGATGAGCACTTTTCCGGGTTCGTTCGGCGTTGCTGGGTGTCGTCTGGAGTGGATGCGTCGGGGGCAACATCGAGTCCGGATTAGTGCTCAAGGTTTCCAGGGTGCCGTGTGGGGGTGATGAGCACTTTCCGGGTTCGTTTCGCTGTGCCGCAGAGGGCGGACCCCTGCCTCAGTGACTCGAGTGGTAACCCCGTGAGCGAGGGTCAGTCCAGACGGAAGACCGAGGCGAAGTCATCGAGGGCGGACGGGTCCCCGTCGACGCGGACGACCCCCTCCGCGACAGCCTCCTCTGGCGTGAGGTCTCCGTCGATCAGGCGCTTGATCTGAGGCGTGGCGTGCAGCACCGAGGCCGGCGTTGCTGCCCCACCGACGGTGACGTCGAGGTCGGCGCCCCGGATCGTGACCGTGAGCACGATGTCGCCCATGACGAGCCCTAGCTCTCGATCCATCCCGGCGGCGCGCTCTGGCCGGAAGGTCGTGCGTAGCGCCATGGCGAGCGACTCGGCTGTGACGACCTCGCCGTCGCGTGGACCTCCCATGCGCGAGCTACCCCAACGGCCGAGCTCCACCAGGGTCGGCTCGAGCGCCAGTCCGTCATCGGTCAGGGTGTAGGCCGTCCCGCGCCGCGGTGTGTGCACCGGAACGCGGGTGATCAGGCCGGCCGTCTCCAACTCTTTCAAGCGGTTGGTGAGAACACTGGTAGGGATGCCGACCAGGGACGCCTCGAGGTCGGCGAACCTGTGTGGGCCGGAGAGCAGGTCCCGGACGATGAGTAGTCCCCATCGCTCGCCCAGCAACTCCAGGGCACGAGAGAGTCCGCAGTACTGTCCGTAACCCCTGGCCGCCATGCATTGAGCCTACCAAAAGACTTTGCTTGACAAACAAGACTTCGCAAAGCAAAGTGTAAATCGTCAGACCGAACCCCCGGTCTCATGACGACGAGACGAAGGACCTCATCATGCGAAAGATCACTGCCCACCTGTTCGCGTCCGTAGACGGCGTCGTTGACGACCCGTCCGTGTTCCAGTTCGACTCCTTCGGCGAGCGCGAGGGCGAGCTGATGGGTCGGGCCTTGTCCGGGGTCACGGGGGCGGTGCTCGGCCGCGTCATCTACGAGCAGTGGGCCGACTAGGGTGTGTCTCCCATATGGTCGGCGGGACTCGCGGGATGCTGAACGGATGAGATCGACGGGCTCGCGGTTTCGGGTGTTCACGGATGCGCAGTGGGAGCGGATCGAGCCGTTGCTGCCCTCGTGAGTATTCGAGCCTGACGGGACCACTGGATATTGCCTCTGGGAGCCATCGATATTGACGTTGGGGGCCGCCGGTGGCGCTGGTGGGGGCCGGGGCCGTCCACCAGCGCCGGGCTGGTCACTTCGTGGCGGTGTGTTCTCTCATGTTGTGGGTGCCGGTGTCGATCCAGATGGTGTTGTGGACGATGCGGTCCATGATGGCGTCGGCGTGGACTCCTCCGCCGAGGCGCTGGTGCCAGTCCTTCTTCGCGTATTGGGTGCAGAAGACGGTGGAGGTGGTGTCGTAGCGGCGCTCGAGGAGCTCCAGGAGCATGCTGCGCATGCTTTCGTCGGGTGGGTCGAGGAGCCATTCATCGATCACGAGCAGGGTGAAGGCCGCGTACTTGCGGAGGAACTTCATCTGCCCCTGTGGCTTGTCCTTGGCGAGATGCCAGGCTTCGGCGAGGTCGGGCATTCGGATGTAGTGGGCCCGGATCCGGTGGAGGCAGGCTTGTTTCGCCAGGGCGCAGCCGAGGTAGGATTTCCCGGAGCCGGTGAAGCCTTGGAACACGACGTTGTGGGAGCGTTCGATGAACGAACAGGTCGCCAGCTGCGAGATCACGCCCCTGTCCAGACCGCGTTCCTCGACGAGGTCGATCCTGCGCAGGTCCGCTGTGGGATAGCGCAGCCCAGCGCGGCGGATGAGGCCGTCGACTTTGGAGTGGGTGAAGGCTGAGTGTGCCTCGTCCACGATGATCCGGATCCGTTCCTCGAACCCGAGACCGAGCACCAAGGCCTCGTCCTGGGTCTGGATGGCCTCCAGCAGCGGGGTGGCGCCCATCTCGCGGAGTTTGCGTTTGGTCTCGACGTCCAAGCTGCTCATCGGCTGCTCCGCTCTGCGTAGTAGTCGGCGCCGCGGACGTAGCCACCGGCATCAACGGGCTCTGGGATGGGCTGCTTGTCTTGCCCGGTGTCCAGGATCGGTCTGAGGTGGACGTAGCGAGGCGACCTGACCCCTGCGGCCAGAGCCAGCTGGCAGGCGTCCTCCACCCGGTCGGCGGAGAACCGACGCGACAGCCGCAACACCGCCAACGCCGGGTCCAGGCCCTGCTCATCAATCGCCACGGATTCGAAGATCCGGTCGATGACCGTCTGCGCTGCCGGCCCGACCCTGGCCGCCCATTCCCGGACCCGGGCGGCGTCCCAGGGCTGATACTTCTCACCGGTGGGAAGGTCGGCCTCGGCTGTGCGCCAGCCCCCGGCGGATCCCTCCGGCAGCAGCAGGTGGCTGCTCAACCGCTGAGACCCGGCGAAGACTTCCAAGACCCGGTCAGTGATCCGCAGGTCGACCTTAGATCCAATGTGGAGATAAGGCACCGAGTAGTGGTTCTTCTCCCAGACCACGTGCCCGCTGCGTCCGACGCGGCGCCCATAGGCCCAGCGGCTGATCTCGTAGGCGACCTGGGGCAACGGTCGCAGCAGCGGCTGCTCCTCAATCGTGAACACACTCGCCCGTGAGCCGGGACGCTTCTGGAACGGCTCAGCGTTGTAAGCCTCGACCCGGCCCTCGATCGCGGCGGCCAGTTCGGGCAGCGACGTGAACACCTCGTCCCTGAGGGCAGCGATCACCCAGGTCGCAACATGAGCCACGGTGTTCTCGACCGAGGCCTTGTCCTTGGGTTTCCTCACGCGTCCGGGCAGCACCGCCGCCGAGTAGTGCGCAGCCATCTCCCGATACGAGTCGTTCAACACGACCTCACCCTCCCGGGGATGCTTCACCACCCCGGTCTTCAAGTTGTCCGGCACGATCCTGGGCACCGACCCGCTGAAGGCGGTGAACATGGCCACGTGTGCCCGCAGCCACGTGTCCTGCTTCATGTCCAGCGCGGGATAGACGAACGCGAACCGGCTGAACGGCAAACACGCCACGAACAGATAGACCTTCGAAACCTCCCCGGTGGCCGGGTTCGTCAGTTCCATCGTCGGCCCGGACCAGTCGACCTCGACGCTCTGCCCGGCCTTGTGACCCACCCTCGAAGCCGCACCGGTGACCAGGACGTGGCGCTGGTAGGTCTTGCAGAACCGGTCATAGCCCATCGCCGGCACCCGCTCCGCGGCGCACGAGTCGGCGTATTCGCCGTGGAGCAGTTTCAGCGTGACCCCGACCCTGGCCATCTCCCTGTGGACCTGGTCCCAGTCCGGGGAAGCGAACACCGTGTCGTGCTCACCCCGCCCCGGGAACAACAGGCGATAGACCTCGTCGTTGCTGCGCTGGGAGACGTCGTCCCACGACACCCCCGCGGTGTCGGCGGCCTCGAACACCGCCATCACGGACTTGCGCGACATCTGCTGCGACGCGGCAATCGCCCGCCCCGACAAGCCCTCGGCGCGAAGCCGCAACACCAGCTTCGCCCTGATCTTTCGTACCATCGAAGAATCTCCTTCCGCCGCGTGCCCTATACACACGGCGGAAGGAGCCTAGAATCCAGCGGCCCCCAACCACACCACTGCCGGCCCCCAACGAGACGATCACCACCGCCAGCCAGTGGCCCCCAAACACACGATCAACGGCCCCCAGCGACCGCTGATATTCACTCGAACTCCGGCCGTCGCGGTCACCCGTTTGGTGATAACCGGCGGGTCGTGGAGGGCATCGCGTATCGGTTCCGTACCGGGATTCCGTGGCGTGATCTTCCCCGCGAGCAGTTCGGTCCGTGGCAGACGGTATGGAAGCGGCACCGCCGATATGCCGGTGATGGCACGTGGGATCGAGTGTTGACGCAGATCCTTGCCGGGGCCGATGCCGCCGGGAAGATCGACTGGGCCGTATCGATCGATGCGACGATCGCGCGTGCCCATCAGCACGCGACGAACACCACACGCCCTGAGCAAGACACAGGGGGCGGGATCGAATCACAAGAACCTGCCCTGGCATGAGGTTGAACCGGCTGGTCACGGTATCGGCCGCTCCCGCGGCGGGTTGACCACGAAGATCCATCAGGCCGTCGACGGGCATGGCCGCCCGCTCGCGATGATCATCACCGGCGGGCAGCGCAACGACGGCGCGATGCTGACCGAGGTGCTCGCCCAGATCCACGTTCCCCGACTCGGCCGTGGCCGGCCACGCACACGCCCGGATGCTGTGCTTGCGGACCGCGCTTATGCGACCGGCGTGATTCGCGGCGAGCTGCGACGACGGGCCATCAAGGCGGTGATCCCCGACAAGCGCGACCAGGCCGCCGCCCGCAAACGTCGCGGCAGCCGAGGAGGCCGCCCGCCCGCGCACGATGCCGAGGCATACAAGGGAAGGAACGTCGTCGAACGGTTCTTCGCCCTCGCCAAGCAATGGCGCGGCATCGCCACCCGCTACGACAAACTCGCGATCACCTACCGCGCCGGCATCACCCTCTGCGCCATCCTCACCTGGCTACGCGTATGACGATCGGTCACGCAACAGTAAGGACGCGGTGCGGGATCCATCCCTCACGGCCACCAGAGTTCCGACACCAGGACCAGCCGCTCTCGGCATCGTCCTCAATGACATCGACGCTCTCGCCCGCGACAGCCGGCAGCTCAGTCGTGTCGTATGCGACGCGACAGGTGCCGACGGAGCCGTCGATATCGAGGTGACGCCCGGGCACCCATCCCGTCCCCCGTGATGCTGTCACGAATATGAAAGCGGGCCACTCCGTGTCCCAATCTCCGACCTGAACAACATCCCCGGGCTTGATCGCCAACGGTGCGCGGTCTGGGATTTCATGATCAGCAGTCAACACGTATCGCACAACGTCGATTCTCCCATCAGCACAGGGCCCTCACCGCCTATGGGAGACACACCCTAGTGGCCGAAGCACAACGACGACTTCGGGCTGGTCATCAACCCGTTCGAGAAGTTCGTGCCCTCCACCACCCTGGAGGGGCCACTCGCCTGGGAGAACTCAAAGCTGATCGAGGGAGATCTCCTCGATTTCGTGCGCGAACTGCGGGGGCAGGACGGCGGCGACGTCATCGTCTGCGGCATCTCGGTGATCGCCCAGCTGCTGGACGCCGATCTTCTGGACGCTCTGACCTTGACGGTGCACCCGGTGTTCGTGGGCAAGGGTCGCCGCATCTTCGATGCGCTGGAGGCTCCCTTGCGCCTCGAACTTCTGGAAAGCGAGAGCACTTCCCTCGGCAACGCCTTCCTGACCTATCGTCGCCGACAGGGCTGAATGGGATAGCCGGTGCTCAGGACGGGCGACGAGCCCGATTTCAGGCGTCTTCCTGACGGTCGGATCACGGTGTCTGAGCCGTCCGGTGCCGGAATCCCAGAGGTTCGGCTGTGGCGCCAGCTGAGCCGGCGGGCTGAAGGACCTCCCCAAGTAAGCTGTCGGGCGATTGCGCGACCCACTCCGTGGTCTCCCTGACCACCGCAGGTCGCCCTCCTCGCTCCCCCTTTCCGGCAAGTCACAACCGAACCATGCCTTCGGTCTGGATGGCGACCATTCCGAGGCTGGTTGCCGGGTGCGGGGAGCCTGGCAGGTCGCGGCATTCTTCGCAAGAGGCGGTTTTGGCTGTGAGTTGTGTCACGCTTCCCGGAGGCTGCGCTTGGGACCAGCCCCTCAAGGAGCCGTCAGTAGATCCTGCGCGCTTCCAGTAGGTGCCTAGGGTCAGGGGGCGCAGTTCAAAGTCTGTCGAGGAAACGTTCTCTAGGTCGAGCCTGAATTCGACCCGCAGCCGCAGGTTGTGAGGCTCCAGGGGTCGGTTGGCCGGACCAGGCCTATGGGATCACTGACGGTCGGTGTAGTCGTGACGTTCCACGTGGAACCCATCGAGAAACCTGCATGTCGATAAAACTGTAGGCCGACATACCTTTTTACCAATGTGCGGTTCCGGTGAGGTGATCCGGCGTGTGGAGCGTCAGGGCGCGCGTGTGACGGCCCGAACTTAGCGCCCGGGTCCGAGACGCGGGTGGGTGTATCACTGAGCGCGGGCAGACCTTAGGCTCCCTATCCCTGGTGCTCCTGGTCCGGGCCAGCGTCAGATGGTTAAGGAAGACGTGTTGGCGGCCTCCCTGATGGGCAGGCCGGCTACAAGCAGGCCGACCTCCGCCACTGCTTGGCCGCGCCCCCGGGCACCCACCTTCTCCAGCGTGCTCATCGCTCTGTCTCGCTCACGGACTCAACGCAGGCACTGCACGAAAGTAGATGCTGCCGCGCTTCCACCAGCGACCAGGAGACGGCGATACCCACTGGTGACGGCCGCAGCGAGACTGCTGTCGCCGGAGAATTGCGGTTGTGGATGGCGAACACATCGTTAGCCTCATGGCGTACTTGAGGGATTGGCGCTACCGCTTCGTGTCGCGTGCGCGTTGTTCGGTAGAGTTTCAGACGACCACGAGGAGGGTTCAATGGCGTTGTTCTTTCGGAAGCGGAAGCCTCGTATCGACGAGGAGGAGCCGTGGAAGGACCACAGCAGCGTTTCACGTGAAACGCTAGGTCAGCCCAGGCGTGCGGCGTCGGAGTCCAGCGTTGAGGACGAGTACGGCGATGAGATCATCGAGCCGAGCACCCTCAACCGCGTGCAACTCCCCCGACCCAAGCAACCACGCATCATCGTGGTGGCCAACCAGAAGGGCGGCGTGGGCAAGACCACCACGACGGTGAACATCGCCACCGCGCTGGCCCTCGGCGGACTGAATGTCCTGGTCGTCGACAACGACCCTCAGGGCAATGCATCGACCGCACTGGGCGTCGATCACTCCCCCGGTACGAAGGGCACCTACGAGGTGCTCATGGACCGCGTCGGGATCATCGAATATGCTCAGCCCTCGCCGCACTCTCCGAACCTCCACGTGCTCCCGGCGGCGATCGACCTTTCCGCGGCCGAGCTGGAGTTGGTCAACGAGCGCGGTCGCGAGCACCGGATGCGCGACGCCATCATCACCTATATCGAGGAGTCCGGCGTCGACTACGTCTTCTTCGATTGCCCGCCCTCGTTGGGCCTGCTCACGTTGAACGCCCTCGTTGCGGCGACCGAGATCCTCGTGCCGATCCAAGCCGAGTACTACGCCCTAGAGGGCGTCACGCAGCTGATGCGGACGATCAACCGTGTGAAGGGCAACTTGAACGACGACCTGGAGTTGAGCACCATCCTGCTCACCATGTTCGACTCACGAACGAACCTCTCCCGTGAGGTCGCCGACGAGGTGCGGAAGCACTTCAGTGAGCAGACACTGAACAACGAGATCCCGCGATCGGTGAAGATCGCGGAAGCGCCAAGCTTTGGACTGCCGGTGATCACGTATCAACCCAAGTCAATCGGCGCCCTTGCGTACCAGGCCGCCGCCGAAGAGATCGCCAACCGTGGAGCGGAGGACTGAGCGTGGCAACCAAGCAGAGTGGACTCGGACGAGGTCTAGGCGACCTTTTCGCGCGGACGGACGAGGATGAGAGCCAGCCACTGAAGGACGGCTCGACCTTCGCCGAGATCCGGGTGGAGCAGATCGTTCCGAACCCGCATCAGCCGCGAACCGTCTTTGATGAGGACGATCTCGAGGAGTTGTCGGCCTCCATTGCGGAGTTCGGCGTGCTCCAGCCCGTCGTGGTGCGGAAGGCCGGTCGGAACAAGTTTGAGCTGATCATGGGGGAACGCAGGCTGCGCGCCTCCAAGATGGCCGGAAGGGCATCCATTCCGGCCATCGTGCGCGGTACGGAGGACAGCGCCCTGCTCCGCGATGCGCTGCTGGAGAACCTGCACCGTGCGAACCTCAACCCCATTGAGGAGGCACAGGCCTACAGCCAGCTGCTGTCGGACTTCGAGTGCACCAAGGAGGAACTCTCCTCGAAGCTCCATCGCTCGCGCCCACAGGTGTCCAACACCCTGCGGCTGCTGAACCTTTCGCCGAGGGTACAGGCGAAGGTGGCGGCGGGCGTGCTGAGCGCCGGCCATGCGCGGGCGCTGCTCGGGCTCGAGTCTGCCGAAGCGCAGGAACACCTGGCGGATCGCATTGTCGCCGAGGGCCTTTCCGTGCGCTCGACCGAGGAGATCGTGGCGCTGGGCAGGGGAGGAGGGGAACGGAAGAGCTCTGTGCAGCGGGGGCCACGGCTCCCGAGTGACCGCGAGCGCGAGATCTCTTCGCAGTTGAGTGACCACTTCGACACCCGCGTGAAGGTCAACATCGGTCGGAACAAGGGCAAGATCACCATCGAGTTCGCCTCCGGCGACGATCTGGACCGCATCATGGCGATTCTGGATGGCAAAACCATCTAACGACTTACCCACATAACAATACACCGATATATCGACAAATAGATTTGATGTGGAACGAGGGACTGTGACCGAGGAAGTACGTAGTCAGGAGCCGATCGTCGACCGTGAGGACATTCCTGGCGTCCGCTCCGCGTTGCTGAGGTACCGAGTGATGGCCTATGTGGTGGGCATCCTGCTGGTCGTGCTGATCTGCGTGGGACTCCCGCTCAAGTACATCTGGAGTGTGGACAAGGTCGTCGTCTGGACCGGTATCCCGCACGGCTGGCTGTACATGATCCTCCTGATCACGGCCTACGACCTCGGACGCCGAGTCGGATGGTCGATCAAGTGGTTCATCGCGATCATGCTGGCGGGCACGGTCCCGTTCCTGTCCTTCGTGGCGGAGCACTTCGCGACGAAGAACGTCCGGGCAACGCTGGCTCGCTCGGAGGCTGTCGCCGAGCAGGCCTGACCTCGTCGGGAGCAGGAAGGCGTCGTCGTCGCTGGGCCCTCGCCAGCGCCCCTCGCCCGGAGCCCCTGTCGTGGCTCGCGTCGACGTGCCGCCCTCGCCTCGCCTGCTCCTTGGGGGCGTAGCGCCTCGGCCGGTGGGCTCGTTGTTCCTTCGCGCCGACAACAGGGCCACTCGGCGCGGACCGTAGCGCCGGTCACCGAGGAGTTGTGCTGGTTGTCTGCGGTCGTGGCCAGGACCTTTCGACGACGCCTCGCGCGACTTCGTCGGCGGAGGCTGCTCAAGGAACGGGTGGGGACCTCTCGCACGGCTCCGTGGACTGCTCCAGGAACGCCCAACGAGAGGTGCGTCTCCGGATCAGCCGGTCGACGACACCTGGTCGACCGGAGACGACGGCGTGTCTCCCGAGGGGTCATTCGACGGGTCGGTCTCGTTTTCGCGGGCGACCCGCACCTGCTTCTTCGCCTCGTCCTTGGCGAAGCCACGGGCCGCGTAGATCCCGAAGGCGATCGCGCCAGCCGCGAAGACCCACCACTGGAGGGCGTAGCCGCGGTGCGTGGCCGACCCCTCAGCTTCCGGCAGTTCCAGCGGCGCCTGTCCGAGGCCCTGCGCCGCCGAGTCGCCCTCGGCGAGCGTGACGTAGCCGGCGATCAGCGGGGAGGGCCAGGTCTGGGCCAGCTCCTGCACCCGCAGGGTCGCGTAGTCGGCGATGTCGGTCGACGAGCCGTCGTAGGGCTTGTCGGGGGCCAGGAAGATGCCCTCGACGTCCTGGGGCCCCTCCGGTGCGGCGGGAACCTCTTCGCCCTTGGGGACGGTGCCCCGCACGACGGTGACATGTCGACCGTCGTCGAGGCGGAAGGCGGTCGCCACGCGGTAGGGGGAGGCGTCGCCGACCAGTGCCTGATGATCCCGCTCGTATTCGCCCCTGAAGGTCACCCGGTGCCCGTAGACATCGGCGACCGTCCCATCGGCGGCGACGCTCTCGGCCAGGGCGACCGGCGGCTCCGCGGCCCGCTCGGCCGACACGTCGCGCGTCGACTCCTCGTATGAGCTCATCTGCCAGAGCCCGAGCCACATCATCGCGACGGCGACCACGACGCCCGCCGCGATGGCGAGGGTCTGCTTGGTGCGCAGCGACATGGTCATGAGGCCGCGAGGTCGACGAGAGCGGCGAAGACCTCGCCCAGCTCCCGGCCCGAGGCCTCGATCGCCAGGGGAGCGAGCGACGTCTCGGTCATGCCGGGTGCGACGTTGCCCTCGAAGAAGACGGGTACGCCGTCGCGCACGATCATGTCGACCCGCGAGATGTGCCGCAGCCCGAGCGCCTCGTGCACCGCGACGGCGAGCGCACCGGCTGCCGCGAGCACGTCGTCGTCCAGTTGGGCGGGGGCGACGAAGCGGGTGGTGCCTGCCGTGTAGCGCGACTCGTAGTCGTAGACGCCGGACTCAGGACGGATCTCCACCGCGGGAAGCGCGACGGGACCGTCGCCCTCGTCCAGCACGGTGACGGCGATCTCGGTCCCTTCCAGGTACGACTCGATGACGGCGACCGGCCCGTAGGCGTAGGCGGCGACGAGGGCGCTCGGCAGCTCGGAGGCCGACGAGACCTTCGTCACGCCGAGGGCCGACCCGCTGCGCGACGGCTTCACCATCAGGGGGTAGCCGAGCTGGGAGCCGATCGACTCCATCAGGGCCGGCGCGCCAAGCTCGCGGAAGATGTCGTGGGGCAGCGCGATCTGGCGCGGGGCGTTCAGGCCGACGGCGCGCACGACCGACGTGGCGATCGACTTGTCGAAGGTCAGCCGAGACGAGGCTCCGTTGGCGCCCACGAAGGGGACGCCGAGCACCTCGAGCACCTCGCGCAGCGCGCCGTCCTCGCCGAGGCCTCCGTGCAGCATGGGGACGGCGACGGCGTCGGGGGTGTCACGCAACAACTGGACGAGGTCTCCGTTGACGTCGGTCTCGATCACGTCGCGACCGACGTCGCGCAGGGCCTGGGCCACACGTCGACCCGAGCGCAGCGACACGTCACGTTCGTGGCTCAGCCCTCCGGCGATCACGATGACGGTCATAACCAATCCACTCCTTGTCGGCTCAGCTGAGGTTCGGGCCGGGCCCGGGGGCGCGGCGAAGATGGGTCGGGGAGACGTGCACGCCGAATATGCTCATCACCTCGAGCTCGTTGCGGATCACGTCTGCGAAGCGTTGCACGCCGAGCCGGATGCGATCCGCTGTGGGGAAACAGTACGACAGCCGCACATTGCGTGCCCCACCGCCGTCGGCGTAGAAGGCCGCCCCCGGCACGAAGGCGACCCGGGCGTCGACCCCGCGGGGGAGCATGGCCTGCGAGTCGATGCCCTCGGGGAGCGTGACCCAGACGAAGAATCCGCCCGCGGGCTTCGTCCAGGTGGCCCCGTCAGGCATGTGTTCGGCGAGCTCCTCGAGCATCGCGTCGCGTCGCTCGCGGTACATGTCCTTGAAGACGGTGATCTGGTGCTTCCAGTCGTGGTTTGACAAGTAGTTGGAGACCGCGAACTGGCTGAACACGGGCGGGCACAGCGTGGCCGACTCCTGCGCGAGGACGAGCTTCTCGCGGACAGCGTGGGGTGCGAGCACCCAGCCGACGCGAAAGCCGGGGGCGAAGGTCTTGGAGAACGATCCTAGGTAGATCACGTTCTGGTCGAGCGAGCGCATCGCGGGCACCGGGTCGGCGTCGAGCGACAGGAGGCCGTAGGGGTTGTCCTCGACGAGGAGGATCTGCTCGGCCTCGCACACCTCCAGCACCTGGCGACGGCGCTCGAGCGGCTGCGTGACGCCGGAGGGGTTGCTGTAGTTGGGGATCGTGTAGAGGAACTTGATCCGCTTGCCCTCGGCCTTTAGCCGTCGGGAGGTCTCGCGAAGGGCTTCCGGGTCGAGCCCGTCGTCGTCTCCGGCGACGTGGACGACCTCGGCCTGGTAGCTGAGGAAGGTGCCGAGCGCGCCGACGTACGACGGCGACTCCGCGAGAATGACGTCGCCAGGGTCGCAGAAGATGCGGGTGACGAGA
The DNA here is from genome assembly GCF_001998865.1 of Tessaracoccus flavescens. NCBI lineage: Bacteria > Bacillati > Actinomycetota > Actinomycetes > Propionibacteriales > Propionibacteriaceae > Tessaracoccus > Tessaracoccus flavescens. The sequence goes on from NZ_CP019607.1 coordinate 1,623,841, forward strand.
TCGAGGCCCTGCTGGGATCCAGCGGTGATGACGATGTCGTCCGGGTGCGCCTGGATGCCCTCGAGCGCCATGACGTCGAGGATCTGCTCGCGCAGCTGCAGCTCGCCCTGGCCGGAGCCGTACTGCATGACCTGGGTGCCGTTCTCAGCGACCATCTGCCCCATGGACGAGGCGATGGACTCGAGGGGAAGGTCTTTGATGTTGGGCATGCCGCCTGCCAGGGACACGATCTCCGGTCGGTTGGCGACGGCGAACAGGGCTCGGACTGCGGAGACCCGCATGCCCTTGGTGCGCTCTGCGTAGCTGTCGACGAACCGGTCGAACCGGGTGTCGTGTCGTTGGTCACTCACGTGCGTTGCCTTGTCTGGGACGGCCTGCCTGGTGCCGCCACCTTACTCCCGCGGCTCAGGGCGTGACGGCCTGCTCAAAGTCGGTGAGGAGACCGCGGATCTCCTCCTCTTCCTGCTCGGAGAGCGCGGCCACCATGAGGCCGGTGCCCCGGACGATGGTTCCGCAGGCGAGGGTGTCGGTGTCGATGGCCTTGCCGCACAGGACCTGAGGATCGGGGCTGGCTGACGCCGTCGGGCTTGCGCTCGGCGACCCCGTCGGAGTGGGGGTCGGCCTGGCGCTCGCCTCGACGCCCGCGTCGCTCATGAAGGTCTCGAGGTCGGACTGGGGCCACACCATCATGAAGAGCAGCGAGGCGGTGCCGTCGGAGTAGTTGGCACTGACCTGGCGGAGGCTCTCGGCCGATGCGGCAGGGTCGGCGCTGCTGACCTCACCGCGGACGTAGTCGCCCACCTGGATCGGCGCCTCCATCTTCAACTCCGGCGACGGAGTGGGGGAGGGGGTCGGCTCAGGGCGCCGGAATCCGCCACCGAGCGCGATGCCGATCACCAGCGCTGCGATGCTGAGGGCGGCGAGCAGGGCGAGGCCGCCCCACTTCACCGCGGAGGGGAGGGGAGGTTTCGGCCCGTCGCCCGAGCGGTCCACGGCCTTCCAGTCGGAGGTCGTGGGTTCCTGTCCGGGTTCTTCCGGCGCGGCGCGCCCGGGCCGATCGCTCATCACCGCAGCTCGTCGATCGCCTTCTTGAGGGCGTTCTTGGTCTTGCCGCCGGACAGCGACTTGGCCACGCGTCCGCCCTGGAAGAACTGGAGCGTCGGCAGGGAGAGGATGCCCTGATCGGCGGCGAGGTTCGGGTTCGAGTTGGTGTCGACCTTCACGAACTTGACGTCGCCGTACTCGTTCGACAGCTCCTCGATGATCGGGGAGAGCTGCTTGCACGGGGAGCACCAGTCTGCCCAGTAGTCCACGACGACAAGGCCGCCGGCCATCAGCACCTCGTCGGTGAACGTCTTCTCGGTCGCATCGGTGACTGCCACGGTTGTTTCTCCTTCGTCTGGGTAGTCGAGTTTATCTCCGCCGTCATGACACGGCCAGGAAGCCGACCCCGGTGGGTCGGCGAAAGGGTGAGGATCAGTCCTCGAGGTCCATCAGGTAGCGCTCAGCGTCCAGGGCTGCGGAGCAGCCGGAGCCGGCGGCCGTGACGGCCTGGCGGTAACTGTGGTCGACCAGGTCGCCGCAGGCAAAGACGCCCGGCAGGTTGGTGGCGGTGGTGCGGCCCTCGACCAGGACGTAGCCCTCGGCGTCGGTGTGCACCTGGTCCTTGACCAGCTCGGAGCGGGGTTCGTGGCCGATGGCGATGAACACGCCGTTGACCTCGACGTCGCTGTGCGTCCCGTCGACGGTGTTGCGCAGGGTCAGCGAGCTGACGGAGTTCTCGCCGTTGATCGAGTCGACGGCGGAGTTCCAGGCGAACTCGATCTTCGGATCGCGCTTGGCCCGCTCGGCCATGATCTTGGAGGCGCGCAGCTCGTCGCGCCGGTGCACCACGACGACCTTGGTGCCGAAGCGGCTGAGGAAGGTGGCCTCCTCCATGGCGGAGTCGCCGCCGCCGATGACGGCGATCGGCTTGTCGCGGAAGAAGGCGCCATCGCAGGTGGCGCACCAGGAAACGCCACGACCCGAGAGACGCTCCTCGTCAGCGAGCCCGAGCTTGCGGTAGGCGGAGCCCATGGCGAGGATGACGGCCTTCGCGTGGTACTCGACGTCGTCGGAGTCACGCACGATCTTGACCTCCCCGTCCAGCTGGACGGAGGTGACGTCATCGGAGATGAGGACGGCGCCGAAGCGCTCGGCCTGGGCGCGCATGCTGGCCATCAGTTCAGGGCCGTCGATGCCCTCAGGGAAGCCGGGATAGTTCTCGACCTCAGTGGTGTTCATCAGGGCGCCACCCGACTCGAGCGCGCTCTCAAAGATGACGGGCTTCAGGTTCGCGCGTGCGGCGTAGATGGCGGCGGTGTAGCCGGCCGGGCCGGAGCCGATGATGATGACATCGTGGATCGTGGTCATGGGTTCCTCTCGGTGACTCGCCCCAATAGTAGATCGTGGCGAAAGACGCGCGCACACCCGTCGGAGCGTCGCGCGGGGGCCACCGCTCGGGCGGCGGCGTCGGCCCGCCCGAGGAGTGTGGTCACCGTGTGGCGGATCGGATCGCCGCGACCCCGGCCCACAGCCCCACACCGGCGGTGGCGACGGCCGAGACGAAGCCCCACACGACGTCGAGGGTGAACTCGCCTGCGAACAGCGCGCGCTCGCCCCGCTGCTCGACGGCCTCGAGGACCGCTGAGCGGGAGAAACGAATGGGCCACCGATCGCGTGGATCGGCGGCCCCTCATCGAGCTCGGGTCAGCGCTGCCAGCTGGACCGGTACGAGAAGACCTTGTCGACCTCCTCGACCGGCACCTCCTCGAGGGTGGCGTAGCGCCAGTGCGGGTCGTTGTCCTTGTCGATCAGCAGGGCGCGGACGCCCTCGACGAAGTCGCCCATCGGCAGCACGCCCTCGGCGAGCCGGAGATCCTGGTCGAGTACCTCGCTGAGCTGGAGCTTCTGCGCGCGGATCAGGGCGCGCAGCGTCACGAACACCGCGAAGGGGGAGCGGGCACGCAGGTCGCGCCCGGCCTGGCGGGCGTTCTCGTCGGGGTGCGACTCGAGCGCCTTGACGATCTCGACCGGATCGTCGGAGGCGTAGCACTCTTCGATCCAGGTGTTGGAGCCGTCGAAGAGGGGGGCGGGAAGCGGGCCGTCTGCCGACTCGTCGGCCAGGTTCAGCAGCAGGGCGTCGCCTCCGGTGAAGGTGGCCGACGTCATCGCGATGTGGCGGCCGACGGCGCCAGCGCGCGAGAGCTGGTACATGATGCCGACGTCGGGGAAGAAGCCGATCTTGGTCTCGGGCATGGCCATGACGGTGTCGGAGTAGACGATCCGACGGTCGGCGTGGCCGCCGAGGCCGAGGCCGCCGCCCATGGTGATGCCGCGCATGTAGCTGGTGACGGGCTTGGGGTAGTTGGCGATCATCATGTCGAGCGCGTACTCGGTCTCGAGGAAGTGCAGCCACGGGCCGCCGTCGGCGACGAGTCCTGCGAGCGTCCTGACGTCGGCGCCGGCGCAGAAGCCACGCTCGCCGTTTCCTGCGATCTCCACAGCCGTGACGGTGTCGTCCTTGCTCCACGTGGCGAGCGCCTCGTACATGGCGTTCATCATGGAGTCGTCGAGCGCGTTGATCGCGTTGGGCCGATTCAGGGTGATCCGGGCGATGCCGTCGGTCACATCGGTCACGAGATATTCGGACATGGGCGCCAGCTTAACCGCGCGATGCCGTTGATCCATACCCGGGTGGAACGGCTGAACGATCGTGTGGAGTGAACGGGCCCTGACTGCGCACTCTTGCGCGACCCGCCGCCCGGCGGCGCCGACCGAGCCGACGGGGGCCGGGCGCAAAGCCCGGCCCCCGAGTGGACCTGCGGTGGACGATCAGCGGTTGAACAGCACGATCGAGTTGAACAGCTCCTGCTTCTTCCACGCGTACCCGCCGTCCCCATCCGGGGAAAGGACGGAGGCCTCGACGTAGTTGCGGCACGCCCCACGTCCCGTGCGAGCAGTGTCGCACTCGGTCCGCCAGGTGCGTCCCCCGCTCCTCCAGCTGCCTGCCGTGCCGAGGGGGTTCGAGGCCCACAGCGACCGGTCGGACTTCAGGTAGGTCAGGTTGTTGAACGCCCACCCGCTCACCTGCGCGAAGCCGGCGCTCGTCTGCTTGATCTGCGTGGCCCAGATGTTGGTGTAGCAGCGGGTGGTGCTCGAGTACGGCTCGCACACCGTCAGCCACTCGCGTCCGTTGACCGAGTGGTAGCCAGGGGTCGTGTACACGTCGACCGGGCCCGGTCGGGTGGTCGGCACTGCAGACGGTTCAGACGTGGCGGACGGCTTGGACGACGGCGAGGCCGACGGGGTGGGGGTCGGGGACGGGGAGGGCGCCGCGACCGTCACCTTTGCCGACGCCGTCTTGTCGTTGACGCTCAGCCGAAGCTCGGCCTCACCCCCACGCAGCGCGGTAATGGTCCTCGTGGCCGGGTCGAAGGCGGCGACCGCCGTCGACGGGGCGTCAGCGGCCGACCCGACGAACAGGTTCGTCGACCCCGACCAGGCAAGGCTCGAGGGCCATGCGACGTCGAACGTGCGGTCGCCGTCCTGGGTCACGGCAGCGGTTGCCTGTCCCGAGTCCCCGACGCTGAGGTCGGCCGGAGCGGTGAGCGTGAGCTCATCGACGCGGGTGTTGACCTCGACCCGGAGCCAGTCGGCCGTCGTCGACGACCCGTCCGTCAGACCCGAGGAAGGATCGATCCCGAGCATCGTCCAGCCGGTGAAGCCGCCATTCTGAGGGGTCGAGGCCGGGCCCTTGCCGGAGTTCCCGTTGACGACGTAGGGCACGCCGTCGACCCGGGAGACGTCGAACGCGCCGACGTGGCCGGCGACAAGCGCGATGGACTTGCCCGAGTCGGCCCGGAACTTCTGCAGCCACGAGTCGATCATGTCGGCCTCGTTGCGGTCGGAGAGCTGGCTGCCCTTCGTCGGGAGCGGGTCGTTGGTCGGCATGTGGCTGAGTACGACGACACCCGTGATCGACGGATCGGCCTTCGCCGCGACCAGTTGGTCCTGGAGGAGTTCGATCTGCGAGAAGTCTGAGGCCAGCTTCCCGGTCGCCGAGTTGAGCCTGATGAACCTCGTGTCCTGGACGTCGAAGACGCCGGTCGCGGCACCGAAGGCCGCCTCGAAGTTGGTGATCGCGCCGCCCATGATCTCGTGGTTTCCTGGCACGTAGTAGTAGGGGAAGTCGGCGCCGGCCAGTTCCTCGTCGAGGATCCTCTTCGCGAGTTGGAAGTCCTCGGGTGAGGCCTCGTCGACGAGGTCGCCGTTGATCACCATGACGTCCGGCTCCTTGGCGACGATCTCGCGCAGCGCCTCTCGTGCTCCCAGGACCGCTCCGGACTCCGGGTCACGGGCGACGAACTGCGCGTCCGACATCACGGCGACCCTCAGCGGGGAGTCGTCGGTGGCACCGGTCTCGACGACGAGCGGATCGGTCGCCTTCTCGATGGTCGGCGCGACGATGCCCTCGGGAGGGAGGAACGCCTGGATCTGCGAGAACACGAGCTGGCCCTTGTACTGCTTGACCGCGGTGGTCTCGAGGGCGCGGATCCGTTCGAGCTTGATGGGGAACTCGAAGGTCTCTGGCACCTTGAAGTCGATCCGCTGCCAGCCCTCGTAGTTGGCGTAGACCGAGCCGTCGGCGCCGTCGAGCCAGGAACGCACGTTGTTGGCCTGGAGGACCTGGAGGCGAAGCAGCGAGCCGTTGCCGTCTCCCTTGATCCACACGGAGAGCTTCTGCGGGCGGCCGGGGATCTCGATGCCGGTGCCCGGCGCGACGGCGTACTGGCCGCGGGTGGCGGTCGACTGGGTGAAGTCGTAGGCGATCTTGAGGCCGCCGCTTCCCCCGTAGCCCTCGGTGATGGTCACGGAGCCGCCGGGGGCCCTGTCGTTGGCGGAGTACCAGCCGCCGATGTCGGAGAAGTCGTCGATCACCTTCAGCTCGAGCGGGACGGAGACGGCGACCTCGGTGCGCTTTCCCTCGGCCTCGAACGCGATGGTCGCGGTGCCCTCGCTCGCCGTCGCGACGATGTCGAACGAGCCGTCGGCCAGGGGCTCGACCTCGAAAGCGCCGGGGTTGGGGTTGTTGACGGTGAGGTCCGCGGGGTCGATCGGTGCCGTGTACCCGTCGGCATCCGCCCCGGTGATCCTGATCTTTGCGGTGCTGCCCTTCGCCTCGAGGTTGAGGACGGTTGCGCTGGCCGTTATCCGGTCGAGGTCGCCGAGGACGAGGACGTCGAGGCCGCCGTCGGAGCCCTGGGCGGTGATGGTCGAAGTGCCTCGGGCGACGCCGGTGACGACGCCGTCGGCGACAAGGGCGACCCCAGGCCGGCTGGTCTCCCACGTGGTGGGCGTTGCCTTCACCGATGAGAGGGTCTCGTCGTGGCCCTTTGCGACCATGGTGCGGCGCAGGCCCGGGAACACCCGAGCGGAGTCGTCAGCCGTGTTCGCGGTCGAGACGGTGAAGCCCGTGAGCTTCCCGGATCCGGGCTGCGAGAGGAAGAGGCCCAGCCCGTTGGCGTCGTTGCGCTCGTAGCCGTCGGAGGGCAGGCTCTGGACGGTGGTGGTGGGGTCGCCGGGGAGGCGCGTGTTGAGCTGGGACGAGCCTCCGCCGTCGAGGTTGAGGGCGTCGTCAGCCCCGAGGTCGAGCATCAGTTTGCCGAGTTCGGTCAGCGGCATGCCCACGCTGACCGCCTGTCGGCCGTCGATGACGACGAAGTACGCCGTGTCTCCGTCCTCGTCGAAGCCGACCGCGGTGCGCGGGTTGCGCAAGACGTTGTATTCGGACTGGTTGGTGGTGATCCTGCCGTCGACGAGCAGCGGCATCTCGTCGGTGGGCTGGCCGCCGACCGCGACCCTGAGGTCCTCGGCCTCCTGGTTGAGCGAGTAGGCCACCGTGACGGTGTCGCCGACGGCGACCTTCCGCAGCGCGTCGGAGTTGGCGCCGGGGCGCGCGACGATCGACGTCGAGCCTTCGGGCAGGCGACCGCTTCCGGGCGTGGAACTGACCGACGTGACGACGCCGTCCGCGCCGACGATGACTTCCGAGCCGCGCTCTCCGGGAGCGAGGATCCGGGCGCGGGTGTAGTCGCCCCACGCGGAGGTGTAGAGCGAGATGCCGCCCACGGGGGCGTCGGAGAGGTTGAGGCCAGAGACCCTCAGTTGTCCGGACGGGAGGGTGACGGTCCCGGTCAGGAACACCTGGGCGACACGACCGAGGCCCGCATCGTCGAACCCGATGACGGTGTTGCGGCCGGGGCTGCCGGACTTGAGCAGCCCTTCGGTCTCGGAGATGGCCACCCCGACGGGTGCGTAGGAGTTGTTGATGTCGAAGAAGTCTCCGTTGATGCCGGCCAGCGCGCCCGCCTCGTCTGCGAACTCGGTGACCGTTCCCCGGCCGGCGACGGCATCGGGGCCGAGGTAGCCGGCCTTGACAGTCGAGTCGCTGAGGTTGGCGCGCAGGACGTTGACCTGCATCCAGCCGGCGGAGCTCAGCCGCTCGAACTTCACGTGGTCGAGTCCGGGGGCGAGCACGGTGTGCTGCACGTCGTTGACGATCGCAGACCCGTGCGCATCGAGGACCATGCCGTCGATCTCGGTGGGGTCGTCGTACGCATTGGCAGGCAGGACCGGTCCGACAAGGGCGAGACCAAGCAGGCCTGTGGCCACCAGTCTCCGGGGCGCGTTGATTCGCATGTGTTCCTCACACTGGGAAGTGCCCGCGATTGCGGACGCCGTGAGGCTACGAAGGGAATGTGAACGCTCACCGGCGGCGCGGTGAACCGCCAGTGACGCACCGGTGAGATTGGTTCACCGGGTGGCGGTGAGGCTGTCACGGACGGTTAGGCCCGCCTGCACCGGGTTCCGCTCAGCCGAGCCGGATACCCGGCTTCATCCTCGTCAGGACGGCGCGCGCCGTCTCCTGGTCGATCACCAGGTCGGTGGCCACCCTGGCGCGGAGGGCGCCGAGGATCGGGGCCGTCTTCGCCAGGCCGGTCACGACACAGATCCGGCGCGGCACCCGCTGCAGCTCGACCGGGGTCATGCCGGTGGCCCGACGGTTGAGCTGGATGTCGCGGAAGGTGCCGTCCTCGCGCAGCATCACCGTGCACACGTCGCCGACGACCCCCTGTTCGCGCAGTAGCCGCAGGTCGGTCTCGCCGAGATAGTTCGACGCGTAGACGTGCGACTGGAGCTCGGAGTGGAGGCCTCCGACGCCGAACAGCGCGACGCGGCAGTTGGCCCGCACGCTCAGGATGTGCTGCGTGCTCTGCTCGCGCCACATGGCGTCGCGCGTGGTCGGGTCGTCGAAGAAGGCTGGGAGGGCGAGCAGTTGCTCCTGGCCGTTGAACGCCTCCGCGAAGCGGTGCAGGATGCTGCCGACATAGGGCAGGCCGGTCGTCTGGTGGTTGGCCCCGCCGTTGAGGCCTATCACGGTGACGCCGTTGAGGTCGCGGGGGCGCAGGTGGGCCGCGATGGCGGAGGTCGTCGTGCCCCAGGCCACGCCGAGCACGTCGCCGTCCTGGACCGTCTCGGAGAGCAGGTCGGCGGCGGTGCGGGCCACCTGGTCGAGGCGGAAGACGCTGCTCGCGCCCGGCCGGACCTGGACGATGTGGGCGGTGACGTTGAAGAAGCGGTGGAAGAGGTCGGCGATTCTGCCGAGGGGGCGCTCCGGGTCGACGATGTTGACGCGCACCAGTCCGCGGTCGCGCGCCTCCTTCAGAAGCCGCGAGACCGTCGAGCGCGAAACGTTGAGATGATGTGCGATCGCGTCCATCGTCTCGCCCTGCACGTAGTACATGCGGGCGACGGTCAACAGAGACTCACTGCTCTTGTCGGCCATGGGGGTACCTCCTACCCCCGACATCCTACGGGTGCGCTCGGGAGCAGGCCGTGGCGGCGCCTCAAACGGACACTGCCCCGCGAACCGCGAGGCCGTGCCGTACCGGTCAGTAACCGCGCGACGAGTCGGCGAGGGCATCCTCGCTTGTCAGGGCGGAGGTGAACTCCTCGGTCGTCATCGGCTTGGAGAACATCGGGTAGTCGTAGGTGATCGCGTTGGCGTGCTCCTCAGGCGAGGTCGCCCCGACGGCGTCGGTGAGCGTGATCACCTCGAACCCCTTCTCATAGGCGCTGCGCATCGTCGATTCGACGCAGCAGTTGGTGAGGAAGCCGGCGAGCACGACCGTCTCGATGCCCTTTGAACGCAGCACGAAGTCGAGGTTCGTCGAGCCGAACGCGTCGAGACCACGTTTACCCTCGATCACGATGTCGCCGTCGACGGGGGTGAGCTCCTCGCAGATCTCGGCTCCCCAGCCGCCCCGCACGAACGAGGTCGACGAGACGACGCCGGCAAGGATGCCGTAGGGATGGCTGGTGATCTCGCCGTAGCCGGGGGCGAACGAGATGGGCACGTGCAGGACGCTTCCGCCGGCCTTTCGCACGGCGTCGGCGGCCGCAACGGCGTGATCGACGGTGTCGCTCTGTTCCATGACGCTCTTGACGGCATCATGGAGGGTTCCGCCTGGGGTGGTGAAGTCGTTCTGGAACTCGATCAGGACAAGGGCTGTGTTCTCCGGTTTCATGGTGCTCCTTTGCACGCGGGTGGATGCCGCCAACTCTAGGCTCCGGCATCCTTCCGGTCGAGGCCCGTGAGCGCATCAACAGCGCGTCCGCCGCCCTCGTTGGCGAGCGGGGTGCCAGCGCGCTCACCCATCGCCAGGTCGACGCCCGCGCCGGCCTTCCGATCGGCTCGACGTCCAACTACTTCCGGACGAAGGCCGCGTTGCTCAAAGGCGCCATCGAGGGCGTGATCACCAGGGAGTCGCCCCTGCTCGAGGTCGCCAGGTCGGTCGACACCCGCGATGAGCTACAGGCAGGGCTGCTCGGGTACGTGCGGGCGGTCACCGGCGAGGAGATGCAGGCGGTGAAGGCGGCGCGAATCGCCCTCTTCCTCGAGGGCCGCCACGACCCGGAGCTGCGGGCATGGGTGGCTGAGGCACGTCGCGGCTACGCAGTCGTCCTTTCGGAGGCCCTCGAGCGGCTCGGCGCGAACGCGCCGGATGCCGGCGCGACGGCCTTGATGGCAGTGGTGGAGGGCTCGATAGTGGCCATCACCTGTACCCCGGCAGAGGATCCGTCTCCCGGGATCTCCGTGGTCCCGGACGGCATCTTCCGCCAGTCAGGCGACTGATCCTCCACGGGTCCCGATCTCGCCCTTTGGGCTGATTCCGTCGAGGACCGTTGTGCAACTACGCTTGCAGTTGCCGCTGGCTAGGGGTTGATCTTTCCAGCTACCCACCGGCAAGATGGCATTTCGTCATGACAAGGGCTCAGGGGTTCTGCTGTCAACCCCCGCGCAGTACGCCGGGAGGCCATGGTCGTGACGGCGCATCGCGGCGGCACATCGCGGCCCCGGACAATCTCCCCGGGGAGGCGGCCGACACGGTGCGGCGAGCTACTCGTGAGGCTCGCGATGCTTGTCACTGCCGGATTGGCAGCTCGACTGGGGGCGAGGTCGGCGCAACGGACGTTGACTCGGTAGTGCGGGGCGGTGCCGTCATGGGCCCGCCCCGTCTTCGCGCGCGTGCAAGGAGTCCGTGTTTGTCAAGTCGGTCCGTGCACGAATGTGCACAACGGTTGCACGAAACGTGCAGGGGTACGAATCTGGTTGTAGAGCAAAGGAGCAACCAATGACGACCACTGCCTTGACGCAGGAGCAGCGCGCAGAGTCGCTGCAAGCGATGTCCACCGAAACCTTCGACGTGCTCGTGATCGGAGGTGGCGTCACCGGAGCCGGCATCGCGCTCGACGCGGCCTCCCGCGGACTCAGCACCGCCGTCATCGAGTGCCAGGACTGGGCCTCGGGCACCTCGTCGCGATCCTCGCGCCTCGTCCACGGCGGACTCCGCTACCTGTACAACCTCGACTTCAAGCTCGTCGCCGAGGCGCTGAAGGAGCGCGGTCGACTGCTGACCGTCATCGCCCCCCACCTGGTCGAGGCCCAGCCCTTCCTGTGGCCGCTGAAGACCCCCGTGATCGAGCGCGCCTACTCCGCGGTCGGCGTCGGAATGTACGACGCCCTGGCCGTGATCGGAGCAGGCAAGAAGACGGTCCCGATCCAGAAGCACCACTCCAAGAAGGGCGCCCTCAAGCGCTTCCCCGAGGTGAAGCCTGACGCGCTCTGTGGCGCGATCGAGTTCTACGACGCCCGCGTCGACGACGCCCGCCTCGTGATCACCCTGATCCGCACCGCGCTGAAGTACGGCGCCCAGGCGGCAAGCCGCCTCAAGGTCACCGCGATCCTCAAGGACTCGAAGGGCCACGCGAGCGGCGTTGAGGCGAAAGACCTGGAGACCGGCGAGAAGCTGACCATCAAGGCGAAGCGGATCATCAACGCCACCGGCGTGTGGACCGAGGAGACCCAGGACATGGCCGGCGGCACCGGCGGCCTGAAGGTCCTCGCCTCGAAGGGCATCCACATCGTGATCCCGCGCGAGCGCCTCAAGGCCAAGACCGGCCTGTTCCTGCGCACCGAGAAGTCCGTGCTGTTCATCATCCCGTGGCAGCACTACTGGGTGATCGGCACCACCGACACCGCGTGGCACGAGCAGCTCAAGCACCCCGTCCCGACGTCCGAGGACATCGACTACCTGCTCTCTCACGCCAACGAGGTGCTCGACCCGCCCCTGACCCGCGACGACATCATCGGCACCTACGCCGGCCTGCGGCCCCTGCTGCAGCCGAAGGTGCTCGACGAGTCCAAGTCGACGAAGGTCTCCCGCGAGCACACCGTCTCCGAGGTCATCCCGGGCATGGTCGCGATCGCAGGCGGCAAGCTCACCACCTACCGCGTGATGGCGGAGGACGCGGTCGACTTCGCGCTCGGCAAGAAGCTCGCCGAGGAGAAGCCGTCGGTCACGTTCGACCTCCCCCTCATGGGTGCTGACGGCTTCGAGGCCGCCGCGAACCAGGCCGAGCGTCTCGGCGCGAAGTACGGCTTCGACGCCGACCGCATGCACCACCTGGTGCGCCGCTACGGTTCCGAACTGCCCGAGCTGCTCGCCACCATCGATGACGACCCGACGCTCGGCGAGCCGCTGAAGCACGCTCCGCAGTTCCTGCGTGCCGAGGTGTACCGGGCGTGCACCGTCGAGGGTGCGATGCACCTCGAGGACATCTTCGTCGCCCGCGTCCGGCTCAACTCGGAGGCGCGTGACCGTGGTGGGGCGGAGGTCGACGAGATCGCCGACATCGCCGCTGCCGCGCTGGGCTGGGACGCCGCGCGCACCGAGAAGGAGAAGAAGAACTACCGCGAGCGCATCGCCGCTGAACTTGCGGCAGAGGAGCAGACGAGTGACGCCGCTGCCTCCGCTGCCCGCATGGAAGCTCCTGACATCGTCAGCTGCTGAGCTTGCGGCAGAGGAGCAGACGAGTGACGCCGCTGCCTCCGCTGCCCGCATGGAAGCTCCTGACATCGTCAGCTGAGCTTCGCTCCTGAGATGGACCGCCGCCCTCGTCCGTGGGGCGGCGGTTCCATGTTTGTCGGGATCAGGTGCGCCGCAGATCGTCGACGACCCGCGTCGTCGCGGCCGCAGGGAGCGCCGTCAGGAGGAGCCAGACGGCGACTGGTTGCTCGAGGTAGACGTTCAGGTCACCGAGCAACCCGTAGGCTGCGCGCCCGTCCGAATAACCGATCGCATAGGCAGCCCAGACGAGCGCGGACACGCCTGCGCCGAGCACCCAGAACCGCCAGCCGCGCAACCGGAGAAAGGCATCGCCGAAACGGGTCACCTCTCTACGTCCCGCGACCTGGAAGAACACCATCCACAGCAGGTAGTGCATCGCCTGCATCAAGCCGAACACGACCAGGAACCGCAGCCCGAGGGCAGGGTCGGCGCCTGGCGGCGAGGCGCTGGCAAGCAGGACGGTCGGGTTGCCGAACCTGGTCACGACGGTCGGAGGGGTCGGCCCGATGAGCGGGTCGAGCCAGCCGGACAGGACCGCGGCCGGGATCGCGCTTGCCCACACCAGGTTCGCCCCGACGAAGGCGAGGCGGGCGCCGGGATGCAGCCGTCGCGCCCAGTCCCACAGGAAGATCACCGGAACGACGTTGTGTCCGTGGGTGAGGAAGAGCCAGTACCAGGGCAGCTCCAGCAGTGAGACGGCGGCGAGTGCCACGACCGCGGCGAGCCCCAGGACGCGTCGCCGCGCGTCAAGGCCCTTCCACAGGGCCCAGCCCACGACGGCGCACCCACCGATCAACTCCAGGTAGCGGCCGGGGGTCGGGACGAGGGCGGCGCCGATCCGCACCAGCACCATCGCCGCGACGAGCAGGGCGAGGGTGCCTCCGGTGGAGCCGCCGAGCGCGGGCAGCGAGCGTCCGAGGATGTAGCGCGTCGCGAGGACGACATGCAGGGGTCCGAGCACGACCACCGCGAGGGAGGCCAGCGCGAACGGCTGGGTTACGGCGAGGGCCGTCAGCAGCAGCGCGGACCCGACCAGGAACACGCACGCGGCGACAGGGCCCCGGGCGTCAGGCACCCGGCGGGCGCCGCCGGAAGGCCCACAGGGCGAGCCCGACCAGGATCAGCGCGATCACCACGATGACGATGACGGTCAGGGGTGAGCCGGCATCAAAGGAGCCGGGGACGTCGAGGGGCATGCCGCCATCGTAGATTCCGGCCAGGTCGGCGGTGCGCTCCGCGATACTCTCGTCCGGTGCTGGACTGGCTGGTCGCCTATCTCCTGACGTGCGCGGTGGAGATCCCGCTCGTCGTGGCCCTGGTGCGTCGGCTCGGCTGGGCGCCCGGGAGCGCACGCCCGCTCGCCGAGACGGTGGCGATCGCATGGGCGCTCCAGCTGACGCACCCGCTCCTGTGGCTCGTCGGCACGCCGGACGTGGCCCGGCTCGTCGCCGCGGAGGTCGCGGTCACCGTCGTCGAGGGGACCGCTCTGGCGGCCTGGGCGACCGGACCGTGTGGCGCCGACCGGTCCCGAAAGACGTGGGACCGGGCGATGCTGGTCGCCGTCGTCGCGAACGGATCGTCGCTGGCGCTCGGCCTTCTGCTGCGCCTTCTCCTCGCCTGAGCCTGCCTCAGATGTAGTCGGTGGGCGGCTGGCCAGGGTACTGAGGACGCCTTCCGTGCTCCGGTGCTGAGGGCTGCGGAGCCGGGGACGGCGAGGGGCGGGCACCGGTGTTCCAGGCGCCCTGCTGCTGGAACGGTGCCTGGTGCGGGAACTGGGGCCGGTTCTGGGGCCACCCTTGCGGGGCGGGCGCTGCGGGGGTCGGCTTGCGCCGTGAACGGAGCGCGGTGACGAGGGAGATGATCGCCGACCCGGCGAGATGGGCCGCGGCACCGAGCCCGAAGATCACCAGCAACGACTCGATCCGTCGGTCCTTCATCTCCCAGCGCCACTGATCCTGCTCCAGCGCGACGGCGGCGTCGTGCGTCGTCTGTGCGACCCGGAGCCGCTCGAGCAGTTCCGAGTTCTGGTGGCCGATGATCTCCAGTTGGTCGTTGGTGAGCCAGCCGTTGACCACCTGCTGCTGCGGGGCTCCCTTGGCGAGCTTCTCGTTGCTGTCGGCCATCGAACGCGCCTCGGCCAGGGCCTCGTAGTAGTTGATCCCCGAGTTGATGGCGGGGGCCGCCTCCGCCTCCGGGAAGGGTGGAAATGGCCGCGTGATCACGAGCACGACCGCGGCCGTGACGGCCAGCCAGACGATGAGGCGGTAGACGGGAAGGGCGATCCCGGAACGGGGCTCGGACATGGGGTGCTCCTGGTTGCGACGGTGCAGGCTGAGGCCGATCGTAGCCACCATGTCTGGATCCTCTCGTGCGGGGAGAGGGGAGCGCGTCCGTGCATCGTCGGGTGGGGCAGTGATGTGCGGCGTCGGACGTGGCACGCGGTCAGTGGTGGGTTCTGACGCCGAGCGCCTCTGGGCGTCTTCCTACCGGTTGTAGGCCGCGGGCTCTGCGTCCGGGTACTGCGCGTCGAGTTCGTTGAAGTACGCCAGCGCCGAGGACAGGGCGTTGGTGATGTGCAGGGTGAGCTGGTCGTCTGTCGCTCCGTGCTGGAAGTCGCCCGGGTGCCTGGTGGAGACGCGCAGTCCGCCGTCGCCCTGTTCGACGGAGATATGCGGATAGAGCCTGCTGGCGTGGACGTCGTTTGCGCTCGGCCTCTGCTGCCCCTTTCCTCGCCTGAGGCCCTGCCTCAGACGTAGTCGGTGGGTGGTTGGCCCGGGGACTGGGGACGGCGTGCGGGGTCGTTCGTGGGGCATCTACCCAGGAGCGGTTGGCTTCAGGTAACCGTCCGAGCGTCAGGACCGCGCCACTCGCAAGATCGACTCGCGGACCTCGGTGACGATGCGGGCGACGATGCCCCGGAGTGGGCCCGGGACGGTGAACCTGTCGGTGCCGGTGCTCCGAAGCAGCCCGATCGTGGCCAACTCACGCAGGTGTTCGATGCCGACCTGGCGGAATGGTTCCAGCAACTCGCGCGAGGGGACGGAACCATGGGCGAGAAGCAGTTGGGTTCCGGGTAGCTCGGCGAGTTCCGCGGCGAGCGCCTGCCCGCCTTCGATGTCCTCGAGGAGTGTGGACATGAGCAGTTCGAGGGCGCTCATCGTCATGGTGAGAGTCGCGATGTGATCGTCCAGCCCGTAGCCACCCAAGGCGAGCACCCCCAGGTCAACGACGAAGCCCGCCCGCAGGTCGGCCTCGTTGAACGCGCCAGATTCTGCCTCGTCGCCGGGCAGCACGCGGGTGCCCTTGACCTCGATCAGGCGGCTGTCCAGCAGTGCTTCCCACCATATGGCCAGCGTGGGGATCTCAGTCATGCTGCGAACGCGGAGGATGTGGTCGGTGGGGCGGTGAGACCGGCTGTTCACGCCTTTCGCTGCGATACCGATGAAACCCGCGACCCGCTCGATGTCGGCACGACGCAGCGATCCTTTGTCAGTGAGTGGTTGTCCCTTCCCGATCCAGTCGAGGAGCGGTCCGATGCCCTTCACGACGGGCAGGTCGGTGACAGCGACCGTCTCCTCGTCGGTCCCGGACGGCGACATCGCGAGATACAGCAGTTCCCCCAGTTCATCACCCAGGAGATTCGTGACGGTCGCATTGGCGACTGTCCACAAGTCTGTGGCCACTCCAAGCGAAATCCGGAAGCGCGTGTAGGCCTCAAGCGTGTAGAGGTAGGCGTCGACGTCCAGTTCATCCTCGAGTTCCAGTACCCGATCGACGATGGATGCCATGTGCGTCGGCTTCCTGAGGTCGAGCTTTGCCTCACCGGCGAGATCGATCAGGTCCCGAAAGGCGATCATGGCCCCGTCCAAGGCCTCGGATGGCGTGCCCTCTTTCTCAAGGAAGCCCTGGAAGCCCTTGACCATGCGTCGTGCCGACGAGGACAGTCGCGGCGAAGCAGGCTGCCTGCGTAGCCCGGCCCGGTGGGCTCCCAGGATCCGCGAGGCCATGGACTCAATGCTGACTCCCTCGTCCTCGGCGGCCGCGATGAGGTAGGAACAGACAGCTAGCGCAGCCCCGTGCAGCACGGCCTTGCCCGCATGAACGCGGATCAGGACGGTGGTGCCGTTGAAGGCCTCGCCGGCGCGCGCGAACTTGAGTGCGTCCTGCGCTGCGGCGTAGGCCGCCTTGTCGGGGTACCACTCGGCGATGAACTCGAGCTGGCGTCGATTGAGGCACCAGGAGTCGAGCAGCCCGAGCGAGACGCCGATCACCTGAGCCACCGTCGGCAGCCCCGGTAGGGGATCGGAGGGCACAACGGTCAGGAACTGCTGGGCCGCTTCGGCTCCCTCGAGACTGAACACCCTCGTGAATTCGGAGAGCACCGCGAGTGCCAGCTCCCGGTCCGGACCAACCGGTGTGCTGAGTTCGAGGTTGTGACGTTCAACAGCCAGGCCCAACGCTTCGTTGGCCCTGTCGAGGTCGAGGTCAGGATCGTCGAAGTCAACGCCCTCAGCGAGGAGCAGCGGCATGAGCTGTTCCAGCATCTGCTCTGCCTGTCCAGGTCGGTGGACGATACCTGCCGCCTTCATGGCCGCCTGCACCTCAGGGTCTGCGAACGGATCGTTCATGATGCAATTCTACGAGGCCGGGCCTCGCGTCGAGCTGGCTACCGGTTGTAGGCCGCGGGCTCTGCGTTCGGATACTGCGCGTCGAGCTCGTTGAAGTAGGCGAGCGCCGAGGACAGGGCGTTGGTGATGTGCAGGGTGAGCTGGTCGTCTGTCGCTCCGTGCTGGAAGTCGCCGGGGTGCCTGGTGGAGACGCGCAGCCCGCCGTCGCCCTGTTCGACGGAGATGTGCGGATAGAGCCGGCTGGCGTGGACGTCGTTGGCTCCGAGCAGGATCTTCTCGAACTCGGTGTTGGGCACGATCCGGCCCCACGAGCCGAGGACCTGCAGGATGTCGCCCTCTCCCAGGAGGTAGATGTAGAACGCGTTGCCGTCCCAGATGGAGAGGAGGTCGCCGTCGCTGTCGACGGTGTAGCCGGCGCCCATGCGGTCAAGCGTGGCGAGCACGCGCTCGTGGGTGAGGGGTGTGACGCGGTTCGAGGCCATGACCCAACCCTAGGTGGGGGCGGATCAGGTCTGCCAGCTGCTGCGACACGCGCACACCAACCCCCCAACCCTAGGTGGGGGCGGATCAGGTGCTGCTGCCGCTGCCCTTCATCCGGATCAGGTCGAGCGCGACCGCGGTGCCGAGGATGAGCAGCCGGCTCGGCCTGTTGACCCGCGGGTCGATCGACAGCACGTAGCGGCTGTGCCCCATGAACGCCCGGCTGAACCCGGCCCACTCCTTGGTGACGCGAGCGACCTCGAAGCCGTTGTCGAGGATCTGGTAGTCGTAGTCGAAGAACCCGCCCTCGAAGCTGAGCAGGGTTCCGTCGACGCTCTGCGCCTCCACGACGGTGCGGAAGAACGTCAGCTTCTGCCTGACGGTGCCGACGGGGTTGCCGACCGGGTCGCTCAGCTCGTAGGTGTCCATGCCCCAGTTGTGCACGTCGTTGAGCCCGAGCAGGGGCGAGCCGTCGGCCTCGTAGAGTGCGAACACGCGCGGGCCGGCGAGGAACCGCGACATCCCGGAGTCCAGGCCCGCGAACTGCCCGACGACGCCGCCGTTGGCGTCGAGGATCTCGAAGTCGTTGGCCATGAACGAGGTGATCTGCTGCAGCACGAGGACGTCGTGGTCGAGGATGCTGGTCGGATATGGCTGTTCATCCATGCGGTTCAGTATGAACCGGCCGTAGGTCGGCGGGCGGCGCGGAGGAGTGCTGCGGGCCGGGATCGCCGTCGGAGGAGGGTGGGTCGCGCCCGGCGTTTGTGGGATCTCGCGGCTCCTGCCCTATACTCATCGTCGTCTCGGGGCATTAACTCAATTGGTAGAGTGCCACCTTTGCAAGGTGGAAGTTAGGGGTTCGAGTCCCCTATGCTCCACGGCGGGTGTCACAAAGAATGTGGCCCCATCGAAGCAGTAAATGGCTGGCCAGAGGTCCATCGGGGCCTCTGGCCAGACCTATCTCACTACTTCTGTACCTCGGCAGCCGGGCTGGGCCTCCGCGCGGCCTGTTTCGAGGGCCCTTCGCCGCTCGAAGACGCCATCGCCGTGGGTGCTACTTCGTCTGGACGCTTCTCTTGCCGGGGGACTTGGCTGTCCGCTTCACCGTGACCCAGGGCGTCGTCGTGGGCCCGGTGCGC
The DNA here is from genome assembly GCF_001998865.1 of Tessaracoccus flavescens. Taxonomy (NCBI): domain Bacteria; kingdom Bacillati; phylum Actinomycetota; class Actinomycetes; order Propionibacteriales; family Propionibacteriaceae; genus Tessaracoccus; species Tessaracoccus flavescens. Next base: position 1,642,600 of record NZ_CP019607.1, read on the forward strand.
TCAGAACCGGGTGGTGCCTGAGCGCGTCGCGGCCTGGTGAACTTGCGTTGGCGGTGCAGCGCCTTGGTGGGCCGTGCCTGAGGCAGGGGCTCGATCAGGGCGTCATCTGCGATCTGGGGCGGAGTGCCCACGTCGTAGCCATAGCGCGTCATCAGCAAGGAGGCGTTGACCGCAGCGAGGATGAACGACAGCAGGATGCCGTTGCGCTCAGTGCCCCGCACACGGGTCGAGTGTCGCATCAGTCGGGCGTGGTGCGTCTTGACGCAGGCGTTGGTCGACTCCACGGCGGAGCGGCGACCGTAGGACGCCTTCCACTTCGTGGTGCCGTAGAGCAGCCGCTGACGGAGGTTGAGCAGGTCGTCGGGACCGAGCGTCACCGTCGTGCCGCACGAACAGGAGGTTCCCCTGACACATTGCGTCGTCGGATAGCGGGAGGGATCGAGACGCATCGACTTGGAGTGGTTGGCGCAACGCATCGTGCCTGAGAGCACGGGGTCTCGGTAACGCTGTGTGCCCCGCTCGTAGTTCGGCGCTCCCATGGGAGTGAAGGCGTGGTACTTGCGCCGGTCGTACTGCTCGGCCAAGAGTGCCTTGGCTTCGGCGCTCATGCCGAGTGCATAGCCGCCCAAGGTCCGCAGGTCAGCGGGCAGGGTGTCCTTGTACAGGCCACCGTCCACGAAGACCGTGCCGGGAATGGGGCCTGGCCTCCGGGTGCGCTGGTTCTTGTGGAGATCAAGGACCTGCTCGACGCCCCGGGACCACACCTCGCGTGCCCACTGCTCGGTGTCGAGGTAGGTGTATCCACGGTCGACCAGGACCGTGGTGGGTTTGCGGTCGGCAGCGATCATGGCGTCGATGAGCGCCAGCCCACCCTCCGCCTTGTAGGTGCCAGCAGGGAAGAGGGATGCGCCCCGGATCAGTCCCGGTCTAGCCTGCCCGCCGACCTCGGGAACATCCACCGAGAGGTGCAGGTCCCACCCGCAGAAGACACCCTTGCGGTTCCGGTTCTTCCCTGCCCGGTATCCGTCACGGGCGTCGGGGTCGACGGTGTGCTGATGCCGCCCGTCAGCACCTTGAAGGGGCCAGCCCGGCTCGTTCTTGGGTGCGTCGCCTTCCAGCGCGTCCAACTCGGGCAGGGAGTCTTCGGGGATGTCGGCCTTCATGAGATGCTTCCACGACCGTCTCCGGGCATGGGCCTCGTAGTCGGTGGAGTCCACAGCCTGAGCGTCAGTCTGGGCGATCTGGGGCGGGATGAAGTCGCTGGCCAGGGAGGTCATGAACTCCGCCAGACCCATCCCCAAGCGGGCGTCGGTGACTTCGCCCGTCCCCTCGTCGATGCGTTCCTTCATGGCAGTGCTCAGTTCGGTAACCGCCTGCTCGATAAGGGCGTAGGACCACAATCGTTCGATCCCGAGCACCTCCCGTTGAGCCGGGGTGAGTCGAACGACCACCTGCGCGGCATCAGAGAGCAGGAGTTCCCCGAAACCTTCGAGGGCCGCGATCTGGAGCACGGTGAAGAGGGCCTCATAGGTGTAGGACCGCTTGCGTCCTCGGTGAGCGGTCATGTCCTGTTGGCACTGCTGGGTCACCCGCGAGGCTCGGACGATGGCCAGCGCGCGATTGAACGTCGAGGTGTCGACGGGTCCGGTACGCCACCTCATCGACGCACCAGCCCGGCAGCCGCGAACAGGTATTCGTCGTGCTCGATGCGCTGTGCCACGTAGGGAGCGATGACTTCCAGCGACTTGGAGGACACGGTGCCCGCGATGGTCATGAACTCACTGATCCGCAGGTTCTGGGCGAGGACGTCTGCCATCCAGGTCGTCCGGAGCCGCGCAGGGCGGAAGGCCAGCCACTCGGGCCACTGCACGTTCTGGCGCAGTGCCCCCAGCGGGTCCTTGGCCGTCTCCTTGTGCACCCCGACCAAGGGCTCCTCCGGGTAGCGGTCGCACAGGTCGAGCAGGTGCTCGACGTACTGGCTGCGTACGGGCACCACTCGGTCCTCCAGGAGGATCACGACCAGTCGTGGGTCCTGGGGATGCGCCTTGACCGTCTCGGCGGTAACAGCCAGCATCTCGCCGGGCTTCACACCCGCACCCAGGCCCAGCGTCAGCATCGCCGTGGCCACGCGCTCGCGGTGGTCCGTGGCCTGAGACTTCGCTGCGGCCCAGAGCGCCTCCACCTCCTCGGCACCGTAGGGCGGCTGGATCGTGTGGTTGGTGGCGAACGGCTTGGGCGGCGGAGGCCAAGGGGCCTTCTTGGTGCAAGCCGCACCGACACGACGGAGATAGCCACGGCGCGTCGATTGGGTCTCGGTGGCCAGGTGCCTCAGCGCCGTCGCGCAGTATCGCTCAACGTAGTCGGGCACGAAGATGCTCTCCAGGTCGAGAGAGAGCCCCTCGCGGTGAGCCCACGCCAGGAAGTGGGCCACAGTGCCCAGACAGTGGTGAGCCGAGGCCACCGATACGTAGTCAGCCGCCCTGGAGGCCGTGATCGCGACCGGGCGCACGATCTCCCAGACCTCGGCAGGCATAAGGTGCGCAGCCGGGCGATAGTTGGCGAACACGCCTTCGGGGGTCGTCACGACGACGCCTCCGATGACGCGATGCTTGGGCACGGCCTACCTCCGTTGTGTTTTTGGGGCCTATAAGACCCATCGGCACAACTATAGTAAGGAACCCCGACAATCCTGGAATCGAGAGCGGCTGGCTCTAGGCTGAGGACATGCCCAGGTCCGGAGGAGACGCCGCCCCGCGTGAGTACGTCGCGCGTGGTCAGTGGCCCACGGGCAGGCTCCGCAAGGACGCTCCCGCCAGCGCGGTCTACGCGCAGGAGTTCGTGAACCGGCTGCTGAAGGCGTTGGAGGCCAGGGGCAATCCGTCGCTGCGCAGCATCGAGCGTGAGGCCAGGGTGAGCAGGCGGACCGTGGAGCGGGTGCTCGCAGGTGAGGTGCTGCCGGACTTCGGAGCCCTTGCCCGCTTGGAGCAGTGGCTGGAGGCCGACCTGTGGCCGGGGCAGGACCTGAGGGAACACGGACGCACGGATCACCCATCCTGATCCTCTCGCGGTCAGGTGGTCGATCTCGCGCGCCCAGATTGGGCGCGCGGTCATCGGGGCCGACGCCCCCGCATCGTGTCGGTGGGCTGGTAGATGCCCCGTCGCACCGTGCGCAGTTCGCCGCGCGCCACGAGCCGGGTGATGGCGTCCTGGACCTGCTTGGGGGTCACGTGAGGGTGGTCTCGCTGGACAGCCTGGACGGCTTTGTAGGTTGGGAACTCGGTGCTGTCCCCCAGGAGGTCGCGGAGCAGTTGGGTGAGGTTCGGGACTCCCGCTGCCCGGAGGCGCTCGTTCATGCACCCGGCGTCGTCTTGGGCACCGGGTCAGGGCCGATCAGTGAGCGCACCCGCCCCCAGTTCGCCGTCCCTGCCCGGCGCTGCTGCCGTGCCGCCAGTTGCTGGGTCCAGTCGAGCCGGGCCACGTCAGTCCGCACGCGCTCTTCGAGTTCGGGAACTTCCTTCATTGCTGCCTCCAGGGTGTCGGTCGATGGACCGACTCTGTTGGAGGCAAGGGAAGATTTCGGCATTCGACCAGGAACCTGGTCCTTGTGTAGCACCTGCTCCACAAGCGCAAGGAGATGGCCCCGGAAGTGCTCTCCGGTGAGGGGGCTCGCCTCGATCCCGGCGATCTCATCGGCTTGGGCCCAGCGAGCGCCTTGCGAGGTCAATCGGAGTGTCTCGCGAGCCATCCCTGCCGAACGGGCCACTAGGTCATAGCCCCGCCGACGCTGCCCGGGCAGGTTCTCACCCGCCGCCTGCGCGAGTACCTCGTCGTTGCCCAGGGCCGACTCGACCGCGTAGGTCAGGGCCATCTGGATCACATCCGCCAGATCAAGAGGGACGAACCGAGCGGAGAGCACGCCGTTGATCCACTCGTCCCAGTTCCGGGCCCGGTGGCGCTCGCGTGGGGCTGGCCGATCTCTCTCTATGGGAGCAACGTAGCGGAGGAGGAGGTGATGGGTGAGCCTGGCCGGCGATCTGAAACACGCCGATCCGCGTACTCATGCCGAATCATTTTCTCGGACTCCCTCGGCTCGCAAAGCGGCAATCCAGGTTGGAGGAATCGCTTAGTGAAGCACCATCGAAAGACAAGCGCGAGCCCATTCCTGGCTGGAAAGAGCGTCAAACTGGCTCTTCACAATGCAGGGTGTAGGTGGGGTTTGAATCCTCCGGTTTCGAGGAGGCTTCTGGCTATGTAGTGGGTCAGGTTCCTAAATCCCAAGGCGATCCCGCGGAGGTGTTCGAGGCGTCCGTTGATCGCTTCGGTTGGGCCGTTGCTGGTGCCTGGGCGGTCGAAGAAGGCGAGCACGTCGGCCGCCCGTCGGTGGAGGGTCCGGCCCAGGCTGACGAGCTCGACGAGGTCTCTCGGGACGCCGGTGCTGACCGAGTCGATCACGCCTTGAAGGAGGAACCGTCCAAGTTGCTTGTCGGGATTCCGGTAAGCCACGACGAGTCGTTGGTAGATACTCCATGTCGCGTAGACCTCGGTGTGCTGTTCGTCGGCGAACAGTGCCTCCAGTCGGGCGACTTGCTTGTCGGTGAGTAGATCGACGCCGGTGAGCAGGGTGCGGCGGGCGCGGTAGAGCGGGTCACCGGCGCGGCCAGCCCCGATGCCCGCAGGTGTCTTGCTGGACGCGCTGGCGGCAGCGGGTGAGCGCTTCGCCGGCGAGCCGGACGACGTGGAACGGGTCCATCACCGTGGTGGCGTTGCCGAGTTCCTCGACCGCCGCGGTCTTGTAGCCGGTGAATCCGTCCATCGCGACGACCTCGATCCCCTTGCGCCAGGCTCGGGGGCGGGCGGCGAGCCACGTCTTGAACACCTGTTTCGAGCGTCCCTCGACCATGTCCAACAAGCGCGCCGGACCGGTGCCGTCCCTGGTGGGGGTGAGGTCGATGATCACGGTGACGTATTTCTCACCACGGCGGGTATGGCGCCAGCAATGCTCGTCGACCCCGATCACCTTGACCCCGTCGAACCGGGCCAGGTCGCTGATGAGGACGCGCTGTCCTTCTGCCAGCACGGCGTCGTTGGCGGTGTTCCACGCGACGTCGAGACCGGCGGCGATCCTGGACATGCTCAGGTGTTGGACCACAAGTCCTTCCAGTCCCCAACGCAGCGCCGCGCGCGACAGCTTCGAACGCGGCTCGGCTGCGGCACTGGTGTCTTGACGCCACACCCGCCCGCACTCGATGCACCGATAGCGCCGGAGCCGCACGTGCAGCACGGTAGGGCGCCACCCCAGCGGGACATGCGACAAGAGTCGCACCACCGAGCCCCGGATGAGGCCCTGGCCGCCGCAGTCTCGGCACCAGTCGTCGGCGTCGACCGGGCGGCAGGCCAGGATCGCACGGTCGGGTTCGATGCGCTGGCCGGTGACTTCCAACCCGAGGCCGTCGAGACGGCAGAAACTAGTCAGATCAGGGCACGTGAAGGTAGCGTCGGACACGTCGAGGTCTTCCAGATGGGGAGCGTGAGAACTTCCATCTTCGGAGGGCCTCGACCCCTTCAGCCAGCCGCCACGCCGCAACCCCGAACAGCGCTACCTACACCCTCGATTGTGAAGAGCCGTATTTCCAAGGCTGTTCTGGCATGGTCCCCCTCTTCCAAGTGCCCTCAGCCTCCTGACCCAGCGGCGTTCACTACCGAAGGTGCGAGCGAGCAGGTGGATCGGTGGATCGGACACGTGTCCGCCTACTCTCGATAGCACCGACAAGCACAAGCCCGATCTCGGAGGGACCGTCATGACCCAGCACAACCCCAAGGACACCCTCCAAGCCGACCTGGAGGCGCTGGCTGAGGTCTTCGAGGCCGAGGACCGAGAAGACCGCCGCCGCGAGGCCCAGCGCCGTCGTGACGGCCTTCCCGAGCCCAAGCGGGACATCCGCACGTTCGACGGCTTTGCAGACGGCGGGGCGGCTCCCCGCGACTGACCGCCTGGTCCCGGGCCGCTACCTCTTCGTGACCCACGCCTCCTCCAGAAGCACGCTTGCAAGCGCGTACTCGCAACGGTCCCGGTCGAGATCGGGGACGAGGTGGGTGAGGTCCTGCGTGGCGCGCTCCGCTGCCCCGAAGACGGCGGAGATCAGGGTCTGCTGGTTGGTCGCTCTCATGCGCCTGGACTGTAGCCAGGCTGACCGACAACTTCAGCCACTCCAGCCGACGTTCCCTTGCTTTAACCGCCATCTAGGGTGTGCGCTTCATGCCCAGTCGGGAGGAGACTCCCACGGAAGCGACCAGCCGTCTGATGTGAACCCTTCTGGCGGAACTGAAGCGGCCCAGTAGCGCTCGAAGAACGCCTCGTCCTCCCATCGCAATGCGATGCCAAGCACCCAGCCCGAGATGGTCTTTCGCCAGTACATGACCTCTGCGCCATCAGACCGTACGGCTTGGTGAACTCCGTGCGATCCGGGCAGGCCACGCTTGATGAAGTCCCTCTCCCGATACACGCCACCCACGAGATCATCGCGGAAGTGTCCGCGCTGTCGGTGATGCCCCATGGCCGAGTTGCTCAGCAGGCGCAGCACTTCGCGCGTCTCAAAGAACTCCCGATCATCGACCCGTTTGCCGTCACCATTCACAGAATCGCTCCCAGCGTTCTCCGCTTGACGCTCGGCCTTTCGCTGATCCACGAGTTCATGTGCCTTGGGTAGAGCCCACTCAACGAGAGCGTCCATCACCGACCAGGTCTTGGCTGAGTTCACCCGGGTGTCGTAGGCCAACTCCCGCCCGTGCGCGACCCCGTGCCGGGAAAGACTTCCCGCTGCCTGGGTCTGCCTCACGTCCTCACCGTAGGTCGCTTGCAGCGCCGCCAGCCCAGCCTCGATGCTGACGAGGCGTTGTGGGTCCACCAGATCGGCTTTCGCGCTGCCCTTCGTGAAGAACTTCTTGCCCGAGGTCACGTCCATGACGATCCCCTCCAACTGCGCCTGGAGCAGCGGGATTGAGGCGTCGTAGCGACCCGCCTCGTGATGTCCCTTGGCTAGCCACAGCAGACGCGCACGATGCTCGAACAAGAGGCGCAACTCAGGGTCGGGCACCCCCATGACCCGAACGCGGTTGCAGACCCGCTTTGTCCGCCAGGCTCCTTCGCCCTCCCACTGGTCCGAGAGGAGGTCGTCAGCCTCACTACCGCGTCCCTCCCTGACTAGACCCACGGCTCGTTCAAGCGCGTCGGTCTGCATGGCCATGACCGCCCACCCGCGCGGCACGAGTGTCGTCAGCGACGCCTCGATGCCTTCGACGGTCCTGCGGTACTCAGCCCCCTCTGTGGCCAGCCGCTTCCAGTCAGCCTCAATGCCCACTCCGAGCCGAGACATCCACTCTGTGGAGTCGCTGTTGTGGATGGCAGCGTTGATCATGGCGCGGGTGCCTCCGGAGGGGTCGACAGCGCCCCACACCTGATTACGTACGGCTCGGGAGGCGGCATCGGAGTTGGTCACGACCCCATCGTGTCAGGAGGATCAGACACTCCGCTTCCCCCGGTCGGCGGGCGATGTCTCTGAGCGGGTGCCCCTGTGGACAGCCCCCACCCCAGCGCCTGTACGGTTTCCGGAAACTACCGCGTACGTCCTCCCACCGGAGGGGATGCGTAGCCCCCTGTCTGCGCATTGACTGTGACACCCACGGCCTAACTCCCTAGTCAAACGCCCTTGAGTAGGGAGTTTGTATGTTTCAGGTTGGACTCAAGTGCCCTCAGAGGGACCGAAAAGGACTCGCTAACAGCACGTTCACAGCACGCGCGGCACGGCTCGGCGCGGGGTTCTAAGGGTCATGAGACGTGGATTTGGTTGGGTCCGGAAGCTGCCCAGCAACAGGTACCAGGCTTCCTTCCCTCATCCCCTGACGCCAGGGGAGAGGATCAAGGCACCCTCGACGTTTTCGCACAAGGGCGACGCTGAGCATTGGCTCAGGATGCAGGAGCGGGCCATTGAGTGAGAGAGGGGAGTGGCTTTCCCCCGAGGAAGTCGAGGCCCGACGGCCGAAGCTGCGAACGCTTCAGGAGACCTATGACCGGTTCCTGGCCCAGCGCCCGCGGCCGCTGGCCCTGTCCACGCTTACCGCGTATGAGCAGGACTGGCGGCTGCGGATCGTTCCCCACTGGGGCGCCGAGCGTGACGTGAAGACCATCACCCACGACGACGTGTGGCAATGGCGCCAGGGCCCGCTGGGTGCTGAGCGACGCCGTGATCGGTCGACGTTGGCCTTGTTCAGCGAGTTGCTGGCGAAGGCGGCGCATTGGGGATGGATCGACAAGAACCCCGCCGCCGGCGTGGGCATCCCGCGACAGACGAAGGCGATGGAGCAGCGTCACGTGTTCGACCTGGACGATGTACGATGCTATCTGCAGGCCGCCGAACCCCAGCACGTGGCGATGTTGGCCACGGTGGCATTGGGCGGGTTGAGATCGGGTGAAGTCCGAGGTCTGCGGCGGATGGACCTCGACCTCGAGGGGCGGCGGATCCTCGTGCGCCAGGCGATCGAGCATGGCAAGGACGGCGATGCCTACCGCGTGGGTGTGAAGGTTCCCAAGACGTCGGCCTGCATCCGCTCGCTGCCCATGTCGTCCACCTTGGTGACGATCCTGCAGGATCACCTGGCGCTGCATCCACGGTCGCCGGAGCAGCTCGTGTTCACCGTCGCGGATGGCAAGCCGATGGGGCCGGCGGCATAACAGGGCGCTGGCCAACATGGGGTTGCGGACCCCGGAGGCGGAGCGGCGCCGATTGTGGCGGAAGGGTCTTCCTGTGCCGAAGGAGGACCACATCACGCTGCACGATCTGCGTGCTTCGTACGCCGCGTGGCTCTTCAGCGAGGGATACACGATCGCGGAAGTCATGCTGCTGCTGGGGTGGAGCGACTCGCGGATGGCGCTTGAGGTCTATAGCCGCGTCTTTCCACGACGAGTCGAGAGCGTCGGCCCCAAGCAGGATGAAGCCCTCAAGGGCCTTACAGTGGTCGTGGCCTGAAACATGGCCGCGCACCAGCGTGAATCACCGCTCCTAGCTAGATCTGGAGGGCCGGCTGCGCCGACACGCGCCCGGATGAATCAATACGTATCCAGATGAGTCGATCTGAGGACGGATTGTTTCACCAGGTCTTGGGGTGTCCCACGGGGACGTTTGGGGGGCCGGGGCGGGGCAGTCATCGCCGCGGACCTCCGGTGTGTCGTGACGGACGTCGTAGTGTTCGGGCCGCGGCCGGGAGATGGCTGATCGACGTGCGGCCGACGGCGTGGCGTGGGTCGTTCAGGTGGTCGACTGCCAGAGTGCGGCTGCGGGGAGTCCGTAGAGGCGGTTGGCGAACTGGTAGCCGGTGTCCGACATGCCGACGACGACGCCTGCAAGGAACCGGTCGCCGAGTTTTTCCTTGAGGAATCGCAGGCCTGCGAAGTGTTCCGCCCGATAGGTCGAGGAGGCCTTGACTTCGATGGCGATGATCCGTCCGTCGTCGAGTTCTAGGACGAGGTCCACTTCTACGCCGTCGCGATCGCGGAAGTGGAACATTTGGTAGTCGCTTTCACTCCAGGATTGTTGTTTGAGCAGCTCGCTGGCGATGAACGCTTCGAAGAGGCCCCCGATGGAGTCCGAGGTGAGTGGCAGGAGTTGTTGCTCGGTCTGCCGATTCAGCCGGAGGGCGAGCGCCGAGTCGCTGACGAACGCTTTCTGTCGACCTATCTCGCGTTTGGTCAGGTTGGGAGTCCATGGGGGAAGTTCATCGACCAGGTACAGCGAGCGCAGGACGTCGAGGTAGGCGGTGATGGTGTTGGGAGGGATGTCGGCACCGTCGGCGATGCGGGCCTTGACCAGTTCTCCGCCTTGATTCGCGGCCAGCAGCGACATCACTGAGCGCAACCGTCGGGTCTGGCCGCCGGATGGAAGCAGTGTCGCGTCACGTTCCAGGACGCGGTCGAGGTAGCTGTCGAGCCAGGCGTGTCGTAGCTGCGGGCGGAGTCCGCGGGTGTCGGGGTAGCCGCCCTGGGCGATGGCTGCGACGTAGTTGCCCCGGGTCCATGGGGTGGAGAACCGATGGGGTTGTGTCCGGACCCGGAGGGAGGTGACGAAGTCTTCCGGGTGGCCGGCCAGTTCTCCCTGGCTCAATCCGCGCAGGCGGAGGGTGGCTGCCCGGCCGGCCAGGCTGTCGGTGCGACCTTTGACCGTGAGCAGGTCGGCCGATCCGGTGAGTAGGAACCGGCCGGGCTGCCGGTTGCGGTCAATGCTGGCTTTGATCGCGAGCAAGAGTTCGGGTTCGCGTTGCACCTCGTCGATGACCAGTATTCCGTCGGGGCATTGCTCAACGAACGCGGTCTCGTCGGCGACGGCGGCGTCTCGGGTGCGCCGATCATCGAGTGTGACCACGACGGCGTTGCGTCCCTCGACCAGCTGCCGGGCAAGCGTGCTCTTGCCGACCTGGCGGGAGCCTTGGATGACCACTGCCGGGAACGCTGACAGCAGGTCGCGGCCGACTGCGACGGTCTTGCGCGGGAGGAGAAGGTCCATGGCGCGACCCTAGCCGCACATCGGCGATATTGCGGCCTTGGATCCGTAGATTCGCGATCACGCTTTCGTACTTTCGCGAAGCTCGGCCTCCGCCTGTCCCAGTCCAATCGAAGAACCGCCGCAGTCAGATGGCCCCTCTCACGCTGGGTGTCGGTCGTGGGGGTTCATAGGGGTATGAACGAGAGGATCCTTGATGAGCACTCGTAACACCTCAGCCCCTACACCGAAGGCGGGCGCGCGACGGTGGGCCTCCCTGAATGAAGCTGCTGAGTACCTTCGTGCTCATCCCAAGACCTTGGCCCGACGCTTCAGCGACGGTTTGTTGATTCGGTACCGGGTGGGACGCCGGGTGATGGTCGACTTGGATGAATTGGACGAGCTCGTGGTCGCGAGCGCTGGCGGCCTCAAGACACTGACCGGTTGACTGTTGCCCTGGCGTGGCGAGCGCGGCGCTCGGGCTCGGTCTCAGGTGGCCGCTTGACGACGTGACCTGACGGACGGAGCGACAGACCGATGCCGCGGTGGTCCTCAAGGGCTGACTGATGGGCGTCATGTCAGCGTCTCCAAGGCCGCGATGAGGGGACCCTGCGAGCGGGGGAGTTGCCTCGCGAGTGCGATGAGGCGGTTGGGCTCGCCTCCGCGGCGGAGCCACTCTTTGAGGGCCTCGAGAGGGAGTTCGTAACCGATCGTGCCCCTCAGCCGGAAAGCGTCGACGATGGATCGCTCGGGGGTGTAGAGCCCGATCGTCTGGTCAGTGCCGGGGATGGGGACCTCTTTGCGTCCCAGATCGAAGGTTGCCGTGTGGAAGCGGTGCCAGCTGATTGCTGAGGTGCCAGCTGGGATGCGTGCTTCTCGGTGGATGGCCACATTAAGCGTGGCGGGGATTTCGTCGGTGAGGTCATGGAGGGCCAAGGCAGAGGTCAGACAGATCGTGGCTTCTGGGCGCCGGCTGGCGGCTTCGATCCATTCCCAGTCCGCGGTGTTGGCGTCGGCGGGCAGGTAGATTCCACGTGCGATGCGTTCCAGTTTGCCGTCGCGGGCGGCACGGTGGAGGGTGCTTCGGGACATCCCCTGCTGCCGCGCGGTGGCGGGTGTGAGTGGTGCCATGCCCCCGGTGCCCTCCTTGTCTGAAACAAAACGTATCCCGATAAGTCTATCTGAAGACGGTTTGTTTCACCACGTCCAGGGGTGCCCCACGGCAAAGTGTGGGCGCTCTGACGGGGCGGGGCGGTCATCGCCGGGGACTTCCGGTGGCTCGTGACGGACCGCGTAGGTGTTCGGGCCGCGGTCGGAAGGGCGGCTGATCTGTGCGTGGCTCGACGGCGTTGGTGCCCGCCGGTGCGGCATTGGGCGTGTGCTGATTGATCCGCCAGTAGAGGGCGGCCGCGGGTCGTTCTGCGGGTAGTGGTCCCTCAGCGAGCGCTCTTGCTACGAGGGCCCAAGTCGGGGTCCCAGAATCTTCGAGGAGGGCGAGGTGTCTGGCCAGCCCGGGGACACCAGGGTCGTGGTCGAGTCCCTGACCGAGGGCCCGCAGTTGCGCGATGTCGAGGCTCGGCGTCGCGGTGAGGAGGTCCCTGTCGAGCTGGTCCTGGTAGTGCCGCGCGGCCCCGGCCTGCGCCCGACCTCCTGTGGGGTGGCGGTCCTCGGGCGCGACGTCGGTGGCGGCTCGCCACACCGCCACATCGCCGAGCAGTCGGTCTGGGAGTGCCGTGTCGCTGGGTGCCCAGCTTGGGGGCGGGGCCTGCAGCGTGTCGAGGCGTACCTGGTTGGCGAGGTTGGTCACGTGCTGGGCGCGTGCTGTGAGGTAGGGACCCCAGCGTGCGTCGTCGGCTATGGAGGCTGGGATGCGGGGGAGCCACGGGAGGGGGCCGCCGGTGGGGTCGGGGATGAGTGTGGCCAGGAGGGCTGCAGGGTCGGCGATGTCGTCGAAGCGGTGACCCGCGGCGACCTCACACAACTTTTCGAGCAGGCTAGCTGTACTGACCACGGAGGTTAGGTACATGGGGATCGGCGGGTTGGCTGGACAAGGGTGAAGACCCCCGATGGGGTGTGGAACTACCACAGAACCGCACCACCAAAACAGAGGTCTTCATGTCCCACACTAACGCTGTCTTGACTCCGACGGGTCGTCTCCGTCTCGCCAGGCTCGTGGTCGACGACGGCTGGGTCCTGCGACGGGCGGCTGAACGCTTCGGTGTCTCGGTCACCACCGCCCGTCGTTGGTCCGAGCGCTACCGCCTCCACGGCCGCGCCGGGATGGTCGACAGGTCATCGCGGCCCCGTTCCAACCCCAACCAGCTGCCGCAGCGCACCGAACGACGCATCGTGGGGTTGCGGGTCACCCACCGGTGGGGGCCGGCGCGGATCGCCTACCGGCTCGGCCTGAACCCGTCGACCGTGCACAAGGTCTTGCGCCGCTACGGTTGTCCACCGTTGCGTTGGGTCGACCCGGCAACTGGATGCCGGATCAAGACCTCACGAGCAGACAAACGCCACTACCAGCATCCGGCCCCGGGCGATCTGGTCCATGTCGACATCAAGAAGTTGGGACGGATCCCAGACGGTGGCGGCCACCGCGCTCTGGGCCGCGCTGGCGGGGTCCGCAACAAGGTCGCTACCGAAGCGAACCGCCGGCCCGGCTACGCCTTCCTCCACAACGCCGTTGATGACCATTCCAGACTCGCCTACAGTGAGATCCTCACCGATGAGCGCAAGGACACCGCCGCAGGGTTCTGGAAGCGAGCCAACGCCTGGTTCAACTCCATGGGAATCACCGTTAATCGAGTCCTGACCGACAACGGCTCCTGCTGCCGCTCAAACGCCTTCAAGACCGCTCTCGGTGAGGACATCAGCCACAAACGCACTCGACCGTATCGGCCACAGACCAACGGTAAGGTCGAACGGTTCAACCGCACCATGCTCGAGGAATGGGCCTACGCCCGGCCCTACAAGTCAGAAACCGAACGCGTCGAGGCCTTCCCCGAGTGGCTGCACCATTACAATCACCACCGAGGCCACACCTCACTCAAGGGCCAACCGCCAGCCGCGCGTGTGCCCAACCTCTCCGGGCAGAACAGCTAGCGCCGTCGGTGGCCGCGAGGAGCCGTTGCCGCAGAGTTGGCCAGGCGTTGGTGTCGGTGAGGCCGGGTGCGACGTCGTCGGCTCGGTGGTCGAGGTTCTCCAGCTTGGGGGCGTGGCGGTGTTCGAGGGCGATGGTTAGGGCGTCGCGGTATCGGTTGACTGCGTCAGCGAGCCGTACGGTCGGGTCGTGGGCGTGCGCGATGTCGCTGGTGGCGGAGCGGGCGGCGCCGTCGCGGGCTAGGACGGTTTCGAGGATCTAGTGGCTCGGCGGTGAGGTCATTTTACGTTTGCGGTCGATTTTGGTGAGGATTTCCTCTGGTGTCTTGGTCCAGATGAATGGGTGCTCGCGGGTGTTCCAACCGTTGATGAAGCCCCGGTGTCGGAGGGTGTCAGATGGTTTGTGTAAGGGGTGGCTCCTGATTAGGAAGCAGACACACTGATGTCCATGATTGATAAGCAGTCTCGTGATGAACGGCGCCGTGCTCAGAGGGCGGGCGTGGAGGCGTTGGAGGCCTCTGGAGCGTTGGATGATCTCTATGCCCGTATCGATGTCGGCGAGGTCCAGTTCGATGGCAGGGATGGCCTGATCCAGCAGTTGATCAAGGCCGGCCTTGAACGCGGACTCCAGGCCGAACTGAGCGAGCACCTCGGATACGACAAGGGCGATCCCGATGCGGCGGCGTTCCCGAACTCACGTAACGGCTCCTCAGCCAAGACGGTGGCCACCAGCGTCGGTGACGTGGATCTGGCGATCCCCAGGGACCGTGACGGGACCTTCACCCCGATGCTGGTCCCGAAGGGCTCCCGCCGGGTCGGCGGGTTGGATGACATGATCGTGTCCCTTTATGCGGGCGGGATGACGGTTCGCGATATCGAGCATCATCTGGTCTCCACGGTCGGCACTGAGATCAGCCGGGAGACGATCTCCAAGATCACTGACGAGGTCGCCGATGAGGTCCTGGCCTGGCAGCAGCGCCCGTTGGACTCGTTCTATCCGGTGATCTACCTCGACGCGATCATGGTGAAGATCCGCGACGGGGCCCATGTCCGGAACAAGGCCGCCCATATCGCTGTCGGGGTCGACATGGACGGCATCAAGCACGTGTTGGGGATCTGGATCCAGGCCACCGAGGGTGCCCGTTTCTGGGCCGGGGTCTGCGCGCAGCTCGCGAACCGGGGCGTCAAGGACGTGCTGATCGTGTGTGTCGATGGGCTCAGCGGGTTCCCCGAAGCGGTCGAGGCCACCTGGCCCGAATCGACGGTCCAGACCTGCGTGGTCCACCTGATCCGCGCGGCGATGCGGTTCGTGTCCTACAAGGACCGCAAGGCCATGGCGGCGGCGTTGAAGCCGATCTACCAGGCCGTCGACGCGGACGCCGCCAGAGCCGCTCTGGACGCGTTCGCGGCCTCGGAGCTTGGGAAGGCGAATCCCCACTCGATCCGCGTGTTCGAGGATGCCTGGACGAAGTTCGTGCCGTTCCTGGCGTTCCCGCCGATGCTGCGTCGCGTGATCTACACCACCAACGCGATCGAGTCGTTGAACTACCAACTGCGCAAGGTCACCAAGAACCGGGGCCACTTCCCCTCCGACGATGCCGCGGTCAAACTCCTCTGGCTGGCGATCTGCAACATCGAGGACAAGAGGGCACGTGACCGGGCCAAGGAACGCGGCCGAGGCCGAGGCGAGAAACGCGTCGCCGAGGGACGCCTCGTCGAAGGACAAATCACCACGAACTGGAAACAGGCCCTGGCCCAACTCGCCATCGCTTACCCCGACCGCATCAACCCCTACCTCTAAACCACCCCCGGAGACCACCACTTACACAAACAACTTGACAAGCTCCGGTGTCAACGCCGGGCCAAAACTGACCCCCCTGTGCTGATTGAAAATTGACCCTGTCCCGCACCGACGTCGTAGGCATCTTCCCCGACCGCGACGCCATCCTCCGCCTCGTCGGCGCCGTCCTCGCCGAACAACACGACGAATGGGCCGAAGGCCGCCGCTACCTCGCCCTCGACGTCCTCACCCGAGCCCGCACCAAGACCCCCGCCGACCCGCAGGCCGCCGCCACGGCCCTGCCCGAACTGGAGCCCGCAGCATGACCCGACTCACCGACATCTACGGACCCGGCCACTCCCAGGCCGCCCTCGCCGCCGGCCACGAAACCGGCTGGTGGGACGAACACGGCGTCCCCGCCCCCTGGCCCGAGGACCTCCTCGATCCCAACAACGGCTGGCGCCCAGGCACCGGCCTGCCCGTCACCCTCGAACCCGGCCAACCACCCTTCTGACCGCCCCAAACGAAGGATCAGCCGTTACACCACCTCCAGGGACTTGACCGACCTGGCGGAGTTCCGCGTGGACTTCCGAGCCGAGGGCAGCTTCGGGGTGCAGCATCCCGACGTCCGTCGTCGCGCGATGGCCGGGTAGAACGGCTCCATCACCCACATTGACTTCTAGGTCAACCGCCTCATGGAGGTGCTGAGCGATCTCGGACTCCGCGAGAACACGGCGGTGCTCTTCGTCTCCGACCACGGCGACATGATGGGCGACCCCCATTTCTACCGCAGGACGGTCGGGTACGAGGGCAGCGCCCGCGTGCCGTTCCTCGTCCGCCTGCCCGGGGGCCGAGCGGTTCGTCCGAGGGTGGATGAGGTGGTCGAGTTACGAGACATCATGCCCACGGTCCTCGACATCGCTGGGGTGCCCATCCCTGCAGGCGTTGACGGCGTCAGCGTGCTGCCGCTGATGCAGGACGCAGAAGTGACGTGGCGCTCGGAAATCCACGGTGAACACGTCGCGGAGGTCTTAAGCAACCAGTCGATGCATTGGGTCACAGACGGCAGGAGGAAGTTCATCTGGTTCTCCGGCTCCGGCATGGAGCAGTTCTTCGACCTGGACGGCGATCCCACGGAATCGCGGAACCTGATCCACCAGCCGGACCGGTTCGAAGAGGTCGCGGGCTGGAGGAACAGGCTCGTGGCGCATCTGGATGGCTGGGAGGAGGGGTTCGTCAGCGACGGCAGACTCGTCGCCGACCGGCCGGTCCAGACCGAGATGTCGTGGGTCCGGGCACTGCTGGGCTGAGGCGTCGGGGCTCAGGCCACAGTCCAGCCGTGCTCCCTCTTGGACGCGAACCTTTCTTCGAGCGATCTGCCTCCCACGGTGGGGGCGGCACCCTGCCCCCAGGACTCCACGCGGATAGGTTGATCAGGCGTGCCGTATCCCCAAAGCACGACGTCGGCGTCGGGGGTGTCGGTGCCGGAGCGGAACCGCAGCACGGCGCCGGTTGCCAGTTCCACGTCCCGGAGCTGCTCCATCGAGGCGATCGGACGTTCAACCGAGCCGTCTCCCGCGTGGCTCACCGATCCGTCGATGTGGACCTCCCGTGCCTTGCCCGGGTCTGATGCCAACTGCTCCCACAGGTGGATCGCCGCAATCGTGTAGCTGCCGCGCGACGATGTCACGCGGACCCGCCAGCGTTGGGCCGTCACGGGCTCGTCGAGTGTGACGATGCGGTGCGCCCCGATGGTGCCCCCCCGTGCCACCTCGCGCCAGCCGTCCCCCTCATCGCACTCCACGATGAACAGGCGCACCGTCTGTCCTGCCCCGAGGATCTCCTCGCTCAGCCCGACGCGGCTGATCTGTCTGGGCTCGCCGAGGTCGAGTTCGATCCAGGGGTGCTCGTCGGCCGTGAAGGAGTGGCCTTTCCTGAGGTTGCCGTTGGTCATCGTCGCGACCACGGAGCCCTCCACGATGGCGTCGCGACCCAACGCGTGGTCCAGCGTGAATGCCTTGCGCCGCTCCGCCGCGAAGCCCTCCACGCTCGCCACCACGTCGGCGGAGAACTGTCCCGAGTCGGTTGGGGGCACGTTCAACAGCGTCACCGAATTGCGACCGTACGTCTGTTCGTAGTGCCGCAGCAACGTCAGTGGGGCCTTGGGGACGTCGTCGGGGTGCGCGAACCACCCGGCAGTGATGCGCATGTCGGACTCCGTCGGCCACCAGTGCAGCCTGTCAGCGCCGCCCGAGCGGGCGGCGTCGACGAGTTGCTGGTCGGATCCGAGATCCGCGGAGAAGTGACCCTGCTGGACCGGCGAGATGGCCCCCCCGTCGCCGGCGTCGGTGATCGCGACGCTGGCCCATTCGTCCTGGCGTGCCACCCCGCTCTCGTTGCCGACCCAGCGGATGTCGCGCCCTCCGACGGCGATGTTGGCGCCCGGCTGGAGTTGGTGGATCATGTCGTAGAACGCGGCGTGGTCGTAGTGTTCGGTAGCGCCTGTGTTGCCTTGGGCGCCATCGAACCAGACCTCGTGCACAGTGCCGTACTCGGTGAGGATCTCGTAGAGGGTGTTGAGGAAAAGCGCGCCGTAGTCGGTGGCATGGTACTCGAACGTCTGCAACTCCTGACCGGCCCGGTCGTCGTCGGCCGTGAGCGTGGGGATGGTCCGAGGACTGCGCTGCGACCCGTTGCCGAACGTGCCCTGCAACTCCGCGTTGGAGTCGGCGGGGGACAGGTAGAAGCCCACCTTCATGCCGTAGCGATGGGCCGCTTCGACGAACAGGCGCGCGATGTCGCCGCCACCGGAGGCCCAGGAGCTCGCCTTTACGGAGTGGTCGGTGTATCGGCTCGGCCACAGGCAGAAGCCGTCATGGTGCTTGAGCGTGATCACTGTGGTGCGGAAGCCCGCGTCGCGCAGCACCCTTACCCAGGCGTCGGGGTCGATGTCGGAGGGGAGGAACCGGCCCGGGTCCTCGGTGCCGTGGCCCCACTCCTGGTCGTAGAACGTGTTGATGCCGAAGTGGATGAAGGCGGTCAGACCCTCCTGTTGCCAGACGGCCTGCTCGGGTGTCGGTCTCAGCAGTGATGCCTTGTGGATGATGGCGGCGGGGGAGTCGCTCGGGCTCACGTTCTGGTAGTTGGCCGGGTGGAGTCCGGCAAGGTCGGCGGCCTCCGTGGCAGTGAGCTCGGTCTCGACGTCGATGACCGGAGTCGTAGGTTGCCAGCGCCACTCGGAGGACGCGACGGCCACGCGTACACCGTGGACCTCGCCGACGAGCCCTGAAGCGCCCTCGAAGTCGCTGCCGAAGCTGAACAGCGCCTGATCCGAAACCGGGCCGAACTCCAGGTACCCCATGTCCCGGCCGTCGAGACGGGCCTCCATCTGCACGGAACCTTCGTCGCTCCGGATCCGCACCGACAGCGTGTGGTGGGTATCGACGCCGAACACGTCCTCGCCGCCGGGCCAGCCGTGCCATTCGCCGCGGGCCCAGAGCATCAGGTTCAGGTGATGCACACCCAGCGTCACTCCGGAGCTTGTGATCAGGACCGCAGGGCTGACCGTCGGCTGGTCAAGTGCGAAGCGCAGTTCAACGGTCGAACCCTCGGGCTGCGCAGCGGCAGGCTCAAAAAGCAGACCCCCGTCGCCGGCCAGCCTCACGCCGGACACGGACTGCTCCTCGGCTCCGGTGATGGGGCGCAGCGTGCCCCGCATCACCTCCCCGGCCTGGGTGGTGTATTGCTTGCCCTTCACCAGCGAACCGGCGAACTCCACCTGCAACAGGTCCGGCTGTTCCCATCTTTCCATCTCGGCTCTTTCGGTTTTGGGGCTTCCTCGGCCTCATTTGTAGCGACTATAGTGGGCCGTGGCGAGACGTCACACCACTTGTGTTAGCGTTAGCACCCTTGGCCGCAGGCCTCGCCGGGACGACCGAAGTTGTGAGTCCCGAAGAACGATCGATGACGGTGGGTCAAGGACCAGCCCCGCCGGGAGAGGAGTCGAGTTGGCCGCCAAGAGCCGAACGGCAAACCGCATCACCGAGACCAGAGGGGACAAGCGCCTCAACATCACGCTTCTGGTAGTCCTCGGGGCATTCTCGGTGTCAGTGTTGTACCCGCTGATCTACGTCATGAGCGCGTCCCTGTCGGAGACGTCGGCGGTCACCTCTGGCGAGGTCTGGCTGTTCCCAATCGGATTCTCGACGAACGCGTACACGGCGGTCTTCGAGTCGCCGCTGCTGTTTCGTAGCATCCTGAACTCGTTGTTTTACGCCGGGATGGTGATCGCCATCGGCACGTTCGCGACGATGGCGGGGGGCTACGCGCTGTCGCGGCGCGACCTGCCTGGCAGGAACCTCCTCACGTTCGCGTTCATGATCACCATGCTGTTCAGCGGCGGCATGATTCCCACCTACTTGGTCGTGCGCGATCTCGGGCTGCTCAACACCGTGTGGTCCATGATCCTTCCGGGCGCGGTCAGCGTGTGGCAGTTGATCATCTCGCGTGCGTTCTTCTCCCAGACCATCCCGCATGAGCTCTTGGAGAGCGCCAAGATGGACGGCGCCTCCGACTTCACGTTCTTCTTCAAGGTCGTGTTGCCGCTCTCGGTGCCAGTCATTGCCGTCAACATGCTGCTCTACGGCGTCACCACCTGGAACGCCTTCTTTAACGGCCTGATCTACTTGACCGACGAGGAGTTGTACCCGCTGCAGCTGGCCATGCGAAACATCCTCGTCCAGAACACCTTCGACCCGGCGAAGATGGCGGGCGTGGACCCGACGAAGATCGCCGAGATGCAGGCCATCGCCGGCAAGCTCAAGTACGCGCTGATCGTGATCGCGTCGATCCCGCCGCTGTTGGCATACCCGTTCGTCCAGAAGCACTTCGTCAAGGGCATGATGATCGGCTCGGTGAAGGGATGACCCAGATGTTAAACACCAACGACGGCACCGCATCCACGGACAGCGCGCACAAGGGAGGAGCCGCCTCCGAGAGCACCATCCGGAGCAACAGGCCGGTTCCCCTCCTGAAGCGGATGGCCAGAAGCTGGCAGCTGTACGTCCTGTTGTTGCCGAGCCTGATCTGGCTCGTCGTGTTTGCCTACCTGCCGATGTACGGCCTGCAGATCGCCTTCAGGGAGTTCAACCCCATGCAGGGCATCATCGACAGCCCATGGGTGGGCCTTGCCCAGTTCGAGAGGTTCTTCGAGTCCAACAACTTCGTGCCGCTGTTGTGGAACACGATCGCGCTGGCGCTCTACGAACTGATCGCGGGATTCCCGATTCCGATCGTCCTGGCACTCGCACTGAACGCCCTTCGCCAGAAGTACCTCAGCCGTTCAGTGCAGCTGATCACCTATGCACCGAACTTCCTGTCCGTGGTCGTCGTGGTCGGCATCCTCATGATGATCCTGGACCCCCAGATCGGCGTGGTGCACCAAGTGCTCGGCGCGCTCGGAATCGATGCGCCGCAGTTCCTCACGGATCCGGGATGGTTCCGCCACGTCTTCGTCTGGTCCGGCATCTGGCAGACCGCCGGGTTCTCCGCCATCATGTACCTCGCCGCTCTCAGTTCCGTACCCCCGGAACTCCACGAGGCTGCCAAGGTCGACGGCGCGTCCCTGTTCCGCCGCATGGTCCACATCGACCTGCCCTCGATCATGCCCATCGCCGTGATCCTCCTGATCCTCAGCGTCGGCAACATTCTCAACACCGGTTTCGAGAAGGTCCTGCTCCTGCAGAACCCCCTGAACCTCACCGTGTCGCAGGTGATCGACACCTACGTCTACGAGGTGGGCCTGAAGTCACCCATACCCCAGTTCAGTTATGCCACGGCGATCGGGCTGTTCAAGTCAATCGTCGGCCTCATCCTGCTGTTGGCGGTCAACTTCTTCGCCAACAAGACCACCAAGAGCGGTCTCTTCTGAGTCAGCACACCCAGCCTGCTCCCAAGTCTGTATCCCAACGAAAGGTTTGAAGTCCATGACCGAGCACATTCTGCCCAAGGCGGCAGTATCCAGGCGCTCCCTCCTGACGGGCGGGCTTGGCGTCACAGCCATGGTCGGCCTGTCCGCCTGTGGTTCAGGCAGCTCCAACACCCCCACCGCCGGAGCGCCCACTGGTGGTGGTTACGTCCCGGGGAGCGCACAACTGAAGGTCGAACTCGGCAAGGAGTTGACCGGTGTCCTCTATCCCGACGGCTACGTCGGGCCCAGGGCCCGCGCTGCCGAGAAGTTCGCCGACGGCCAGACCACATACAGGGTCGTCACGCGTAGCTTCGTCGGTCAGGACGTCGCCGGCGACAACACCTTCTCCAAGCATCTGGAGAACGCCACCGGTGTCAAGGTCAAGTATGAAATCGTTCCAGCGGGCGACGACGGCGCGCCCAAGTTGAACGCCATGATGTCCTCGGGTGACCTTCCCGATGCGTTCATGACGGGTGCTCCGTGGATGGGCGGCTTCACACGCTCACAGCTCTGGACCTACGGGCAGCAGGGGATGTTCATCGCCTTGGACGAACTGATCGACCAGTACGCCCCCGAGCTGGTGAACCTCTTCAGTCAGTTCCCGGAATTGCGCAAGGTCATGACCGCCCCCGACGGGAAGATGTATGCGTTCCCATCGATCAACCAGTGCTACCACTGCTCCTCGAGCGGGCAGCGCACCTGGATCCACACCCCCTCGGCCGAGGCCGTCGGCGCCACGGGGGAGAGCGCCTCCACCCTTGAGGAGTTCGAGGCCTTGCTCAGGGAGTTCAAGGCCATGGGCATGATCCCCATGAGCGGTTACATCGAGTTCCCCCCGATGTCGCTCATCGAGGCGGCATACCTCAACGTCGGCGATGATCGGCTGCGGCGCAAGGACGGCCAGATCTCGTACACCCCGATCGAGGAGGGGTGGCGCGAGGCGATGATCACGACGAACCGGCTGGTCAAGGAGGGGTTGTTGGACCCCAACGGTTTCAGCCAGACCATCGACCAGTTCAAGCGGCTGGCCATGGACCCGGCGGGCACGCGGGTGGCCGTCCTGCCCGGTCAGTCCCAGGGCGAGTTCGCCGAGATCAACTTCAGCGACCCGAACGCGAGGTTCCGCGAGTTCCAGCCGCTGAAGCCCTTCACCGGGCCCGATGGCGATGCCCACGTCGCGTGGGGCTACAATCCCGGTCACAACGTGGGTCTGGTCCTGACCAGCAAGACGCGCAACCCAGAGGAACTCATCCGTTGGGCCGACTACCAGACGGGCCTTGTCTCGACGCTCAGCATGCGTCTGGGCGAACTCGACGAGCACTGGGGCTGGGCGGTCGAGGGCGACACGGGCATTGACGACCGCCAGGCTGTCTACAAGAAGACGGGGACCCCCAGCGACGAAAACGATGCCTGGTGGGAGATGGGTCCGTACAACCTCGTGATGGACGTCCGACACGGGGAGTCCGTCGACGACAACACCTCGATCGAGCCCAACCTGTACCGCGCCGGCAAGATGTACGAGCCCTTCGCCGCACCGGAGGAGGAGTATTTCCTGGAGCCGTTCTTCACGATCGAGCAGGCCGCCCAGGTGGGCGAGTTGAAGGTGAACCTCGACAATGCGTTCAAACAGGGCCGGGCCAACCTCGCCCTCGGCAACGCAGACCCGGCCAACGACAAGGACTGGGAGAACTACGTGAACTCGCTGAAGGGTGCAGGTCTCGACCGCTATCTCGAGATCCTCAAGGCCGCGGACGACGCCACCAACGGCTGATCCGGCACGCACTCACCCTGCACCCACAGGCGCCACGCGGGCGTCTGTGGGTGCTAACACTTCCAACGCCGACCGCGTCACAAGGAGTCACCGTGTCCACCGCCACCGCCAGGCCCAACCTGCTGTTCGTGATGTCCGACGACCATGCGGCCCACGCGATCAGCGCCTACGGCAGCGCGGTGAACCAGACACCCAACATCGATCGGATTGCCCAGGAGGGTGCGCGTCTCGACAGGGTGTTCTGCACCAACTCAATCTGCACGCCGTCGAGAGCGACCATCCTCACCGGCACCTACAGCCACGTCAACGGCGCCTGCTCCATCTACTCGGAGCTGGACTACCGGGTGCCGCCGTACTCCCAGGTGCTGCGGGCTGCGGGGTACCAGACCGCGATCTTCGGGAAGTGGCACCTGGGCGTCTCGCCGCAGGCCAGACCTCGGGGGTTCGATGACTGGCGCATCTTTCCTGGTCAGGGGGCCTACGTGGACCCCGTCATGTACGGTCCGGACGGCGAGGGTGTTGTCGAGGGCTATGCCACCGACATCATCACCGACCTGAGCCTCGAGTGGCTCCAGGTCAGGAACCGGGACCGGCCCTTCTGCCTCATGGTGCACCACAAGGCTCCGCACCGCCCATGGGTGCCGCATGAGCGACACCGGGACCTCTACCCCGCCGGCTCGATCCCCGAGCCTCTGACCATGTGGGACGACCACAGCGGTCGTGCAAGCGTTGTGCAAGCGGTTCGGATGACGATCGCCGACGACCTGACCGATGCCGACATCAAGGAGACCGTTCCGGCGGAGTTGTTGGGAGCCGAGAACACACGGGAGCGGGCAGCGTGGAAGTACCAGCGCTACATGCGTGATTACCTGCAGACCGTCCAGGCCGTCGACGACGGGGTCGGCCGACTTCTCGACTGGCTCGATGCTGAAGGCTTGGCCGAGAACACCATCGTGGTCTACACCTCGGACCAAGGCTTCTTCCTCGGAGACCACGGCTGGTTCGACAAGCGCCTGATGTACGAGCAGTCCCTTGGCATGCCGCTGGTCATCAGGTGGCCCGCGGAGATCACCGCCGGAACCCGGTGCCAGGAGATGATCACCAACGTGGACTTCGCGGCCACGTTCCTGGACATGTGCGGGCTGGACCCCGACGTTGCGCTGCCCCACCAGCAGGGCCGGAGCTTCCGTGTCCTCCTTCGGGGAACGGACGTGCCCGACTGGCCATCAGCTGTCTACTACCGCTACTGGGAGCACGACGACCCGGAGCACCTCGCCCCAGCGCACTACGGCGTCCGCAGCGAGGACTTCAAGTACATCGTCTACTACAACGACGGACTGGGGACGCCCGGGTCGTCCGAGCGGGTCCTGCCGACCGAGTACGAACTGTTCGACCTCCGCAGGGATCCCGCCGAACTGCACAACGTCGTCGATGACCCGGACTACGCCGCCGTGAGGCTGGAGCTGGAGGCGGAGTTGGGCCGGCTGCAGGACAAGTACGCAGACGAGCCATACCAGGGACCGCAGACCCCGCGTCTGCACTGGAGCACCTGAGACCGGGCGGGGTCAGGAAGCACGGAGCAACACACAGCGGTAAAGCCGCTTCGAGACGCCAACGGGAGCCTCGACCTCACACTCCACCACCGTCGCCCCGGACTCCAGGGTCACGGCCAGCCAGCCGTCGGCGTCGGGCTCGACGGGGATGCCGTGGACTGCCAACCGCACCGGGTGGCCGTCGACGGGCTTGAACCTGATGCGGATCCGGGCCAGGTCGTCGGGCACCCGGACCACGACGCTGTCCGCGGGCCAGGGAAGCGGTGGCACCGACAGACCTTCCGTTTCCACCGACTCCAGCGCTGCGAGGGGGGCCTGCGGGGGCTCCAGCCGGACGAAGCCCTCGACGATCAGGTCATCGGCCGCCATGGCATGGTAGGTCAACTCCTGGTTCACGCCCTGACCAGTGGCGTTACCGCGGAACTGCACTGCTGTGCAACCGCGAACGATCGCGAGCGGGCCGGAGGGGGTGGGCTCCCCCAGCGGATCAGGCCCGTAGCGGACGATCGTGTTGCCGGTGAAACTGATCCCCGAGACGGATCTGGCGTCCAGGACGGGGATGTCGGCCGACAGGAAGACGTTGTCCCGAATCACGATGCCTGAGTGCGCCGCCTTGGACGGGTCCTCGCCGGCCGCCGTGGGCTCCACGAGGATCTCGGCCTTGGCCCTGGTCGAGGTGGCGGGCCTGACGAAGACGTTGTTCCGGATCACCAGGTCCCGCACCACACTGGACTCGTACCACTGGGAGGCGTCTGCGGAGACGTAGATGGAGGCCATCTCGACGCGCTCGAAGCGGTTGTCTTCGATGACCACGGAGCCTCGGGTGGTCACGAGCATGCCCCGGGTGGCGATGGATTGGAAGCGGTTGCGACGCACCGCCACCGCCGGGTTGTAGGTGAGGTTCTCTGCGACGACTCGGCCGGGAATGGCCGCGTCGGGAAGTGGCTCGTCGAAGGTCAGGTTGACGTTCTCCAGATCAACGGAGTGGTCCTGTCCTGAGGGGCCGTGCACGTCAATGACGGTGCCAGCCCAGGGCAGGTCCAGCATCGTGTCGCGGTCCACGAGCGCCACTGTGTCGCCGGGGTGGAACAGTGGGAACCCGCTGGTTTCGTGGTGCATGAATCTGAACGTAGCGACGGGACCGTCGACCGCCACCAGCTGGACGTAGGTGTTGTGGATGTTGATGGCGTCGTCGTGAGAGAACCCGAAGTCGTTGTCCTCTATCACGACGGTGCCTTTGTCTCCGGAGATCTGCACCAGGTCCGCGAACCCGACGGTCGTACGCCTGGACCCCGCGGGCGCGCGGAAACGCACCCCCCGCACGGTGACGGAGTCTGTCATCTGTGCGATCATCCCAAATCCGTGGAGGTAGCCGATGTCCATGTCGGCTATGACCGAGTCCTTCGCCTCCCAGAGGAGAGCGCCGGGCGTGTCGCGCATGGTGCGACGGAGCTGGAAGACCGTACCCAACGCGCTCGGGGAGCCGCCCTCGCCGTAGGTGTGGCGCAGCACACCGGGCGCGATCTCGCGCACCGAGACCAGACCGCTGCGCAGCGGGTTGGGCAAGTCCAGCATGGTGCCGCCGTGGGCCCTCCCCGTTTGCAGGTCGGTGATCTGCATGAAGTCGTAGCCGAGGTCGGGCAGCGGTACGTCCAGGGGTTCTGGGCGGTGGTAGACCCAGTGGGGCTGACCCGAGGAGCTGTCCTCGGACAGCCAGGTGACCTCCGTGCCGCAGATCTGGTAGCGGTACCCCGCGGGCACGAGCAGGTCGTGGTGGTCTGGGCCTGAGTGGATCACGGTCAGGTCGATCGCGCGGGGCGTGACCCAGTCCACTGCGAAGCCCCGGATGGAGGCGCGGCGGGTGCGGATCATCGCGAACAGTGTCTGCTGCCCGTGCATCACCAAGGTGGCGCCTTCGCCGTCAATGGTCACGTCGCACAAGTCCTCCAGCAGGACGGCGATCCGCTTGTGGCGGTGCTCTTCGCGGCTGCCGACAGTGTTGGACACGTAGAACTCCCGCACCGGGGCATGGTCCGGGTGGACGTGGTAGACGCCCGGCGGGACGACCACGCGCTTGGGGCCGGGAACGGAGCGGGCGTGTTCGAGCGCTCGTGCGAGGGCTGGCGTGAGGTCTCCCGGATCCAGCGAGAAATCCGAGACGTCGATGAGTGTCTCATCCGGGTGGCTCGCCTCATCCAAGGGACGGTTCACCTGGCTATCCGCTTCTGACGGCGTGACTGTTCTGCCGGGGCCACGGCCATCTCCCGGACGCTCGGCTGGTGCGACGTCACCACGCCGTTGACACTCACGTCCACCGGGGTGTCGCTTGCGCCGCGGTCCGCGACGACGTCGAAGTCCACCACCTTGCCGTCGCGCCAGCGGCAGTTGACCTGGTAGCCGCCTCGGGCGCGCAGGCCGGTGAAGGAGCCGGTGGCCCAGGCCTGGGGCAGGGCTGGTAGGAGATCGATGGTCCCGTCGTGGCTCTGGAGCAGCATTTCACTGATCGCCCCGGTGATGCCGCAGTTCCCGTCCAGCTGGAAGGGTGGGTGGCTGGTGAACAGGTTGTCGAGGGTGTTGAAGGTCAACAACCCTCGCAGCATGGTGCGGGCGCGTTCGGCGTCGCCGAGCCTGGCGAACAGGGCGGCGCGCCAAGGCCAGGTCCAGGAGCGGCGGCTGTCTCCGGTGACGGTGGCTGCGGTGAACGGCTCTCCGTCTATCTCGCCGGACCGGGCCTTGAGGGATACCAGCGCGGCGGTGGCGAATTCACGGTCTGCGCGAGTGATCTGCCGGCCGGGGTAGACGGCGAACAGGTGGGAGGTGTGGCGGTGGAAGTTGTGGGGATCGTCGCGGTCGTCCTGCCATTCCTGCAGTTGGCCCCAGCTCCCGACCTTGTTCGGCGCGAGGCGCTGTTGCAGACCGGCGACGATGTCCTGGTACTGGCGGTCGACGTCGAGGGCCCGGGCGCAGTCGAGATAATTCTGGAACAGGTCCCAGACGATCTGCTGGTCGTACATGACGCCGTCCTCGCGGGGCCCGTGCTCGGGGGACCAGCCGTCGGGGGAGTAGAGCAGACCGTCGTCATGCTCGACGAGGCGATCCTCCCAGAACTCGCAGATCTCCTTGACCACCGGGTAGATGGTCCCGCGCAGGAGGTCGGCGTCCTGGTTGAAGGCCCAGTGCTCGTAGAGGTGCTGGGCGTACCAAGCGCTGGCGACCTTATTCCACTCCCACGAGTTGCCGCCGAAGATTGACTGGCTGGTGCGAGTGGTCCAGCCGCGGACGTCCTCGCCAAAGGCGTTGCGGGTGGCCACTCGCGACGGCACGGCCACTTCCTTGACGAACTCCACCAACGAGCGGTGACTCTCCGGCAGGTCGGTGGTCTCCGCAGCCCAGTAGTTCATCTGGATGTTGATGTTGGTGTGGTAGTCAGCCCCCCAGATGGGCTCATTGCTGTCGTTCCAGAGCCCCTGCAGGTTCGCGGGGAGGCCATCGGCGCGGGATGCGGAGAACGTGAGATATCGGCCGTAGTCGAACAGCAGCTGCTCGAGCGACGGATCCTCCGCCCCGTCGGCGTAGCGCCGGAGCCGCGCATCGACGGGCAACGCCAGGACTGCGGGATCAGTGGCACCCCAGTCCACCGCCACTCCGTCCATCAGCGACTTCACCCGGTCCACATGGTCAGACCGCAGCCGCTCGTGACCGAGAGACTCGGCGGCCGCGACGGCCACAGCCGGGTCCGGGACGGCGCCGGTCCGCCAATCGGCGGAAGCGTCCAGCTTGTAGTCAGTGCGAGCGTCCAGCACCAGCGTCACCTGGCTGCAGCCCTCGAACCGCAAGGAGCTGCCATCCCGCGCCAGAGAACCACCGACCGGCAGGACACGCAGCTCGGCCCCGAACCGCAGGTCATTGGCCAGCACCGACGCGAACCGTAGCGCAGCCTCGGACTCGTCGACCTCGACGTCAACGCCCTCCTGAGCCGAGGTGAGGGCGACGGTGCCGGAGAGTCGTTCACCGGTGTAGTGCACGACGACGACGTCGGCGTCCCGGCTGGCGAAAGCCTCCCGGGTCACCGGGCCCGTCACGCCAGAAAAGCTCGTGGTGTGCACCCCCCGCTCCAGGTCCAGGACCCGGCGATAATCCACCACCGGGGTGAGGGTGCGGCTGTCCATGCCGTCAGCAATAAGGAACACCCCCGCGAGCGAAATCGCTTGGCCAGGGGTGAAACTCATCCGGTAGGACGAGTACGCGCGGCCCGCGTCCACGGGGAAGGTGTGGGAATCCCCGCGCCCGGCGAAGCTAGTCCCGGATTGGGTGTCAAGCGTGTCCCAGCTGAGGCCGTCCACAGTCGCTTCAAGGCTCCACCCCATGGGATCGCCGCCGGGGCGAAGCGAGGAGACCACACCGTATGCGGTGACGGCGCCCGGTCTCACCAGATCGGCCTGCCACACCACCGGCTCACCGTTCCCGGTGGCTTCCCAATCAGTCTCGCGGTCGCCGTCGGCGGTGAACTCGATGCCCGCGGAGTGCCCGCTGGGGGAGTGGAGGTAGAGGTGCTCGGGCTCCGATGACCCCAGAATGGGCTCCTCGCCGAACGAGACCACGACGTCCCCGAAGTTGAGATACGAACCGAAGCCGGTGACGCTGAGGTCGTAGCCGCTTTCGGGCTGACCGGCCAGCGCGTTGTCGTAGCCGTTCAGGCCACCCCAGAGGCTCTGCTCGTTGAACTGGATGCGATCGACGAAGGGACCGCCGAACAGCATCGCTCCGAGTCGGCCGTTGCCGATCGGCAGCGCCTGCGTCTCCCAGTCCTGCGCTGGCAGCCGGTACCACAGCGCCCTTCGCCACAGGGCCGGCTGTCCTGGGATAATTTGCTGCTCTGGGTGTGCTTCGCGCATCGGGGCGTCCTTCACGGGTTGGGTTCTCAAAGGCTCGGGCGGGGCTCTCCAGTGCGGAACTCGAGTGCCCATTGCGCCATCCTGGGCCGAAGCATGTACTCGGGGCGTACGTCTGGGCCGCAGGAGCGCGACCCGAGGCCCTGCTGCTGCACGTCCAGCCACAGATAAGTGGCCTTGGACGGCGGCAACTCGTGGGGGTGGCGGGCCTCAGCAACCTCAGGGACCGAGTGAGCCCGGAGCGTGAAGCCTGGCCGCTCCCCACCGGCCTTGAACGCGCGCATTTCGAGTCCCAGCTCCGGCAGGCGCAACTCGCGCATCCCACCCCGGTGACCGCTCTCCTGCGGAACCGCATACTGGGTGATGAGGTCCTCGATCGCTGACTCGTAGCGGCCGACGCGGGCTGCGATAGCGGAGTCGGCGTAGTTGTCGGAGGGTCCCGTGCCGAACCAGGCCGCCTGCGTGAGACCCGCTGGCAGGTCGAACCGCAGTCCGATACGCGCCCAAGTGCCTGGCCAATTCTCGGAGGGGACGGCGGTGGCGCTCATGCGGAGGCCCTCCTCGCCCAGACTCCACGTCAGTTCGACGGTAACAGCCTGACTGATGGCGGCAGGGGCGTAGCGATGGCGCACCGTGAGCAGCCCTGGGCCGGCGGTAACCGAGATGACGCGACGGTGGAGCCTGTCCAGGCCGACTTGGCGCCATTGCTCATCCCATGACGGTGCGGGCTTGCCGCCGTTCGGGTGGGTGGAGGGCTCTGCGTCGACGTAGGAGGGGAAGGCGGACAACGAGTCATTCTCGGTTGGTGCGCGGAACAGTTCCAGATGCGGTCCCGCCATCTGAACCGATCCCAACTGGATCAGGTCGCCCGAGACCGCGTCGAAACGCGCGTCGCCCAACACCCATGCACCCTCGACCAGATCGGGTGTCTCGCCCACGGCGGCGCGCCCGAGGGGAGTGGGGTTGTCCTGCAGCAATTGCTGCGTGCTGCTGACGACGTGACCGGCGACCGCCCACGGCTCGTCCCGAGCCGAAACACATTCGAAGGTGCGCCACAGTTCACCTTGGTCCGGACGAGTGAACCCAGGGAGGGGGACGGTGCGTTGTTCCCCGGCAGGGACCGGCGGCACGTCCAGCTTCCCGGAGGCTACCTCCCTGCCATCGAGCTCATCCCGCCAGCGGAACCGAAGGTCTGCCGTGTCCCCGGCGTGTCGTCTGTTGTCCACTTCCAGCCGCCCGTCCTTCACGCGGAGCTTGATGGGAGTCACCACGGCCGCGTACTCGGTCAGCATGGGTGTGGGAGTGAAGTCCGAGAGCACCATTCCGTCGCAGACGAACGATCCGTCGTGGAGTTCCTCGCCGAAGTCGCCTCCGTAGCCGTAGAACTCCTGACCATTTTGGGTGGAGGTCCGCAATCCGTGATCGCGCCACTCCCACACGAAACCGCCGTGCCATTGCGGGAGCGTGTCGAACAGCTCCTCGTAATCGGCGACAGCGCCCGCGCCGTTGCCCATGGCGTGGAGGTACTCACACAGAATCATGGGACGCTGCGCCAGCTTTGCCGTGCGGCCTGGAGTAGCAATGTCATTTTGGCCCAAGCCGGCGGACATCGCCCGCAGTTGTTCGAGCGTTGAGTACATGCGCGAGACGATGTCGCTGTAGCGGCCTTCGTAGTCTGACTCGTAATGCACCGGCCGTTCGGGATCGCGTGCTTTCAGCCAAGCAGCCATCGCAGCCAGGTTTTCTCCGCTGCCCGACTCGTTGCCGAGCGACCAGCTCACTATGCAGGGATGGTTCTTGTCCCGCTCGAACTGACGCTCGACCCTGTCGAGATAGGAGTCTCGCCACAGTGGATCGTCCGAGGGGTTGCCCACCCAGTTGTCGTAGACGAAACCATGGGTCTCGAGATCGCCTTCGTTGATGACCCAGAATCCCAGCTCGTCGGCAAGGTCGAAGAACTCGGGGTGAGGGGGGTAGTGGGAGGTGCGGATGGCATTGATGTTGGATCGCTTCATCAAGAGCATCGCTTCGCGGGTCTGCTCGCGGTCGAACACGCGCCCGTGATCCGGGTCATACTCGTGCTTGTTCACCCCCCGGAGTCGGAGCTTGCGGCCGTTCACCCGCCACTCGTGGCCGACGATCTCCACGCGGCGGAACCCGACCCTGAGGTCAAGTGTTTCGACGGCGTTCGTGACCTCTGCCCGGTACAGACGAGGCACGTCGGCGCTCCACGGCTCCACCGGCCCGACGTCGATGGGCCCCACTTCCCGGGAACTGGCGAAAGTCTGCTCCACGCCCAGCTCTTCCAACCGGACCGTGATGGGGAAGGCAGACTCGGTGGCTCGGACTTCAGGCAGGAGGCGACCCCGCTCAGCCACGGTGTCATAGTCTGCCCTCAGCCACACATCCTCGATCCCGTGCTCGGGGCGGGAGATGAGGGTGACCGCCCGGAAGATACCGGGGAGCCACCACTGGTCCTGGTTCTCCAGGTAAGTGGCGGCGGACCACTGATGCACCCGCACGTGCAGCACGTTCCTGCCGGGCCGCGCCTCGCTTGTGATGTCCAGCTCCTGCGCCAGCCGGCTTCCCCTGACCACACCCACACGGGTCCCGTTCAGGGAGGCGATCGCGACGGACTCGACACCATCGAAGCGCAGGTACAACTGATGGTCCAGCATCTCGTCGGAGAGCTCGAAGGTGACGCGGTAGTCGCCGGTGGGGTTGTCGTCCGGGACGTGGGGCGCATCCATCGGGAAGGGATACGACACGTTGGTGTAGATGGGTTGGCCCCATTCGGGGCGGCCCTGCAACACCCAGTGGGCCGGCACCTCGATGTCATCCCAGGCGGAGTCGTCAAACTCGACCGCCGCCACACCTTCTCCCGGCGCCGGTGGCCGCGGGGAGAAGCGGAACCGCCACGTTCCGCTCAGGTCAAGCTGGGGCGCGGTGGTGGCGACCCTCGCGCGCGGAGGAACCCGACGCCCGGACCCTGGACTCAACGAAATGATCTCTGACATCGCCATGACTCTCTTCTCATCACCTTGAGTGGACCGGCAGCCAGACGGGTCTGCCAGCCGCGTTGCGGGAACCGTAACCGTACCATCGGGGGAACGGCGCCGAGCAGCGGACCGACCCTCGGCGGCCTTGCTGTGCTGGCTCTGGTGAGCCGCGGCGCCCCGGGTGCCGGCAGCTTACCGAACAGCCGTCTTGCCGAACCCAGCAGCACCGCTTTCGTGACGGTCGCTCCCCTAGTAATTCGCCAGATCGGCGATTTGGGCGGCAGTGAGCGCCGGCCCGTGACCGTCTGGCCGCCGCCGTCTGCCCTCGCCACCGCGCTGCCAGGGGTGTGGACCCTCGAGCGGGCGGTGGTTGACGCCAGCGGCCTCCAGCCGTCGCAGGTGCGCGCGCAGTCGGGGTTCCAGTTCCGATGGCTCCACAGGTCCGCTCCAAGCCACCTCTGCAAGGACGCAGGTCCGGGGGAAGGCCATGTACTCCACCTCGGCGGGCGTGGTCATGAACTCCGTCCACACCTGGCCCTGGATCCCGAGCAGGTTCGGCAGGTGCTCATCGGCCACCCCGGCCACGGGGTCGAAGGAGGCCACGTCCTGCCAGCTGGACGGGGCCGGCTGGGCGAACGGTTCGTCGGGTGAGTCGGACTGGTAGTAGTCGAAGTAGTAGGGGACGTTCGACGCCATCACCACCTGGTGTCCGGCCGCCAGCGCCCGTCGGCCGGGTTCCCGACCGTGCCAAGACATGACGACCGCTTCCGGCATGTCGCCGTGGTCGACGATCTCATCCCAGCCAACAGTAGTGCGGCCACGCTGCGCCAGCCAGTCGCGCAGGTGCTCGGTGAACCAGGGCTGCAGCCCCTCCACCCCGGCAAGACCACGTTCCCGCACCAGGCGGGCAGCGTCGTCGCTGCGCTCCCACTGCGCCGTGGGGCACTCGTCGCCACCGATGTGGATCCAGGGCGAGTCGAAGACGTCCAGCAACTCGGTGAAGACGTCCTCCACCATCGCCATCGTCTCGTCGCTGAGGTGCAGCACCTCCTCGAACACCCCGGGCCCTGTCGGCACCTCGGCGCCCTCGGCGCCCTCACCGAACTCCGGGTATGCCGCCAGCAATGCCCTGGTGTGGCCCGGCACGTCGATCTCCGGAACGATCGTAACCCCGCGCCGCTTCGCGTACGCGTTCAGCGCCCGTAGCTGGTCCTGGGTGTAGAAGCCACCGTGCGGGGTGCCGTCACCGGGGCTGCCGGGGACGAACACCGTCTCGGCCCGGGTGGCACCCACCGTGGTCAACCTCGGGTACTTGCGGACCTCGAACCGCCACCCTTGGTCTTCGTTCAGGTGGAGGTGGAAGCGGTTGAGCTTGTGCATCGCGAGCAGGTCAACGAACCGGTACAGAAAGGGCAGCGGCATGAAGTGCCGGGCCACGTCCAGATGCATCCCCCGCCAACCGAACTTGGGATCATCCACGATCCGCACGTGCGGCACCGCCAATTCCCCACCAGGCAGGGGGGCGAGACCGTGGGCCCAGTCCGGCATCAGTTGCCGCAGGGTCCCAAGTGCCGCGACGAGGCCGTCCCGGTCCGCGGCGTCTACGGTGATGCCGTCACTGCCGCAAACCAGCGTGTAGCTCGACGGCACACCCTCGGCCTCGCTGAGCCTGAGCAGCGCCCCCTCCTCAGCCGGCACCAGCCACAACCCAGTCCCGCCGGCCAGCAGATCGGCTGCGGTCTCAACCCAGTCGCCGGGGCCCGAGACCGTCAGCCGAGCCGGGAGAACGAGAGCGCCCTCACCGAACTCGACACTGCGTGGTTGCGGGACCAGTAGTGGTCGGGTCAGGGCTGCGTCGTGGTTCGTTGCTGTGGCGTGAGGCACCGATGCTCCTGCGGCTTGTGGGGGCGTCGCAAACGCCGCTGGCTTACGTGTGACCTTACAACCCCGGGGGGCAGTGTCAAGGCGGCGATGAGCCTCGCTGGTGGCGGTGCCACCCCACATGCTCGGGAACTCGCTGGGCGCCTTGGACAGAGGCATTAGGGCCACACTCCGTGGCCGATGATGCCCAGTCGGAATATGGCCCAGATCTCAGCGCCAGCCGACCAGTCAGGATTCGAAGTAGCGCCAGCTGGCGGCGCGCTACAGCGGACCCTGGGCCCCAGACGTGCGGAGTAATCCTCCCACGCCGCGCTGCTGCGCGGCGGCCAGCCTTGCTCCGCGAAACCGGAGTCGGAGTAGCCGCATCATGTTCAGGTC
This sequence comes from Tessaracoccus flavescens, assembly GCF_001998865.1. Lineage (NCBI taxonomy): Bacteria > Bacillati > Actinomycetota > Actinomycetes > Propionibacteriales > Propionibacteriaceae > Tessaracoccus > Tessaracoccus flavescens. The sequence goes on from NZ_CP019607.1 coordinate 1,677,453, forward strand.
CGCCTCATCCTGGATGGTCTCGCACCAGACCGCCGCTTCAACCCCGATGACACCGTCGAAGTCGACCTCGGGCACTGCATCTGGAAACTCCCAGCTCACGGTGTCCGCGGCGGGCGCGGGTGACTTCGAAGGCTAGCCGAATACCTTGGGGAGGAAGGGGCAAGTGGTGTCCATCCGCGGGTCGAGGTAACCGAACGCCATGGGGCCCTGTGCTGGGGGCAGGTCCGGTGAGCGTAGCTGCGGCACCTCCGCACACCGTGCACATCGCCGTCTCGAGCGCCCCAGCTTGCACTACTTCGGGTCATGCTCGCCTCGCACTTGATGATTGAGGAAGTACGCCACCAGATCCTCCGGAAGCTGCGGGAGATCCCGGGGCGTGGAGCCGTCTCGGATGGACTCGGTCGCCTGGATGGCGGTGGCCGCGGCGTACCAAGCACCCAGGGGGGACGTGTCAGTGGGTCGTCCTGTGCGGACGAACTCAAGGAACTCGGTCATTGTGAGCATGTCGGCGTCGTGGTGGCCGTGGGCATCGCCGCTGATGGGATAGCGGGCGTCACCGTCCGGGTTGTATTGCGAGCGGCGGTTCCACAAGGTGATGTGGCCACCTTCCCCGTCGCCGAAGTTCTCGATGCGGCCCTCGGTGCCAATGACGGTGTAGTTGCGCCAGTAATCCGGTGTGTAGTGGCACTGCTGATACGACACGTACGCGCCGGAGGCCATCTTGGCGGAGAACATGGAGAGGTCCTCGACGTCGACCACGGGGTTGAGCCCCTTCTGCGTCAGCGGCGGCCAGTTGTCCACGTTGTACCATTCCCACATCAGCTTGCCGCTGCGGTCCTGTCGATCCGTGATGTCGCCGTAGACGGTCAACCCACCCATCCCCACGACGCGGGTGGCGTGCGAATCCGCCAGCCAGTTCATCACGTCGATGTCGTGCGCTGCCTTCTGCAGCAGCAGCCCGTTGCTATAGCGACGGTCCGCATGCCAGTCCTTGAAGTAGTAGTCGCCGCCTTCGCCCACGAAGTGCCGGCACCAGATGGCCTTGACCGCGCCGATCTCCCCACGTCGGATGATGTCACGCATGGTGCGCACGACGCTCATGTGCCTCATGTTGTGGCCGACGTAGAGACGGGTGCCCGTGTCGTAGGCCGTCTGTAAGATGCGCGTGGCGCCGTCGAGTTCAATGGCCATCGGCTTTTCCAGATACACGGGGATCCCTGCGTCGAGAAGTCGGCACGTGATCTCGGCGTGGGTGTCATCTGGGGAGGTCACCACGGCCGCATCCAAGCCGACGGCGATGAAGGCGTCGAGGTTGTCGGTGATCACAACGCCCGCAGGGTCGATACGAGTCCAGCCGCGAAGGCGGGCCTCGGTCTCGGGACGCGGGTCACATGCCGCGACCACCTGCGCATCGTTGTGCGGCAGTTCAGCGTGGGCGAGGATGGTGGAGCGGGCGCCCACACCCACCACGCCGACCCTGAGTGTTGCAGGGGAGGGCGCTGCGTCTTCGGCAACCGTGCCGACGCCGGTGGGCTCTGTGGTCATGATTGGTTCGATCTCCTTCGGGTTCGCTGGGTGGAACGCCCCTGATGCCGATCAGCCTAGTTTGGGCTCGTGCCAAATGCGAATGTCCAGAGAGACTCACATGTGGTTCTTGGGTAGCAGCTGACTCTTCGGTGGCTGAATGATGCCGCGCACCTCCCGCGGGGGGCACGACGTCGCAGCCCAGACGAGCCGATCAGTCGGGCCGACGCGCGGATCGCTGCGGATCGTGAAGCGTCTGGGATTCATGCCGCTGCTTATCTGGGCTGGCCCTCGGTGAGGGGTGAACCGCCCCGGGTGGAGGGTCTGATTCCACGGAAGGATGACGACCATGCCAGCACCGAGGAAGTATCCGCAGGAGTTGCGGGACCGCTCGATCCGTCTGGTTCTTGAGGCGCTGAGGGAGGACCAGGCGCTGTCGGTGAACCAGGCGGTGATCCGGATCGGGCAGCGTGTCGGGGTGAACCCGGACACGCTGCGCGGCTGGGTGAAGCAGTCGCGTATCGACGCGGGCGATGTACCGGGGACCACTACCGGTGACGCGGCCAGTCAGAGCGTTGGAGCAGGAGGTGCGTGAGTTGAAGAGCGCCAACGAGATTCTGCTCGCGGCCTCGTCTTATGTGGGTGATCGCTGTCAAGCGGTGGCTTGATCGAGGCCTTCGAGGAGGTTGGTGTAGATCTCGGCGCGGCGGGTTTGGCCTTTGGCGCAGGCGTCGTCTCGTTGGGCGATGAGGGTGGGCCGGTGCTGCTGGGTGGTGAAGAACATGGGGCAGGTTTCGCAGATCGTTTCGTAGCGGCAATCGAGCTCGACGGGCCGGCGGCAGTAGCCGTTGCCCAAGAGTCGTTTGTTGACCTCCGCATGCAGGGCGGTCATGGCTGGCCCGGCGGCCTCGGCGGGCAGGACGGGGATGGCGGGCTCAGCATCTTGGTAGAGGGCTTCGATCTTGCTGGTGACTTGGAAGTACTGGTCGGCGACGGTGCGGTCACCGATGCGGGCGTAGACCATCGTCATCGACAAGTCGGCGTGGCCCAGTAGCGCGGCGATCGCTTCGAGGCTCATGCCGCGGTTGATGGCTTGGGTGGCAAGGGTGTGGCGCAGTTGGTGGGGGTGGACGTGGCCGATGCCCGCGGCAGTGGCGGCTTTCTGGACGGCTTTGTCGACGCGGGTTGGTGGAATGGGTCGTCCGCGTTCGAGCAGGAGCAGGTCGCTGGCCTGCCAGGACGGGCGGTGGGCGATCCAGGCGTCGATGAGGGTTTTGAGGGCCGGGTCGAGGGGGATGTAGCGGTCGGTGTGGAGTTTCCCGACCGGGGTGCGAAGCCAGTAGCCGGTGCCGATCTGGACGACGGCGTTGATGCGTAGTCCGAGTAGTTCGCCGCGTCGCATGCCGGTGTGGGCCAGGATCTGGATCATCAACCGGTCGAGTTCGTCGGGTAGCTGTGCGGCGGCGGTCATGAACGCGGCAGCACGGGCATCGTCGAGGAACTTGGGCAGTGGCTTGTCCAAGCGTGGACGGTCTTCGCGGAAGACCAGAGCGCCGGTGGGCAGGTCGGGATAGCTCCATTCGGTGATACGGGTGAAGAAGGTATGCAGGTGACCCATCCGCATGCCCAACGTGGTCTTTGACAACCCGGTCTGGCCGCGGTAGCCGGGTCGTTGATCAAGCCAGGAGCGGTAGTCCTCGATGTGGCAGCGCTGCAGGTCGGCGATGCGATTGACCTCGGGGTGGTGGGCGATGAGGTATCCGGCGAATTGCCGCAGGGTGGTCTCGAACAGTGTCACTGATGAGGGCCGTAGTGAGGCGTGGCATTGCTGCAGGTAGCGGCGCATCGTGGCAGCCATCACCGGAACATGGGTGGTGATCTGTTCCCAGTCGACCTCGGCGGCGCTGCGCGTCGCCCATGGCCGGCGGACAGCCGGTTGCGGTGCTTGCCCGCGGTGGAACATCACCGCATCCAGCCCGAACAGTGGCGTCGACAACCATCGGGGCGGCGCGCTCGCTCGGGAGGCCATCACGGCATCGAAGTAGCTGGTGCGCGCCTGCTGGTAGGTCTGTGTGGTCAGGGCATCAGGGCTGGTGCCGGCGATCACGCAGATGCGCGCCAGATGGGACCACATGCGTCGGCTTTGTGCCGTGGTGAAGCCCAGCTCGAGGGCTTGGGTGGTGAATCTGTCGCGCTGCTCGGGATAGGCGTCAGCGATGTAGATGCCCCAGTGGCAGCATGACTGGGAGACGAAGTCCGGGATGACCGGCAGGCTGCTGGCGATGGCGGCGTGAGCAGCGAACGACATCACCTCGGTGCGGACCTGGCGGCGTTGCTCGACGCTGGCGTGGTTCCAGCCGTCGAGATCACCGAACAGCCGACCGAAGCGCTGTGCCGCCAAGCGACGGCCCTTCGCCGACGCTGAGCTGGAAGCAGCCGCAATGTAGGAGGCCGTCACCTCCTCAAGAGCCGGACTGGTGCTGGTAGGGGCAACAGCGGTCATGGACGGGGCCCTTCCTCGATGGGTGGGTAGACGTCGCTCAACACCTGCATGGCGTCGCGGTACTGGTCAGCGAGCCAGTCGTTGGACAAGTGGAGGTAGATGCGGGTGGTCTCCAGGTTGGCGTGGCCGGCCTGGGCCTGAATCGCCTCCAAGGCCATGCCCGCCTCCCTCAGCCGGGTGAAGCATGTGTGACGCAGTTCGTGGCAGGTCGCGTGTCGCAACCCCGCGCGACCTCGGGCCCCAGCAAGGACTTCGTCCAGCCCTGCTGCGCTCAACGGCATGCCGCGGCGGGGTCCCTTCAACACCACGAACACCAACCCGGTGTCACACTCCTGGGGACGCTCGGTGGTCAGGTAGGCGGCCAGGTGGGTGAAGAACGCGTCGACGACCGGGACGATACGTTCGTGGCCGCCCTTGCCCTGGTGGACGAAGACCCGTCCATCGCCCAGCTGGATGTCGGCCAGACGCAGGCCCAGCACCTCACAGCGTCGCAGTCCGGCGTGCAGCATCAGCGTGACCATCGCCCGGTCCCGCTCGGTGCGCAACGCGCCCATCAACGCGACCGCCTCGCCCGGCGACAGCACCTGCGGCAGCCGTTTTGGAGCACGGACCAGCGGCGAGCCCCGCAACGACCGCGACCGGGGCGTCATCGACCGAGGAACCGGCTGCCGCTCACACACACCGCGGGCCAGCAGGTAGTCGAACAGCGAGGTGACCGTGGCCAGGCGGCGTTTGATCGTGGACGCCGCCAGGCCCTGCTCGCCGTCGACCAACCGGACCACGTTGCCGCCATGGCGAGGTTCACGCTGCTGCTCGATGAAAGCCAACACATCCGCCGTGCCCACCCCAACCGGTGGCTTGCCCACCACCGTGAAGAAGACCTTCAAGTCGAAGGCCTGCGCCAACACCGAATTGGGTCGCAGACGCGCCGCGGTGAACCTCAGATACTCGTCCACCCACTGCTCACCCAACCTGGGTGGCTGCCCCTCCACGAAGACCAGCTGTGGCACGAACCCATCCATCACTGGCCCCCAGCCACTCGAAGACACCACCATCGTCACCGCCGCATCGACGGCCTGCTTCATCGGGGTCCAGATCACCTACATATCAAGCCTTTCTTTGCGCGGGAGCTCGACCCGCGACTGCCGTGGTGATCAGTTTCATCGCCGATCACAAGCTGAGGTTCGGGGTCGAGCCGATCTGCCGGGTGCTCACTGGGCATGGCTGCAAGATCGCCCCTTCTACCTACTACGCGGCCAGAGACCGGATGCCGTCGAAGCGGGCACGCTCCGATGAGACGGTGTGGGAGCGTATCGAGGTGCTACAGGCCGACCGGTCCAAGGGCCGAGGGGTGGCCGGCTACCGCAAGATGTGGCATCTGCTGAAACGAGAGGGCCTCCAGGTGGCGCGGTGCACGGTGTCGCGGCTGATGCGCGAGCACGGAATGCAGGGCGCCCGCAAGGGACGGCGATTCGCCACCACCCACCCCGATCATGCCTCCGCGCGGCCACCGGATCTCGTGCACCGCGACTTCTCCGCCCCGGCACCCAACCGGTTGTGGATCGTCGATTGGGTCCGCTGAAGGTTTGGTTGACCTCCGGGTTTATGCCGCCAGTGTAGCGGCTGGGTTCATGATGAGTTCGAACTCGATGGGGGTGAGTTTCCCGAGTCGGCGTTGACGGCGTTTGCGGTGGTACTTGCCCTCGATCCAGGACACGATGGCCAGGCGCAGTTCCTCTCGTGTGCCCCAGGATCGACGGTCGAGGACGTTCTTCTGCAGTAGCGCGAAGAACGACTCCATCGCGGCGTTGTCACCGCATTAACCGGCTAATCAGGGCTGATTCTGGTGGGGATGGGCGCTGGCAGGTTATCCGGCGTTCGGGCGTGTCGCGGCGGTGTCGATGAGGTTGTTGAGCCGGGTGATGAGTTTGAGGTGGCGTTCGGTTTCGCTGTCCCATCCGCGGTGTTGCGCGTCGTCGGCCAGGGCGGCGGCGGTGTCGCGTTGCCGGGTCAGGGCGGGGATGTCTTGGATCGTGGTGTGGAAGCTCGGGCAGTGCTCGCAGATGTTGGCGTAGGTGCAGGCCTGTTGTGCGGGGGCGCGGAGGCAGTACCCGCTCGCGAGGGCGGTTTTGATCGTCGGGCCGGTCATCCATGTTGCGGCGGGCTCGGCGGTGCGGTGTTGGCGGGTTGGGGTAGTGCGCCGATGCGGTTCTTGGCCAGGTCGAGGGCGCGTTCGTATTCGGCGCGGATGGTGGTGTCGAAGAGGTGGCCGTAGCGCAGGCTCATCTCGGCGGAGACGTGTCCCAGGATCGACATCAGTGCTTGTAGGGAAACCCCGGCGTTGACCAATGCAGTGGCGTAGGTGTGACGGAGCTGATGGGGGGTGACATGCCCGATCCCTGCCGAGGTCGCCGCGCGCCGCAGCTCATGGCGCAGGACGTTGGCGGATAGACGGCGGCCGTGGGCGGTGAACAAGAATTGTGCGGGTTGCCCGGTGCGTGGGTGCGGGATCGCCCGGCCAGGGCTACGCAGCGCGATGATTCTGTCGATGATCTCGAGTGCTTCGTCGTCGATTGGGACCATGCGTTCGGTGTCGAGTTTTCCCAGCGGGACCTTGAGCCAGGATCCGGCGTGGGGGGTGTCGATGACGGCATCAAGTTCGAGGTCGAGGAGTTCTCCGATGCGGAGCCCGCAAGCGCGTTGCAGCAGGAGAGCATCAGCGGCCAACCGGTTTTCGGAGGCGGTGAGTTCTTCGGTGAGGCGACGGTCGGTGTCTGGGGGCAGGAACCTGGGCAGTGGCTGAGGCAACCGGGGGTTGTCGGAGGAGTAGAACAGTTTCCGGGTCGGGGCTTCGGGCCATTCCCACTCGGTGATGTCCGCCAGAAAGTTGGCCGCGGCCAAGATCCGGCGGGCCTGGTCAGCGACGGTGACCAACGCCCCGGTAGTGGAGTTGAGGGTGTGAGGCAGGGACACCAGCCAAGGTTCGATGTGATCGCAGCGCGTCAATTCCGACGGGATCAGTTCAGGATCGATGGCGGTGATGAAGGTGGCGAAGTGCTTCAGTCGGGTGGCCAGGCAGGAGACTGTCTTGGGTTTGCAGGTCACAGTTTTGCGTTGCAGGTATCGCACCAGGATCGAATGCATCGGCTCCGGAATGCCCTCGAGGCGACGGGTAAAGGGCCAAGGTTGCTGGCAGGGCTCGGGCAGGGCGGGCAGAATTCCCATGTGGAACAGCACCGTTTTCGTTGCTGTCGCCGCGGCGCGGTAGTGCTTCCAAGTCCTGCCCGTGGCGTGTTGACGCCGGACGCCAGCGGCGGTGAGGGCGTCGAAGTCGGCATAGGTGGTCTGTGACAGCGGCCTGCCGGTGGCAAACAACACCCGAGCCATGACTTGGGAGGCCATCGCGGAGGCAACGCGCTCGCTGTAGCCGCAACCGCGGGCGGCTTCGATGAACGCCTCAAGGTCTGCCCCGATGGCGGTGTCTTCGACGTCGCGCCAGAGCGAGGAGAACTTCCGGTTCACCATGTAGTCCCAGCCCGGGTGCAACCGTCCGGTGACCAGCAGGAACGTGATGAATGGACGGGTAGCGCAACCTGCGGAGAGTTGGACCTGAAGTGCCTCGTCGGCCCAGTTCTGGGGCTGGGGCCAGCGACGCATGAACACTCTGGCTGCTTGGGTGAAGGAGACATTGCCCCGACCGGTTCGGTGTTGGTGGGTGAGGTAGGCGGCCACCACCTGCTTGGGGGTTTCGGAGGGGTCAGGGACGGTTGAGGCGTTGACGGGTGCGAGCGGCATCGTATTGGGCCTTCACGTGAGTCGGTGCGAGGTGGATGTAGCGGGCGGTGGTGTCGACGTGGGCGTGCCCCAGCAGGGCCTGCATGACTGCCAGGTCAACCCCGGCCTCCGCCAAGGCGGTGCCGAAGGTGTGACGCAAAGCATGTGGGGCGCCGGCAACGATCCCGGTGATGCTGCGGTGGTAACGGAAGATGCTGCGCAACCCAGCTGCCGTCAGTGGTTGCCCGCGGGTGGGGCCCTTCGCGCTGAGGAACAACACAGGTGATGAGGATTCGGGCCGGTCTGTCAGGAGGTAGGAGGCGATCATCGCGGCCAGGTCCTCGTCAAGGGGGACGCGACGGTCTTTGCCGCCCTTGCCGTGGACACTCAACCACCGGCCGCCGATATCGACGTCGGTGACCGCCAGGGCCAGGACCTCGCAGGAACGAAGCCCGCAGTAGAGCATCAACCCCGCAATGGACAGGTCCCGGCTGCAACGCAGCGACCCCAACAGCGTGGCGGTCTCCTCAACGCTCAACGCCCGAGGCAGGCGTCTGGGGGTGCGCAGCCGTAGCCGGGATCGTGGTGCCGGGCGTCGGCGGGTATGGGCCAGCATGCCGGTGCGTTCCCCGGCGGCGAACCATGAAGACGGTTTGCCCTTCGGGATCGGCGAACGTGAGCCGGGATTCCGCATCGCCAAGAACTCGAACATCCCGGCGACCGCAGCCAGCCGCAGGTTCACCGACGCCGGCGAGAGCCTGTCAGTGGGTCGCCCATCAAGGTCGACCACGTTTGGCCCAGGCCGTCCCGGGATCCTCTCCTGGCGACACGCAGCCAAGAAGCCAAGCACGTCCTCTGTGACGACATCATCAACCCTCAGCCGGGTGTGGTGGAGCCAACGGTGGAACGCCAACAGCCCGTAGCCGTAGGTGCGTACCGTCCGCGGTGAATAGTTCCGATCCGCGAGATACCCCAAGTACGCATTGGCTTGCGCCACCAAGCAGGGGTCGCTGTCACACCTGAGTCGCCACCACGGGCCCTCGCGTTCAAGAAGGAGAACATCGTTGTCGTCCATACCTCATGCCTACGCCAAACCGCCCACGAAATCCAGCATGCCTGACCCAACCCTCAGGCCCCTGACTACTACGAATGACCTGATTAGCCGGTTAACAGGCATGCCCCCACGCGGCCCATGGAGCCAGTCAGGCCGTGGCGTTTGAGGGCCTTCAGGAAGCGTCTGGAGCGGAATTGGGACCCTCGGTCGGAATGCACGATCACCCCGGCAGGCCGGCCTCGGTGGGCCACTGCCATCTCAAGCGCGTTGACGGCGATCCGGGCCTTCATCCGCGAGTCGATCGAGTAGCCGACGATCCGGTTGGAGAACACGTCCTTGATCGCACACAGATACACCTTGCCCTCGCGGGTGCGGTGCTCGGTGATATCGGTCAGCCACACCTGGTTAGCGGTTCGTGTGATCGTCCCCCGGCATGTCGTGGGGACGTGAGCGCGGCCACCGCGTGATCCTTCGAGTGAACCTGTCACAGCACTCTCGAAAGGAACCATCACGATGACCGCTCCTCATATTGTCGATCCCGCGCGCCTGTTGGGCCAAGCGTTGGGCGACGCGTCGCCCGATCTGATGCGTCACCTGCTCGCTACGGTGATCAACGCCTTGTTGTCCGCGGAGGCCGACGCCGTGTGCGGCGCCGAGTGGGGCCAGCAGTCGGCGGACCGGGTGACCCAACGCAACGGGTACCGGCACCGCGAGCTGGACACCCGGGTCGGCACCGTCGACGTCGCGATCCCGAAGCTGCGCTCGGGGTCCTACTTCCCCGAGTGGCTGCTCGAGCGCCGTAAGCGGGCCGAGTCGGCGCTGATCAGTGTGGTCGCGACCTGTTACCTGTTGGGGGTGTCGACCCGCCGGATGGACAAGCTGGTCCAGACGTTGGGGATCACCTCGTTGTCGAAGTCGCAGGTGTCGCGGATGGCCGCCGACCTCGACACCCAGGTGACCGCGTTCCGCACCCGGCCACTCGCGGATTCGGGGCCGTTCACGTTCGTGGCCGCGGACGCGTTGACGATGAAGGTCCAGGACGGCCGCGTGGTGAACGCCGCCGTGCTGGTCGCCACCGGCGTGAACGCCGACGGCCACCGGGAGGTCCTCGGGATCAAGGTCGCCACCAGCGAGACCCGGCAGGCGTGGAACACGTTCTTCGCTGACCTGGTCGCCCGTGGTCTACAAGGGGTGATGCTCGTCACCTCGGACGCCCACGCCGGCCTGGTCGACGCCATCGCAGCGAACCTGCCCGGCGCCACCTGGCAACGCTGCAGAACGCACTACGCCGCCAACTTGATGGACGTGTGCCCCAAGAGCGCCTGGGGGGCCGTCAAGGCCCTGCTGCACAGCGTGTACGACCAACCCGACGCCAAGGCCGTCCACGCCCAGTACGACAAGATGCTCGACACCCTCACCGGCAAGCTCCCCGCCGTCGTCGCCCACCTCGACGCCGCCCGCGCCGACGTCCTCGCGTTCACCAGCTTCCCCAAGGAGGTCTGGCGCCAGATCTGGTCCAACAACCCCAACGAACGCCTCAACCGGGAGATCCGCCGCCGCACCGACGTCGTAGGCATCTTCCCCGACCGCGACGCCATCCTCCGCCTCGTCGGCGCCGTCCTCGCCGAACAACACGACGAATGGGCCGAAGGCCGCCGCTACCTCGCCCTCGACGTCCTCACCCGAGCCCGCACCAAGACCCCCGCCGACCCGCAGGCCGCCGCCACGGCCCTGCCCGAACTGGAGCCCGCAGCATGACCCGACTCACCGACATCTACGGACCCGGCCACTCCCAGGCCGCCCTCGCCGCCGGCCACGAAACCGGCTGGTGGGACGAACACGGCGTCCCCGCCCCCTGGCCCGAGGACCTCCTCGATCCCAACAACGGCTGGCGCCCAGGCACCGGCCTGCCCGTCACCCTCGAACCCGGCCAACCACCCTTCTGACCGCCCCAAACGAAGGATCAGCCGTTACACCACCTCCAGGGGGCACTACTCCGCGTCGGGGTGAAAGCGTCGGCCCCAAGCAAGATGAGCCCTCAAGGGCCTCACGGTGGTGGCCTGAGGCTGGCCCCCGTCCTCGCGTTGGGCGTGCCTGACTGGGGTTCATAGGGTGTGAACGAGAGGATCCTCGATGAGCACGTGGTGCGCCACGAGGCGCTGTTGTATCGGATGGAGGTGGGAGACCTGCATTGGTTGGCCGTCGTAGCGGCCAGGTGAAGCTGACGGCAGCCTGTCCTGGGGGAACGCCTGGGGTGGGTGGGAGCAGCCGTGACAAAGTCAGGACGGTCCGGTACTGCCGGATGGGCCGTGTCTGGTGAGCAAGACGGGAAGGTGTACGAGAGGAACCGGTGTCGTAAAGCCTCTTGATCGTCGCCCAGCTCTAACCCGGTGGATCGGGGCTGGTTTGCGGTGCGTAACCGCTTGTCGGGGCCGTCGTTGATGGTCGTGGCGGGTGGGGAACTGTCGGAACGGTGGTATGTGTCGGGTCCGGCAGGTCGTGGTGAAGGTCTACGGCGTAGCCACGACGATGCCGCAGGGGCAAAGCCGGACACCTCGCCCGTCAACCGAACAACAGTGAACGTGGGAACCATCCGCATTCCGCTCCCCGCTTCTTGGGGATAGGTGCGTTGCCTGCCGAAGGGTGTGGGTGGGGCGGAGCCGTCGTAGTACTCCGAGGCCGGGAAAGCCGGTCACATGGGGAAGGGCGGCAGTGAGAGAAAGCAGAAGAAGGTGAATGTAATGTCCGAAGACGCGCCGGTGAATGTCGGCGCCTCCGGGTGGCCCAGCGATGCCCGGGCCTATCTGGGGGTACGGAGGATGCAGACCAAGCTGCATGGTTGGGCGGCCACCGATGGTGGCCGCCGGTTCGATGACCTGTGGAACCTTGTGTGTGATCCGGCGTTCTTGACGATGGCGTGGGAACGCGTCGCTGGGAACAAGGGGTCCAAGACTCCCGGGGTGGACCGTGTCACCGTGGCACGGATCAGTTCCGGGGTCGGGGTGGAGGAGTTCCTGCGAAACATTCGAGCCCAGTTGAGGGCTGGAGAGTTCAGGCCGGTGCCGGTGCGGCAGGTGATGATCCCCAAGGCCAGCGGCAAGCTGCGCAAGTTGGGCATCCCAACCGTGACCGACCGGGTGGTGCAGGCAGCTTTGAAGCTGGTGCTGGAACCCATCTTCGAGGCCGACTTCAAGTCGTGCTCCTACGGGTTCAGACCCAACCGGCGCGCGCAGGACGCGGTCGCCGAGATCCACCACTTCGCGAGCAAATCGTACGAGTGGGTGCTGGAGGCCGACATTGAGGCGTGTTTCGACATGATCGACCACACCGCCTTGATGGACCGGCTCCGGTGCAGGATCGGTGACAAGCGGGTGCTCGCGCTGGTCAAGGCGTTCCTGAAAGCCGGCGTGCTCACCACGGTGGGCACGACCGAAGGGACGATCACCGGCACCCCACAGGGCGGGATCTTGTCCCCGCTGCTGGCCAACATCGCCCTATCAGTCCTCGATGACGAGTTCGCTCGCCGCTGGGACCATGAGATGGGCACGGCCGGAAAGCGGGCCTGGCGCCGTGACCACGGCAAAGGCGTCCTACCGGCTGATCCGTTACGCCGATGACTTCGTCATCGTCGTGAAGGGCAGCCAAGAACACGCCGAGCAGTTGCGTCACGAGGTGGCAGAAGTACTCGCCCCGATGGGGTTACGGCTGTCACCGGAGAAGACCCGCGTGGTCCACATCGACCACGGGTTCGACTTCCTCGGCTTCCACATCCGACGGATGCGGAGACGAGGCAGCAACAAGTGGTACGTCTACACCCTGCCCGCGAAGAAGGCCATCGCCTCGATCAAACAGCGGGTGAAGACCATGACCTACAGGCACACCCTGCACCAGGACCCGGGATACCTCATGGACTATCTCGGGCGGGTGCTGCGGGGATGGGCGAACTACTTCCGACACGCGGTGGCCAAAGCGACCTTCGCCGCGATCGACTCCTACACGTGGGAGCGGATCACGGCATGGCTACGCAAGAAGCACCGCCGACTCGGATGGCCAGAACTCCGCCGCAGGTACTGCCTGCCCGGAACCTGGCGCCTCGCTCACAACGGGAAACGGTTCACCGGCGCCGCCAGCGTCCCGGTGACCAGGTACCGCTACCGCGGCTACCACATCCCTACCCCCTGGGACCGGCCAGCTGTCACCACCAGCTGAACCAGCCCTCTCTCATGGAGAGCCGGATGCGGTGAAAGTCGCACGTCCGGTTCGGCGGGCGGCCTGGGGAAACGGACCGGGAGCAATCCCGACACCGCGCCCCAGGCCGACCCAACTGACAGCTCTGCCCGAACGTCGAAGGCCGGGGCCCGGCCGATCTGATCGCCCGCGGCCTGGCCGGCGTCAGACTCGTCACCAGTGACTCCCACGCCGGGCTGGTCGAAGCCGTCGCGGCGAACCTGCCCGGCGCCATCTAACAGCGCTGCAGCACCCACTACGCCGCCAACGTCATGGCCGTCACCCCTAAGCTAAGCTAAGACGATGTGGCCCGCGGTCGATGCTGCATTGCGTCTACGACCAACCCGACGCCGCATCCGTCCACGCCCAGTTCGATCGGCTGCTGGACTACACCGGCGAGAAGCTCCCCGCCGTCGCCGAACACCTCGACGCCGCCCGAGCCGACGTGCTCGCCTTCACCGGCTTCCCCAAGGACGTCTGGACCCAGATCTGGTCCAACAACCCTGCCGAACGCCTCAACAGGCAGATCGGGCCGCACCGACTTCGTCGGGATCTTCCCCACCCGGGAAGCCATCATCCGCCTCGTCGGCGCAGTCTTGGTCGAGCAGACCGACGAGTGGGCCGAAGGTCGCCGCTACCTCGGACTCGAGATCGCACCCGCTGCCGACTCAGCAACGTCCCCGGCACCAAGGTCGAGGAGGTGACCGAACCCCTCGCCCTCACCGCCTCAACGAAGGAACCCCGCTACACAGAGATGATGGATTCGGCTCCGGCGCCGGCGTGACCCGAAATTACACGGACGCCGTTCGCGGCTGTCTTTTTGTGGATCTGTCCGTCGACGCCGGGGTCGCTGCGGGCCGGGCGGGCACATGACTTGATAGGAGCCTGACTGGAAAGTCGTCTCACCTTTGTGCTGTCTGCACTCACCCGACCCGCGGTGACGTTCATCACCATTGGAAGGGAATCCCGTCAATGACGAGCATGACACTCGACCCGCCGCTGACCAACCCGTTGCCACCAGGCTCCGAGTTGGTCGCCGGGGTCGACACGCACAAGAACACGCATCACGTCGCGATCCTCGATCTCGTGGGCCGACCTGTCGCGGACCGAGAGTTCCGTGCCGACGGTCGCGGTTACGCGCAGATCGTCGCGTTCCTCCACGCGCACGGTGATGTCGTCCGTATCGGGGTGGAGGGAACGGGGTCGTACGGGGCTGGCCTCGCACGCGCGCTGACCACGGCGGGGCTGAGCGTCATCGAAGTCGCGCGACAGGACCGGCAAGCCCGCCGTCGTCGCGGCAAGTCCGACCCCCTCGACGCCCACCAGGCAGCGGTCGCTGTCCTCGCAGGAACGGACACCGCGATCCCAAAGTCTGGTGATGGCGCGGTCGAGTCGATGCGGATCCTCCTCGCAGAGCGGCGCTCGGCGGCCAAGGCCAGAGCGCAAGTGATGAACCAGATCCACGCGCTGCTGATCACCGCACCCGAGCTCGTGCGACAGGCGTTCCGCGCTCTCAGCGGGCAGCGTCTGGTCAACACGCTCGCCAAGACTCGGCCCGGAACAATCACGTCCCCCGATCCCGCGGTCGTCGCCCGGCAGACACTGCGACGGTTCGCGGTCCGACACCTCACGATGCAAGCCGAGATCGACCTGATAGAACAACAGTTGGAGATGCTCGTCCGGCAGGTCAACCCCACGCTGCTGTCCCTGAGCGGAGTCGGTCCTGTCACCGCAGCGACGCTCCTGGTCGCCGCGGGCGACAACCCCGAGCGGCTCGGAACCCGCGCCAGCTTCGCCGCTCTCGCCGGTGTCGCCCCGATCCCCGCCTCCTCCGGACAACGCACACGGCATCGACTCTCTCGCGGCGGGACCGGCACGCGAACGCCGCGCTGCACCGGATTGTGCTGTTGCGCATGCGGCATCGCGAGCCTCGGACGATGGCCTACTTCGAGAGGCGTCGTTCGGAGCAACTCACCGACCGTGACATCATGCGCTGCCTCAAACGACACGTCGCGAACGAGATCTATGCCGCTCTGCTCAATCCCGCCACCGACAATCCCGTCGGGCGCGAACTCCGAGCACGCCGACAAGCGAAAGGCATCCCGATCAGCGTTCTCGCCGCCACTCTCGGCGTCCCCTACCAGCGGCTCCGACGACTCGAGATCGGCACTCGCGCCGACCCTGAACTCGAGGCCCGAGCGACCGCCATCCTGGAGCAGATCAGCCCGCCACTGGCCGCTTGACAGCAATAGGAGCATCCACTCCATGGGACTCACCCCCGAGCGGTCCGAGTACCGACGCGTCGTCGGCTTCCCATTCGCCAGTTCCTTCGGCATAACTCCATCCTCGTTTCCAAGGTCAGGAGCCTCCAACAAACTCAGGGCGCTTCCGGCTGAGGCGCCGAGCGCGCCTAATCCGTTGAGGCACATCGCGGTCAGACACACGTTGCCCGAGCCCGTGTTACGCTAGTCCGTACAGTCCTATACGAGTTATCGAGGGGCGGGATCGGCGTGAGCAGCAGTCCGAGGGACGACGCACCAGACCAAGCCAGGGTCGCCAACCAGCGCGCAGACGCGCAACGGAACCGCGCCTCAATCCTCGTCGCCGCACCCAGGGCGCTGCGACGAAACCCCGAAGCTTCCGTGGCCGAAATCGCCGCTGAAGCCGGCCTCGGACGGATGACCGTCTACGGGCATTTCAAGACCCGTGCCGAACTCATCGATGCCGCCGTGATCGAGAGCCTGGGACGCGGCGAGGACATCCTGGCCCAGGTGCCGCTGGACGGACCACCCGCCGAGGCGTTCGGCAGGCTCATCGAGTCCAGCTGGACGCTTCTCAACGAGGCCCGTGGCCTGCTGGCCGCAGCGCAGAAAGAGCTGCCGTCCGAGCGAGTGCGGGAGCTGCACGCGAAGGCGGAAGCACGAGTACGCGGCATCCTTGAGCGAGGGCAGCAAGAAGGAGTGTTCCGCACCGATCTCCCCATACATTGGCTGCTTACGACGACGCATGTGGTGATGAACGCTGCCGCTGACGAGGTGGTTGCCGGCCTCGTGACCAGTGAGGACGCCTCTCGCCTCATCATCGCCGTCCTCCAACCAGCGATCGCGGCCGCTCCGGGTCGTGAACAGCAGCGCTGACGCGGGCAGAAGCTCGACCAAGATGACCGACCTGGAGTCACCGATGAGAACCCTTCGCTATTCGGACAATGTCACGCTTGACGGCTGCTGCCGTTACTGGTTCGACCCAATGTCGTACGAGAGGGCGACACTCCCCCTGGATGTCGTCGAGCAGCTGGTGAGGGTCAGCGAGCGTGGCGGGTCGAGGTCTCCGAAGAGCCGCTTGCCGGAGCCCAGGAGTAGTGGATGGATGAACAGCCGCAGCGAATCCAGCAGGCCCTCATTCAGCAGGGATCGGACCAGAACGCCACTGCCGAGGATGGCGATATCTCCGTCACCGGTCAGCTTCAGGGTGCGCACAGCCTGGAGAACATCACCCTCGAGCGCAGAAGTCTGCTGCCAATCGAAGGCAGACACTGTGGTGGTCGCGACATACTTGGGAGTCGAGTTCAGGTGAGCGGCCATCGGGTTGTCGTCGGGCACATACGGCCAGTAGGCGGACATCTTCTCGTAGGTCTTCCTGCCGAAGAGATAGGCGGTCGTTCCGTCCAGCCCCCCCGAACTGGTCGACGAGTGGATGTCTGCGGCGTACGGCGCGCCCCAGCCGCCGTGATCAAATCCGCCCTCGCGGTCCTCGTCCGGCGAGCCCAGACCTTGCATGACTCCATCGACCGAGAGAAACTCGATCGCGATCAACTTGCGCATGATGCACTCCTTTCGCAGTCCAGGATTCCCTGGGTGAGACGGCTGCGTCTTGAATTTTTCTGACCGGATGCGGCCCATCGGCAACTACATGAGCACGTCAACGGAATCCTCAGGCCCAGTCCTGACCCGACATCGCGTCCGCCCCGAGTTCGCCGGGCTGGTGGCAGGCATCGTCGGCTTCCAGGAATGGACGAATCGCCCGGTGATCCGTCGTCAGGTGGCCGGGAGTCTGATGCCGCTGGTGCTGTCGTCCGGCCCCACCCTCGACGTGGTCGGCCTTTCCCACGGACGCGGCATCGGTCGCCATGCGTCGTTCATCGCGGGGCTCATGCCTGGCTACGCCACCACCCGCTTTGACGGGGCGCAGGAGTGCGTCCAGATCTATCTCACGCCGTTGGGCGTCGTCACTCTGCTGGGTACGCCCGGTCGCGAGCTGGCCGAAGCCGTGGTCGGAGTTGCCGACGCGGCCCCCGCTTTCGACGACAGCTTCCAGGACCGGCTTTGGGCCACGCCGACCTGGCCTGGACGATTCGACCTGATCGATCGCAAGCTGCTCGCCCTGCTGTCCCGCGGCCATCGCCTGGAGCCGTTCGTCAGCTGGATGTGGCAGCAGATTGAAGCAACCGGCGGCCGGGCCCGGATCGGCGAGCTGATCGGCCAGACCGGGTGGAGTGAGCGCCACGCTATCTCCCGGTTCACCGAGCAGATCGGCCTGGGTCCGAAAATGGCTGCCCGCGTCGTACGTTTCGAGCGCGCCCACGAGGCGCTCCGCCATGACTCCAGTACGAATGTCGCAGCGCGATTCGGCTTCTCCGACCAGAGCCACCTGATCCGCGAGGTCCGCCGGTTTGCCGGAGTGCCCCCCACCACACTGAACCAAACCAACCCGCCGACCGCGCATAGCGCCGTAGGGCGGGCCCCGAGTCCCGAATCGTCAGGCCCTGCGGCGTGTCACGAGCGGTAGGGCTGGCCGCCCAGTTGCGGCGAAGATTGTCGCGCGTGGTGACGACGCGCCTTCGTTCTGTTCCCGGGACAAATCCTGGCCGCAGCCATCCTCGCGATCGCGACGGCGGCATGGTTCCCGCTCCTCCGCATCAACCGACACCTTGCAGCGGAGGAAACTCAGCTTTCCCTGAAGGAGCGGGAATCGGTCGATGCCCGACGTCAGCAACTCTCCAGATCCCGACGCTCACGTATGATCTAGTACACACATATACGAGTTGCGCCACCCAGAACTGATCAGCGGCGTGGCGGGCGTTGCGCGCTCAAGGCACCAAGTCGAATGGAGGGCGAGATGGGTCATTGAGCGACAAGGGATCCCGTGGTCGGCCTCATAGCTGCCGTCACCCCGGGGTTGACAATCGAACCCCGGGGTGAGACGCTATCACCATGGAGCGTAATCCCAGGGGTGACAAACTGCAGCCTGGCCCGGCGAGTTCAACGGCGGATCAGTGGACGCGCGTCCTGGCGCATCGCCGGAAGGACGCTCCCACCACGGTCGCGGCCGTGATCGAGCGGTTCGAAGCTGCCGGAGTCACCCCGGATCAGGTTGCGTCCCACCTCGAAGACGGCGGCGACCGGCTCTATGCGGCGGCAGCGTCCGCGGCTGAGGGCTGGGCGGCTGGGTTCGGCGGGGAGCGGGCTGTCGCTCTGCTGGCCGCTGAGGTCAGCGCGCTGATGTCGCACCTGGTTGCCCGGGCCGCGAGCGTCCGCTCGGTGTGCGTCGAGGCGCTGCTGGACGAGTTCAGCGCGGTGACCGTCGCCGGCGCGCTCGGTGTGGCTCGACAGAAGGTCTACGAGCTCGCCCGGCCGAGCGTGGATCCCGCTTACCTCACGACAACACCTTGGAGACACCATGAATGACCTGCACGAGGCAGTGACCCTGCCCGATCCGGCCGTGAAACGGCTGCTACACCCCACCGACCTGCCCGAGGCGCGCAAGCTCTACCTGCGCGGCTGGTGGTTCGGACGACTCTGCTCCCTGCCCATCGTCGTTGCGCTCGGCGCGGTGGTGTGGGCGCTCACCGGCAACCTGTTCGCCGCTCTGGCAGCGCCGATCAGCACCTTCACGGTCGGCTTCGCAGCGAGCCGCTGGCACCAGGCTCGCGCTTGGGACTTCATCCCCAGGAAACGACAAGACTCCAACGGCGCCGACCCGTGGCAGCTGGTCGCGGCCGCTCTGGACGCCGTCGCGCTGCTCGTCACGGCGGGCGCAATTACCCTGACGATCACCGCCGCGCCGATCCCGCCAGGAATCGTTGCCTACGCGGTTGGCTCCGGGCTCGGGGTCGCGGCGCTGCAGATGGCGGAGATCGTCCTGGCGGCCCGCAATCGACAGAACAGATCGATTGCGTCCCAAGTGATCCTGCTGGCCGCGGTGATCGCCGCGTCCGTGCTGGGCGCCGTGCTCGGCGGCGTCGCCTGGGGCCCAGGCGCGTACGCACTGACTGCCGCTGGCTTTGTGACGTTGCTGCTCGCTTACGCGCTGTGGTCGTCGCTCTTCGCCCAGCGCGGCAGGCAGGACAAAGAGCGATGAACCCCGGCACGCAGAGCCTCGCGGATGAACCACCAGGCCAGGCCTCGGTCGCCGTGACCGTCCGCGAGCTGCGTAAGACATTTCCGGGAGTGGTGGCTGTCGATGAGGTCAGCTTCTCCGTCCGGGTCGGGGAGGTGTTCTGCCTGCTCGGTCCCAACGGTGCAGGCAAGACCACCACAGTGGAATGCCTCGCCGGAGCGCTCACCCCCGACGCAGGCCGGATCGAGGTGCTTGGCCTCGATCCGGCAAGGGCGCGCGCTCAGGTGCGTGAGCTCGTGGGCTATCAGTTGCAGGCGTCGGTCCTGCCCGCCGCGCTGCGGGTGGAAGAAGCGGTAGGACTGTTCGCCTCGTTCTATCCAGCGCCGATCGCGGTTGGAGAGTTGCTGCGTACGGTCGGGCTGGAGGATCAGCGGAAGCGGGCCTTCGGCAAACTCTCCGGCGGCGAGAAGCAGCGGCTCTCCATCGCCCTCGCGCTGGTCGGCTCACCGCGCATCGTCGTGCTGGACGAACTCACCACCGGCCTCGACCCGCAGGGACGACGCACCGTCTGGCACCTCATCGAGCAGATCAAAGCTCGTGGGGTCACCATCATCTTGGTCTCCCACTACCTCGACGAGGTGCAACGACTGGCTGACCGGCTCGCCATCATCGCCGCCGGGCGAACCCAGTTCGTCGGAACACCGGCGGAACTCCGCGCCGCCGCCGCGGTCAGGTCGGATGCCACGCAGACCCTTGAGGATGTCTACCTCACCTTCCTCGACACAATCGCCCCGAGCAACGCCGGGAGAGCAGCATGACTGCCCTCATAACTCTGACCGTGACCGAGGCACGGCTGTTCCTGCGCAATCCGACAAGCGTGTTCATGGCGCTGCTGCTGCCCTCGTTGCTCCTGCTGCTCCAAGGGTTCGCCATCCCGGGCACGATGGACCCCATCGGGAGTGACAACCCCGCCGTGGTGGGGTTGCGGGTGATCGACTTCTTCGTCCCGATGTCGATCACCGTCGCACTGTTGAGCGTCGCCGTCACCAACTACCCGTCCGCTATCGCGGCCTACCGCGATAGCGGCGTGCTCCGGCGCCTCGATGTCACGCCAGTGGGCCCGCACCGGGTGCTGTTAGCGCAGTGGTTGGTCAGCGGTGCCTCGTTCGTCGCGGCAATCCTCGTAACCGTTCTGCTCGCTCGGGCCGCTTTCGGCGCCTCCGCCCCACGAAGCGTTGCCCTTGTCGCCGCGGTCATCGGCATCGGGACCCTCGCCATGATGGCCGTGGGATCGCTGATCGCGGCGACCGCCGGGAATGCCCAGGTGGCGTACGGGGTCGGGATGCTGGTCTTCATGGCTTGTTTGTTCACCGCAGGTATGTGGACGCCCGGAACCATGATGACTCCGGCGATGCAGTTGATCACCGGCTTCACCCCGCTCGGCGCGATGAGCCAGGCGCTGACCTCTGCCTGGTACCAGGGAACCGCCGACATCGTCCCGTTCATCGTCATGTCCGTCTGGGCAGTGCTCTGCGGGCTCATCTCGGTGAGAACATTCCGATGGCGATAGGCCCGGCCAGCAGCCGAGATCTCAGTGAGTTCGCGGTTTTCGGTGCCCCGCTCACAGGACTTAGTCACCGAGTGGTCGGCTTGCCCCAGGACGTGGCG
The DNA here is from genome assembly GCF_001998865.1 of Tessaracoccus flavescens. NCBI lineage: Bacteria > Bacillati > Actinomycetota > Actinomycetes > Propionibacteriales > Propionibacteriaceae > Tessaracoccus > Tessaracoccus flavescens. Next base: position 1,698,539 of record NZ_CP019607.1, read on the forward strand.
TCGGAGTCCAGCCTGCTGCAACGGCACCGGCTGAGACCTCGTCTGATCCGTGCTGGGCGTGCTGATGGCCTGTTTCGCCTGGGCGGTGATCATCCCGTGGTCGTTAACCGCGCCACCGACCGCGCTGCTCCGCACCCTTTATGTGGTTGGTCTCACCGGCTTCGGGGCTGCGCTGCTCTGGGTGCTCTGGTGTTCGGTGCGCCCCGACCTCACCAGCGGCCCCAAGTGGTTCGGGGCCGCACTGCTCGTGACGGTTTCATTGGCGCTGTGGGCGCCAGCGCACCTATGGGCGGAGCTCGCTCAGCGACCCTGGGCGTGGCTGGCCGGGTTCGCGATCGCCGCGTCCGCCCTGCTCGGCTGGCGCATGGCTGCAGCCGCCGGAGGGATACTCGCGGCCGCGACTCTGGTCGGTGGCCAGGTCTTTCACGCGTCGCTTGCGGTGGGCGTCCCGATCACACTCACGACGGCCGCCGCGGTCTGGGTGATGTGCCAAGCGCTGGTCTGGATGCTCCGGCTGTTGTGGGAGGCGCAGGCCGGCCGGGCGGCACAGGCAGACCTCGTGATCGCTCAGGAACGATTGCGACTCAGTCGCGAGCTTCACGATGTACTCGGGCATCGTCTCAGCATTATCGCCTTGAAAGCAGAACTCGCAGAGAATGACGAGATCCGCACGCTCGCCGCGGAAACGCTTCGGGACGCGCGTCAGGCCGTGCACGACCAATTGACCACCAACCTTCCCAGCCAGCTTCACACCGCTGAACTCGTGCTCTCCTCAGCTGGGATCAGAGTGTCCATCGACGCACCTCAGGACGTGATCAATCGGGCATCCCAGGCCTGTTCCGAGCTCATGGCCGCGGTGGCCCGGGAAGCCGTGACCAACCTGCTCCGCCACAGTGCGGCTACCCAGGTCGCGATCTCACTCACTACCGAAGGACCTCACCTGAGGCTGACTATCGCCAACGACGGCGTGTCCAGGCGCTGGGAGTCGTCAGACGGCACCGGGTTGGCGGGCCTCGCTGCACGCTGCGCCACGCAGGGCGCGAGCATGTCCATTGTCCAAAACGAGTCCTGGTTCGAACTCTGCGTCCGGTGCTCGGCTGAAGCCGCGGGTTCCCGATGACAACGCCGATCCGGGTTCTCCTGGCCGAGGACGACGAACTGATCCGGGTGGCCCTGGCGAGTCTCCTGGAACGCGAGCCGGACATTGCGGTGATCGGCTCCGTTCCAGACGGCAGACAAGCAGTCGAGCAAGCGCTACGGCATCGGCCAGCGGTCGCGGTCGTCGACCTGCAGATGCCCAAGCTCGACGGCATCAGCGTGATCAAGGAGCTGCGCAGCACCCTGCCCGAGTGCGCCGGCGTGATCCTCACCGGCCACGGACGCCCGTATCTGTTGCGCCAAGCGCTGCTGTCTGGCGCCCAAGGATTCCTCGCCAAGGGCGCGCCTGGCACCGCCCTTGCGGACGTGATCCGCCGCGTCCACGAAGGACAACGCTACGTGGACCCAGTTCTCGCCGCAGACGCCCTCACCATCCAGCCGAGCCCACTCACCCCTCGCGAGACCGAGGTGCTGTTAGCCGCGCAAGCGGATCGTCCGGTGCGCGATATAGCGCGCGGGTTGTTTCTCTCACCCGGCACGGTGCGCAACCACCTAGCGTCCATTGCCCAGAAACTCCATGCCGAGTCGAGAGCAGAAGCCCATCGAATCGCACGCGAGAACGGCTGGGTTTGACCGTGCGTGCCACCCAGGATCTTCGTGACAAACCCACGGGATCACCAGGCGCTCGTCGCACCCAGACTGAGGCTATGAACAACACCACACACCTCGACAGTCACCTCCACCAGCCCGCAGCCGGCCGGGTTGCACGGGGATTCCGACACGTGATCTCCCGCTGGCCGTCCGCGCTCGGCCTCCTGGCTCTGCTCGCCAACCTGGCCAGTGGAGCCGACCCCCACGTCACCGCCATGATCATCATCATCGCGGCCACCTGCTACCTCGGGGCGGCCGTCCTCGGCTCTCAGCGGAGCGTTTGGGTGATGGTAATCGTCGCCAGCGCCGCGGTTGTCCTCGCCAAACTCACCGGCCTGGACCCCACCGCCACACTGATCGTGATCGGCATCGGCCTGTCAGTCTTCGGGCTCATCAGCGCCGCCGGCACCCACCGCCGTGCCATCGTCGTACAGACCGTGGGCTTCCTCGGTTACACCGCCATCGCTCTGGCAGCGATGATGTCCGGAACCACCTGGACCATTGGTCTGGCCGCGATCGCCGCGATCGGCCACACCGCCTGGGACGTGGCGCACTTCGTCCGCAACAAAGTGGTAAGCCGCTCACTCGCCGAAGCCTGCTTCGTCCTCGATCTCGGGCTCGCCGTTGCGCTACTGGTGTCCGCCTGGTCCGGCCTGCCCCACTGAGCCGGAGGTACGCCAATGAGCAACAGTCCCGATCCGATGCACTTCAACGCAGTGGCGACTAGTTACGGCTCTGCCCGACCGCCCTACCCGGCTGCGCTGTGGAGAGATGTCCTAGCCACCGGCCTGGTCGAACCCGGACGACGGGCACTTGATCTCGGAGCCGGTAGCGGAGAGGCGACCAGCGAACTCCTTGCCCGCGGAATGGACGTGCTCGCGGTCGAGCCTGGCGAGAAGCTGGCGGCAATCCTTCAAGAGAGGTTCCCCACGGCCACTGTGGTGCGCTCGCGCGCTGAAGACATCCAACCGGAGACCGCGTCCTTCGACCTCGCTGTCGCAGCCACCTCAATCCACTGGCTGGACCTTGATGTCGTGCTGCCGCTCGTTCACACAGCACTCACTCCCGAAGCCAGGTTCCTGGTCTGGCGCAATGTCTTCGGTGACCCCGACGCGGAAGTCAGCCCATTCCGACACGAGCTCCAGCGCATCGTCGACCGCCGAGGTGCCACCCGAGAAGGGAACCCAGAGGACGCCGATCACACCGCGACGAAGATCGCCAGGACGTCTCTCTTCACCGTTGAGCAGGTGCACCGCTACCGCTGGTCGATCGAGCTGACCGCCGACCAGGTCCACACTCTGTTTGCGACTTTCAGCGACTGGTCGGAGTCTGAGGTGAGACAAGCATCCTCAATCGTCGAAGCACTCGGTGGCACCGTGACCGAGCACTACAGCTCCTGGCTGATCAATGCGCGCCCAAGTCCGAAAGAATGAGAGAGCACATGCATTTCACCGAGTACGACACACGTCTGGCAGCGTACGTGCTGCTCACGGATGAGCAGCGGCGAGTCTTGCTCACTTGGTTCCGGGGGGATGAACTTAATCCGCCCTGCTGGACGCTGCCCGGTGGGGGCATAGAGTTCGACGAACCGTTACGCGATGCTGCCATTCGAGAGACCTACGAGGAGACCGGTTACCACGTATCGGTGCAGCGGATACTCGCCGACTCCTACGAAACTGCGCCTGCCACAGCCGACACCAGGCCATTCCGAGCCCAGCGGTTCCTTTACGCCGGAACCATCATCGGCGGCAAGCTTGGCACCACCGAGACCGATGGTTCGACTGAGTTCGCATGCTGGATGCCGATTTCTGAGCTCCCTGCGCTGGAGTCACGCGGAACGATCGTCGACATGGCCATCAACGTGCTCTTGGGATGACAGTCCTCAGCGGGCGAGGCGGCATCAGGCGAGCAAAGGCGAGGTCATCCGGACCACCCACTGAAGTACGCCTTAGTCGAACGAGAACGCCGCTACGTCCTACGGCCGGTTCCCGATGTGGTGACCAGTACGCAGGACATCGTCGATCGATACGTCATCGGGACACGACTACGTCTCCGCGAAGTGCATGATGCGGATGGGACGGTCACCCAAAAGTTGAGCCACAAAGTCCGGTTGGACGCAGGCCCCCACGAGGTCGCGTGTACCAATCTGTACCTCAACAACCAGGAGTGGAACCTGCTCAGTTCGCTGCCTGCGCACACGCTCCGGAAGCGACGACACATCGCCCGATTCGGTGGAGCAACAGTCGCAATCGACCAGCGCGAGGACGGCAGCCTCGTTGCGGAGATTGACGACGGTGAGCAGACGCCCGCTGGCATTCCAGACTGGCTGGACACGCTGCAGGACCTAAGCAAGGACGAGGCCTGGACCGGAGCAGGACTCGCATTGGCAAGAGGCGACGCGCAGCCCGCAGCACGATGAGCTCGGCGGGCGGTCCGCCCATGATGGCTACCTGACCACCCACCTTGGACGCGGATCGGACCATCCTCGTTGCGATGGCCCGCCTGGCCTGTGCCGTTGAGCGAAGCGCGCGGTACCGGCCCGGCGGTGGATGAGCCGGTGGTTGCCGCGATCCTGCTCAGCCAGGCGATCTGGCTCTGATGATCGATGGCCCGCAGTATCCCGTCGCCACTGCGCAGGCAAACCTGGTGTCTGCTCTCACCCCAGCGGTGACGCGATGGACGCCTCACTCCAGGACGCGACGGCAGAGTCAAGTCAGCTCAATGCCGCAGCATGGTTATCCAGATACGCTGCGAGACCAGGGCGACGAAGAATCAGGGCCAAGTTGATCATGACGATCCTTCTGGCAATGAACAACTGACGGAGGCGTCCAGCGTCCAGATCCGGCCAAGCCGCGTGGCGTTGGTAGCCAGCCCGGAACAGCGCGGTGACCGTCTCGTCCAGCTTTCCCCGCGTGATGCCGTAGAGCGTGTTCGCAATGTCTTGCACCCGATGCCCCCACGCGAGGTCCTGACAGTCGATGACGGCAAGCCGACCATCCGTGAGCTGAAGGACGTTTCTAGGCGTGAGGTCGAAGTGCAACACCCGCGGGATCTCGTGCGCGGTCGACCAGATCTCGCGTAGGCACGCCTGAGCTTCGCTGAACCTTCGCCGAAAGAGCGCACGGTGTGCCGATGGTGCGGTGGAAAGCAGGTCGGGGGCGGCAAAGAGGATCGGGCGGCTGGCATCGAGAACACCTGGCGCGCGAGTAGCGTTGGGTGACACAGCACTGTGCAGTTGCGCACTCAGTTCGCCAAGCAGTTCGACCTGACCCGGTGTGAGCGGCCACTGAAAGCCGGTGCCGTCCATCCACGTGAAAAGCACGGCCTGGCGCTCCGCTCCGCGCTCTTCGGTGACGACGGCGCTGCCATCCAATGTCCGGATCATCTGTGGAGCGGCGAGTCCGGCCTCCCGAATCCGGTCTGTCCAGGCCTCCTCGGCCTGTGTCACATGTGGTTCATGGATGCGTTGTGGAGGGCCCACACGGAGCATGAACTCGCCCTGGTCGGCCAACACTCGATAGATGGTGTTGAACGATGACGTGACGTAACTGACCACGGCGTTCGTGAGCGCATGTCTGGCGATGACGTTCGATAGGATGCGATCCGCCGACCGTTGCTTCTCGGGCCGTGTCATCTGCTGATTCTACTCTCGCGTCGTCTTGTGCCTTCAGACCGACCCTACGGCTCTGGCGCCCGATTGTGGCTGTGTCAGGCCGCTCGAGGGATGAAAGCCGGGGCATCTGCGCTCCTGGCCCGCTTGGTGACACGACCTGACGGCAGACTGGCCCCTACCTGACCGCACAGTTGAGGGAGCTTCATCATGCTTTTCACCCGCACCGCCCATCCGGCATTCCTGGACGACACCGCCAACTTCCGGCCCACGGACAAGACCGAGATCTTCGAGAAGCTCGATGACGGCTACTTCGTCGTTGCCCTCGAGTACGTCCTCGAGCAGGGGGAGTCGCAGTACCCCCTGGAAGACGTCCTGGACGAGTTCCGGTGCCACATCGAGGCCGAGGAGGTCGACAAGCCGGAGAACCCGGCAGGCCGGGTCGACCTGTTCGCGAACTCTCGGTTGGAGCGTCTCGCGGGCGCCGTCGAGAAGCTGGTCGGTCGGCGCGCCTACAACGTCGAGTCTAAGGATGAGGACGGCGACACCTTCGTGTCGTTCGTGATCGACGACTCGGTCTCGGAGGCGAAGCTCTGAGCCGAACCTCGGACCTTGAGGGGCTGCCCCTGACGACGGCATCGGCGCCAGGGGCGGCCAGGCCTCACGCTGCACCGGACCGCGCCTGAGACGAACCGGTCGGCAGTCCCCCTAGCTGACCTCAGCCAAGGCTGCGGCGAGTCCTGGAAAGGCCGGATCGTCGGCGAGGATGCGTTCCAAGTCCTTTCGTGCCATTGCTCGCTTCCCCTCTCGGCGGTAAGTCTCTGCGCGGTGGGCAAGCGTGTTGTGCTTGATCGCCTGGGCTTGGCTGCGCCTCGCGAGAGACTGCTTGAACGCCTCGCGAGCGGCGTCGAAGTAGCCCTGCTCTGTGAATGCGACGCCACGCTGCGCCAGAAGGAACGACGTGAAGTCATCTTCGTTTGTGACCCCATTGGTCAGCTCGATCACCTCGGCGTGACGACCTGCTTCGTTGTAGAGCTCAGCCAGTGAAACCGCTGCTGGAAAGGTCGGATCCAATGACTCGATGGCTTCGATTGCGCCGGGGAGGTCGCCTTGAGCCTGCCGGAACTCAGCTAACGTGAGCCCGATCAGGTCTCGGTTCAGCGGCATCGTGACGTAGACCCCTGGAGCGATGCCAACTGTTCCGGTGCTTCTGCTCATATAGGTCTGCAGGAAGCGATCATCTTCAGGTCGGTAACCGGAGCGCCACACTTCCTCGAAGAGAGCGCCTGACTGTTCGGAGCCCGAGCCAGCGAACGCATCGAGGACCATGCAGGTGTGACGTGCTTCGGGGAACCGGCTCGCGATGCTCCCGAGCGAGCCGATGGCGCCGGTGGTGACTGCCCTGTAGAGCTCCTTCTCCCACTTTGGCGCCAGCATGCCCGGCTTGGCTGCCACGTGCGGGGGCTGGATGGGCGCGTCTGCACCCACCGATCTCGGTGCGCTGCTGGACCGTGGCGCACGTGAACCTCCACCGGACCTCTTCGAGTACGAGATTCCGGTCCCAGGGATTCCGACTGTCTGGGTCACTCCACCCTTAGAGTTGATGGTGACTCGGTTGCCCTTTGATCCCACGGAAGCGCTGAGGCCCTTTGTGGTGACTGTCATGCGCACACCGGGCATGACTTTGAAAGATTTGCGTACACGAAACCCCATGCCCCGAACCTAGCAGCCACCGTATGCCGCCGCAGCCGGACCTAGCCTTCGCTCTGAACTGATCGGGCAGGTTCAGGGGTCAACGGCGAGGGCGCATCGTCGTCCTCCCAGGTGGCGGTCAGCGAGATGCCGGTCGAGTGGGCCAGTTCGAGGATGCTCGCCAGCAGGATCGTCGTCTGCCCGCACTCGATGGCGCTGATCCTCGACTGAGTGACGCCGATCTCGTCGGCCAGTTCAGTCTGGGTCTTGCCGCGCGCGATGCGTGCCTGTTGGATGGCCAACCCGAAGTCGCCCGCTGCTCGCAGCAGTGGCGTCCTCGTGGTCATGTCGTCACCTATCAGGATTTCAGGACATACCGCGATTATCAAGTTTTCCAGATATCAGCTGAGTATCTGAATTTGTCGATATTGGTCGGGTCGGCGTTTCGTCGGCTCGGGAGTCTTCAAGTCGAGAAACTCAGCGGCCCGAGGGCCCACAATCGCCAAGGCCACCGCCGGATGGGACGATCCCGGATGTCCATCCCGCCTACCCGTCATGGACTCCACGCGTTTTCCTGGTTTGTCCGACAGATGTCGGCGGTCGTCTCTACGCTCGCCAATGTGAGGAAACCTGAAACTTTGGTGGATGAGCGGGCAGCGTCAAATGCGTTCCTGATGTCGCTAGCGGTCGAGCCCGACGGCCGTGACGTGATCGACGAAGCTGTCGCTCAGGTCGCTTCCTGGCTGCGTCACCGACCCAAGGCGTGGGATCCGAGGTTCGATGGCAATGGGTTCCAGACGGACCGCGAGAACAGCCGCGACTTGCTGACTCTTCACCACGAGTCGAAGACCGGCCGGGAGTTTCGGTTCCGCCTGACCGAGGAGACGCGGACGCAGGGAGTGTGGCGAACCCAGTTGACGGTTTCGGTTCCTCGTGCGGGAGACCCATGGCTGGCATTACAGGTGGCAAACAGTCACGGTCGGTGGGCGGCAGTGCCCCGGCTGGCGACCAATCTACTGGACACGCTCCGGACGCGCGACGGGCTCTCTTCCGTAACGTCAAAGCCGCTGATAGTGAGCCCTGGCAATGCCGAGGACTTCTTGGAACGCCTGACGGACCCGGAACGCCGCGGTCTCTACTTCGTCGCGGGATCTGACAAGGCGGGCATCGACTTCCGCGCCTTCGCCGCACAGGTCGGTCGATGGGTGACCCAGGTCCGAGGCCTCGGCCAGATGGCCGTGCTGACGCCCGAGGCCACGGCCTACGTGGCGGAGGCGCTGGGCCCATCGCATTCGATCGCACCCTGGACGATCCGCACCTTCCATGGCGACGTGGACCCGGCCGTCCGCTCTGACGGGTTCCGGCACAAGTGGCTGACAACAGATCGGCTTGTGCGCGAGCGGGACGACGTGATCCAGCAACTCCTCGGACGAATCGCCCGAAGGCATGCATCGCTGACTCCCCGGATCGAGGGGTATGCCGCTGTTGACCGGGTGCTCAGGCGGCTTGAGGACCAGACTCTGGTCGAGTCAATTACCAGCGTGCCCCTGGCGGATCCGGCGCATGTGAAGCCGCATCAGACGACGTCGACTGCGGACGCTGGGGCCGCCGGAGCGGAACCGATCGTCACTCCTGACACCGTCGAGTATCTACTCGAGCAGGCAGGGGCAACCTCGGTTCCGGAACCGCCCATCGATGTTCGTGACCGTTCCGACGAGGACAGCCGGGCCGTCGTTGATAGGGCTCCTGAGACGGACCCCACAGATCTGGCGCCACGGGAGCGTCAAGCGGCGCTCCAGGCCCAGCTCGCCCAGGCGCGAGCGGTTCTCGACGTTGTCAGAACCTCGCTCGGGCTGGACGACCTGACACCAGAGTCACTCACGGCTCTCGCCGCTAGGGCAGCACACGTCGACGCCGTGCAGGCGAATGTGTCGGTCTTCCAATCCCAACTTGCAGAGCGCGATTCGCGGGAAAGTGAGCTCGAGGCGCGGGTCTCGGCGCTGCAGGCTGCGTACGACAACACGCAACTCGACGCACGAGTCGCGGGCGACGCAGCCTCGCAACTGCGCGACGAGAACGCCTACCTGAAGCGTCGCTTGGCAGAGCTGAAGGACTTTGAAGCTGCCTACGGCGCAATCCCCAATGAGGCATACACCGTTTATCCCGATAGCTTCGCGGATCTGCTGGAGCGTTGTGGAGAGTTCGAGCAGGCCGGGGTGCTCTTCACCGGCAACGAGAACGAAGTGCTGGTTCTTGATGAGCACGACACACTCGGGAACGCCGTGCATGCTGCGTGGGATGGCTATCTCGCGCTCGCGGACTACCTGCGCGCTCGGTCGAGCGGACTCTGCAGCACAGGCGTGCGCGAGTACTTCCGAGAGACTCCCAACGGCTACCGATCCATGCCCACTAACAAGTTCGGTGGCAAGGAGACCAAGGCCACCATGGAGCGCTGGGGCGATCTCCGCGAGTTTCCCGTCCCGATCGAGGCTGACGCATCTGGCCACGCAGTGATGGAGGCCCATTTCAAGCTCGCGCCAATCGGCATGGTGTCGCCCCGCATGTACTTCCTCGACTGCTATGCGACCACCGGCAAGGTGTACGTCGGGTACATCGGAGCCCACCTCACGAACACGATGTCGTAGGTGCTGGTCCAGGCCACGCCTAGCGATTCTGAGGCTCCCGTCGCGGGTTGGACAGGGTGCTTGCGACTGACTGTCGCGATCCGTGAGACTCATTGACGTGGCCGAACTCTGCCTTGGCCTGATGAAGACCTCCTGCCAAGCTTCCGCTAGGTCCGATCAACTCAAGGCGGACAAGGTCAGAAGTCGAAAACAGTCTCTGGGTCGGCCATTGCTGCCCGGAGATTAGCTAGCCTCGATCCACCGATGGGGAGGCTTGCTGAGTTGGCGTCGTAACGCAGAAATGCCCCTCTGACCAGGAAGAATAGAGCTTGTCTAAGTTTAGGGCCGCTTGAACCGGCGACTGTTTGAGACGGTCGGGTGGCCTTGTCACGACGGTGCTGGACTTGCCTTCCAGTCCTGCGTGGCGGCAGCCAGCTTCAGGTGCGCATCCGCGAGCGCACGTCGCCGGGTCACTTCACGGCATCGGGCTCCCCAAGGTCCACGTCGATGTTGAGGACGCGCGTGGACGGCGTCGTCTGAGCAATGAGGACCGCCGCGCTCTCGGCCAAGCAGCGGGCAGACTTCAGGCGCAGGTCAGTGTCCTCGCCGCCGTGCATAGTTACGTGAGGGGCAATCGCGAACTCAATGGAGGCGCCGGTTTGTAGGTGCTTGACGATCTCCTTGTGGATCCGGCGGCTGGTGCGTTGACGGCTCTGGTCTGTCTTTGCGTTGCGGTAGTTGCTCGCACGACGGGCTAGGTTGACTGACTCGCCGATGTAGAGGGTGTGCACGCCGTCATCGTCGCGTCCAAAATCGAAGCGGTAGAGGCCGGGCACGCGCGGCAGCCGCGGGAACTTGGGTAGCCCCTCGGCATCCAGAGTGATCGGGCCAGCTTTCAGCCACTGGAAGGTGACCTGTACGTCAACGTACTCCAAGACTTGGAGCGCAGCGGGGTCGACCCTCGCCCTACCACTGCCACTCCTCGGACTCGCGGAGGTCAAGGCCTTACCCTGGCCGACGGAGAAGCCGAGGCGTTCGAGCAGGCGGCGGCTGCTCTGGGACTGGAAGCGACGTCGCTCGAGCCCGGTCGCGATTGCCATGACCTGCTTCACCGGCCAACGGACGCCGTCGACTTCAACCCAGTGCTCCTGGATCGATTCGGGTACGTGGCCAGCCAGCTTGCGACGGACGATGTCGGCGGTGAACTCGAAAGACCGACCGGCCAAGGTGAACTGCATGCTCCACTTTACAACGGTGGCTCGTCCCTCGACCGCCCTTGGGCGTGCGCCGATTGGTAGCGGGTAGGCCAAGAGCACCTGCCGATGGAGTTCCAGTCCTCACCGGCCGAATCGCCCACCCAGCCCCTCCACGCCTAAGCTAACTCCCGATGTCCAACACGCGTGCGGAGGCCGCCTACCGGCGTTCAGTCGCGGCCTTCAGGAACCCGATGCTCGACCTGCTCCACGGTCGATACGCCCCCTTCGTCGTCGCCGCGCTCTCGGTCGTGTTCACCCCCGACCGACCGACCGTCGCCGTCTCCGACGCCCACGCCGAGATCGGCGAGACCATCGACCAGCTCCGCGCCGCCGGCTATGACGACGACGAGCGACGACTCCCCTCAGGTACCGCCCGCGAGATCTGCCGACACTGGGTCAAGGTCGGCTGGCTCGTCCCGCAGATCGAGGACGACGTCGAGGTCTACCGGCTCTCCGCCCAGGCCGTCGGAGCGCTCGAGGTCGCTGGCCGCGCAGGCGGCGGCCGCACCCGCGTCACCAAGTCCCGCGTCCGCACCCTGCTCGAGTCCGTCGACCGGCTCAGCCTCGACGCCGACGACAACCCCGAGGTGCGCCTCGCCAAGCTCCGCAAGGAACGCGACGACCTCGACGCCGAGATCGCCCGCCTCGAGGGCGGCGGCCCCGTCGAACCGGCCGACGAGGAGCAGCTGCTCGAGGAGGCGGAGAACATCCTCCACCTCGCCCGCGAGCTGCCCGCCGACTTCTCCCGCGTCGCCGAGTCCATCAAGGCCATGCAGCGCGACGTCGTCACCGATCTGCGCCAGGACATCCGCCCCACCGGCGAGGTCCTGCGCGAGTACCTCCAACGCGGCCAGCACGTCATGCAGGCCACCCCCGAGGGCCGCGCGTTCGCGGGGGCGCTTCGCCTGATCGGCGAGCCCGAACACATCGACCAACTCTCCAACCAGCTCGCCGCCCTCATGGCCAAGCCGTTCGCCCGACTCCTCGACGACGAACAGCGCGCCGACCTGCGCGCCATCAGCCGCCGCGTCGAGCTCGGCGTCGAAGAGGTCCTGGCCGCGCAGCGCCGGGCAAGCCACGTCATCACCGCCCAGGTCCGCACCCACGACCCCATCCGCGACCGCCAGGTCGACGACCTCCTCCGCGACGTCATGGCCGGCCTCCAGACCTGGATGCAGACCTCCCGCCCCGGCGACCGCATCGACCCGCTGCGCAGCTTCCCCGTCGCCGACGTCGGCCACCTCCGCCAGTCGCTCAGCGACATCCGCCCACCCGGCGCGCCCGACCCGCTGCGTGACGGCGAGGACGACGACGTCGACTTCCTCGACGCCGACGAGCGCTCCTGGGGCGGCCCCCACTACGTCGAGCTCGAGAAGTACGTCGCCACCCTCGGCGACGACTTCGACCTGGCAAGCGCCTTCGAGGGCGGGTCCCGCGAGGTCCGCCGTCCCGTCGACCTGCTGGGCCTGCTCGAGATCGCCCACCGCAACGGCATGACGGAGGGCGACGACGTCTCCATCGTCGAGGCCCTCCGCCCCGACGGCACGAGCCGCCGCTTCGCTTTCGGCGCCGTCACCGCCCGCACCACCAAGGAGCACCCGCATGACTGACGAGGTCCAGACCGACGCCGTGGCCGACGAGGTCACCGGCTTCATCGCGCCCGTCGCCATGGAGAACGACCCCGGCGAACTCTTCGCAGGCGACCGCGGCGTCCTCGACCACGACATCCGCCGCGTCCTCGTCCGCCTCCTCCAGCGCCGCTTCGTGCTCAAGGACCGCAGCCGCGACGACTGGAAGGTCCTGCTCGACAACCAGCAGGTCATCGAGTCGCGCCTCAACGACCTGTTCGTCCGCCTCGAGATCGACCACGACCGCGGCGTCGCCTACAAGTCGCAGGTCCGATCCGACGAGATGGAGGTCCCCATCCTCCTGCGCGACGACGCCTACAGCCGCGCCGAGACCCTCGTCCTCGTGCACCTGCGCACCGTCTACCAGCGCGAATCCAGCGCGGGGGAGCAGTCGGCCCGCGTCGACGTCGAGGAGGTCGAGCAGACGGTGCTCACCTACTTCGCCGAATCCGACGGCAACACCGCCCGCCGCCAGAAGGCCATCCGCGGCGCCCTGCAGCGACTGCGCAACGAGGGCGTCATCGAGGAGGAATCCGAGGGCCGCTACCGGATCAGCTCCCTGGTCGAGATCGTGCTCAGCTCCGAGCGACTCCGCGAGCTCGCCGCCTGGCTCCGCGACACCGCCGAGACCCGCAACCGTCCCGTCGACGAGTCCCCCACCGACGCCGTCGACGACGAAGACTCCGAGGACGAGGATGACGAGCTCGGCCAGGTCGACGAGTCCGAGTTCGACGCCGGCGACCCCCTCGCCGAGCGCCCCGAGACGGATGACGAAGCCGAGGACGAGGCCGACGACGGCCCCGACCCCCGCACCCAGCCGCAGCTGGGCGACGACGAGGAAGGAGACACGCTGTGACCATGCTCGACACCCTCTTCGGGCTCATCCCCGCCGCCTCCCGCATGCAGCAGTGGGTCGCCGAGGACCTCCAACTGGTCAATTGGGGCGGCTACGACGGCTACCACCGCGTCCGCTTCGCCCCCACCGCCACCATGCTCTGTGGCGGCTCCGGCTCCGGCAAGTCCACCCTCATGGACGCCTACATCGCCCTGATGATGCCGCACACCACCCCGTTCAACGGCGCCTCCAACGGCGCGGTCACCGGCCGCCCCCGCGGCCAGGAGCAGCGCAACATCGTCTCCTACGGCCGCGGAAAGCTCGACGAGTCCCGCACCGACGAGGGCAGCACCAAGATGCGCGTCCTCCGCGGCGACGGCACCGACACCTGGACCGCCGTCGCCATGACCTGGGCCGACCACGACGGCGCCCGCTTCACCGCCGTGCGCGCCTGGTACATCCCGACGTCGGCTCGCATCCTCGACGACACCGTGCGGATCCGCGCCACCTTCGACGGCGACTTCGACCTGCGCCAGCTCCAGCAGGCCGCCACCCATCGGCTCAGCGACTCCTCCGTCCGCGCCACCGGCCTCGAGACGGTCGGCACCGACCGCGAGTTCTCCGCAAAGCTCCACGCCGCGCTCGGCATCGGCGCCGCCGGCTCCGGCAACAAGGCGATGAGCCTGCTCGCCCGCATCCAGGCAGGCCAGCAGATCACCACCGTCGACGACCTCTACAAGAAGATGGTCCTCGAGGAGCCCGAGACGCTTGCCACTGCCGACGCTGTCGTCGCCCACTTCGACGGCCTCGACTCCACCCGCAACCGGATGCTGACGGCGCGCCAGCAGGTCCGCGCCCTCGAACCCATCCGCGGCCTGAAGGCCAGGATCGTCGACGCCGCGGAACGCATGCGCCTGATCGGCGCCGTCGGCCACTTCAACGACCCCTCCTCCCTCGCCGCGCTCTGGCAGGCGAGCCGACGCCAGGACCTGCTTCACGACGTCGAGACCGAGCTGCGCGCCCGCAAGCTCGGCGCCGACCAGGCAGTCCGCGAGAAGCAGGAACTCGCCAAGGCTGCCGAGGCCGAGCGCGACGGCATGTCCGAGGTCCTGCGCACCTCCGGCGGTGACCAGCTCGACACCGCCCAGCGCGAGCTGCGCGACGTCGAACGCCGCGCCACCGAGGTCGAACGCCAGCGCGAACGCCTCGACGCCGCCCTCGCGACGCTGGGCGTCGAGATCAAGAGCGGCAAGCAGTTCGCCGCCCTCGCCGACCGTGCCCGCCTCGCGCTCGCCGACGGCGACTCCAAGTCCGGCGCCCGCGACGCCTACGCCGAGGCCCGAGCCGCCCGCACCGCCGCCGAGCGTGAGGTCGCTGAGCTTGAGGCCGAACGCCGTCGCACCCAGACCCGCAGCGACAACATCCCCGCCGCCCTGCACGAGTCGCGCGAGCTACTCGCCAAGGCCGCGGGGCTCAGCACCGACGACCTGCCGTTCGTCGGCGAGCTGATCGAGGTGCGCACCGAGTTCGAGCCGTGGCGCGAGGCGTTCAACCTGGCGCTCGGCGGCTTCGCGACGACGCTGCTGATCGACTCCGACCGGCTGCCGCTGTTCCGCACCGCCATCAACTCCGTCCGCACCCCCGTCCGGCTCCGCTACGAGGGCGTCCCCGTCGGGCAGCCGCTGTCGCCGCCGCGCGACGACCGCACCCTCCCCGGCCGGCTCGACTACAAGCCGTCGCCGTTCACCGGCTGGCTGCAGGACCGCCTCGTCGACCGCTTCTCCTTCGTCTGCGTCACCGCCCCCGAGGAGCTCAAGCGCCACTCGACCGCGCTGACCATGAGCGGCCAGATGTCGCAGGGAAGCCGCGGCGCGCACGGCGGCCACGGTCGCTCGAACGTGCTCGGCTTTTCCAACCAGCGCCGCCTGCTCGACCTCGCCGCCCAGATCGACGACGCCCGCTGGCGCCTGGGCGACGCCATCGACGCGCTCGACGCGGCCGCGAATTCGCTCGACGCGATCGACGCGCGCAACGCCGCCTACGGGGTCGTCGCGGACCTGACCTGGGACCAGGTCGACGTCGACGCACTCGAGGACGAGCGTCGCCGCTGGCACGGCGTCATCGAGGAGGTCACCACCGGGAACCCGACCATCGCCCGCATCCAGCAGCAGATCGCCAAGGCGCAGGAGAAGGTCACCGCGCTGCGGGAGGACATCGGTCGTGCCAAGCACGAACGCGACCGCCTCGCCGACAAGTGGGGCCAGGTGATGGAGGAGGTCGACGCCGCAGACGAGACCCTCGAGGCCGCCGGCGACGCAGGGATCGAGCTGACCGAGGAGCAGGCCGCTTACCTCGACCGCCAGTTCGACGTCCCCGACGGCGAACGTTCGACCTCCGCCTCCGACGAGCTGCGCCGCTTCGACGCGGCGCTGGAGAACGCCGCCCAGCGGCTGTCGGCCGACCAGCGCAACGCGCAGGAGACCCTGGGGGAGCAGCGCGAGACGCTGCGCCGCACCCTCGCCACGTTCCTCGACCGCTGGCCCAACCCGAACCTGCTCGCCGACCCGGATGGCGGCGTCGAGGACTTCGAACGGATCCTCGAGGACCTCGAGACCAGCGGCCTGCACGAGCTGGAGGCCGAGTGGCGCGACTCGCTGCTCAACCTGTCGGGCAACGACCTGACCAACCTCGACTCGACGCTCGGCCGGTCGCTGCGCGAGATCCGGGAGCGGATCGAGCCGATCAACCTGATCATGCAGGACCTGCCCTTCTACGACGACGACCACCGGCTGCAGATCGCCACGCGCGAGAACCAGTCGGTCGTGAGGTCGCGGTTCCGCAAGGAACTGCGCGACGTGCGGGCCCTGATCGAGGCGGCGTCGTCTGACGAGGAGCGCGAGGCGGCGTACACGCGGATGTCGAAGCTGATCGACCGGATCCGCCGCACCGCACCCGACTTCTCCGACCTGATCGACGTGCGCAACCACGTCCGGGTCAGCGCGGAGCGGGTCGACGCCGTCACGAAGAAGCACGTGGCGCTGTATGACCACATCGGCGAGAAGTCGGGCGGCGAGTCGCAGGAGCTGATCGCCTTCATCGTCGGCGCGGCCCTGCGCTACCAGCTGGGCGACGCGGGGTCGGAGCGCCCGCGTTACGCCCCGGTGTTCCTCGACGAGGCCCTGATCAAGGCCGACGCCCACTTCACCGCCCGCGCGATCGGCGCGTGGAGGGGGCTGGGCTTCCAGTTGATCATCGGCGCGCCGAACGACAAGTACAGCGCGATCGAGCCGCACGTGGACGTGGAGTACGACATCTTGAAGGACACCCAGGGTCGGTCGTGGGCGAAGCCCAAGGTGGGTTTGGCGGGCTGAGGTGGGCGCCCAGGTGAGGTTCCGAGTTCACGAATCACGATAGAGGCATCCTTCTTCGCCGGGTCCCTGCATGCGTCACCTCCACCGGCACGGTGGCTCTGCACAGCCCAGCAGCTGCTAGTCGCGTACTTTTGGTTACCGACTTGTCCTAAACAGGTTGACAACGTCCAAGATCCGCGAGAATCCGAGAAGCAGCACGCGCTCCGGAAGACCTGAGCGGGCAATCGCGACAGTAAGGTAAGGGGGCTGATGCCAACGATCGAGGGCCAGGTACGCGCCGCCAGCGAGGCCATCGAGAGGAACATCTCGATGATCACGGCCGACCGCGGGTTCTTGTCGAAGAACGTGCTGCAGTACCTCCGCGACCTTGTTGAAGCGATGATCGTTTGGGCGCACACCGGCGATCCGACGCAGCGCTTCACATATAAGACCCAGTTCGACCTGGCGCGAGACTTCGCGAAGGCGGCAGGCTAAGTATCGGCCACTGACGCGCTTTAACGCGATGCTGCAGGTCAGCGTGTCGCACTTCACGCTCGACGAGGATCCTTCTGAGCGACTCATGCTGAAGTAGGGACCCGCCGTGACCCGCAGCGTCGAGTTCCGCGACGAGCTGCCCACCACCCTCGTCGGCAAGATCGCCTACACCCAGCTCGAACAGGAGGAGACGGCGCAGCCGGCCGGGGCGTGACACGATGGCGGCATGTCGATCACCATCGTCTCCGGGCTGCCGGGCTCCGGAAAGAGCACCGTCGCGAGGGCGCTCGCCGAGCGTCGGGACCGCGGCGTCCACCTCGACACCGACGACGTCGGCGAGCGGTTCGTCGTGTCGGGCGCCGTCCTGCCCGGACAGGACCCGGGAGACGAGGCCGAGGCCCAGTTGGCCCTGCGGAGGCTGAACCTGGCCGACCTGGCGCGCAACTTCGCCGACGCCGGCTTCGACGTCGCGATCTCCGACGTCGTGCTGTGGCCCGCGCTGTGGGAGGAGTACGTGCGGCGGCTCGGGCCGTCGCTGCTGCTGGTGATCCTGACCCCGAGCCTCGAGGCCATCGCCGAGCGCGACGCGGGTCGCGCCAAACAGGTCGCCGCGCACTGGACCCACCTCAAGGCCGACCTCGACGCCTGGACCGAAGCCCCCGGTCTCCGCCTCGACACCACCGGCCAGAGGGTCGACGACACCGTCGCGGCGGTCGAAGGGTGGCTGTCGAGCGGGCGCTGACCTGCGGGGTGCGTCGACCCGTTGGGCCGCCACGGCGAGGCCTCCCGACGGGCCGCCAGGTCGACGGCCCCGGTGGCGGCCCGGCCGACGCCTAGGCTTGTCCCATGGAAGATTGGACGCTCGCCTCCTCGCTCGTGCGACGGTGGGCGCGGGCGCCGCTCGATCCGCAGGTCAACATCCCGGGGCTCGAGGCGCTGCTCGAGGAGGCCGGCTCCATCCGCGACCCGCGACTGCGCGGGGAGGTCGAGCAGCTTTTCCGGATCTCGCGCGCCTCCTTCCAGGACCCGGCGCCCCGACCGGAGCCCGCCCGAGGCGACGACGTGCTGACCGCCGTCAACCTGATCTCCCGCATGATGTGGGGCGCGCACGATGCGGGTGCCTCGCCGTCCGACGAAGGCATCTCCGCCCTCGCGGCCGAGCTCGACGACCTGGCCTCCGCGTCCGCGGAACTGGCCGCCCTCGACCTGACCGATCTCTGCCGCTCGCAGGCGATCGGCCGACTCGTCCGCTACGGATCGGACGGCGTCTCCCCGGCCAGGCTCGACCTGCTGCGCCGGCTCTTCGCGCTCGACCCGGCGACCGTCATGCCGCGCGCCTACCTGATGGCGCTGTCCCCGTTCGCCGAGTCGGTGGTGACCGCGGGACGCGCCGACCTCTGGCAGGAGATCGTCACCGACTTCCGCGCACGCGTCGGCGACCAGGTGCCGGGCGACATCCTGATGACGCTCGCCTCGCTCGCCCTCCCCGTCGTCAGTGACGACTCGCGCTGGTACCGCGCCGAACAGACCTGGGACCAGGCCGAACTCCTCCTCGACGACGCCCGCCGCGGCGTCGAGCCTCTTCCCGCCCCCTACACCGACCCACTCAGCGTCGACCTCGGCCTCGCCTACCTGCGCAACCGCGACCTCGACGAGAGGCCCTTCCTCGACGTCGTCACCGAGGTCTACGACCGGCTCTACGCCCGCGTGCAGACGGTGTCGCGCCCGGACCTGCTCACCCAGTTCGCGCTCTTCCTCGCCAGGCTGCGCGTCAACCCCAGGCACGCCGCGACAATCGCCCGCGACTGGGCCGACCGCGCCCTGCTCGACCAGACGGCCTCCCGCGACGACCAGGTCGAGGGCCTCGCCGAACGGTTCGACTCCGCCCTCGGCATCACCCGCGCCATGGAACTGGTGCTCAACCTCCGCGGAGGAGACGACGACCGCGTGATGGCCGTCGTCGACGCCGCCGCCCCTGACCAGCTGCCCTCCAGCCTCGAGTTGATCGTCGGCGAAGGAAGGAGCCCCGGCCTCGCCGAGCGACTCGACGCGGCGGGTCGCGCCAACGCCGACCCGCACCTCGGCACCGCGCTGCGCCTCACCGCCGCGGCCGTCCTCGCCAGGTCCGATCCGGCGGCGGGCACCGAGCGCTTCGGCGAGCTCGGAGGGCTCGGCAGCGGAGGCAGCGACGAGCCGGAGGACCTCGCCCGCTTCCGGTTCACCGTCTCCCAGGCCGTCATGCCCGAGTGGGAAAGCCCGCCGGAAGGGATTGAGCCCGTCGACGGCGTGCCCCTCGAGCTCTACTCGGATGACCCGTCGAAGCGGCTCTGGGCGGTCGAGAGCCAGTTCGGCGGCCCCGCCTTCATGAGCGCGCTTGCCCCGCTCGACATCTTCCGCGAGAACATCCCGGTCCTCGAGGAGCTCTACTCACGAGGCATCGCGGACATCGACGAGAACGTCGTCGAGGCGAGCGTCATCTTCGCCCGGCGCATCATCTACGGCTTCCAGCAGCACGACCTCCGCGACGAGTCGCTCACCTGGGCACGCCGCGTCGCCGCCGATCTGCAGCACGCGACAACGCCACGTGCGGTCCGCGCCAGGGTGCTCGCCCTGCACGACATCGTGCGCGAGGCCGAACGCCCCGAGGCCGAGCAGGCCGCGGGACTCATGCGCGAGCTCCTGCGCGACAACGACGCCGACTACGCCATCGTCGAGCGCGCCCTCCTGCTCCACACCACGCACGACTGGGAGGAGGACCTCGAGCCGAAGATGCGCACCTCCGAGGAGCTCATCCCGATGCTGATCGGGGCCATCGAGCACGACGAGTACGAGCAGCAGGACTGGTCGAGCCTCATCCGCGACCACGCCATGTGGCTGTTCCACCGCTACGCCGACGCCTCCAACTGGACCGACGCCGTCCGGGTGGCGGGCATCTTCCTGCAGTGGCCCGGCGACACGTTGGTCTATGAGCTCAACGGCGTCGAGTCCGTGATCCTCCGGCTCCAGGGCCACCTCGTCGGCATGGACCAGGTCACCGCGAACCTCGCCCACCGCCTGATCGACCAGGCCTGGGACCGGATCGGCGAACTCGGACAGCCGAGCGTCGCGCTCGTCGAGGCACGGGGAGCGGTCAACGCCGCCTCGGACCTGATCGAGCAGGACCCGGACGCCGGGTCGCTCGTCTATTGGGAGGCCCTTCCCCGCTACCGCCAGGCCATCGACGCCTACCTCGCCGACCGCGGAGACGAGCGCCGCCCGAACCTGCACGCCTCGCTCGCCCAGCACGCCTCCTCCGCCTTCACCCACGTCTGGGACCGCGACCACGAGTCACAGGCCCCCGCCGGGACGAAGTGGCTGCGCACGGCCAGGGCCATCGTCGCCTTCCTCCGTGCAGGCACCCAGGACCTGGAGGTGGACGTCGACCGCCACCTCGGCAGCATGGTGCAACTCGCCGCCCTTGGGCACGTGTTCCGGCCGCTCGACGACCGGGCACTGGTCGACGAACTGTACGAGAGGCTCGCCCCGCTCACCGATGTCGAGCGCGACGGGCAGCACCGCGTCGGGATCTTCCAGCTCCTCGCCGGGGTTGGTGGTCGGCTGGCCAGCCTCGAACGGGTGCAGGAGGTCGGCCAGGCGCTCGACGCCGAACGCAGGTCGGGCTCCAGGCGTCGGGCCGATCCTGGCCCACTGCTCGTGGCGCTCGCCGAGCTGCGCGCCGCCTACGACGAGTCCGGCAACCAGGGACTGGCCGACGGCCTGGTCGAATGGTCGCGCTGGCTGCTGTACCAGTCGATGCTCGACGACGCCGCCACCCCTCGGCAGCCCTACAACGCGTCGCCGAGGGCCGCCGCCTCGTATCTGGCGCTGCGCGTGCACGGGCTCGACCCCGACGGTGACGTCCAGGTCCGCGAGCTCGTCGAGTGGGCGACCCACGCCCACGGCTTCATGAGCAGCACCGACACGGAGAACCGCCGTCGCGTCTTCGACCTCCTCGCCCCGCTGGTCGACCCGTCGCGCGACGACGCCGAGACGTTCGCCAGACACCACCAGAAGGTGCAGCGGGGGAAGCTGTTCGGCCTGTTCTGAGTCGGCGGCCCCGGCTGGGGGCGGGAAGGCCTTCCCGCCACGAGGACGCCATGGATCGGGTGAGGAACTTGAGCACTATTCCGGGTTCGTTGGCATGAGAGGGCCTTGTCAACGGTCACTTCCGTAACGAGTCCGGATAAGACCCTTCTATGGATGTCAAGTGGTGTGGAGTGCGTGGGTGCTCAAGGCACACCCACCCGGACGCGAAGCCGCCGGGCACCCGGGGCAGGACCCGGGCACCCGGCGGTGCTTCTCCAGGTGGTCAGGCGTCCAGCCGGACCGTCCTTCCGCTGCGCGCCGACTCCTCGGCCGCCTGGGCGAGGACGAGGGCGGCGACGCCGTCGCTGACCGTCGGGGAGACGGGAGCTCCGGTGTTGATCGCGTCGATGAACGCCGTCAGCTCGTTGCTGTAGGCGTCCGCATACCTGGTCAGGAAGAAGTCCAGGTACGGCTGCTGCGATCCCGACGCCTCGGCGGTGTTGACCGACAGCGCAGTCGGCCGCAGGTTGTCCATGACGGCGGACCCGGCCGAGCCGTGCACCTCGAGGCGCTGGTCGTAGCCGGTGACGCAGCGACGGTTGTTCATCACCGTCGCGACCGCGCCGTCGGCCCCGCGCAGCATCACCACTGCGGCGTCGAAGTCGTCGACGTCGGCCAACTCGGGCAGGACCTTCTGGCCGAAGGCGCTCACCTCGACGATCTCGCCGAGGAAGAACCGCGCCTCGTCGAGGTCGTGGATCGTCATGTCCTTGAAGATGCCGCCGCAGACCGCGACGTACTCCGCGGGCGGCGGCGCAGGGTCACGGGCCACGATGACGACCTGCTCCAGGTCGCCGATCGAGCCGTCCTCGATGAGGTCCTTCGCGCGCCGGATCGACGGGTCATAGCGGCGCTGGAAGCCGACCATCACGGGCGGATGCTCGAAGGTCGCGAGCTCGGCGTCGAGAGCGCGTGCCTCCTCGACGTCCTTCGCGACCGGCTTCTCGACCAGCACAGCCTTGCCCGCGCGGGTCGCCGCCAGCACCTGGGGTGCGTGCAGGGGAGTGGGCGAGCCGATGATGACGGCGTCGACCTCCGGGTCGGCGAACAGGGCGTCGGCGTCCTTGTACACGCGGGCGCCGTGTACGGCCGCGAGGTCCTCTGCGGCGGTTCCCATCGGGTCGCACACCGCGACCAGTTGTGCCTGCGGATGCGCGGCCACGGCTGCGGCATGAACCTTGCCGATCCGTCCGGCACCGATGACGGCTACACGGAGCATGTGGGGTTCTCCTTTTTGAGTTGTGGGTCGTTGGGTCAGGGGGCCGGGACGATGATGTCGCGGACGAGGGCGTCGAGGTCTGCGTCGGCCTGGAGGAACTGGCGCAGCGTCTTGCGGGTGGGGCCGAAGTCCTCGAACTCCTCGACCGTCATGCCGTCGACGTCATAGGCGCGGCGGAAGTCCTCGATCTTGTTGAGCTCGTCCAGATACTCCTGGCGCACCGGCTCGTCGATCCGGGAGACGGCCTCGTAGTCGGAGGCGTTGATGATCTCCTGCCACTTGAACGGCGGGGAGACGACGAGGTCGCCGCCGACAAGCGCGGCCCAGTGGTAGACGTTGCGGAACGCGGCGGCAAGCACGCGCGAGCGGAAGCCGCGCTCCTGGAAGATCGCGTAGGCCTTCTTCATGGCGGCGATGCCTGCCCACTCGAGGGCGGACGGGTCGATGAAGATCTTGTCGCGGGCGACGACGTGCTTGAGCCAGTCGTCCAGGCGGCCGACCATGATCGTCACGACCGGGCCCATCTGCGAGATGTCGTGGCCCTCGGCCGCCCGGCGGTCGAGACCACGCTCGATCGCCTCGGCAGCGCGGACGGCCTGCGGCACCGAGAACGAGACGGTCACGTTGATGCTGACGCCGCGGTAGGTGGCGTCCTCGATCGCCTCGAGGCCGACCTTCGTGGCGGGGATCTTCACGACGATGTTCTCCGCGAGGCCGTCGAACTCGACGGCCTGGTCGGCCAGCGCCTTCGCGTCACGGTGGAAGCGCGGATCGGTCTGCACCGACAGGCGACCGTTGCGTCCCCTGTGCTCGTCGAAGATCGGCTTCAACAGCGCCGCGGCCTCGACGGAGAGGTCCTTGACCGCCTGCCAACCGATCTCCGACTCGCCCCAGGTCGGATTCTCGGCGGCGATCTGCTTGATCCGCGGAGCCCACTGGCCCAGCTCCGACTTGATGCAGGTGTAGGCGATGACCGGGTTGCACGTCGCGCCCACGCCGCCGAAGGAGATCGACTGGCGCAGTTCGTTCAGATCGGACGAGTCGTTCCAGAGCGCCGTCGGGGTGTTCTGGGCGGCCGTCAGCAGCGGCCCGGGCGTGTATTCGATGTCTGTCATCTGGAACTCCTGTGGGGGCGAGAGGGTAGGCGGCTTCTCTGCCGCCAGTCACGGAGAACAGTCAACCCCAATGTCTACCCAGCGTCAAGTTAATGTGCATACATACGCCGAGCTTCCTGGTCCGAAACGAACGCCGGGCTTGCCGAAGTTGTCACAACGAACGTAGTTGGATGGGCGGGTGTCGTCGCGCCAGACAGGGTCCGAAGACCTGGCAATGCGGGGCGGAATCGCCCGTTGTCTCTCCCCGTTCCTTGAGCGGGGCCCCCGGCGGAGCCGTGGCGCCCATCGTCGAAAGGTGCCGATATGCGGTCACGGCTGAGGGTCGTTTGCGGTCGTGGTCACGGCCTTTCGACGACGCCTCGCGCGACTCCGTCGACGGAGGCTGCTCAAGGAGCGGGGAAGACGCCTCGCGCGGCTCAGCCGAGCGGAGGCTCGAAAAGAACGGCCGACCCTGCGCAGACTAGGAGGTGAACAGCGAGAAGCGGAACGAGTACAGCGACGGGCGGTAGACGTGCTGACCGATCTCGACCGGACGGCCCTCGGCGGTGCGGCCGACGCGGTGCATGGTCAGCAGCGGGGAGCCCGCCTGCTCGCCCAACGTCGAGGCCTCCTCCGACGTGGCGCCGCGCGCGCCGATCTCCTGGGTCGCCGACGCGATGTCGATCCCGCGCTGATGCAGGCACTGATACAGGCCGGCCTCGCCCAACTCCTGCCACGACGGGGCGATGTCGAGCGGGATCAGGTTGGTCAGGATCGCCAGCGGGTGGTCGTCGGCGTACCGGAGGCGGCTGACGGCGAGCAGGCCGTCTTCAGGGCCCAGCCCGAGCTGCTCGGCCTCGGCGGCCGAGGCCTGGCGCACCAGGTAGCCCAGCACCTTCGTCGTCGGGACGAAGCCGGCCTCGCTGAGGTCCTCGTTGAGCGACGACAGCTTCATCGGACGGTGGACGTGTGGGGGAGTGACGCGGGTGCCGACGCCGCGGCGTCTCGTGAGCAGGCCCTTGTTCGCCAACTCCTGCAGGGCGCGGCGCGCGGTGGGTCGGGCGACGTCGAGGCGGTTCGCCATCGAGACCTCGTCCTCGATCATCGCCCCGGCGGGCAACTCCCCGGAAAGGATGGCCGCCTCAATCGGCTGGGCGATCTGTTCGTAGAGTGGTGTCGCGGAGGACCGGTCGATGATGATCGCTGGTGCGTACGTCTCCTCCATGGCGGCTCCTTCTGTGCGGGGGGCCAGGCCTCGTCGCGTGGACTTGTCCAAACCGATGTTGGCGGTGATCATACAACCCGAAAGGTCACTTTGTATGTGCGTACAAAGAGTTGACCGGGTGACATTTGGGCTGGCAGACTGGCCACGACGTAGGAGGTCCAATGGAGGGCGACCCGACAAGCTCCCTTCCCGATCCGGCGGCGCCTGAGGTGCTCGTCATCGGGCGGTGCAGCGTGGACGTCTACCCCCTCGAAGTCGGCGTGAAGCTCGAGGACGTCGAGACCTTCGGCAAGTTCCTCGGCGGATCCGCGACCAACGTCGCCGTCGCAGCCGCCCGCTATGGACACCAGGTGACAGCCCTGACGGGGGTGGGTAACGACCCGTTCGGCAGGTTCGTCATCTCCGAACTGGAGCGGTTCGGTGTCGATGCCTCCCAGGTCGTGGTCAACGACCGCTTCAACACGCCCGTCACGTTCTGCGAGATCTTCCCTCCCGACAACTTCCCGCTCTACTTCTACCGACAGCCCACCACACCTGACCTCGAGATCGGCCCCGGTGACCTCCCCGTCGACCTCGACCGCTACCGGATCATCTGGCTGACCGGAACCGGCCTCGCCCACGAACCGTCGCGTTCGGCCCACCACGCCGTCGTCGCCGCGGCCACCGGGTCGACCATCGTGCTCGACCTCGACTACCGCGAGCGCTTCTGGGCCGACGAGAACGTCCCGCGGCGCGCCATGGGCGATGTGCTCCCGCACGTCGACGTCGCGATCGGCAACCTCGAGGAGTGCCGGATCGCCACCGGCGAGACCGACCCCGAGCGGGCAGCCGACGCGCTGCTCGACATGGGCGTCAGGGCCGCCATCGTGAAGCAGGGCCCGGTCGGCACCCTCGTGAAGTCGCGCACCGAGCGGGCGTTCATGCCCGCGCTTCCCGTCGAGGTGGTCAACGGCCTCGGCGCGGGGGACGCCTTCGGGGGAGCGGTGTGTCACGGGCTGCTCGAGGGCTGGCCGCTGCATCGGATCGTCGAGTTCGCCTCGGCGGCCGGCGCCATCGCCACGATGCACATCGAATGCGCATCCATCATGCCGACGTCACGGGAGGTCGAGGAGATGCTTGCCAGGTACCCCGAGGTCACCTCGGCGCTGGAGGTCTGGTCGCGATGAGCCACGTCGAACGCCTCGCCGAGCTCCGCTTCCACCGGCCCGACGCCGTCGCCGCGGCCCTCGCCTCCCGTAGACCAGGCACCCTGCCCTCCGACGGTCGCCGCGCGCTGTTCGTCGCCGCAGACCACCCTGGACGCGGAGCGCTCGCCGCCGCGGGAGACGCCCTCGCCATGGCCGACCGTGAGGACTACCTCGCCCGCTGCATCACGGCCCTGTCGCGCCCGGGCGTGACCGGCTTCCTCGGCACCCCCGACGTGGTCGAGGACCTTGCCCTGCTCGGCGCGCTCGACGGCAAGGTCGTGCTCGGCTCCATGAACCGCTCCGGCCTCGCCGGCTCGAACTTCGAGGTCGACGACCGGATCACCGCCTACGACCCCGACGGCATCGTCGCCGCGGGCATCGACGGCGGGAAGCTGCTCCTGCGGATCGACCTCGACGACCCCCGCACCCCCTCCGTGCTCGAACGGGCGGGCAGGGCGGTCAGCCAGTTGGCCGCGGCTGGCAGGTCGGCCGTCATCGAGCCCTTCCTCTCCTACCCGAGCCCCGAAGGCCTGGTCAACGACCTGTCCGAGGAGGCGGTCATCCGCTCGGTCACCATCGCCTCGGCCCTCGGCAACACCTCCGCCCGCACCTGGCTGAAGATCCCCTGCACCGCCGACCTCGAGCGCGCCGTCGCCGCCACCTCCCTTCCCTGCCTGCTGCTCGGCGGCGAGGTGCCGAAGGATCCGGAACAGACGCTGTCGATGTGGCGCTCCGCGATGCGGCTGCCCAACGTGCACGGCCTCGTGCTCGGCCGTTCCCTGCTGTTCCCCCGCGACGGTGACGTCGCGGCAAACGTCGATCGAATCGTGGAGGTTCTGTGAGCGACAACGACACCTACGTCATCCGCGCCGGCTCGACGGCGCACGACCAGTTCGAGACCGACGTCGACGCCGCGCGCGCCGGGTGGGAGTGGAGTTCCATCCGCGTGCTCAACCTGCCCGCAGGCGGGGTTGAAACGATCGACACCGGCGAGGAGGAGATCCTCGTGCTCCCGCTCAGCGGCGGCTGCACCGTCGAGGTCGACGGGCAGAGCATCACCCTCGACGGCCGCCCGGAGGTCTGGACGGCGATCACCGACTACCTGTACGTCCCGCGCCGCACCACCATCACCGTGCGCAGCGAGGACGGCGGACACTTCGCCCTCCCCGGGTCGAAGGCCACCACGGACAAGCCGCTTCGCCACTGCCCGGTCACCGAGGTCGGCACCGGCCTGCGCGGAACGGGCAACTGCTCCCGCCAGGTCAACAACTACGCGCTCGGCAATCCCGTCGAGACGTCGCACCTGCTCGTCTGCGAGGTCCTGACCCCGGGCGGCAACTGGTCGAGCTACCCGCCGCACAAGCACGACGAGCACACCGACGTCGAGCGCGTGCTCGAGGAGATCTACTACTACGAGGTCCGTCCCGGCCGCGGCGACACCACCGGCATGGCGCTGCAGCGGATCTACCCCTCGCCTGCCGGCGACATCGACGTCTGCGCGGAGCTCCACTCCGGCGACGTCGTGATCATGCCCCACGGTTACCACGGCCCGTCCGTCGCGGCGCCCGGCTACGACCTCTACTACCTCAACGTCATGGCAGGCCCTGCCGAGGACTCGACCTGGCTGATGACAGACGACCCCCACCACACGTGGATCCGCGACACCTGGGACGACTCCCCGGTCGACCCGCGGCTCCCCATGACCCCCCTCAACCAGACCAGGAGTGACATCCATGAGTGAGACCGTGCGACTCACCGTCGGGCAGGCGATCATCCGCTTCCTCGTCAACCAGTTCGTCGAAGCGGACGGCGAATCCAAGCGCCTCATCGCCGGCGCCATGGGCATCTTCGGCCACGGCAACGTCGCAGGCATCGGCCAGGCGCTGCTCCAGAACGAGCTCGACCCGACCCCCGACGGCGGAGAGATGCCCTACATCATGCCCCGCAACGAGCAGGGCATGGTCAACGCGGCCGCGGCCTTCGCGAAGGCGACCAACCGGCAGCAGACGTGGATGTGCACCTCGTCCATCGGCCCCGGCGCGCTGAACATGGTCACCGGCGCCGCCGTCGCGACAAGCAACCGGCTGCCCGTGCTGCTGTTCCCCTCCGACCAGTTCGCCACCCGTAACCCCGACCCGGTGCTGCAGCAGATCGAGGACCCGAAGTCGCTGCTGACGGCGGCCACCGACTGCTTCCGCCCCGTTTCGGCCTTCTTCGACCGGATCACCCGACCCGAGCAGCTGATCCCCTCCCTGATGGCAGGACTTCGCGTCCTGACCGACCCGGCAGACACCGGGGCCGTGACGATCGCGCTGCCGCAGGACGTGCAGGCCGAGGCCTATGACTTCCCCGTCGAGTTCTTCAAGCCGCGCACCTGGCGGATCCGCCGTCCCGCCCCCGAACCCCTCGCGATCGAGCGGGCCGCCGCGATGATCCGCGAGGCGAAGCGCCCGCTCGTCATCTCCGGCGGCGGCACCATCTACTCGCTCGCCTCCGAGGAACTGCGGGCCTTCGCGTCCGCGACCGGCATCCCCGTCTCCGACACCCAGGCGGGCAAGGGCGCGATCAACTTCGACCACGAGTGCTCCGTCGGCGGCGTCGGCTCGACCGGCGCGGCGTCGGCCAACGCGCTTGCCGACACCGCGGACCTGGTGATCGGCATCGGCACCCGTTACTCCGACTTCACCACCGCCTCGCACACCCAGTTCAAGGACCCGGACGTCCGGTTCATCAACATCAACGTCCTCGCCTTCGACGCGGCCAAGCACGCAGCCGAGATGGTCGTCGCCGACGCCCGGGAGGCCCTCGTGGCGCTCACCGCCGCCGTCGAGGGACACCGCGTCGACCAGTCCTACACCGACGAGATCGCCCGCCTCCGCGACGAGTGGGAGAAGGCCACCGACGAGTGCTACCACGTCGCCAACCAGCCGCTGCCCGCCCAGACCGAGGTGTTCGGCGCGCTCAACGAGCTGATGGACGACAACGACGTGATGATCAACGCCGCCGGCTCCATGCCGGGCGACCTGCAGTGCCTGTGGCGCGCGGGCAACCCGCAGCAGTACCA
The DNA here is from genome assembly GCF_001998865.1 of Tessaracoccus flavescens. Classification (NCBI taxonomy): domain Bacteria; kingdom Bacillati; phylum Actinomycetota; class Actinomycetes; order Propionibacteriales; family Propionibacteriaceae; genus Tessaracoccus; species Tessaracoccus flavescens. The sequence goes on from NZ_CP019607.1 coordinate 1,727,692, forward strand.
CGTCGAGTACGCCTTCTCCTGCATGGGCTACGAGATCCCGGCGGCGCTCGGCGTGAAGCTCGCGCTGCCCGACTCGGAGGTCGTGGCCATCGTCGGCGACGGCACCTACCAGATGCTTCCCATGGAGCTGGCCACGATCGTCCAGGAGGGCATCAAGGTCATCTTCGTGCTGCTGCAGAACTACGGCTTCGCCTCGATCGGCGCACTGTCCGAGTCGCGAGGCTCGCAGCGTTTCGGCACGAAGTACCGCGGCGACCGGGGAGAGATCCTGCCCGTCGACATCGCCGCCAACGCCGAGTCGTGGGGGCTGAAGGTGCTGCGCGTCTCATCGATCGACGACTTCAAGCAGGCCTACGCCGAGGCGAAGGGCCTCGACGTCCCCGTCATGATCTACATCGAGACCGACCTGATGGGCCCCAACCCGCCCGGATCGAGCTGGTGGGACGTGCCCGTCTCGCAGGTCTCGCGCCTCGAGTCGACCCAGCAGGCCTACGCCGAGTACGAGCGCGACCGCGCAGGCCAGCGCCACTACCTGAACTGAACCGGGACGCCGACGAAGGCGCCCATCCAGAAGAAACCAAGGAGAACCACATGAAGATCGCAGGTGCGCCCATCAGCTGGGGCGTGTGCGAGGTCCCCGACTGGGGCTACCAAATGTCGCCCGAACGGGTGCTGACGGAGATGAAGCAGATCGGCCTCACCGCCACCGAGTTCGGCCCCCAGGGCTGGCTCCCGGTCGACGCCCAGGAGCGCGCCGCCGTCGTCGAAAAGTTCGGCCTCAGGCCGGTCGGCTCGTTCTTCCTCGCCGTCATGCACGATCCGGGTTTCGACCCGATCCCACAGGTCGAGCAGGAACTGAAGGCCTTCGAGGCAGCAGGCGGCGAGTTCCTCGTCCTCGCCGCCGACTCGGGCCGCGACGGCTACGACGACCGCCCCGAGCTTGACGAGGAGGGCTGGGCCACGCTGTTTTCCAACCTCTCCCGCATCACCGAGGTCTGCGCGGCGAAGGGCGTCACCGCCTGCATCCATCCGCACTGGGGGACCATGGTCCAAAACGTCGACGAGGTGGAGCGCGTGCTCGACAACTCGACGGTCGGCCTGTGCCTCGACACGGGCCACCTGACCGCAGGCGGCGCCGATGTCGTTGAACTGGTCAGGAGGTACGCCGACCGCGTCGACATCGTGCACGCCAAGGACGTCGACAAGGCGATGGCCGAGAAGCTCCTGCCCGGCGAGATCTCCTGGAGCGAGGGCATCAAGGGCGGCATGTTCACCCCGATCGGTCAGGGCGACATCGACTTCCCGACCATCGTCGGCCTGCTGAACGAGGCCGGCTTCGACGGCTACTGGGTGCTCGAGCAGGACATCATGCTCGACGAGGAGCCCCCGGCCGACGGCGGCCCGGTCGCCAACGCAAAGGCGAGCTTCGACGCGCTGGCCGCCCTGGCCTGACCCACGCGGTCGCGGGCGGAGCCGAGGGAGGCGCCGCCCGCGCCACGTTCCCGCGACCGACCCGGTCGCGGTCTGTGGTGACCCAGACCCGGCGGCCCGCACCCCTCCTCCGCGTAGCATCCCTGCATGGCTGACTACGATCCCGACGCCGCCTTCGCGGAGGGCCTCGACCGCGCCGACCACGAATCGTGGACCGTCCTGTTCGACGGCTGAGGCGTCCCTCCGTTCCTTGAGCAGCCTCCGCCGACGGAGTCGCGAGGCGTCGACGAAAGGTCCTGGCCACGGCCGCCGAACGTCCACCGGGCTGTGGCCGCGTCCGCAGGCGACCATGGATGCCTTTCGACGACGGGCGCCGCCGCTTCACGGGGCCGGCGCTGCTCAAGGAAAGGGAAGACGCCTCCGGTCAGGCCCGATGCGCTCCGGTGGCGCGGCCCAGATGCGCCCTGCCATGATGAGGTCGCAACCGCGCGCCATCCGCCAAGGTGACATGGGGGCACGACGGCGACCACCGGCCTGCACGGATTCACGCCAAGCGACCCAGCGGCCCCTGGATCCTCCTCTGCAGACCCGGCCGCCGCCACCGCAGATGACAACGCTTTTCACGGTGGTCGCCCCGAGGTGGGTTGACAAAGAAATCATATGTATTGACAAGCATCGCCGACTCCATAACAATGGCGTCATTGGGTACGACTGTCATTGGCGACGCGACCCGTGAGACTCGATGGAGGAATCGATGAAGAAGACTCTCCTGGCTGGCCTGATGTCGGCAGCCGTACTGCTCTCCGCCTGCAGCATGGGCGCGAGCGAGCCTGGATCGGGCGGCTCCGAGGCGGCCGGCGGCGACGCCGGCGGCAAGGTGAAGGTCGGCGTGATCCTGAAGACGCTGTCCAGCGAGTACTGGAGCTACGTCGCGGCAGGCGCCAAGGCCGCCGAGAAGGACCTCGACGTCACCGTCCAGCTCCAGGGCCCAGCGTCCGAGACCGCCTACGACGAGCAGAACGCGATGATCGAGACCATGCTCGCCGACAACTCGATCCAGGCGCTCGTCATCTCCCCGCTGCAGCCCGACTCGGTCGTGTCGGTGCTCGGTGACACCGAGAAGCCCATCCTGTTCGTCGACACCGACGCCCCCTACGACAAGAAGGTCAGCTACATCGGCACCGGTAACGAGACCGCCGCGAAGTCCGGTGGCGAGTACGCCGCCGAGATCGCGGGCGAGGGCGCCGAGGCAGTGTGGATCGGCGGCGTCAAGGGCAACACCACCTCCGACGACCGCGAGGCGGGCTTCACCGCAGGCCTCGAGTCCGGCGGCGTGAAGGTCACGGTCCGGCAGTACGCCGAGGGCCTCGGCGACAAGGCGGCCTCCGTCATGGAGAACGTGCTGACCTCCAACCCGAACATCTCCGTCGTCGTCGCCAACAACGACGACATGGCCGCGGGCGCGGCTCGCGCCGTCAAGGCGGCAGGCAAGGACATGATCATCGTCGGCTTCGACGGCATCAAGGCCGGCGTGCAGAACGTCATCGACGGCACCGTCACCGCCACCGTCGCGCAGGACCCGTTCGGCATGGGCTACAAGGCGGTCGAGGCGGCGGTCAAGACGGCCAAGGGCGAGGAGGTCGAGGACTTCATCGACACCGGCTCCACCGTCATCACCTCCGAGAACGCCGAGGAGTACCTGGCGAAGCTCGAAGAGCAGCTGGCCGGCGCCTGATCGGCACGTCCGACTCGTGAGGGGAGGGCTCCACCAGGGAGCCGTCCTTCTCGATCAGTGGCAACTCTAGGCAGGTACACATGACCGCAGTCGTTGAACTCCGCAACGTCACCAAACGCTTCCCCGGCGTCGTCGCCCTGCGCGACATGGGGCTCTCCATCGAACCGGGGGAGATCCACGGCCTGATCGGCGAGAACGGGGCAGGCAAGTCGACGCTGATCAAGGTCCTCACGGGGGTCTACATCCCCGAGGAGGGGGAGGTTCTCGTCGACGGTACGGCGCACCGCTTCACGACGCCGCGCCAGTCGCAGGACGCGGGCATCGCGTGCGTCTACCAGGAGCTGAACATCGTCCCGCAGCTCTCGCTCACCGACAACATCTTCATGAACCAGTTCATCAAGCGGGGTCGGCTGCTCGACTACTCGGCGATGCACGCGAAGGCCGAGGAACTGCTCACCTCGATGGGCATCAACGTCGACGTCACGCAGCCGGCGGGCATCTTCGGCATGGGCGTGCTCCAGATGGTCGAGATCGCGAAGGCGCTCCTGACCGGGGCGAAGGTCATCATCATGGACGAGCCCACCTCCAGCCTCGGCGAGAGCGAGGTGGAGCAGCTGATCAAGGTCGTGCGCGACCTGAAGGCCAAGGGTGTGGCCATCCTCTTCGTCTCACACAAACTGGAGGAGCTGTTCATCCTGTGCGACCGCGTGACGGTCATGCGCGACGGTCAGCACATCGTCACCGAGGACATCGAGAACCTCGACAACGACAAGCTCATCCGCGCCATGGTCGGCCGCAGCGTCGAGAAGCAGTTCCCGAAGCTGGAGACCACCCAGGGCGACGTCGCCATCGAGTTCCGCGACGTCACCTCGGTCGGCACGATCAAGAACGTCTGCTTCAAGGCCCACTACGGGGAGATCCTCGGGTTCTCCGGCCTCGTCGGCGCGGGCCGCACCGAGACCATGCGGGCCCTCTTCGGCGACCTGCCGATCGACAGCGGCGAGATCCTGCTCAACGGCAAGCCGGTGCGGATCACCTCCCCGCAGCGCGCCGTCGAGAAGGGCATCGCCTTCCTGACGGAGGACCGCAAGGGCCAGGGGCTCGTGCTGAACCAGTCCATCGCCACCAACCTGATCCTCTCCTCGCTGAAGAAGGTCGAGCGTGGACCGCTGCTCGACCGGGCGCGGGTCAAGGAGGTGTGCGACGCCTCGATCGCATCCATGCGGATCAAGACCCCGGACGCCGAGAACCAGGTGTCCAAGCTCTCTGGCGGCAATCAGCAGAAGGTCGTCATCGGCAAGTGGATCAACTCCGAGGCCGAAATCTATCTCTTCGACGAGCCGACGCGAGGCATCGATGTCGGCGCAAAGGTCGAGGTTTACAACATCATGAACAGGCTTGCCAGCGAAGGCAAATGCATCATCATGGTCAGCTCCGAGCTTCCCGAGGTACTCGGGATGAGCGACCGCGTCATCGTCATGCGCGGTGGCGAGGTCATGGCTGAGATCCGGCGCGACGAGCCGGACTTCAACGAGGACGACATCATGAAGGCCGCCTGGGGAGAACGGAAGACAACATGCTGAAAAACCCACGCGTTGCCGCGATCGTACGGACGCTCGCCCCGCTGCTCGCCCTCGCGATCCTGGTGATCGTGATGTCGGCGATCAGTCCGGAGTTCCGCACCGTCAACAACGGCATGAACATCCTGCGCCAGACCGCGGTCAACGGTTTCCTCTCCGCAGGCATGCTCGTGGTCCTGATCACCGCGGGCATCGACCTGTCGGTCGGAGCAAACGCCATCCTCAGCGCCTGCATCATGGGCATGCTGATGACCACCTTCGGCGTGACCAACCCGATCATCCTGCTCGTCGCGGCCCTCATCGTCGGCACCATGGTCGGCATCGTCAACGGCCTGCTGCTGACCAAGCTGAAGCTGCCACACCCGTTCGTCTCGACGTTAGGCATGAAGTTCGTGCTGGCAGGCCTCGCGCTGTTCGTCGTCAGCACCCGCACCATCTCCGGCTTCCCCGACGCGGTCACCTGGCTCGGCTCGGTCGACTTCCTGCGCGGCGGCGGCTTCAACGGCATCCCCGGATCGTTCGTCGCGCTGCTGATCACCTTCGTGCTTCTGCACATCCTGCTCACCCGCACCGCGCTCGGCCGCTCCATCTACGCGGTCGGCGGCAACCCCGAGGCGACCCGCCTCTCCGGCATCAACACCGACCGGGTGCTGACCTTCGTCTACGGCCTCTCCGGCTTCGTCTGCGCCATCGCGGGCATCGTCATCGTCGGCCGCTCCGGCGTGGCGAACCCGTCCGCGGCCATGGGCGGCAACTACGAGACCGACGCCATCGCGGCCTGCATCATCGGCGGCGCCTCGTTCACCGGTGGAAAGGGCACCGTGTGGGGCACCCTGATCGGCTGCCTCATCATCGCGGTCATCCGCAACGGCCTGACCATCCTGAACGCACAGTCCGACGTGCAGTTCATGGTGATCGGCGCCGTCATCATCGTCGCGGTCTTCATCGACGTGCGACGCACCATGTCCGAGGAGAAGCGCCGCCGCCTCGCGGCCGCCTGATCCGCCTCGAACCACTCGGGGGCCGGCCGCTCTGGCCGGCCCCCTTCACCTTGGAGCAACCATGAACGACATCCTCCGCGTCGGCGTCATCGGCACCGGCGTCATGGGACGCGACCACGCCCGCCTGCTCGCCACCGAGATCTCCGGCGCAAGGCTGACCGCCATCGCCGACGTCAACCTCGACGGCGCTCGCGAGGTGGCCGAGCGCCACGGCGTCGGGGCCGTCTTCTCCGACGGCTCAGAGCTGATGGCATCGGGCCTCGTCGACGCCGTCGTCATCGCCTCCCCCGACCACCTGCACGCCGGGACCACCCTCGCCGCGATCGACGCCGGGCTCGCCGTCCTCTGCGAGAAGCCGCTCGCCCCGACCGTCGAGGAGGCCGAGGAGGTCGCAGCAAAGCACGCGAGCCTCGAGCGTCCCCTCGTCAGCGTCGGCTTCATGCGCCGCTTCGACCCCGGCTACGTCGCACTGCGTCGTCGCCTGGACGCTGGCGCGCACGGGCGGCTGCTGATGTCGCACTCCGTGCACCGCAACGTCGAGGCCTACCCAGGAAGCCCGTCGAGCGCCACGATCACCAACTCGGCGGTGCACGAGATCGACATCCTGCCCTGGCTGACGAGGACCCCGATCGCGGAGGTGCTCTGGACTGCGGGGCGCAGCACCTCGCTGCTCGACGAACGGCTCGACCCGCAGCTGCTCCTGCTGCGCGACGAGGCGAGCGTGCTGCACACCGTGTCGATGCAGGTGCACGCGCAGTACGGCTACGACGTGCGCTGCGAGCTGGTCTGCGAGCGCGGCTCGGTCGAGCTGCCGAACCCGCCCGCCCTCAACGACGACGAGCCGCTGATCGTGAGCTCGGGGCTGACCAGGTCCGCCGCCTACGCCGCCGACTGGAGGCCGCGGTTCGAGACGGCCTACCGGCGCGAGCTGACCGCCTGGGTGCGGGCCTGCCTCGCGGGCACCGTCCCGGAGGAGGCGGCCACGATCGACGAGTCGCTGCGCACCACGAAGATCGCCCACGCGCTCGTCGCCTCGATGAACGACGGCGGCTGGGTCGCCGTCCCGCGCTGACCCACCCCCAAGGAGCCACCATGCGCATCGCCCTGCTGACCGACTCGCTCGGCCACCTCCCGTTCGAGCGGATGCTCGACGCCGCTGCCGGGCTCGGCCTGAGCGATCTCGAGTTCGCCACCGGCGGCTGGTCGGAGGCGCCCCATCTGGACGCGGAGCGGATGCTCTCCGATCGCGACTGGCGGGACGCCTTCCTCGGCGCCCTGCGCGAGCGCGGCCTCAGCGTCGGCGCGCTCAACGCCAACGGCAACCAGCTGCACCCCGTGATCGGCAGGGACGTCGACGCCGTCGTGCGGCGCACCGTCGAACTGGCGAAGGAGCTTCAGGTCCCGACCGTCGTCCTGATGTCCGGCCTTCCCGGCGGCGCGCCAGGCGACACGACGCCGAACTGGATCACCACGTCCTGGCCCCCGGAGACCCAGGCCATCCTCGACTACCAGTGGAACGACGTCGCGCTGCCGTACTGGCGCGACCTCGCGAGCTTCGCGCGTGACCGGGGCGTGCGGCTTGCCGTCGAGATGCACGGCCAACAGCTCGTCTACAACGCCTCGACGCTGCTGCGGCTGCGCGAGGAGGTCGGCGACGTCGTCGGCGCGAACCTCGACCCGTCGCACCCGATGTGGATGGGCGTCGACCCGCGTCAGCTCGCCCGAGAACTCGACGGTGCCATCCACCACGTGCACATGAAGGACGTCCGGATCCAGCCGTCGGTGGCCAAGGTGAACGGGGTACTCGACACTCAGCCGCCGGAGCGGGCGAGGGACCGCGCCTGGAACTACGTCACGCTCGGCATGGGGCATCCCGGCGGGCAGCAGTTCTGGGGCCAGTTCCTCTCCGACCTGCGCGTGGCCGGCTACGACGGCCTGCTCAGCATCGAGCACGAGGACGTGACCCAGGACGCGGTGGAGGGCGTGACCCAGTCGGTCGCGCTCGTGCGCTCGGTGCTCCTCGACGGCCCGCCGAGCTGGCGTCCCGCCGACGTGTGAGTCGTGAGCCCGGGGCGGCCTTTCTCGATCCCTTCGCCGCCCCCGGGTCTCATCCCTCAGAGTTCGGCCACTCGGACCGCCCGCCGTTCGAGGCTCGAGCGGCGGCAGGTAAGCGCGATCCGCAGCGCCTCGACGGCGTCGGCCGCGGAACAGGCGCCCGGGAGTCCCTGCGCGGGGTGGCGCAGGAAGTGGTCGAGTTCGCGCTCGTAGCAGGGGCGGAAGCGTTCGATGAAGTCGTACCAGGGCTCGTCCGGCGGGAAGTCGACGCCCGGCTCGGTGGAGCGGAAGGGGACCTTCGCGTCGAGGCCGACGTTTGCGGAACCGTCGGTGCCCATCAGGTCGAGCCGCACCTCGTGCCCCTGACCGTTGTAGCGGGAGACGTGCGCCGTGCCGACGGTCCCGTCGTCGAGGGTGAGGATGGTGACCGCGTCGGAGAGGTCGTCGTGCTCGGCGAACTCCTTCATCCCGCGCGCCGAACCGGTCGTGTAGACCTCGACGACCTCGCGCCCGGTGACCCACCGGATGATGTCGAAGTCGTGCACCCCCGCGTCGAGGAAGATGCCGCCCGAGTCGGGGATGTAGTCGGGTGTCGGAGGCACATGGTCGCCGGTGACGGCGTGGAACCGGCGCAGCTCTCCGAGCTCCCCGGACGCGAGCAGATCGCGGGCCGCGGAGTAGCCGGCGTCGAAGCGACGCTGGAACCCGATGTGGTGGGGGACGCCCGCGTCCTCGAGCGCGCGCTGCGCGGCCCTCGCCTCGTCGAGGTCGAGCCCGATCGGCTTCTCGCAGAACACCGGAAGCCCAGCCTCGGCGCAGCGGATCAGCAGGTCGGCGTGGGTGGCGGTGCTTGTGGCGATCGCGACGGCGTCGATGCCGAGCGGGTTGGTCTCGTCGAAGATCGCCTCGACCGTCGCCCAGTCGCAGCCGAGGCGTCCGGCGAGGGCCTCGGCGCGTTCAGGCGTCGACCCGGCAAGCACCAGGCGCTCGACGAGGGGGTGGGCGAGCAGCAGGGCCGCGTGCATCTCCCCGATCCGGCCCACGCCGATCAGGGCGACGGTGCCTGGGGCTGGCTCGGTGCTGCTCATGCGACTCCTTTGTCATGACATTTTCCAGACAGGCTAGGCGGCGTGATTTTCGGCTGTCAACCGGGGCCTGGGTGTCGCTCGGGCAGACGGGTGGGGCCGACGCGGCGACCGTCGGCCCCGCGGAGGCTCATGGCTGGCTGCGGCGGATCGTCATATTCAACGGATCGATCCAGTCGGCGATGGCGCTGATGGTCCCCGCCGCGGCCGCCGCTCTCTACGCCTGGGCCGCGAGCGCGTCGGAGAGCAGCACGCTCGCCCTCGTGCCGATCTTCTTCATCGACGTGATCACGGCGGCACTCGGGATCGGACTGCTCGCCCTCGTGCACGTCCCGACGCTGCGCCGCGGAGCCGAACAGCCAGTCGGCTACTTCGCCGACCTCGTCGACGGGGCGCGCTACATCGTGCGACACGCCTTCGTGCGGTGGGTGCTGTTCGTGCTCGCCGTGATCTTCGTGCTGATGGTCGCGCCGTCGAACCTCACCCCGCTGATGCTCGTGCGGTCCTTCCCCGGGGCCACCGAGGCGCAGGACGTCGCCGACATGGGCATCCTCGAGGTCAGCTTCAGCGTCGGCAAGCTGCTCGGCTGGCTCATCGTCGGGGCATGGGGCGGCGGGAAGCACCGGATCAGGCTGATCGCGTGCTCGTCCCTGCTGTTCGGCGCTGGCTCCGCTGTTGACCGGCGCCACCTGGGCTCAACTCCCGTCCACCTCGCCGATCCGTCGCGGCCCCCGTGCGGGGGTTGAGCGCCCTCAGGCGGCGTGCTATTGTCTATACAAAGCAACACGATGACGTGGCTTGGCGGCGACCCGCCCAGACGGTCGCGCGGCCGCGAGGCATCTGAAGGAAGGCAGCGCACATGACGCAGACCATCGCCCACTGGATCGGTGGAGCATCCTACGAGGGAACCCCGACCGCCCGGATCCCGGTGGAGAACCCGGCCACCGGAAAGGTCGAGGCTGAACTGCTGGCCGCGAGCCGGGCCGACCTGGACCACGCCGTCGAGGTCGCGCGGGCCGCCCAGAAGGAATGGGCCCAGACCTCCCTCGCCAAGCGCACCGCCATCATGTTCAAGATGCGCGAACTCGTGCTCGCGAACCAGGATGCGCTTGCCAAGTCGATCGTGGCCGAACACGGCAAGGACTACGGCGACGCCATCGGAGAGATCCAGCGTGGCCGCGAGACGCTCGACTTCGCCTGCGGGATCAACGCGGCGCTGAAGGGCGAGTACTCCTCCGACATCGCCTCCGGCGTCGACATCCACACCGTGCTGCAGCCCGTCGGCGTGGTCGCCGGCATCTGCCCCTTCAACTTCCCGGTCATGGTGCCGATGTGGATGCACCCCGTCGCGCTCGCCACGGGCAACGCGTTCATCCTGAAGCCGGCCAGCCCGACGCCGACCGCCTCGCTCCTGATCGCCGACCTCTACAAGCAGGCCGGCCTCCCCGACGGCCTGTTCAACGTCGTGTCGGGCAACCGTGACATCGTGACGGGCATCCTCGAGCACCCGGGCATCGACGCGATCTCCTTCGTCGGCTCCACCCCGGTCGCCCACATCATCCAGGACACCGGCGTCACCCATGGCAAGCGCGTCCAGGCGCTCGGTGGCGCGAACAACCACGCCATCGTGATGCCCGACTCCGACCTCGACTTCGCCGCCCAGCACATCGCGGCAGCCGCCTTCGGCGCCGCTGGCGAGCGCTGCATGGCGCTGCCCGTCGTGGTCGCCGTCGGCGGCATCGGCCCGCAGCTCGCGGAGAAGGTCAAGGCCTTCGGCGAGAAGATCAAGGTCGGCAACGGCCTCGACGAGGGCGTCAACATGGGCCCGGTCATCTCCAAGGCCGCGAAGGAGCGCATCGTCGGCCTGATCGACGACGCCGAGAAGCGCGGCGCCACCGTCGTGCTCGATGGACGCGGCCTCACCGTCGACGGACACGAGGACGGCTTCTGGGTCGGCCCGACCATCCTCGACGACGTCCCGCTGGACGCCCCCGCCTACTACGAGGAGATTTTCGGCCCCGTCCTGACGATCGTGCACGCCGACAGCTACGACGAGGCGATCGGCACCGTCAACGGCTCCGAGTTCGGCAACGGCTCGGCCATCTTCACCAACGACGGCGGCACCGCCCGCCGCTTCACGCTCGACGTGGAGGCGGGCATGGTGGGCGTCAACGTGCCGATCCCGACGCCCGTGGCCTACTACTCCTTCGGCGGCTGGAAGGAGTCGCTGCTCGGCGACCTGCACATCCACGGCCCTGAGGGCGTGAAGTTCTACACCAAGCTGAAGGCGATCACGAGCCGCTGGCCCTCCGAGAGCGGCCTGCACGCGGCGACCATGTCGTTCCAGCGCCAGGAGTGATCCTGGGCGCTCTCCGCACCGGACTCGGGCAGGCCTTCTGGCCTGCCCTTGTTCGTTTCAGGGCCGCCGGCTCCCGAAGGAACCGGCGGCCCGGCCGCGAAAGGTGCAGCTACTTCGCCTCGGTGCGCAGCGTGCGCCACCAGCCGAGGGCGATCGGGAGCACGACCCACAGCGCGAGGGCCGTAGCGGCCTGGCCGTACTGGGTCGCGGTCATCGGGGTGAACAGCATCGACCAGGTCTCACCGCTGATCCATTTGCCGATCGTGCCGATGGTGCCGGGGATCATCGACAGCGTCGTGGTGATCGTCGGGATGACGAAGTAGGCGACGATCGCGGTGGGCGAGTTCATCAGGAGCATGCCGAAGCCCGCGCCCATGGCCATCGAGATGACGAAGCCGATCAGGGTCGGCGTGAGTGCGGTCGCCTCGAAGGCCCACACGAGCGTGCCGCTGCCGATCGCGGAGGCGAGCAGCGCCGAGGCCGCCGACAGGGCGAGGCAGAGGAGTGCTCCGGCGATCGTGACGAGGGCGATGGCGAGCAGCTTCGCGCCGATCACCCTTCCGCGTCTGGGCTCGAGGGTGAACGTGGTCAGCGACGTGCGCTGGCTCCACTCCTGGGTGAAAGCGAGGATCGCCACCACGGGCAGCAGCACGGTCACGGGCGCCGAGACGAGGCTCACCGGGCCGTACCAGGGGAGCTGTCGGTCGTCGAGGGACAAGCTGAGCCACAGCCCGGCCGCGGCGACGGCGCTCACGACGGAGAGCACGAGCAGCCAGAGGCCAGCGCGGGTGTCGACGAGCTTGCGGAGCTCCACGCGGGCAAGCCGGAGCAGGCCGACCGACGAGGCGACCTCGACGGGAGGGAGCATGGCGGCGGGACGGATGGTCGGGGTGGTGGTGGTCATGCTGCGATCCCTTCGCGCGAGGTGGACATGGTGGAGGTGAGGAAGAGGGTCTCCAGGTCGGTTCCTTCGGCCAGGAGCTCCTCCATCGCGGCGTCGACGACGATCCGGCCGTTGCCGATCATCACGATGCGGTCGGCGACCTGCTGCACCTCGTGCAGCAGGTGCGAGCTGAGCAGCACGGTGCCGCCTGCGTCGGCGAACACGCGCAGCAGCGAGCGCATCCAGTGGATCCCCTGCGGGTCGAGCCCGTTGGCCGGCTCATCGAGGATCAGCACCTCTGGGTTGCCGAGCAGGGCGTGTCCGATGCCGAGCCGCTGGCGCATGCCGAGCGAGTAGGTGCCGACGCGCTTGCGCGACTCGCGCTGCGTCAGGCCGACCTGCTCCAGCACCTGGTCGACGCGCGAACGGGGGACCCCGAGCGTCATGGCGCCCAGCGTCAGCACCTCCCGGCCGGTGCGCCCTGCGTGCTGCGCGGAGGCGTCAAGCAGGACCCCGACCCGGGCGGCCGGGTTGGGCAGGTCGGTGTAGTCGCCGCCGAGCACGCGTACCGAGCCGGAGGTCGCATGGGTGAGGCCGACCGCGACGCGCATGGTGGTGGACTTGCCTGCCCCGTTGGGGCCGAGGAAGCCGGTGACGGTGCCCGCGGGGGCGGTGAAGGTGATGTCGTCGACGGCGATGAGGGAGCCGTATCGCTTGGTCAGGTTCTGGACTGTGATCATGGCTCCAGCCTTCTGGAGCCACCCGGGTGTCCGCGACGGGAGAGGGTCGCCTTCGCGCCGGACGTTGGTAGCGACGGCGGGAGAGGCGAATCGACTTTGGTCGGAAGACCGACGACCTCTGGCCCGGACGCCGTGAGCGGAGCGCCCCTAGGCTGGCAGACATGCCCGACGCCACCCATCCCCGTGCCCCCGGACAGGGGGCGTGGCCTGTGGTGTGGCGCTACGGTCTCGCCATCCTCTGGTGGGTGCTGATCGCCGGCCTCTACGCGTTCGTCTCGTTCGCGGGCGATCCCAGGCCGCCGCAGCCGATCGTGGTCATCGACCTCGTCCTCGGGGCGGCCGCCATCTGGGGAATGCGGTTCAGGCACCGGTGGCCCCGCGGCCTCGCCGTCGTCACCACCCTGCTCGGCGTGCTGTCGACGAGCAGTTTCTTCGCCGCGCTCTGGGCCTTCGCGCATCTGGCCACGCGACGTCGGTGGCAGGAGATCGTGGGCTACGGGGCGTTCGTCGTCATCTCCGGCACCGTCTTGTCCCAGGTCAACATCTCGGGGTTGGCCGCCCAGTCCGCCCCGCTGACCCTTCGCGACCTGCTGGTCGGGACAGCCGGATCCGTTGTCGTCGTCGCCCTCGTCGCGGCGATCGGGTCCTACGTCGGCGCCCGACGTGACCTGCTGCGGGCGCTGCACGACCGCGCCGAGGAGGCGGAGCGCCGCCAGGAGACCCGCGTGCTCCAGGGGCAGGCCGAGGAACGCAACCGGATCGCCCGCGAGATGCACGACGTGCTCGCCCACCGTATCTCGCTGGTGAGCATGCACGCCGGGGTGCTCGCCTACCGCGACGATCTGCCGCCCGAGCAGGTGCGCGAGATCGCGGGCGTCATCCAGGACAACGCGCGCCAGTCCATGACCGAGCTGCGCGCCATCCTCGGCTCGCTGCGCCAGGACGAGGAACAAGGTGACGGGCAGCCCGAGGCGCCACAGCCAGGGTTCAACCAGGTCGGTGCCCTGATCTCGGACGCTCACCGGGCCGGTCAGCGGCTCGAGGTCTCCCAGGAGATCCAGCACCCCGAGCTGATGCCGACGCTCGTGGGCAGGCACATCTACCGGGTGGTTCAGGAACTGGTCACCAACGCCCGCAAACACGCACCGGGGGCGAAGGTCTGGCTCGAGCTCATCGGAGCGCCGGGCGAAGGGGTACACATCACCTCGCGCAATCCCCTCCAACTGGGGGACGCCGAGCTGCCGGGCGCAGGCGTCGGCCTGATCGGCCTGCGGGAACGCGCGAGCGTGCTGGGTGGCACGATGCACTCAGGCGTCAATGAGGAAGGACAGTTCGAAGTGAAGGTGTGGTTCCCGTGGTGACAAGGATCGCGATCATCGACGACGACGCGCTCGTCCGCGCAGGGTTGAGGCTGATCCTGGGCGCCGACCCCGACCTCGAGGTCGTCGCCGAGGGTGCCGACGGGGCGGAGGCGGTCGACCTCGTGCGCCAACACCGTCCCGACCTGGTGCTGATGGACATCCGGATGCCGCAGGTCAACGGCCTCGTCGCGACCGAGCGGATCCTCGTGCTGCCCGACCCGCCGAAGGTGATCATCCTCACCACCTTCGACGCCGACGACCTGGTGCTGCGCGCCCTCAGCGTCGGCGCCTCGGGATTCCTGCTCAAGGACACCTCTCCCGAACGGATGCTCGAGGACATCCGCAAGGTCGCCGACGGCGAGCAGACGCTGAGCCCATCGGTGGTGGCCCAGGTGATCGCCGTCGCCACCAACCGGACCGAGCTGAGCCGTCGCGACGACGCCCGCGCCGCGCTCGACTCGCTCAGCGAACGCGAACGCGAGATCGCGCTGGCCATCGGGCTCGGGAAAACCAACGCGGAGATCGCGGGCACCCAATACCTGAGCATCGCCACGGTGAAGTCCCACGTCACCCGCATCCTCGACAAGCTCGGCGCAAGCAACCGCGTCCAGGTCGCCATCGTCGTGCACGACGCAGACCTCGACTGATCCGGGCCGCTAACGCCGTGCGAAGTCGGGGGTCGACTCCCGGCCGAGGAGGCTGCTCTGCGCCCACGCCATCAGCCCGCCCAGGCGCGGCAGGGTGTCCATGAGCCGGAAGCCGAGCGGGATCGGTCGCCCGCTGATCCGTCCGGCGAGGGCGGGCTCGATCAGCGTGGTGTGTTCCAGGTCCTGCATGCGCCGGATCATCCCGGTCGGGCGCCTGCGCCTCCGCTCGACGCGCATCTCCCCGACCGGGTAGTGACCGTCGGCCCGCGGCGGGTGGTTGAGCCTCAGGCGACGCGGTGCAGCGGCGCGGCCACCAGGCCAACCAGCGAGATCATCGCATCGGCCATCGCGACGGGGCCAAGGCCCGGCGTCACGGTGCCGTGGACGGCGGGGGAGGTGAGCGACCATCCCGTCGGCGAGGACGGGCTCCTGACCAGCACGACGGCAGCACCGCCCGCAAGGCGGAGGAACACGCGGGGACGCTCGCCGTCGATGGTGAGCGCCGTGGCCAGATCAGGGCGGCGGCCGATGACGGCGTCGCGCACGGCATAGACGGTTCGCAGGTCTGCGAGGCCGGTGTCTTCGATCGTTGTCGTCATGGAACAACCACACACGCCACCTCTGACAATTTCGGTCGGCCTCCGTCAGACTTGGACCATGAGCGCACCGACCAGGCCCCGCACCTCGCGGCAGGAGAACCTCGCGCTGCTGCTCGGCGGCATCGGCTTCGCCGTCGGCGGGGTGATCGCCCTGTTCGTGCTCCGGCCGCAGTCACCGATCTTCGGGCGCGGCTCCGCCGGCGAGCTCGGTGCCTTCGTCGCGTTCTTCTCGGCCGCGGTGTCGTTCGTGGTGGCGATGCGGATCGCAGGCATGGAGTCCAGGCCGTGGCTCGGCCGGATGTCCACCTGCGTCGGGCGCTCGACCAGTTCGGCCTGTCAGTGGTGCACGCCGCGTTCGCCTTCTACGGCACCACCGCCATCCACGCCGTCTTCAGCGGGCCTTCCGCACCCTCGAACTCGACCGCTACGCCGGGTCGTTCACCGTAGGGCTGGTCTGTGCCATCTGCGCCTACGCCTCCGCCTCGAGCGCCACGTCACTGACCACGGAGTCGCTCTCGGTGCTCGTCGCCCTCTTCCTCGTCGCCGGCTCGCTCGCCTCCGCGCTGAGCGCTTCGGACGAGCAGTGGTGGCAGCAGCACTTCTCGGCCCTCGGCGCCGCCTCCGACCGCTCGGGCATCCTGTTCAACTTCACCCTGATCCTGACCGGGGTCGTCCTCACGGCGCTCGCCGACTTCCTCACCCACGACCTGCAACTCTGGGCCGAGCACCACGGGGAGCCGCACTGGAAGGTCACCTTCGTGCGGGTCGGCCTGATCGCGCTGGGTGCGCTGCTCGGCATGGTCGCAGTGATACCTGTGAACCTGAGCATGTTCTGGCACAACATGGTCACCTACGCGGCGATCGGGGTGTTCGCCGTCTTGCTCGTCGCCGTCCCGATCCTGTTGCGACGGCTGCCCGGCGGGTTCCTTGCGGTCACGGCAGCGGTCGTCGCGTTGATCGCGGGAGTCGTCTGGCTGCACCTCGGGGTCGGCTACCTCAACATCACGGCCTTCGAGATGGGCGCGGTAAGCACCGTTTTCGTGTGGCTCGTCCTGTTCATCCGGACCGTGACGGCGGCGATCTCCGAGATTCCCGAGACGTCTACCGCAGAGGTCGAGGTCGCGGCGCCCTAGCCCTGGCATGGCAAGCTTGTCCCGTGACGACCCTGGTGCTCACCTTTCCCGACTTCAATCCCGTGGCGATCGACCTCTTCGGACTGAAGATCCACTGGTACGCGATCATGTACCTGATCGCGTTCGCCCTCGGCTACGTCCTGATGGTGCGCCGCCTGCGTCACCAGCCGTACCGCTCCATCACCACCCCCGAGCCGTGGACGCGCACCGACGTCGAGGACGTCCTGCTCGCCGCCATCGCGGGCGTGATGATCGGCGGCCGCCTCGGCTTCTGCCTCTTCTACCAACCCTCCCGCTACCTGGCCAATCCCCTCGACATCCTCAAGGTGTGGGACGGGGGGATGAGCTTCCACGGCGGCGCGATCGGCGTGGCGCTGGGACTCGCCTGGTACGCGTGGCGCAAGAAGCGCCCGTTCCTCCAGGTCACCGACTTCCTCGTGCCTGCCGCCCCGATCGGGCTGGCGGCGGGCCGCTTCGGCAACTTCATCAACGGCGAACTGTGGGGCCGCGAGGCGCCTGCCAGCCTTCCCTGGGCGATGATCTTCCCGACCGGCGGCGACATCCCCAGGCATCCGTCGCAGCTCTACCAGATGCTGCTCGAGGGGATCCTCCTGTTCGTGCTGCTCTGGTTCTACGCACGTAAGCCTCGCTACCGCGGTCAGGTCTCCGGCGCCTTCCTCGCCGGGTACGGGCTCTTCCGGTTCATCGCCGAGTTCTGGCGGGAGCCCGACTCCTACCTCGGCCTGCTCGGCATGGGGCTCAGCATGGGCCAGTGGCTCTCGATCCCGATGATCCTCGCAGGCGTCATCCTCTGGACGTGGTCGCGCACCCGAGCGATCAGCGACGTCGAGGCCGGTGTGGACAACCCGGGGGATAACTCCGCCGACGACGCGTCTACTGCGGACGTTGTACCGGAAGCCGAGATGGCTTCGCACGACGCTGCTCAGGCGGAAAAGACTGCAGATGAAGGGGCGCAGGCCGACCAGGACCCCGCGGATGACGGGCCTGCAGAGAAATGAGCCTTCAGTTGTCCACAGATCTCCGGAAGAGCCATGCCTGAGCTACCGGACCCCGACGTCAAAGCCTTTCTGACAAGCCAGTTCGGCGACTCGGCCGAGACGGCCGCGCCTGGGGACAACCCTGTGGAGACGCCAGAGCGCGCCCTTCCGCTCGTGCTGTTCGACGGCAGCTGCGGATTCTGCGGCACGGCCGTGCGCATCCTCCGCGGAAGGTGGTTCAAGGCGCGGGTCGAGGCGGTCCCCTTCCAGCGCGTCGACCTGTCTGTCCACAACCTGACTGTGGATAAGTGCGAGGAGACGCTGCACGTGGTGGACGGCAGCGAGGTGTTCACGGGAGGCGAAGCGATCGCCAGGATCCTGCGGAGCTCGCGGTTGCCCTGGCCAGTGGTGGGCGCGGTGCTCAGACTGCCTGGCCTCCGCTGGTTGACCGGGAAGGTCTACGCCGTGGTCGCGAGGAACCGGCACAAGCTGCCGGGCGGGACCCCGGCCTGCGAGATGCCCTGAGCTCAGCGCTCCACGAGCGGCGCGATCCAGCCGGCCGGGTCGGTCAGCACGCCCGACTGGGCGGCCAGGCCCGCTCCCTTCGCCGAACGCAGCGGCGCCTCCGAGACGGTCTCGACCTCGATCCCTGAGTGCCGCGCCCACATCACGCGGACGCCCAGTTCGTCGCCCAGTGGGCCGCTCAGCCACGGCTCAAGAACGCCGAGGTGGCCGCCGAGGCGCACCGTCGAGACGTCGAGCAGGTTGAGGGCGGCGCCAAGCGCGATGCCGAGCGAGCGGGCCGCGTGCTCGATGGCGGCAAGCGTCCTCGGATCGCCAGAGGCGGCAGCCTCGACCAGCGCGTCCATCGTCGGCTGGCCCGCGGCGGCGAGCAGGAAGCGGGCGCCCGCCACCGTCTCCAGGCAGCCGTTGGCTCCGCAGCCGCACAGCGCCCCGTCGGGATCGACGCAGACGTGGCCGAGTTCGCCCGCCCAGCCGTGCCGTCCGGTCATCAGCCGCCCGTCGAGCGCGACGGCCGAGCCGATGCCGACCTCGCCGGTGACGTAGAGGAAGGAGCCGCCCGGATCCTCGCGGATCACCGTGAGGGCCGAGCAGTCGATGTCATTGGCGGCGTGCAGGTCGATCCGCCCGCCGTTGAAGGTGAAGTCCCACAGAGCCGGCGGCTCGGCACCCTCCCAGCCGAGGTTCGGGGCGCGCAGCACGCGGCGTCCGTCGCGGTCGAGCAGGCCGGGCAGCGCGAGGACTGCACCGGAGACCCGGACGTCCTCGCCCGCCTCCTCGCGCAGGGCCTCCTCCGCGAGCGCGGCAAGCGCCGTCATCGCCTCGGCAGGCGTCATCGCCACCACGTCGACGTCGCGCTGGGCGACCGAGCGCACCTCGCCCCGCAGGTCGACGACGGTCGCGACCAGCCGCTCGACGTTGACCTCGAGGCCGAGCGAGATCACCGTCCCGCCACGCAGGCCGAGCGGGACCGCTGGTCGGCCGCGGGCTCCCGCCACCGTCTCGCCCTCCTCAACCAACTGACCGATCACCAGGTCGTCGACCAGCCGTGAAACGGTGGAGCGGGTCATGCCGAGTTGGTGGGCGATGTCGGCGCGCGAGATCGAGCCGCTGTTGGCGACGATCCTGCCCAGCACCAACGCTAGGTTCGCCGAACGCACCGACGACTGGGTCATTCCCGCATCCTGCGTGGTCATCGCTCTCCTTAACCGAGGCCAGTGCGGTTGACATTAACCGCTTCCGGTATAAGTATTATAGAGAAACTAATTGGGACGCAGTAGTCCCGAAACCGTGAGAGAGGCAACGCATGCGCACTCCGACCCCTGAAGACAAGTTCTCCTTCGGTCTCTGGACCGTCGGATGGACCGGCACCGACCCCTTCGGCACCTCAACGCGCCCCGCGCTCGACCCGTGGGAATACGCTGACAAGCTGGCCGAACTGGGGGCATGGGGCATCACCTTCCACGACAACGACGTCTTCCCGTTCGACGCCACCCCTGAGGTGCGCCGCGACCGGATCGCGCAGCTGCGCGACGTCGCAGACAAGTCGGGCCTGACCATCGAGATGGTCACCACCAACACCTTCACCCATCCGCTCTTCAAGGACGGTGGCCTCACCGCAAACGACCGCAGCGTGCGCCGCTTCGGCCTGCGCAAGGTGCTCGACGCCGTCGACATCGCCGCCGACTGCGGAGCCTCCACGTTCGTCATGTGGGGCGGCCGCGAGGGTGCCGAGTACGACTCGTCGAAGGACCTCTACGCCGCGCTCGAGCGCTACAAGGAGGGCCTCGACACCGTCGCCGGCTACATCAAGTCGCAGGGCTACGACCTGAAGATCGGCCTCGAGCCGAAGCCGAACGAGCCGCGCGGTGACATCTTCCTGCCGTCGATCGGCCACGCGCTCGCGCTGATCGCCGACCTCGACCACGGCGACATCGTCGGGCTCAACCCCGAGGTCGGCCACGAGCAGATGGCCAACCTGAACTACACCCACGGCATCGCCCAGGCGCTGTTCAGCAACAAGCTGTTCCACATCGACCTCAACGGCCAGAAGGGCCTCAAGTACGACCAGGACCTCGTCTTCGGACACGGCGACCTGCTCAGCGCCTTCTTCACCGTCGACCTGCTGGTCAACGGCTTCCCGTACTCGCCCAACGCCCCGCGCTACGACGGCCCGGTCCACTTCGACTACAAGCCGTCGCGCACCGAGGGCATGCAGGGCATCTGGGACTCCGCCAAGGCAAACATGGAGACCTACCTGATGCTCGCCGACAAGGCCCGCGCCTTCCGCGCGGACCCCGAGGTCGACAAGCTGATGAAGGAGAACGCCGTCGACCAGCTGGCGATCCCGACCATCGCCGAGGGCGAGTCGCTCGAGGACTTCCGCAGCAACGTCGAGGAGTTCGACGCCGACGCCGCAGGTGCCCGCGAGTACCGTTTCGTCGAGCTGTACCAGGCCGCGCTGCGTCACCTGATCGGCTGACCCACCCTCCGACGGGCCGGCTCATCGCATGACGATGGGTCGGCCCCGTCGCGCATGTCCACCGGTGTCAGCGGCGCATCCCTGGGGACCAGAGGCATACTAACGCCGTGGAATGGTTGCTCGCGGCGCCGCCCCTGCTGGGGCTCGGGCTTGTCATGGGCTTCTCGCCCACCCTGTACGGCTTCTCGCTGCATGCGCTGGCCGCGGGGCGCGCCGGGGCGGTGCGGTGGATGAGCATGGGCCTGCTCGCGGCGTCGACGCTGCTGGTCGTGCTGTTCCAGTTCGTCGATCCCCAGAATCTGATGAGGGTGCTCAAGGGGCGCATCGACGCGTTCCTGCTCACCCGCTGGGTCGACCTCGGGGCCGCCGTTCTGCTCGGCGTGTGCGGGGTCGTCCTGCTCGTGCTCGACCGCAACGACCGCACCCGACCGCCCAAGGGGCACCGGCCGACACCGGTGACACACCAGGGACGGCGGGCGTTCGGGTTCGGATTCGCCAACACCCTGATCGGGTTCAGCGGCGTCGCGACGATGTACGTCGTCGGCCGCGTCGCCTCAGGCGTGAGCCCCCACCTCTGGCTCAGGGCGCTTGCCTACCTCGTCTTCGTCATCGCGCTCGTCGGGCCGTACCTGCTCGCAGCCTGGGCGTGGGTCCGCTATCCGAGGTTCGCCGAGAAGGCGACCGCAGGCTACGAGCGGCTCCTGCACCGCGATCTCCGGACCCCGATCGCGATCCTGATCCTCGTCGTCGCACTGGCGTTCGCCCTGACCGGGCTGTGGCCGCGGTCGGTCGCCTAGCCAGGGGCTCAGGTCACTCGAGGGAGTCGACGGCCGCGGCGTAGCGCTCCGCCAGGTCGTCCAGGTCGGCGCGGTGGTCGTAGATCCGGCAGCCGTGCTCGCCTGCGGCGATCCCCTCCTCGGCCCACCGCTCGCGCGCGGCGACCATCAGGTGCTCGGGGAGCCTGCCGTCGCGGTTGACGACCCGCCACCAGGTCACGTCGGAGCCGAACTGGGACATCACGGAGCCGACCACCCGCGCCGTCGTGCCGACGATCCCCGCGAGGTCCCCGTAGCTGACCACCGAGCCGGACGGGATCTGCTCGACCGCCCTCAGCACCCGCTCGGCCAGCAGGTCGAACGAGCCCTCACGCGGTGCCGGATGCACGGCTCAGTCCACCTCGACGCCGAGGACACCGGGGAGCACGTCGTCGATCCTGCCCCGGACCACCTCGTCGGCGATGTCGTCGAAGGGCGTCTCGGAGTCGTTGACGATGACGGCATAGGCCCCGTGGTCCTTCGCGAGCGGGAAGAGGCCCGCGACGGGGTAGACGCCAAGCGTGGTGCCGACGGCGACGATCGCGTCGCAGTCCTCGACGGCGTTGACCGCGGCCTCGAGCACGTCGGCGTCGAGCACCTCCTCGAAGAGGATCACCGTCGCGCGGGTGATGCCTCCGCACTTCGGGCAGCGGGGGTCCTCCTCGCCCGCCTCGACCCGGGCGACCATCTCCTCCATCGGCCCGGTGCTCCCGCACAGCTCGCAGCGCCACGTCCGCATCGACCCGTGGACCTCGAGCACCGCCTCCTCGCTGGTCCCTGCGACCTGTTGCAGCCCGTCGGTGTTCTGGGTGACGACGGCGCGCAGCCTCCCGTCGGCCTCCAGCCGGGTGATCGCGCGGTGGGCACGGGTCGGCTTGGCGGCCCAGACGGCAGGATCGCTGCGACGGCGCCATGCCGACTTCCGCACGTCCTCGTCGCGCAGGTACCAGGAGAGCGTGGAGACGAGCTCGGCGTAGGGGTCGCGCGTCCACAGGCCCTCCGGCCCGCGGAAGTCGGGGATCCCCGCCGCGGTCGACAGGCCGGCGCCGGCGAGGATCACGATCCGGCGTGCCTCTGCGAGTGACGAGATGCTCATGCCCCAAACCTAGTCGCGGTCGACGCTGGGCGAGGGGAGCGAGATGAGCACTTTTCCGGGTTCGTTGCGCGCCAGGCGGGGTGGTAACGATGCCAACGCAAACGAGTCCCGGAAAGTGCTCATCGCGACAGCCCTACTCAGGTCCCCTGGCGAGGTCCGAGATCAGGGAGGCGGTGCTGCTGGTGGGCGGGTCGAAGGTCAGGGACGGCTCGTCGTCGACCGACAGCGACAGCACGACCGCCTCGATCAACTCGTGTTCGGCGATCTGACGCTCGATGTCGCGGAGCCGACGCGCGACGTCGTGCTCGGCGTCGTCGCCGGTCAGGTCGACCTCGGCGACCAGGAACAGGCGGTTGGGCCCCACGTACTCGATGTGCAGGTAGGTGACCCGCGAGACGCCGGGGGAGTTGAGCAGGGCGAGGCCCGCCGCGTCGCGCAGTTCCTTCGACACGGCCGTCCCGACGAGGAACGCGAGGTTGCGCTGGATCAGCACGATCGCGACGATCCCCAGCAGCACGCCGACGGCGATCGAGCCGATCGCGTCCCAGTAGGCGAAGCCGGTCACCTGGTGCATCAGGATCGCCCCGGCGGCGAGCGCGAGGCCGATCAGCGCGGCCGCGTCCTCGAAGAAGACTGCGCGCAGCGTCGTGTCCGAGGTGTCGAGCACGTAGTCGAAGGTGCGGCGGCCGCGGCGACGGGCCAGCTTGCGCGACCGCAGCAGCGCCTGGGTGAAGGAGGCCCCCTCGAGGATGAAGGCGATGCCGAGCACGATGTAGGCGATGGTCGGGCTCTCCACGGGTGCAGGGTTGTTCAGCTCCTGGATGCCGTGCGTGATCGACACGATCGAGCCGGCCGTGAAGATGCCGAACGCGGCGATCAGCGACCAGACGAAGCTGCTGCGCCCGTACCCGAACGGGTGCTTGACGTCCTTCTCCCGGGCGCCCGAGCGGTCGGCGACGATCAGGAAGATCTCGTTTCCCGCGTCGGCCCAGGAGTGGGCAGCCTCGGCGACCATGGCGGCCGATCCCGTGATCACGGCGGCGATCGACTTCGCGATGGCGACGAGGATGTTGGCGACAAAGGCGATGACGACGGTCATGGCGGCTCCTCTCCTGCTGGCTCAGCGTATTGCCTGCAGGCGACGGCGGGGCATGGATCGACGGGCGCGTCGCCGCTGGACCTCCCGCCACAGAAGCCTTACCTAACCCCACCTCCAGGCAATAGAGAAGCCGGTGTTAGCGTAATTTTCATGAGTCTCGTCGATCGCTTCGCCCGCCGTCGCTGCAGCACCGCCGAGGCTCTCGCACGGACCGCCACCCGACCGCTCGACGTCCTCCCGACGGGAGAGGCCGCCCCCATCCTCGGGTTCGACCGCGATGACGTCGTCACGAGGCGCCTCTTCGACCTCGGCTTCACGCCGGGGGAGTCGGTCGAGAGGCTCCGGCGCGCCCCGCTCGGTGACCCACTCATGTTCCGGGTCGGAGGCATCGAGATCGTGCTGCGCCGCGCCGAGGCCCGTCGCATCCTGGTCGCGGCATGAGCCACTGCGCCCCGGAGAGCACCGCGACCCTGCCAGGAGCTGCCCGGATCGCCCTTGTCGGCAGCCCCAACGCGGGAAAGACGACCCTGTTCAACGCCATGACCGGACTCCGCGCGAAGACCGGCAACTACCCCGGCGTCACCGTCGCCCGCTACGAGGGGCGCGTCGATACCTCAGGCGGCCCACTCGTCCTCGAGGACCTGCCGGGCACCTACTCACTCGACCCGATCAGTCCCGACGAACACATCGTCACCGAGGTCCTGGACGGCGCAGACGACCTGGCTGGCGTCATGGTCGTGGTCGACGCCACCAACCTGCGGCGCGGGCTGGGCCTGATCGCCCAGATCCAGCAGGCAGGCGTGCCGACCACCGTCGTGCTCACCTTCCTCGACGAGCTGCTGCGCCGCGGCGGCAATATCGACGCCCAGGCGCTCGCAAGGGCGCTCGGGGTCAACGTGGTGCCCGTCGTGGCAGGCGACCGGCGCGGGGTCGAGGCCCTCCGCGGCAAGCTCGGCGAGACCGCGGCCTGGCCCGCCCCACCGGTCGCACCGCCCGTCGAGCCCGAGGAGAGCGTCGCGTGGGCCCGCTCGATCCTCGCGGCAGCCCACTTCCGCGCCCCGGAACCCGACTCCCGCACCGGCCGCGTCGACGCCGTGCTGCTGCATCCCGTGTGGGGGACGCTGGTCTTCTTCGCGACGATGTTCGCGTTCTTCCAGACGATCTTCGTGGTCGCCGCCCCCTTCCAGGGCTGGATCGAGCAGGCCTTCGCCTGGCTCGGCGACGTCGCCCGCGCCGCGATCCCCGTCGACTGGCTCGCCGCCTTCGTGGCAGACGCGCTGCTCGGCGGCGTCGGAGGGGTGCTCGTCTTCCTCCCGCAGATCGCGCTGCTGTTCGTCCTGATCTCGCTGCTCGAGGGCACCGGCTACCTCTCCCGCGCCGCCTACCTGATGGACAAGGTGATGGCCAGCGCAGGCCTCGAGGGTCGCGCCTTCGTCGCGCTGCTCAGCTCGGTGGCCTGCGCGATCCCGGGGATCATGGCCACACGGACCCTTCCCTCCGCCAAGGACCGGCTCGCGACGATGATGGCCGCCCCCCTGATGACCTGCTCCGCGCGGCTGCCCGTCTACGTGATGCTGATCGGCATGCTCGTCCCCGCTGAGGCGGGCTGGGGGCCGGTCAAGGCGCAGGGGCTGATCATGTTCGGCCTGTACCTGCTCGGTGCGGTCGCTGCGATGACGGCGGCCTGGGTGTTCAAGCGCTTCCTCGGCCGCTCCGGCACCCAGCTCCCGTTCTACATGGAGATGCCCTCGTACCGATTGCCGCGCCTGCGCACGGTCGCGTTCTCCGTGATCGACGCCTGCAAGGCCTTCCTGAAGAAGGTCACCTCGATCATCCTGCTCACCACCGTCGTGCTGTGGGCGCTGCTCAACCTCCCGCTGCGAGGGGAGGCCGAGCTCACCGAGGCCGGCGTCGACCCGACCGACAGCGTCGCCGTCACCGCCTACACGCTGGACAACTCGGCCGCCGCCTGGCTCGGCCACGCCGTCTCCCCGGTCTTCGAGCCGCTCGGCTTCGACTGGCGCGTCAACGTCGGCGTGATCTCGTCGCTCGCCGCCCGCGAGGTCTTCGTCTCGACGATGGGCCTGGTCGCCTCCGCGTCCGACCCGGAGAACCCCGCGGAGGCGCTCGCGACGATGACCCACGGCTCGGGGCCTCACGAGGGCGAGCCGGTGTTCACCCCACCGACGATCGCCGCGCTGCTGATCTTCTTCGTCTTCGCCATGCAGTGCATGTCGACGCTCGGCGTGATCAGGCGCGAGACCGGAACGTGGTGGTGGCCGTTGATCGCCTTCACCTATCTTGGAGTGGCGGCCTGGCTGATGGCCTTCCTCGCCCACTCGATCGTGGAGGTGTTGCTGTGAAGCGCGCGATCCATCCCCAGGCTGTCGCCGACGAGCCGCTCGCGGTGCGCTGGGTCACCGACGTCGACCTGCCCGTCGGCCGCGTGCTGGCCGCCCCCGGCACGGTCGGCCCACTGCTCGAGTTCGGCGTGTTGACAAAGCTCTTCGTCGAGCCCGACGGGGTGTGGGCCTGGCTGAGTCCCGCGCAGAGCTGGGCCGAGCACGGCCCCCGCATCCGAGACGCCATCGCAAAGGCGGTCGACCTCGACGGCTGGCAGATCGAGGAAGGCTCGGCGGAACTGCTCGGCCTGATCGCCCGCGAGGTGCTCGACGGCGAACTCAAGAGCTACGTCGACTCCCACGGCGGCCACATCACCGTCGCCGATACCACCGAAGACACCCTCACGCTTAACTTCGAGGGGGCCTGCGAGGACTGCCCCGCGGCCGCCTCCACGCTGCACGACCGGATCGAGGCTGCGGTGAAGCGCCGCTATCCGGGGCTGAAGCGGATCGAGCGCAGCGGCGGCCCGCAGCGCGGACGGGGTTTCCTCGGGCTGCCCCGCCGCTGAGTCCGGGTCAGCTACCCCGGACGAGCAGGGAGCCGACCACCACGACGGCGACGGCGCCCATCGCGACGAGGGCCGCACCGCCGAAGCCGATCCACCCGAGCACGACTCCCGCACCCTCTGCCGGTCACGGCTGCTGACAGGGGACAAACCCGCGTCCCTTCGGTGTCCCCGATGGGACGCATGCGCGTCCTCAACGAGACACCCGCGCGTCTAGTTGTACTGATCGGACAGGTTGGTTGAGTGGGTGTGATCTGTGATCTGACACGAAGGGAGGGCCCCCGCTGGTTGGGTGGGACTTGCGAGTTACCAACCACCAGAAAGGGTCCTCTTGTTTCACACACTACCGCTGCCTTGGCTCCTCGCGCTCGTCTTCGGGTCGCTCAGCTTGTCGTGGATAACGGGGCCTTGCCCTCGGTTCTTGGACACGGGGGTTGATTACGCGGCTTCGGTGAGCGTAGCAGCGTTGAGGGATTCGTAGGCGACTGGTGACTGGTAGCCGCACCATGAGTGGCGTCGGCGGGTGTTGTACCTGACGAGCCAGCGGAACACTTCCCGGCGGCAGGTGTCGGCGTCGGGCCAGCAGGCGGCGTCCTGGAGGACCTCGCGTTTCAGGGTTGCGTTGAACGACTCGGCGAGCGCGTTGTCCGCGGACGTGGCGACGGCGCCCATCGACTGGGTCACGCCGAGCCGTTCGCAGAGCCCGGCGTAGTCGCGGCTCGTGTAGACCGCGCCGTGGTCGGAGTGGAACACGGCCCCGTCCAGCGTCCCGCGGGTCGCGAGAGCGGCATTGAGCGCGTCCTCGACCAGGCTGGTGCGCATGTGGTCCGCGACCTGCCAGCCGACCAGCCGGCGGCTGTGGCAGTCGATCACGGTGGCCAGGTACAGGTTGCTGCCATCGGCCAACGGCAGGTAGGTGATATCGCCGACGTAGCGCTGATTCGGCGCCTCCGCGGTGAAATCCCGACCCACCAGATCCGGGACCCGCCGATGGGTCTGCTCGGGAATGGTGGTGCGGACCCTGCGTCGCTTCTGATAGCCGCGGATGTCGTGCTCGCGCATCACCCTGGCGACCTTCTTGTGGTTGACCCGCTGCCCGGCGGGCCGCTGGTCGTTGAGTTCCGCGGTCGCCCGCGGAGCCCCGATCGTGGTGTCCGCGGTGTGGATACCGCGGATCTCGGCCGCCAACGCGTCATCAGCGGCCGCTCTGGCCTGCCTCGCGGGCGCGGCGGCCCGCCAGGCGTAGGACGAGGATCGTTCGATCTCGACAAGCTCACACAACCGCTTCACCTCGAAGGCGTCCTGGTGGTCGGCGACGAACTGGAAGCGGTTCACCAGCGCGTCTCCCCGGCGAAATACTTGGCCGCCGATCGGAGGATATCGCGCTCGGTGGCAAGCTTCGCCGTCTCGGTCTCCAACTCGACCACCCTCGCCCGAAGCCTGACCAGCTCCTGCTCCGCAGTCTCGTCAGCGTCCGTCGGCGGCGTGGACGACTTCGGCTACAACGGGCTCCTGGTCGGCGTGCCATCAGCGGCAGTCTTCCTCCCCGTGCCGTACAGGTCGAGCCAGTGACGCAACGTCCCCCGCTCGACCCCCAGATCGGCAGCGATGCCACGCACCGTCGCCCCCGGCGTGGACTCGTACAAGTCGACAGCCTGTCGACGGAACTCATCAGAGAAGTTCTTTCGTGCCATAGTTCCTGATCATCTCGCTTCCCCAGCAAATGCTGGATTCAGCGTGTCCAAGAACAAGGGTCAGGGCCCCCCGCCCGCATAAAGGGACACGATCATGTCATCCAAGCCGCCGACCCGGCGGGAGCCCTTCGGGACCAGCATCGGGGTGAAGGTCCCGTCACGGTCCCTGGGGATCGCCAGATCCACGTCACCGACGCTGGTGGACACCGTCTTGGCTGAGGAGCCGTTACGGGCTCTTCATACCTGCGGTGGGTCGAGGTTGAGTCCGCCGCCGATGAGGAGCATGCGTAGTCGGTAGTTCTCGCGGTTGCGGAAGCCTCTGGCGATGCGTCGGTGGAGCTCGATGAGCCCGTTGATGCTCTCGGTGCCGCCATTGGATGCGCGGCCGGTGTCGAAGTAGGCCAGGAAGGCGTCTTTCCACTGTCTGAGGGTGCGGCCGAGTCGGGCGATCTCGGGGATCGGGCAGGAGGGGAACCCGTCGACGACTTGCTCGGCAATCTGGCGGCCCTTGGCTGGGTCGGGGTGGGCGTAGGCGGCTCGAACCTTCTGGGCGCACTGCCAGGCGACGTGGACGGCGTCGTGGCGGTCATCGGCGGCGATCGCCGCGGCGAGGCGGGCGTGTTGCTTGTCTGTGAGCCGTTCGGCCGCGCAACGCAGGATGTTACGGATCCCGTAGAGCGGGTCGCCGGAACGACCCCGGTGGCCGTGGATCTCCTGCTGCACGCGGCGGCGGACCTCATCTACGGCCCGGCTGGCCAGAGCGACCACATGAAACGCATCAAGGACGGCGGTGGCGTCGGCGAGCTTGTCGTCGATGGCGTTCTTGTAGCCGCGAAACGGGTCCAGGGTGGCGACCTCGACCCCGGCCTTGAACCCCTTCCCGCGCTGGTCGAGCCACGTCTTGTACACGGTGCCCGAACGTCCCGGCACCAGATCGAGCAGCCGGGCATGGACGCGTCCGTCCTTGTCACGAGTGAGGTCGACCATGCCGGTGAGCTCCTTGGGGCCACGCTTGCGGGGGCTCACGTGGTGCCACAGGTGCTCATCCACCCCAAGCGTGGTCACGCCGGCGAACCGGGACTCATCAGCGGCGGCACGCTGCAGGATCGGCTCGATGCTGGTCCACACAGTCCGCCACGTGGTGGCCAACTGCCGAGCCAGCCCGGCGATGCTGGCGTGCTCGCGTCGGACCTGCTCGGTCGCCCAGCGACACGCCCGGGTGGTGAGCATCGCGCGTGGCTTGGCGATCTGTTCGTCCTGCTCGGTGAACACCCCTACGGGACAGGACGGCTCGGGACACGTCCACGTGCGTTTGCGCCAACGCACGCGTGTCGGGGCTCCGAAGCAGGGGATGTCGACCAAGGTGACCGTCCGTCGGCCATGGCTGCGGGCTACCACCCCGCAGGTCGGGCAGCCCATCATCGCTGGTGGGGACTCGACCTCGACCACCAGCCCGGCAGGTCGCCGGTCCACTCCGATGACGTGCACGCCGGGCAAGCCGACCAGACGGTCACAGTTGTCGCAGTAGGCGTCGTCATGGGGGCAGCGCGCAGCACACGTCGTAGGCTCAGACACAGTCGGGGTCCTCGGTGGATAAGAAGCTTGGTAACTCCTGATCCTGAGGGCCCCGACCCCTACCTCAGCCCACCCCGCTCACCCGGCGTGTCGCCCCCGACCCACCGCAAGTACGAAGAGCCCCGTTACGTGAGTTCGGGAACGCCGCCGCATCGGGATCGCCCTTGTCGTATCCGAGGTGCTCGCTCAGTTCGGCCTGGAGTCCGCGTTCAAGGCCGGCCTTGATCAACTGCTGGATCAGGCCATCCCTGCCGTCGAACTGGACCTCGCCGGCATCGATGCGCGCATAGAGATCATCCAACGCTCCAGAGGCCTCCAACGCCTCCACGCCCGCCCTCTGAGCACGGCGCCGTTCATCACGAGACTGCTTATCAATCATGGACATCAGTGTGTCTGCTTCCTAATCAGGAGCCACCCCTTACACAAACCATCTGACACCCTCGCTGGGAGCGATCTGCACGCCTGCTTCCCGCAGGACCCGGCAGATCGGCTCGACTCCGAGTTCACGGCCCTCCACGATGCCGCGACCGGCACCTCACGGGCCCCTACCTGATCTTGCGGTCGAGCTCCGCGGCTGCGAAAAAAGCTGCGCTTGTCTTCAGGATCTCGTTGGCTCGGCGCAGTTCCCGGACCTCGCGTTCCAACTCGTTGATCCGGGTCTGATCGTCGGTGGTGATCCCTGGACGGAGCCCGTCGTCGACCTCGCCGTGACGGACCCAGTTGCGGAGTGCTTCGGGGTGGATCCCCAGCTGGTCAGCGACACGCTTGATCGCGCCACGACTCGTCTCGGGGTCCTTCCTCGCATCCAACGCCATCCGCGTGGCCCGCTGCTGCAGCTCGACGCTGTACTTCCTCGGTGGTGCCATAACTCTCATCCTTCACTGGTTTGAGAGCCTCCACCAGACCCGGGGCGATTCACTCTCGGTTTCTTTGTGTTAGTGGGTAATGGCTAATTGACGCCTAGCCGGTAATGGCTAATCGACGCCTAGGCGCACCACTTACACAAAGTTCCGGACAGACCCGCCACCGAAGAGGAACTCATTTGATCGGCCGAATTAGGTCCCCCTGCAATACATACGGCGAAGGGATAATCGAAATCCCGAGCCGGCTGGAAGTAAGTGCAATCATTGCGCTCCCGAACCAAAATCCCAAAGGCCCATCGGAGAACCTCTCCACTCGCGTGAGCCTTCTATCAGACAGCGAGCGCAGGATCCGCGGCGAATCGTACAACGGTGCCGTTGATGAGTCCTCGCCGCCTGGCCTCGAACCCAGCAGATCGACCATCTCAAACGGATTCTCAGTCGACGCAAACTCGCTCGTGGACCCATCTGTCCAATCGAAGAGAACACCACGGGCGATTGGAACTCCACTCGACGGGTCCATCACGAGTCGCCGACGCATCCCAGACAGCTTCTTCCCCACAAGAGAGCCGCACTCCGGCACCTCGACGCTGCTACCAAGGAACGACGAATAGAGGGTGGGTTGATTCGCGGGCGGGACATGGAGCATCAAATCGTCTGCATTCAGTTCGACATCGAGATAAATGTCACTTCCGAAACGAAGGCATACCCCACCGAGATCGCCATAAGAGTAACTCTCCTGTACCTCCTCAAGCCTCTCCCCAACTAGAGTGTTGAGAAGGTCATCCGAGGAGACTCGAAACGAATAGAAGCCGGGATCCAGACCGTAGTCCGGAAACTTCGAGTCCACCCGAATCCCATCTGGCGTCGGGACGAACACCAGATCACGTCCGTCATCGAACGACAGGGCCAAGTCGTCCGCGCCCCCAACTCCCTCGTCAAAACTGTACGCACGTTGCACAGATCGGCAAGTGCGTCCAATGAACGATCGCACGTAGTCCATGCTTACCCTACCTAACATAGAAACTGACAGCCTTGGCCCAATGACCATTGTACTTCGTCGGAAACATGCTGATATACTCGCCGCTCGTCTTCACCCACAGGAGATCGTCTCCCTTCCGCATCATGATCACGGGGTCGTTTTGTCCCCTAATGGTCCCGACTCTGATCTCGTCCGGATCCGTGTAGACATCGTCAATCCTATCCCGGTACCACTGCTGGTCCACGGGATTGTGGTGAGATCTAACACGCACTCCGTCCGTATAGTTCTTGATGTGCTTCTTTGCATGTTTCCGGTATTGCGTCGGATTGAACGACAAGTCTGGCATGGCAGCGAGGGCTTGCGAAGCCAAATACCCCGCCGCCTCTGATGATGCGACCGATGTGACCGTGGGTATTCCCCCACTGAAGACTAGGAGGGTTTCTGCTGATTTGGAGTAGTAAAGTGCGAGGACGAACAAGGCCCCAGCCGAGGCGGTCTGGACCGGCGACCCCAGGACCGTGGGAAGATCAGGACTATTAACAGATGGGACAACCAGTGGCACCGGGGTTGGGGTCGCAGTTGGTGTTGGGGCCGCAGTTGGTTTGTCCTTCCCGCCGCCGGAGCTCGACTTGCTGGTGTACCTGTGCTCGGTGCGGGTCGACCCCTTCCTGTAGTAACCCGTACTCTCCTTGGCGACATAGCGTGTGGAGGTACGGGTGGTCGTCTCCCTGGTGGGCAGCGTGACGGGGTTGGTCGTAACGCTGGTGACGAGCCAGGGCGAGTCGGGGTTCTGGTGATACAGACGAGGGTTCAGCCCGGTCGGGTCGCTGCTGTTGATGGGATCACCGGCTGTGTAGGAGTAGCCGTTCAGCGTGTTCGCAACGTAGGGTGACATGATTGGGTCTACCGACAGGAAGCGGCCGTTCTTGGGGTTGTAGACACGGGCCCCCATCTGAACGTAGCCCGTGGACGCATCGGTTGCTTTGTCGAGGTAGGTGTGGTCGGTTTGCCATGCGCCAATGGTGGCGATGTGGTTGCCGAACGGGTCGAGCATGCGCCACGCGGTCTGGTTAAGGTCTGCCCAGTTGACGGCCACGGTGCCTGTTCCCAGGTGGTCGCTGTCGAGGGCTTGGAGCACTGTCGCTCCAATGCGTTGGGCGACGGTCTCGCCCGCGTGGCTGTAGAAACGGGTGCCCGTCTTTGTGCTGGTGCCGGTCAGCCTCAACTCGCCGGCCGGCGTGTAGATGGTTGTGCCTGCCGGGTCCTTGCGGACGAGGATATTACCGTCGGCGTCGCGAATGTAGCTGGTCGTCTTCGTGCCGTTGGCGACGGTGACGAGTTTGCCTTGGGCGTCCCAGGTCAGGTTCTCGGTGACGCTGCCGGTGACAGTCTTGGTGGTGTTGCCGGCGGCGTCATAGGTGTAGTTGCTGGTGGTCGTGGTCGAGCCCGTCACACTGACATCGCTGGCGACTGCGTGCTTGGGGCCTGTCGTGGCGAGTGTGGACGTGGTGGTTGTGGTGGCTGCTGGGAGCTCGACGACCTTGTTGCGGACCAGTTTGGTGCGCACACCGGCGTCGTTGTAGGTCCATTGATGCCAGATAGGCAGCACGCCGCCAGTGGTCTTGTTCGTGCTGGTCGGGTTGGCCTTGCACGAGTCCGTGGATGTCCATCCCTCGGTGAGCCGCATGCGCGTGTCGTAGCGATAACACATCGTTCTGACGCCAGCTGGGTTCGAGTAGTTCATCGACGTCGAGGCTTTGGTGATCAGGCCAGCCGAGTTGCGCGTGTACGCGTTGAACTGCACCTGCGGGCGGTTCGAGTTGGCATTGAACGCTGTCGAGTCGATTGCCAGCGTCTCGGAATTGTAGACGTAGGCCTTGCTCAGCGAGTCGCCCTCGTGTCCCACTCTGTTGCTGACCAGGCCGAGCGCGTTGTAGGAGGTCTTGGTTACGTACTGCTTTGCTCCGACCACAGAGTAGGGCTGACCTTGCGATGTATATGTGCGGGTGAGCGTCTCGGCAGGCAAGCCCCCCAGCGCCGGTAGCGCCTCAGTCGCGGTCTGGCCTACGGAGTTGTAGGTGGTGGTCTTGGAGTATGTGCCAGCAAGAGTCCCCTGGCTCGCTGGGATGATCGTCGACATCCCAGTGGGTCTCGCGTAGGTGTCGTAGCCGTTCACCTTCTGCACATAGGCGTTGGCGGTGTCGCCGTTGGCGTAGCTGCGTGATTCCGTCAGAAGCCCGGGTCGCAGTGTGTCGTAGGTCCAGGTCGCGATGGTCTTGTCGCCTACGCCGCCCACGACCTTCGTGGTACGGCCAAGGGCGTCATAGGTGAACTTGAGCGTGCCGGCGGAACCGCGGGCGTCCACCGAGGTGAGTTTCTGGCCGAGGTGGTTGTAGGTGGTGGTGGACGTGCCTGTGTCGGGGTCGACGGCCTTGGTGCGATTGCCGGCCAGATCATAGGTGTAGGCCCAGACGGCACCGGTTGGGTCGGTGAGTCCTGTCTGCTGTCCTACGGCGTCTGTGGTGAATTTGGTGGTCTTGTAGGTGCCGCCGGAGAAGGTTGCACCGCTGATGGTGGGGGCTGTGACGTAGTCGCGCTTCTCAAGGGTCTGCCCGAGGGCGTTAACCACTATTGAGTTGATTCCGAAACCGCCCGGGGGGACAACAAGTGTCTGGTTGCCTGTGTAGAGGGTCTTTGTTCGGCGGGTCTCTGTGGTGCCCTTGTATGAGACGGCGTCGGTGATGCGGCCGGCTCCGTCGTAGTAGTTCTGGGTGCGCGAGTCAATCGCCGACTCGGTGGTCAACACAGGGGTCCCGGAGGGGGCACCTGTGGTGTACCAGTGGTTCCAGGTCTTGGCGACCTGGCCATTCGAGTTGTAGAAGGCGTTGTCGACGATGCGACCGCCTCCAACAGCATCAGCCTGGGTCTGGATCTGTTGACCGAACGCGTCATAGATGGCGATGGTGGTGGTCTGCGTTGCAGTGGTACCGGAGATCTGTGTGGTGGTCTTGGTTGTGGTTGTCTCGGGTGCGGTTCGGCTGATGGTGTAGCTGTAGGTCCGCGTTGCGGGGCCGGTCTTGGGGAAGCCAGGTTCCCAGACCGCAGTGATGCGGCCGAGGGCATCGTAGGTGGCCTCGGTGCTCTGCCCCGAGACACCTGTCTCCTTGA
Organism: Tessaracoccus flavescens; assembly: GCF_001998865.1. Taxonomy (NCBI): domain Bacteria; kingdom Bacillati; phylum Actinomycetota; class Actinomycetes; order Propionibacteriales; family Propionibacteriaceae; genus Tessaracoccus; species Tessaracoccus flavescens. Next base: position 1,762,500 of record NZ_CP019607.1, read on the forward strand.
TTGACTGCCCGTCGATGTTGTAGGCGGTGGAAGCTGATTGGCCGAGCGGATTCGTGGTGGTCACCGTCTCGATGGGTCCACCTGACGTTGGTGAGTAGTTCGTCTTGGACACGCGTCCCGTGGTGTCGCTGGCTGACGTGTAGGCTGTGCTGGAGATGATGCGCCCGGCTGCGTCATAGGACGCAACAGCGCGAGCCCACTCGGTAGCCGAGACGGCGGTCTCTGTGCGGGTGGCGCTGCCGGGGCCGGTCACCTGTCCGAGTGTGGTTGAGCCGTCGTAGAAGATCCGTGCCCCGCGTAGCTGTGTTCCGGTTTCGGCGCATGTTCCGGCGGTGGTGGTCACCTCTGCGGGAAGGGCGAGGATGTTCCTCGCGGTGTTCTGGGCGTAGCTGGTCCGAACGCAGCTCGAATCAGCGTTGCTCCCCGTTGTGCTGACCGCGGTCGGTCTACCGAGCGCGTCCAGCGTGGAAGTGATCGTGCTGGTCAGATTCCCGCCAGTGGTGATCGGGGTGATGGTGCGCTGGGTGGTGACTCCGATCACGTTGGAGGTGAGGGCCGAGATTCCGGTACGGGCGCGGGTCGCCGTTGCGGGCTTGATCTCATAGGTGGTGAGCGACTTTGCCAGCGGGTTCGCAAGATCCGTGTGTGAGAGGAAGGTCTGCGTCTCGTAGGCTGCGCCGGCCAGTAGGTCGAAGTCGACGATGTTCTCGCCCAGCGAGTTCTGTCGCGTTACCGATGCTGTTCCGCTCTCTGTCTTTCCGCTGTGCAGGCCTCGGAGGTAGTAGGTGCGCGTCACGTTGAGCTTGTCCGCAGTGCCGTTGGTGGTGTTGGCGGGGTCTCCGAAGAGGGTGTCGACGTACTGGTAGCCGCGGAACTGGCCCCAGGAGCGATCCTTGGCCTTGGTCAGCTCGTTGTCGTCGTAGCGCCAGGCCGGTGTGCCGCCGTAGTTGTAGCGGTAGCGCTGCGCGGGTGAGTTGCCAGCCAGGTCGAAGATATCGATGTTGGAGACGAGATACTTGTGGAAGAAATCGATCGACGGCTCACTGGCACCCGGCGTGGTCCACTTCACAGGGAAACACCGCCGCGTATTGGCTGACAGGTCGCCGGTGGGCAGACTGGTAGGCGAGCAATCCTGCGGGGTGTAGGTGACCTGCGTCTGCAGCCCCACTTCGTCGCGGATCTCACGCAGGCGCATCATCGGCATGGTGTCGCCCACGACCCGGTTCTCGTTCATGATGTGGGTGAACTCGATCGGGTCGCGCGTGATGGCTTCTCCAGTGGTGGAGTAGCTCGTGTGTGTGATCGAACTCAGCCACAGTGATGTGTCGACTGCGCTGGGGAAGCTATGACCCAAGGCGTAGGAGTCACGTGTCAGCCAGGTCCCTCCGCTGGTCAGGATCTGCGTGTAGATCTTGGTGATGCGTCGCTGGTTCCAGAACGTGGGCGATCCCACCATGCAGGTCCCGGTGACTTCGCACTTCAGATCGCGCGGTGTGTCGGGCCAGCGTCCCTTGTTGTTGGTGGTGAACAGCGACGGGTCGCAGGCGAAGTCGGCCGTGGGCATGCACCGCTCAGCGTGCTCGAACACGACGCGCGCTCCAACCGGAGACCCATAGATCGAGTTGTTCTCGTTACGAAGGCCGTAGTCAATACGCAGCGGGATGCCACCGCGCGTGTACTGCATCCGCGACGATCCTTCGTAGTAGTTCATCTCCTTGTTGTAGTAGTAGGCCATGGCATTGCCGTAGGTGTCCTCGGCGTAGTCCAGATTCCAACGCCAGCCCTGGACACACTTCGACGACTCAAAGTCGGCGGAGTTGTAGCAGGGATCCCCGGCAGCAGCGCCGTAGACGGGGACGCTCCAGGTCGACTGCGTCAGAGCCTGATCGGTGCGCCCAGGGAGCGCCTCTCGCCCGAAGAAGTACTGCATGCCGTCGGGGGTGGTCAGCTTCCAATGCTCGCCGTTGAGAACTCCATTGGGAGCACCGGTGAGCTTCTCGATCCGCGTGCCGTCGTCCTTCTTCAACTTGAACACGCCGGTGGCGTCATCGCGGACGATCTCGGCGGATCGATCCCCGAAGTTGAGGAACAGTGCCTCGCCTGCCCAGCACAGATCGCCCTCCCCTGGCTTCGGGTGCTCGGGGTGCGAGTCGCAGGTGACGTAGCGGCGCTCGATGAAGCCTGCCTCGTAGCCCCAGCCCTGACCGATCAGGCCGGCCTGGTTGTTGGTCGTGCGGACCCGACCATCCACAGTCGACGAGTTGTAGGACAGGCCAACGGTGGGTGCGATCGCCCCCTGCAGCGCCAGATCAGGAACAGCGAGCGGGTAGGACCAGCTGAACTCGCCGGTCGAGCCACCCGTGGACCAGGTCGAAGACGGCGCGAGCGGCTGCGCGGCGTAGCTGCCGTTCTCCCCGGACTCTGCCGCGGCCACAGCCATCAACGTGCTCGCACCCGACAGCCCCGACACACTCAGAGTCTTCTCGGCAGTCGGTGCCGCATCGAGGACCGCGACCGGCTTGGAACACTGCGGAGCATCAGGTGTGGTCGCATAACAGGCAGGCAACTCCACCAGCCGTGCCCTGTCGATGTCGGCCAGCAGGCCAGCGTCCTCGAGAGCTTCGAGATCAACCTCGATATCGGTCTCGGCCGTCTCGGAAGTGACCTCGAACGCCAGCGCGACCTGTGAATCCGGAACCGCCCCGTCGTCAAGGACATTGATCTCAGCCGCTTCGACGCCCTTCACGCTGATCGGGGTCTCATCGGCCTGGAGCCACTCGCCCGGCTCGCCCGTCACCTCAATGGCGACCGGCTCGATGGGCACCCGCTCAACCACCGGCACAGACTTGTCCGAGCCGCCGCCCTTCGCCTGGGCCTCGGCAGGCATCTCCTCGGCAGGCAATGGCTCCCACTCCTGCACCTCGGGTTTCCAATCCTCAGGGGGTTGCGGATCGGCCATCGCACGACCAGCGCTCAGGCCGGAGGAGATGAGTGCCAGCGATAAAGCGCCAACAGTAAGTCGTTTGAAAGTCCGCGAGGTCGCGCGAGCAGCCATGGGGGGGGGTTCCGATCCAAGAGAGCTGTTGTCAGCACACAACGTACAAACCCTGCTGTGAACTTGCTGTGAAAACGGCAAAACTTGTGCACAAAAGTTCTACGCTCACGATCGACGAACCTGTCGTCACCGTTTCCTGCCCTGTTCACTGGAGCCCTCATGACCCGACCCCTCCGCTTGTGGTGCGCCTCCCTGCTCACCACCGCACTTCTGTGCAGCACGCTCGCCGCACAACCAGCCCACGCTGACCCCACACCTCCGGAGACACCGCCAGTCCCCGCCACAACGGACGCCCCACCAGCCGAAGCGCTAGAAGCTTCCGAGGAAGCCGCAGCGACTGGCCAGCCAGTCGAGATCGTCGAGTGGGCCGACGAGTACACCCGCACCGTCGCGAACCCCGACGGAACCTTCACACTCGAGACCACCCGCGAGGCGAATCGGATCAAGGAGGGCGAACAGTGGGTTCCTATCGACACAACGATCAGCTCGGACAGTGACGGCCGCCTTCGCCCCGAAGCTACAGTCCTGGATGTGAGCTTCTCCGCCGGCGGTGACCGCGCCCTGGCCACCACCACCGCAGATGGGCACGACCTCAGCTTGGAGACCCCCTTTGAGCTGACAACTCCCAGCATCCACGAGAACGTCATCACCTACCCCGACGTCATGCCCGATGTCGATCTTGTCGTCAGCGTCGAGGCCGAGAGCTACTCGCATGTCCTCGTCGTGAAGAACCGTGAGGCCGCCCAGAACCCCGAACTAACTTCACTCGACTTCACCGTCCACACTGACTTGGACTGCCAGCTCTCCGAAGACGGCTCTGCCGTGGCGACCGATGCGGAAGGAGAAGAGATCTTCGCGGCAAGCCCTCCGGTGATGTGGGACTCGACCAGTTCACCCCAAAGCGGAGACACGCCCACGGCAACGACGGCCGGTGACAACCTCACCGCTGTCACCATCGAAGCAGCCGAGGCCCCACAAGCCCGCAGCAGCACAACCACCCTACCCGACGGGTTTACCCTCACCCCTCCAACCGAGGCTCTGGTCGGCCCTGATGTTGAGTATCCCGTCTACATCGATCCCACTTGGTACTCCACCAGCAACTACTTCACGGTCGTCCGCTCCGGCACCACCAGCTACGCCACCGGCGACGACCTCCGGGTCGGCTACTGCAACTGGACCGGATGCAGCCCCGCCTACCTTGCGCGCAGCTACTTCCGCTTCGACGTCTCTGTGTTCAACACCGTCGCAGGCGGCACCCGAGCCAAGGTCACCAAAGCCGTCGTCACCCTCACCCAGACTCACGCCGCCAGCGCTGGGGCAACCCCGGTCATCCTGACGCGCACAACGGGGAGCTTCGGGCCATGGACGGCATACCCTGGGCCGCTCGGAAGCAATCTCTCCACGGCATCCACTTCCGCGACCGGCCCCTACGAAATCAACCTCGACGCCACCGCGTACGTCGACTCCACCGTCTACCAGCAACTCGACTTCGTCGGATTCGGACTCAGAGCATCCAACGAAGCAGACCCATACCAATGGAAGAAATTCGCAAACAACCCTAAACTCACCGTTACCTACGCCTACCCGCCCGCCGTGCCAGCAGCAGCCACCGTCTCGACCCCCTACGGCCTGACCTGCACTGGCGCAGGAATCCCATCCAGCACCGTCAAGATCTCAGCCTCCACCAGGATCTACGGCCCCACATTGCCCAACCTCGTCTACACCTTCGCCATCTACAATCAAGGCGGCAGCGTCCTTGCCACGCCACTCAAGGAAAGCGGCTCGGTTCCCAGCGGGCAGACCGCAAGCGTGACCGTCACCCTTCCTGACGGTAAGTACTACGTCCGGGTCAAGGCCCGCCCAGTCATCACCGATGGAGCCGCTTTCGAGTCTGCCTACTCGGAGCACACACTCTTCGCCATCGAGACAGCAACCCCGCCCGTACCTGAAGTCTGGTCAACCACCCACCCACAAGGCCAGATAAACACGAGTGGCGTAAACCTCGGCGCTAACTTCACCGACAACGTGGCAAGAGCCGACGGATCCCCCAACGGGTCCATCACCCTGAAGTCCGCCAACGCAGCAGGCTTCCTCTACACCTGGGACGGCGGAAAGACCCCGGACTTCGACGGTTGCACTAAGCCAAAGACCGGCTACATCGCTGCCACCAACGGCCAAGCAACACTGCCAATCCTCGTAAGCCGACCCAAGGGCAACAACTCACTCAAGGTCAAAGCAGTCAACCTCATCGGCCACGCTTCTGCAGAAGCCCCCACCTACAACTTCGTCATCAACAATGCAGGGGTCATCGTCCACTCCGTCGAAGCGGAATCGGTTCTTACCACCACCAACACGCAGGCAACCAGCGCCAAAGCCTCCGGCGGCAAAGTCACCAACGTTACCTTGAACGCCGACCAAAAGGCAACACTCAACTTCACCCCGAGCGGGGTCCCCGGCGGGCCGCAATACTGGGAAGTCCAGTTCGACATGACCGCCAGCGCAGGCAAGACCATCCGATACCAAGTCGACGGCGAGGTCATGATGAACGACGACCCGATCCACGCAGACTGGAGCGCGAACTGCACTGAAGCCACCACTGTCGGAACAAACTCCCTCGCTTACCCGAAACTTGAGCCAAAGATCTGCTGGTCCGACCCCACCTACGGCGGCACCCAATCAAGACGGATCCTCATGACAACAGGTCAAACATCGACGATCTCCCTCGTCGCTCAAGCCAACGGCACTGCAATCAGCCTGGACAAGATTCGCTTCATCTACGTGCCGCCGCAGGGCAGCTAAGCTAAGGGACAACTCTTTCCGGCCTATGGAGCCCCGTCACGCCCCAACCAGGCATGACGGGGCCCAACCGCGTCAGGGCCGTACCGGGAACCAGTCACGGGTCGATGGAAACCGTGTCCCAGCCGTTTGACGGCTCTTCACAATGCAGGGTGTAGGTGGGGTTTGAATCCTCCGGTTTCGAGGAGGCTTCTGGCTATGTAGTGGGTCAGGTTCCTAAATCCCAAGGCGATCCCGCGGAGGTGTTCGAGGCGTCCGTTGATCGCTTCGGTTGGGCCGTTGCTGGTGCCTGGGCGGTCGAAGAAGGCGAGCACGTCGGCCGCCCGTCGGTGGAGGGTCCGGCCCAGGCTGACGAGCTCGACGAGGTCTCTCGGGACGCCGGTGCTGACCGAGTCGATCACGCCTTGAAGGAGGAACCGTCCAAGTTGCTTGTCGGGATTCCGGTAAGCCACGACGAGTCGTTGGTAGATACTCCATGTCGCGTAGACCTCGGTGTGCTGTTCGTCGGCGAACAGTGCCTCCAGTCGGGCGACTTGCTTGTCGGTGAGTAGATCGACGCCGGTGAGCAGGGTGCGGCGGGCGCGGTAGAGCGGGTCACCGGCGCGGCCAGCCCCGATGCCCGCAGGTGTCTTGCTGGACGCGCTGGCGGCAGCGGGTGAGCGCTTCGCCGGCGAGCCGGACGACGTGGAACGGGTCCATCACCGTGGTGGCGTTGCCGAGTTCCTCGACCGCCGCGGTCTTGTAGCCGGTGAATCCGTCCATCGCGACGACCTCGATCCCCTTGCGCCAGGCTCGGGGGCGGGCGGCGAGCCACGTCTTGAACACCTGTTTCGAGCGTCCCTCGACCATGTCCAACAAGCGCGCCGGACCGGTGCCGTCCCTGGTGGGGGTGAGGTCGATGATCACGGTGACGTATTTCTCACCACGGCGGGTATGGCGCCAGCAATGCTCGTCGACCCCGATCACCTTGACCCCGTCGAACCGGGCCAGGTCGCTGATGAGGACGCGCTGTCCTTCTGCCAGCACGGCGTCGTTGGCGGTGTTCCACGCGACGTCGAGACCGGCGGCGATCCTGGACATGCTCAGGTGTTGGACCACAAGTCCTTCCAGTCCCCAACGCAGCGCCGCGCGCGACAGCTTCGAACGCGGCTCGGCTGCGGCACTGGTGTCTTGACGCCACACCCGCCCGCACTCGATGCACCGATAGCGCCGGAGCCGCACGTGCAGCACGGTAGGGCGCCACCCCAGCGGGACATGCGACAAGAGTCGCACCACCGAGCCCCGGATGAGGCCCTGGCCGCCGCAGTCTCGGCACCAGTCGTCGGCGTCGACCGGGCGGCAGGCCAGGATCGCACGGTCGGGTTCGATGCGCTGGCCGGTGACTTCCAACCCGAGGCCGTCGAGACGGCAGAAACTAGTCAGATCAGGGCACGTGAAGGTAGCGTCGGACACGTCGAGGTCTTCCAGATGGGGAGCGTGAGAACTTCCATCTTCGGAGGGCCTCGACCCCTTCAGCCAGCCGCCACGCCGCAACCCCGAACAGCGCTACCTACACCCTCGATTGTGAAGAGCCCCCAAAGGGGGTCCCTTCGGGACCCCAATATTGGGAAGTCCAGTACGACATGACCTCGACAGCCGGCAAGGCCATCAAGTACGAGGTCGACGGCGAGGTCATGATGAACGATGACGAGATCCACGCAACCTGGGGTGCGAACTGCACCGAAGCCACCATCGTCGGAACGGACTCTCTCGCGTATCCGAAACTCGAACCGAAGATCTGCTGGTCAGACAACGGCACCATTCAATCAAGAAAGATCCTCATGACAACGGGCCAAGCCTCGACCATCTCCCTTGTCGCGCAAGCCAACGGCACAGCAATCAGTTTGGACAAGATCCGCTTCATCTACGTGCCGCCAAGCCCGTAAGACACACCGATCCTACGTGCAGAGCCCCGTCACGCCCGAAGGCTTGACGGGGCTCTACCGCATCCGGACAGTCCACGATCCACTCACGAGTCGATGGGAGCGGTGCGCCTACCCCCTGGCCAAAAGTTAATGCCTGCAATGTAGCAGGCACCCGGGAGCAGCCTGTCCGCGGCGGGATCTGCTGTGAATCATGGACTGTAGCAGGTGCACATTTATAGCCTGACAAGCGCTTTTACCGCTTGTTGACAGAACCAGCAGGACCTGCGATGCAGAGACACCGCATCACAGGAGGCCCCAATGTCCACCCTCTCCCCCACCGCCCATCGCTGGAGCACCTACGGTGAGACGGCAGGCTTCCCCGGGGCTCTGCTAGTTGCCACGTGGGCCATGACACAACTCCCCGAAGGGCCGCTGGATTCGGTCGCCACGGTTGCTCCCACGAGGTTCATCGTCAGGTCGCTGCGGCCCTGGCGCTGGGTCCGCAGCGAAGGGGCCGACGACTCTGTCAGCAGGGCGGCGCCCGCCACCGTCGAGGCGCTCCAGCCGAGGCCGAGCAGGATCAGCGAGGCGCCGACCAGCAGCACCGACGACTGCCCGACCACGGCGAGCGCGAGCGACGCCACGAGAATCGCCTGGCCGAGCAGCACCGTCTGCACCCGGCCGAGCCGGTCCGAAAGCGCCCCGAACACCGGGGAGAGGGCGTACATGCCCGAGATGTGCAGGCTGATGGTCAGCCCCACCACCTTCAGCTCGGCGCCGTGGTGCATCAGGTGCACGGGTGTCATCGCCATCACCGAGACCATCACGGCGTGCGTCGCGGCGATCGCCAGCACCGCGAACCGGGCCCGGACGGGTCGGTCCTCGGCCGGTCGGACGCCGGGGGCCGACGGCTTGGTGGCGGTGAGGTGCTGGGCGAGCAGCAACGGATCGGGGCGCAGCCAGATCAGGTACATCGCCATGCCTGCCAGCTGGGCCACGACGGTGAACAGATAGGGCCCCGTCAGGCTCGGCATGCCGACCAGCCTGCCGAGCGCCTCGCCGGGGCCGACCAGATTGGGCCGAGCACCGCGCCGATCGTGGTCGCCCAACCACGAGCGACAGGTCGCGTCCGCGGGTGTCGTCCGTTGCGAGGTCGGCGGCGGCGAACCGCGACTGGAGGTTGGCCGCCTGCCCGGCGCCGATCAGCACGAACGCCGTCAGGAGCAGCGCGAAGATGTCGAAGTGACGGGCCGCGACCACCAGCGCGACCCCGACCAGCGCGATCAGCATGCCGGTGGCGAGGGCGGGCCGTCGTCCGCATGCCTGGGCGAGCCGGGCAAGCGGCACCGCGAAGGCCGCCGCGCCCAACGTCACGGCCGCCGTGGCGAGGCCGGTGAGGTCGTCGCGGCCGGAGACCTCGCCCGCGAGCACCGCTCCGAGTGAGATCGTCGCGCCGAACGCGATGCCGCCGAGGATCTGGCCGAGCGAGAGGATCAGCAGCGTGCGACGGCGGATCCCTGCGAGCCGCGCGGGTCGGTCTCGGCCGGGCTCATGCCTCGGTCGGCTCGGGCGCGGGCTCGGGGTCGTCCCCGTGCCGCGGGCCTTCGGCCAGCACCTTCGCGGGGCCGACTGTCATCGCGGCGATACCGGTCGTGATCGGCACCGAGAGGATCAGGCCGATCGCCGAGGCGAAGGTGCGCACCCCCTCACCGGCGAACATCTCCATGGTGAAGAGGGACGACGGTTCACGGGAGATGAAGTACAGCATCAGCAGCACGGTGAGTGCCGAGCCTGCGTAGGCGAAGACGATGGTGTAGATGGTCGACGCGATGTGGTCGCGCCCGATCCGCATCCCGGCGGCGAAGACCTTCATCCTCGTCCACTGGGGTGCCGCCGCCCTCAGCTCCCAGACGGCGGAGGCCTGTGTGATGGTGACGTCGTTGAGCACGCCGAGGCCGCCGATGATGATGCCGACCATCAGCAGATCCTGGAAGTTGATCGCGGGGGCGAGTTGGGCGAGGTCGTACTCGTTCTCGTCGGCGAACCCGGACAGCCTCGCCGCCTGGACGGCGACCGCGCCGAGCGCGGTGGTCACCGCGAGCCCGAGCAGCGTCCCGGCTAGCGCAGCCGAGGTGCGGATCGACACCCCGTGCGCGACGTAGAGGACGATGAACATGATCGCCGTCGACCCGGCAAGCGCCACCGCCATGCCAGGCTTGCCCGCGATGATCGCCGGCAGCATGAAGCCGAGCAGGATCCAGGCCGCGACGCCGAGGCCGACCAGCGCCATCAGCCCACGCAGCCGCGCGACGGCGAGCACCGCGACGACGAAGAGCACGGCGAGCGTGATCAGCACGGGCAGCCGGTTGACGCCGTTGAACGAGTAGTGGATGCCGTCTCCGGTGTCGACGCGCACCACCTCGATGTCGTCGCCGACGCGCAGGCCGCTGTGCACGTTGGCGCCGGTGAGTTCCATGGTCGCCTGCTGCCCCTCGTCGAGGCCGGAGGTGACGTCGAAGGTGACGGTGATGCAGGCGGCCTTGCCCGACGGCGTCTCGATGGTCGACTCGCACCCGTCCACGAGAGTCGCGATCGTCGCGTCCTCGTAGGTGACCCCGGGGGCCTCGGTGATCTTGGTCAGGGCGCCGTCCATCTCGGCGGCCGAGGGCCACAGCCAGATCAGGCCCGCGACGGCGAGCACGCCGAACAGCGCGAGCAGCCCGAGCAGGTAGGTGCGGGCGCGCTGCCCGATCTCGACCACCCCGTGGCTGCCGTGCGAATGTCCGTGACCCATGAGGTCAACCTACCGCCGACACCCGCCGATCCCCGCCTCGGCGCCACGCATCGTCAATTGGGTACTACATCGCGTAGGGGTAGAGTCGAACCCGACATGACTACGACGACGACTCCCCGCAAGGACACGCGCCGCAAGCCGGACCCGAAGTGCCCACTCCGCCCGGGTGAGCCGTGCACGCTGTGCCAGGCGAGCGTCACCGGGCCGCAGGACTGCGGTCTTGTCTACCTGATCATGGACGACCCGGAGGCCCGCGAGGCCTGGGCGGCGTCCCGGCGTCGCTGAGCCCTTCCCGCTCCCGGTATCCTCCACCCATGGACGACGCGCCAACCTGTTACCGCCACCCGAACCAGCCGACCCGGATCACGTGCCAACGCTGCGACCGTCCGATCTGCCCGCAGTGCATGGTGCCCGGCTCCGTCGGTTTCCAGTGCCCGGAGTGCGTCAGCCGGGGCATGAAGGAGACGCGGCAGCGTGAACTCCCGTACGGCGGCACCCGCACCGCCAACCCGCGCACGACGTCGATCGTGCTGATCGCGATCAACCTGATCGTGTGGGTCGCCGTACTGCTGACCGGCGGGCATAACAGCCGCCTCGTCGACTACCTCGCGATGTCCCCCTACGCGTCCTGCCAGGGGCCTGACGGGTACTACATGCTCGACCGGGCCCAGTGCATGAGCGCCAACTTCCAGTGGGCCGACGGCGTAGGCACCGGATCCTTCTGGCAGGTGATCACGTCCGGGTTCACCCACATCGACGTGTTGCACCTGCTGTTCAACATGCTGGTGATCTGGATGCTGGGCGGCAATCTCGAGGCGATCCTCGGCCGCGCCCGGTTCCTGGCGATCTACTTCACGGCCATGATCGGCGGCTCCGCTGCCGTCATGTGGCTGAGCGACAGTTACGTCCCCGTCGTCGGTGCCTCCGGCGCGATCTACGGCCTGCTCGGCGCGCTGCTCCTGCTCGCCATCCGGCACAAGGGAGACGTGCGCAACATCCTGATCTGGCTTGCGATCAACGTCGTGTTCTCGTTCTCTGTCGCCAACATCTCCTGGCAGGGCCACCTCGGCGGGTTCGTCGCGGGCGCCGCGGCGACCGCGGTGATCGTCTTCCTCCCGAAGGACAGGCGCAACCTGCAGTGGCCGCTTGTCGCCCTGATCGCGCTGCTGGGCATCGCAGCGATCGTGGTGCGGGCGTTGACCTTCTGACCTCACCCCTTCTGGAGGACGTGGCGCAGCCCGTCGGTCAGCGTCGTCTGCCCGAACCGGAATTCGGAGCCGATCAGCTTCGCGGCGCTGACCCTCTGGTCGGTGTCGATCAGCTGGTCGTAGCCCTCCGAGCCGAGCAGCAGCTTCGGTCCGAAGGACGGCGTTGGCAGCACCGCCGGACGGTGCAGCACCGAGCCGAGCGTGGAGGCGAACTCCCCCTGCGTTACGGGGTTGGGAGCGACGGCGGGGATCGGGCCACCCAGGGCCGGTCTGAAGGCGGTGTGGACGTAGGCGCGCACAAGGTCGTCGAGGGTGATCCAGCTCAGCCACTTGTCGGCCGAGGTCATCCGACCGCCAGCGCCGACGAGGTACAGCGGTAGTTGCGGCAGGAGCGCCCCGCCGCCTGCGCTCAACACGATCCCTGTGCGCAGGAACGCCGTCCTCGCTCCCACGCGGTTGGCAGGGGCGGCGGCGCGCTCCCATGCCTCGACCACGTCGGCCAGGAAACCCGTGCCGCGGGTGGAGGCCTCATCGAGGAGTTCGCCGGGACGGCGGGCGCCGTAGTAGCCGACGGCCGAGGCTTGGACGAGCGTCGCGTCCGGCGCATGCCGGGCGATGCCCTCGGCGAGGGTGGTGGTGGCGTCGACCCGTGAGCTGAGGATCTCGGCCTTGCGGGCTTCGGTGAACCGCCCGCCGATCGTCTCGCCTGACAGGTTGACCACGACGGAGGCGTGGTCGAAAGCGCGGGAGGGCACGTGCAGCGACCGCGGGTCCCAGCGGAGCTCGTCTTGACCGTGTGGCTCAGACCTGACCAGCCGCACCACCCGGTGTCCGGCCGTGGTGAACAGGGCGGCGAGCTGTCGGCCGATCATCCCTGAGGCCCCGGCCATCAGCACGGTCGTGGGGGCGGCGTCGAGCCGGTGCAGCAGCTCGAGATCGTCGCGCAGCTGCTGCTCGCGGAAACGGAACAGTGCCCGAAGCTTCGACTCGACCAGGCGGGTCGGCACGGCGCGCGGGAGGTTCCAGGTCACGGTGTCGGTGAGCACCGTCGAGCCGTCCGGACCGTCGGCGAAGTGGTGCTCGTGGCGCCAGGAGAGGAACGGCCCGGAGACCTGTTCGTCGACGAACTCGACCCCAGGGATCAGCGCGACGTGGCGGACCCGCCACGCGACGCCGAGCGGCTTTCCTCCCGGGCCGGGAAGGAGGCCGGCGACGATGGGGGAGGAGATGCGCAACTCGAGCTCGGAGCCGGGATTGATGCCGTCGGTCGGGCCGCTCACGATCGTCGCCATCCCGGGAGGGGTCAGGCGGACGAAGCCGCCCGGTCGCGTGTGCCAGTCGAAGACGACCTCGCGCGGAAGTGGGTAGGTGGACGTGTGGGTGAACCTTGGCATCCTTGCTCCTCCGGCCGGTCTGTCGAGCGTAGCGCGCGGCAAGGAGGGCAGGTGGGCAACTGCGGGCGCAGATTCTTTCTGCACGAGGGCTCGACCCTTCGACGGTGCTCTGACCAGCGGGGACGGGAAACTACACCCGTCGAACTCTCAACCAGCGACTGAGAGATCTTCAGGAGATGTTAGGAATGTCCTCAGGATTCGTTTACCTTTGCATGGCCAGGCTGGCAAAACGCTCGAGGGGAAGACGAACGTGAAGAAGGCTCTTGGCGCGGTGTTCGCCGCGCTCCTGATCGGCGCAGTCAACGTCGTCGGTTCGCCCACCGCTGACGCGGCCGAGTTGCCCGACTTTCCGATGGCGCTGCCCGTCGGATGGGGCCTGACGGTCCAGGCCGGCGGCACCCACACCTTCAGCTCGGGCGTGCGCAGCTCGGTCGATCTCGGCGCCTCGGGCGGAGTCTCGGTCCCGGTCGTCGCGGCCGCCGACGGTGTGGTGAGCGAGGTCAAGGCCGGCTGCCAGGTCATCGTGACCCACGACGACGGCTGGCAGACGAAGTACTTCCACCTGAAGAACGTGGCCGCCGTCAAGGTCGGCCAGAAGATCAGCGCAGGCACCAAGCTCGGCATGACCGGCATGCCCGGATCCGAGACCTGCGGCCGCGGCAGCTTCCGCCACGTCCACTTCACCCTCCTGAAGAGCGGCAAGGAGATGCCCATCGACGGGCTCTCCCTCGGCGGCTACACCATCCACAGCACCGGCGGCTCCTACTGCGGCTACTGGACCCGCGACTCCGACGGCGCCGTCGTGGCCGACGCCCGACGCTCCTGCTACGCGGTGCCGAAGGTGACCAACACCCTGCTCCATCCCGCCGACCTCTCGGCCGCCGGAGCAGGCAACACCGAGGTCTCCCGCGACGAGCAGCGCCCCGAGATCTCCGCGACCGACACGATCGACGCCGCCGCCCTCTACGTCACCGAGGGCCAGCATTCCGTCGGTGGCCGCGCCTGGCGGACCACGTGCGAGCCCTACTCCGCGACCAAGCGGTGCCGCACCGAGATCTGGGCGACGACCGTCAAGACCGATGGCGGCAGCCATGAGCGCTCCGAGGGATGGGTCTTCAACAACCTGACCTACGTCGAGTCCCCGCGCGAGATGTGGAAGGGCAACCCGCTCGGCGCCACCGGCGAGTGGACGGCCGAGGACGGCCGCAAGTGGCGCACCGAGTGCGACACCGCCGCCACCGGGAGCAACGGCTGCCGCAGCTACACCTGGGCCACCTCCATCAGCGCGAAGGCACGCCCGAGCGGCGGCTATGACTTCGTCACCACGAACGACTGGATGTTCAACAACATCGTCCGCTTCACGAAGTAGTACCCGACCCGGAGTCAACCCTGGGACCTGCTGGACCCGCCTGCCCTGAACACCCGAGCGGCTACATTTGAAGCCATGAATTGGGCCCAGCCAGGACAGGGGGCCTCCTCCGGCCAAGGCGCACCGCCCGACGGCTGGTCGAATCCCCCCACCCGCTATGACGAGCGGCAGGTCAGCGACGGCTTCGGCGGCGGAGGCCAGATCGAGATCGTCACCCCGAACAAGCCGCCGATGCTGTGGCTCGGGATCGGCCTCGTGCTGATCGTCGCCGCCTTCATCGTCGCGCTGATCGGCCAGACCGCGACGACCGGGCTGATCGGCTGGGTGCTCGCCGGCCCCCTCGCGATCGGGGCGATGGCCATGTTCGTCACCGCGGACGCAAAGCGCCGCGAGTCGGGCTGGTACGCGCCATCCGACCTCGCCGAATGGGGCCGCCGGATCCTGATCATCGCCGCGCTGGTCGCCGTCGCACTGTGCGCCTGGTTCATCGCGAACGACGTCGCCCGCGGGATGTGGCGATGAGGGGCTGGAAGGCGGCGCTCGGTGCCGCCGTCGCGGGCGTGGTCGCCGGGCTCTCCGGCTTCATCGCACCCACCGCAGAGGCCCAGGACCCCGACCTCGCCCCGGTCGAGCGCTTCGCCTCGTGCGTCAACGGTGGCGGCCAGGGCAACGTCCTGATGCTCTTCGACACCTCCGGCTCGCTCTACAACACCGATCGCGACGGCGGACGGGTCAAGGCCGCGAAGGCCACCGTCGACCGGCTCGCCGAGTCGCTGACCGCCGTCCAGGGGGCCCAGGTCGACCTGGCGGTCGCAGGCTTCGGCACCAGCTACTCCCGCACCCTCGACTGGACCCCGCTCAACCCGGAGACGACGGGAACGATCAACGCCGACCTCGCCCGGTACGCGTCGAAGATCGACGGCGTCGACACCGACTACTGGTCGGCCATGGACGGCGCCCGCAAGGAGTTCTCCTCCCGCAACCAGGAGCAGACCACCCCCTGCAACCTGCTGATGTGGTTCTCCGACGGCGAGTTCGCCCTCAACCAGAGGGCCAACGACGCCGAGGTGCAGAAGTGGGGCGGCCTGAAGCCGTGGGTGCCAGAGAATCAGTTGCGCACCGAGGCCGACGTCACCGCCGCCGTGGAGGCGGGCCGTAACGACCTGTGCCGCCCCGGCGGGCTCGCCGATCAGCTGCGCTCGCTCGACATCATCACCATCGGCATCGGGCTCGCGGTCGATGCGCCGCCGGAGAGCTTCGACCTGATGAAGGGCGTCAGCACCGGAGAGGGAACCGCCTGCGGCGAGCTCACCGAGCCGAAGCCCGGCGAGTTCATCATGGCCACCGACGTCGACGACCTGATCTACAACTTCGTCACCGCGCTCGAACCGGACGGCAACGGCGACGAGACCCCGACCTGCGTGGACGCCGAGTGCCCCGAGGGCACCCGCACCTTCGTGCTTGACGGCTCGATCGGCGCGGTCAACGCCACCGCGAAGGCGCCCCTCGACGGCACCCGGATCTACCTGAAGACCCGCACCGGCGAGAGCATCGAGCTGACCCAGGGCAACGGCGACCAGGACCTGGGCGGCTCCAAGCTGACCTGGGAGTGGGTGACCCCGCGGGTGCTCACCTTCGACCTGACCCGCGAGAGCCAGGAGAACTGGGCAGGCCCGTGGGGCATCGTGTTCGTGGCCGAGGAGCAGAGCGAGGAGCTCGCCAAGTCGTCGATCACCCTCAAGGGCGACATCTCCCCGACGCTGGTCAACCGCGACGAACTCGACCTGCGCGTCGGCGAGGATCCGGTCGACCTGCGGCTCGGCGCCGTCGACCGCAACGGCGAACGGATCGACCCCGAGACCCTCTCCCCGGAGACCACCCTCTCGGTGAAGCTGATCAGCGGGGGAGAGACGACCGATCTCGCCTCGGGCCTCGCGAAGGCCGACATCGAGCAGCCGGTGCAGCTCGACCTCGACGGGATCAACCCTGGCATCGCCGAACTGGTGCTGACCCTCGACGTCACCACCCAGTCGTGGCAGCAGGGCACCGAGACGATTCCCGGCACCCGGCTCGAGCCGCGGCACGCGTCGATCCCGCTGACCATCGCCCCGCCTGCCGACTTCCCGTCGATCCCCGACCGGATCAGCTTCGGCCACACCGAGAAGGAGGACCCGGTCACCGTCAAGGTCCCCCTCGACGGTGAGGGCTGCGCCTGGCTCGCAGGAGAGACGCGCTTCACCGGCTACCCCGACGGCCTCGACGGCGCGACGCTCACCTCGCCTGCCACCGGCCAGGACAACTGCGCCTCCGGAGATCTAGAGCTGACTCTCGACCCCGGCGGCCTGGGCAACGGGTCCTTCACCGGCACCACCCAGGTGATGCTCGCGGCGAAGGATTCCACCGCCGAACCGGTCGCCGCCGAGTTGGCCTTCGATCTCTCCCAGTCGCGCCCGGCCTCGCAGCCCATCCTGTGGACCACCCTGATCGGGGTCACGCTGCTCGGCATCGCGATCCCCGTCGGCATCCTCTACCTGGTCAAGTTCCTGACCGCGAAGATCCCCGGCAACGCGGTGCTCGCGGGTAGCACCTCCGGCCCCGTCGACGACGCCCACTCCTTCACCGACAACGGTGTGCCGTTGAGCGTGGCGAACCTCCAGGTGGCCCACCTCACCACCAACCGCCGCGAGGTCAACGTGGCGGGTAAGACGTTGAAGGCGAAGATGGGCGCCGCCATCACCGAGCCGGGCTACGTCGTGGTCGAGACGCCCGGCGCATCGGCTGGGGGCAAGACGTCGCTGCAGTCGGTCGGAGGAAACGCGAAGCTTCCGCTCGCGGTCCAGGGCAACTGGATGGTCGCGCTCGACCCGCAGCGTCCGGTCAGCGGACCCGTCGAGGTGACGGTGTTCACCGCCCCAGGCGCCCCCGGCTTCGCGGAACTGCTGGAAGACGTCCGCGCCAATCTCCGCACCGCGGTCGCAAAGCTGCGCGAGGGCATGCCGCCCGAGAGCTCGGGCCCAGGCAACGACCCCTGGTCGACACCGCAGGCCTCGGGTGCGTCGGCGCCGGATCCGTGGGCCAACCCCGGCGGAAACCGACAGGCACCGCCCGCGAGGCCCGCCAACCCGCAGCAGCCCCCGTCGGGCCCTCCGTCGGGACAGTTCCAGAACCCACCCCAGAACGACCCGTGGGCCAACCCACCAGGAGGACAGCGTCCCTCCAGCGGCCCCAGCTCGTGGTAGCCCACATCAGACAAGGTAACGAGGAGATTTTCAGTGCGTAGGTTCCTGATCGTTGGCTGCGGTGGCTCCGGTGGCCGCACCGTCCGGCTCCTGATCGACCAGCTGCGCGCCGACCTGCGCGCCCGCGGCATCAGCGAGCTGCCCGACGCGTGGCAGTTCGTCCACATCGACGTCCCCGTCGACCCGGACAAGGGCCCCGCCCCGCTCGGCAGCATCCGCGACCTCGGCGGCCAGTACGTGTCGTTCTCCTCGCCGACGAACACCTACCTCGCCACCGCGAACGCCGTGGAGGCGCAGCTCGGTGCGAAGGGCAACAACTTCGCGCCGCTGATGGGCTGGGCCCCGCGTGACAGGGAGACGGCCAACGGCATCCCCGTCAACAACGGCGCAGGCCAGTACCGCGCCGTCGGCCGCATGCTGACGCTGCCGCGGCTCGGCACCCTGCACGAGACGATGGTCACGGCGCAGGCCAGGGCGGTCGCGCCGAACGCCTGGGGCGCGATCCCGCGCAAGGAGCAGACCAGCAACGTCATCATCCCGATCGTGCTCGGCTCGATGGCGGGCGGCTCCGGCGCCTCGATGTTCCTCGACGTGTGCCGCGTGCTCGGTTCGCTGCCCGGCGTGAAGCCGCAGAACATCGGCGCGTTCCTGTTCACCGCGGACGTGTTCGCCGAGCTGCCCTCTGGCCTGCGCGCCAACGTGGAGGGCAACGCCATGGGCGCCCTCCCGGAGATTCTCGGCGCGATCACCCGGCTCTCCGAGCCGTTCGACCGCGAGACCTACCAGCGCCTCGGCATCCCGTTCACCTCCGGAAACCCTCCGTTCGGCCGGGTGTTCCCGATCGGGCGACGCATCGGCGGCGACGGCGCCTACTTCGGTGACGGCTCGGCCGACGGCGTCTACCGCGGCATCGCCCGCGCCCTCGCGGGAACCATGCTGTCCGAGGCCGCCACGAGCCAGTACGTCGACTTCATGCTCGGCAACCCGCAGCCGCTCGACTCGATGACCCAGAAGTTCGGCTGGCGCGCCGACCGTCGCGCCCTCCCCTTCGGGTCGCTCGGTTTCGCGAGTCTCTCGCTCGGCCGCGACCGCTACCTCGACTACGCGGCCCAGCGGCTGTCGCGCAACGCCTCCGACCACCTCGTCGAGGGGCACCTCAACTCGTCGAGCCAGCTTCCTGGCAACGACCAGCTGCGCATGCTGATGGACAACCAGTGGGGCGCCTCCCTCAACGCGATGGGGCTTCCCCAGCCGGGCCAGCAGGTGCCCGACTGGTTCCAGTCGGTCGCCTTCCCGCGCCCGCACTGGGAGGCGGCGGCCCGCGAGGCGGCCGCCCCGGCGACGGCCATGATGGGCAACTCCGGTTCGGCCCCTGCGGCGCAGTGGGTCTCCACCGTCGCCTCCTCGGTCGGCGCGCTGCGCGACCAGGCCCGCTACCAGCTGCAGCACTCGGCCTACGCCTGGGGCGAGCAGTGGGCCTACCAGCTCGAGGCGGCGACCAAGCACGAGTTCCTCCGCGTCACCTCCGAGTTCGGCCTCCCCTACGCACGCGAGCTGATGAGCCGGGTGCGGATGCACGCCGACCAGATCATCGGGCAGCTCGCCCAGGCAGGCCAGACGGCCGACGGTGCCGACCCGGTCACGCTCGACGCGTCGGTCGGCCAGCAGGCGCAGGCGCTCGGTAAGAAGACCATCGACATCACGCACCCGCTCGGGCAGTTGACCGCCCACGCGCTGCAGTCGTCGATGGAGAACGTGCTGCGCCGCGAGGGCGCCCGGGTCGCCGCGGGCGTGCTGCGCGCCTACGCCACCGACGTGCTCAGCGGCTTGGAGAAGGCCGCCAACGATGCGCTGCGCACGCTTGAGGTCGAGCGGGCGAAGGATTCCGGCGGCGCGGGCCTCGCCCAGCTCAACTCGGCCATCTACGCCGACTGGCCGGACGAGACCGACCGTGTCCCGCTGCGCTTCAACCACGCCGAGAACGAGATCCTGCTGACCACGGCCGACGACTTCCCGGCGCAGTTCCGCAGCGACGTCGTCGCCTCCGCGGGCGGCGGGGTCGACTATGGCCAGGGGCTCGGGAAACTCCGCGCCGAGGCCGTGTCGGGGCACTGGGCGACGACCGGCTCGAAGGTCTCCCAGGACGTGCTGCAGCAGGTCAGCCACTGGCGCCCGGGCGTCCTGCCGAACCGGGCCAACGACGGAACGCCGACGCCCGAGGCCAAGCCCGTCTACTCGCTGCTGATGAACTCGACCGACCTGCTCGCCCGCTCGACGCTGCGGCTCGCCGCCGTCGGTGACGTGTTCGCCACCTTCGCGGGCGCCTCCATCTCCGACTACCTCGACGACCCGTCGGTGACGGCGATCGACCGGTCGCAGCGTCACGAGGGCTTCGCCGCGAAGCTGCTCGAGACCATGGAGAAGGCGCGCCCCGTTGTCGGCGTCGACATCCCGATGGCCAAGCGGCTGCACAACACCGACATCCGCTACGTGTACTCCTTCTCGGAGATCCCGCTGGAGGCGACCCACCCGGTCGCCGAGCAGGTCGCAACCCAACTCGGCGCGAAGCCGGAGCTGGAGGTGACGTCCGTCGAGAACTTCAAGCGGGCCCTCACCGGCGCGCTGTCGACGGCGGGGAAGGTCAACGTGTTCGGCTCGTACCAGAAGGTCTCGCCGATGTGTTACACCTCGCTGCTCGAGCCGATCAACGCCCGCTGGGCGATGTCGCCGGTCAGCGCGCAGCGCGACCTGTGGCAGTGGAAGCGCACCCGCCCGCTCTACGCGGCGCTCGCCATGTCGCCGGACGAGGCTCAGACGATCGTCGCGGGCTGGTACCTCGGCCGCCTGATCGGCCTCGTGCGCCAGGACGCCTACGGCATCGCCGAGGTCCGCACCCCGCGCGGCTGGGTCCGCTTCGGCGAGCTGCTCAGCTCTGAGGAGACCTCGATCCGCACCCCGCACGACGTCCTCGCGGGCGTGTTGATGAGCCACACCCGTGCCTTCGTCGCCTGCGTCGGCGACCCCGACCTGACCCCGCTCGCGCCGTACGAGGCGTTGCGTCAGCTGGTCGACGGTGCCGACTCCAACGAGCAGTCGAAGCCGGACGAGACGATCAACGGCACGCAGCTGCTGCGCGCCGCGTTCTACGACCGGCCGCTCACCGTCGGGGGAGTCACCCTCGAGGGCGACGGCTCCTCGCAGGTGCTGACCTCCGTCGCGGCGGGGGCGACCCCGGCCGAGACCGCGGCGGCACGGGTCGAGGCCACGCTGGCCTGGATCGAGGGGCTCAAGGCGATGCTCGCGGGCGAGTGGGGCGCCCGCGACGCCAGCGGGCGTGCGGACGAGGCGGCGATCCGCTCTCTGCACCTCAAGCTCGACGTCGACGGGATGCGCCGGATGTCGCTGTTCTCCGAGCTGGCGCCGATCGCGCTGCCTGCCCTCGACCGCCTCGCCCAGCTGGTGAAGGCGGCCGGTGTCGACGATCAGGGAGCCAAGCATGACGTGGTCTGGGTCTGACGTCGTCGTGATCGCGGCGCGACGGCCGGTCGCCGTCGCGTTGCAGGCGGTGCTGCACGACTGGATGGTGCAGGGGCTCGTCAACCCGTGCCGCATCGTCGACCTCGACTCGATGGTCGACGGGCAGCCCGCGATCCCGTCGACCGTGCTGGAGGCGGGTGCCGCCCGCACCGCGGCGCTGCAGCAGGACCTTGCGCACACCCGGGTCGGGATCATCCGGCTCGCCATCGTGGGCGTGGTCGACGAGGAGGAGACGGCGGTCAACCCGCGCCAGGCGGCGGCCGTGCTCGAGGCGATCAGGCAGACCGTTCCGAGCGCTCCCATCGTCCAGCTGAACGTGTCGGCGGGCAGCCCCGGGGCCGACTGGTCGACGAGGGCGCTGACGATCTTCGGTTGGCACAACCTGGCCGTCTCGCCAGAGGAGTCGGTCGCCCCGTCACAGGGCTCCGCCCCGCTCACCCGATCGCTGGACGATCCGCGCTGGCTGCTGCTGCTCACCGGCACCCTCTGCTCGCTGACGGGGCTGTGGCCCGGCCAGGAGCACGCCCCGTTCGACGACCGGCAGGCGCCGAGCGGCGGCCTCATCGTCCCGGTGCGCGCGTTCAGCCGGTCGCTGTCCTCCGGCTCGGTGCAGGACGCGCTCGCGCAGCGCCTCGTCTCCGTGCACGACCGCTATCCGACGCCCCGCGTCGACGCGAGTTACGCCCTCTCGATCGACGACGAGGCGTCCGCCGCCGTGAACATGGCCGAGCAGCTGCTCACCAAGCACGTCGACGTGATGCCCCGGGTCAGGCATCGCACCCCTCCGCCGGCCCCGCAGAAGGTGGGGGCTCTGGAGGCCATCAAGCAGTTCGTGTCCTTCGCGGGCAAGGCGCTGGCCAGCGCTCCGAGGAACGCGATCGACGCGCTCAACCGCTCCGTCTCCCAGGCCACGGCCAACGCCGTCCAGAACGCCGTCTTCGGCGGCGCCGACTCGGGCTTCGCCGTCGTCGTGCGCGGCGTGCGTGCCGACGGGTCGTCTGCCACGTGGGCGGAGTACGAGCAGTACCTCGACTCGGTCATCCGGCGCGCGGCGCAGGGCGGCGAGCTGCCCCCGGTCGCGCAGAAGCCGCAGCTGTGGCTGGACTTCATCGACGGCGGGATGACGCTGCTCGATGCGGGAAGCCGCTCCGCCGAGCTGCCGCCGCGCACGCTAGGCTCGCAGCGTGCCGTCATCACGACCACCGACCGTGTCTCCGCCGACCCGGCCGACACCTTCACCCTGCCGCCGAGCCTCGCCGCGTTCCTGCCGAACTGGCGGATCGAGGCCGGTGACGACATCGCCGTCGGGCGTCTCTTCGAGCGGCTCGACCATCTCGCGCAGAGCCAGCCGCACCTCGGCCAGGCCGTCAGTGCCGAACGCAACCGGCTCAGGGAGTGGGCCAACCGGGTCCGCGGCTCCTATGCGGGCCACATCGGTCGCCGGCTCGGCGATGCGCACCGCGCGACCATCGCCGAGGTGCAGGAGCTGACCGACCTCGCCGAACGCCTCTCGGCCGCCCCGCCCGCCCCGGACTCGATCCAGGAGGAGCAGGACGAGCTGGTCAGCCACGTGCGCGTGATGTCGGCCGTCTCGGTCTCCCTGATCGCCATCTTCATCGCGCTGACGGCCCTGTCGGTGCTCGGCTGGCCCTGGCTCGTGGTCGCCATCGTGGCCATCATCGGCGCCTGGGCAGGCGTCGGCTCGTGGCTGCACGTGAAGTCCTCGGCGAAGGTCTACGCCTATCTGAACAAGGTGCGCGCCTCGACCACCGAGCTCGACGACGCCACCCGGCACCGGATCGAGGCCCTGGAGGACCTGCGCCGGATCAGCCGCGCCTACCGCCAGTACCTCGACTGGTCGCGTGCTTTCGGTGCCTTCATCCACGCCCCGCTCGGACATGCCAGCGCCTCCGCGGAGCGCCAGCTCCACGTCGGCCAGGGCATGCCGCTGAACCTCGCGATCGGCGTCGCCGTTCCCGATGAGGAGGCCGTCGAGGACGTGGCCAACCGGTGGCGGGGCGAGCTGTTCCGCGTCGGCTGGCTCTCCGACGCCTGGCGCTCCTTCGTCACGGACCTGCCCGCCAGCCTCGGCAACCTGCGCCACCACCTGCAGCAGGACCCGAACCTGCTCGGCAACGACCCGGCCATCGACGGCGTGCCCGTCCTGACCCGCTGGTCGACGGCCCTGGCCGAGTCCGTCGACACGCGCCAGCTGCCGCAGGCCACGGGCAACCGGATCATCGAGCTGACCCGTACCGACGCGGAGGCCCGCGACCGGCTGCTCAGCCGGGTGCTCGTCCGCGACGGCAGGGGAACCCCAAGGGAGGTGTCGCGCACCGACTTCATCGAAGGCCTCGACCGCTCCGAGGTGCTCGGCTCCTTCCAGCCCGGGCTGTTCAACGCTGCCGGCGCCGTCGTCGACATCCGCCAGGTGCGCCACACCCTCTCGCAGGAGGACGCCACCGGCCTGGATGTCGCGCTCGTCGTTGTCCAACTCGGCGGTGCCTACGACCCGGCGAACCTCGCGGGCACGCAGCGCCCGCCCGAGGAACCGCAGTCGCTCCAGTCGTCGTCCGACACGTTCATCTAGGAGATCGCAATGTCTGAATGGCTGAACGCTGAGCTGTTCACCGCGGTGGTGATCTTCTACCTGATCAACGCCGTGCCTTCCGCGATGTTCGGCATCGCGCTCGCCCGTCGCGCCGGCCGACCCTGGTGGCACGGGGTGCTGCCCGCGTTCCTGCTGCCCTGGCTCGGCCTGCTGTTCCTCAGCGGCCAGCCCGCGGGTGAGCCGTACGTGACGGGCCCGGCCCGCTACTCGATGATCATGCTGTTCGTGGCAGGCCTCATGGTGGTGATCTCCATCTGGCAGCCGTGGGTCAGCGGCGACGGGCAGCTCGTGGGGGAGCCCGGCCGCTTCGAGTACTCGCCCAACCAGGTGATCTTCGTGGCGATCCTGGTCTGGCTGCTCGCCCTCTGTCTCCTGCTCGCCTCCGTCGGCCTGCTGTTCCGCGGCGGGTTGACCGTCGCCCTGTTGACGGCGATCATCGTCTCGACCATCGGGGGCCTGCTCGCCGCCACCTGGTACCTGTTCGGCCTTGCAGGCATCTTCCTGTCCGAGGCCCGGTTCGACGGCGCCCGCACCCAGCTCGACATCGAGGTCGGAAAGGGGGCCCTGATCGCCCTCGTGGCCCTCGTCGCGGCCTATGTCGCGATCCTGGTCGTGCCGTTCGGGGTGAAGGTCCGCGAGTCCCGGCCGGTGCTGCAGCAGCCCATGCCGCAACCCCAGTGGAACGGCCCGCAGCCACCGCAGCAGCAGTGGGGCGGGGCGCCCGTGCAGCCGAGGCCGCAGCGTCCGCAGGGACCGGGGGCGACCTGGTGAGCAGCGGAACCGAACGCTCAAGGGCCCTGATCGACGCGGCGCGCGCCCGCGGAGGGGAGGCGCTGTCCCAGCGCGACCTCGAGCTGTGGGGTCACCTGGACATCCGGCTCAAGGGCGTCGCCGAGCACATCCTGTGGGAGAACCGCACGGCCCTGCTCGCGGCGTTCGACGACCTGGTCACCGTCCTCGACGACACCCCTGCACCCGCCGCAAGGGCGGCGGAGCCGCGGCCCGCGCCGGAGCCCGCGCTCGACCAGCGGCCCGAGGCCCGCTTCCGGCGACTCATGCAGTGGCGGGAGGGGCACGACGACAAGGCTGCCCGCGAGATCAGCGACCAGGACCTTGCGCGCCTTGCCTCCAGCGGAGCCACCACCTCTGTGGAGGTCGAGCAGGCGGCCGCCAGGCTGAGCTCACACCCCGTCGTCGCACGGCACGCCAAGGCGATCTCGGTGGTGCTCGGAGGAAGGGCCGCCGAGGCTCCGGCCGCCGAGCCGGCCCCGGCCCCCGCCCCCGTGCAGGTGGCCGCTCCCGAGCCCGAGCCAGTCGACCCGTTCGCCCCCTTCGCCTGGGAACGCGTGTCCCAGTTCGCGCCCTTCTCCTGGAGCGAGGGAGGTGCCGAGGCCCACGGGCACCTGTCGGCCGAATACGACGACGGAACCGTCCGCCTCGCCTGGACCCCCGCCCCGACCGCGGCGCCGGTCACGCTGTACCGGATCGTCGAGTCGACCTCGAACTGGCCGAGCGGCGCGCCGGAGCTCGGCGGCCTCGTCGGGGTCACCCGCTCCACCTCCGGATCGGTGCCCATGCGCGGCAGCGGCCCCGTCACCTACCTCGCCGTCTGGGCCAACCAGGGCGACTCGATCCTGGACGCCAGCCACCGGCAGCCGGTGCTGGTCGGCGTCGGGCAGATCGTCTGGCCGCCCCGCGACCTCAGCGCCCAGGTGACAGCCAACCGCACCGTCGCCGCGCTGCTGACCGCCCCCGAGGGCAGCCGGGTCGAGGTGCAGCGCTTCCTCAAGGGCGCCACCGTCAGCTACGACATCAACCGCGAACTCGACAAGGAACTGGTCAGCTCGACCGGCTTCCGTGACCTCACCCCGCCGATGGGCGAGGACATCGTCTACGCGGCCTTCTGCGTCGCCGAGCTCGCCGACGGTTCCTCGATGGTGTCGACGCCCGCGACCGTCGAGGCGCGGGTCACGCCCGAGGTGCAGCAGATCCAGGTCCAGGTGCAGCGCTCGACCACGACGCCGGGCGCCTACGACATCTCCTGGCTGCGGCCGAGCCACGGCCGGGTGCTGCTGTTCGCCACGCCCGAGCGGCCGCCGGTCGGGCTGGAGAACGAGCCAAGGACCGCAGAGATCATCGAGGGCCAGGGCCTCACCCCGCAGTACCGGATCAACTATCCGCCGACCGACCTCGGCGGGCTGATGACGATCCGCGACTACGCGGTCGACGAGAGTTGGGTGCGCGCCCACTTCGTCGCAGTGCACTGGGTCTCCGACGAGTCGGTCTGGGTGGGGCCCGCGGTGTCGATGGTCACCCCGAAGGCGCCCGACTACGCGCAGATCGTGGAGCGGGTCGACGCGCAGGTGATCACCTTCGCGTGGCCCGAGGGGGTCACCGTCGTGCAGGCCTACCAGGGCCCGCGTGGCCAGAGCGTCGAGCCGGAGGGTTCCGAGCCGATCGCCCAGCTCACCCGCGACGACTACGTCCGGATGGGTGGCATGCGGATCACCCGCACCCTCCCGTCCAACGGCTGCGCGATCCACCTCTACGGCGTCGTCTACCTCGACGGCAGGCCGATGTACTCCGAGCCCGCCCCGCTCGACTATCCGGGCATGACGCGGCTCAAGTACCAGGTCGTCGGCTACGGCCCCGACGGCGCCCCTGCGCAGGGGGCGCGCCCCGCGTCGTACCGGATCTACGCGGAGGTCGACGACGACCTGCACGAGACGCCGCTCGCGGTGGTCGGGCAGCTCGGGCGGATCCCGCTCCACCCGCAGGACGGCCGGATGCTGAGCCAGCCGACGGTGTCGCTGCGGGCGGGCATCTCGACCTACGTCGCCGAGCTTCCCGCCGGGCAGACGCTGGCGTTCATCCGCTTGTTCGTGAACCTGCCCCCGGCCGAGACCGGCGCCGTCGCCGTCCTCGACCCGGCCGTCTACACGTTGGAGGTGGCCGTCTGATGCAGCAGCTCATCTACGGCAGTGCAGACCAGATCTCGGGCAGGCAGGTCGGCGGGTGGGGCGTGCTCCACGGGACGCCCGATCTGACCGCGGAGACCCAGCGGAGGCTGCTCGCGCTGACCAGCGTCGCCCTCCCCTCTACGCTGCCCCAGTTCCCCTCCGCGGAGCAGCTGGCGCAGCGGACGGTGCGATTCCGCCTCGACCCTTCGGAGGCCGAGTACGCGGCCTGCCGCAGCGTCGAGGCGGGCACCGACCACACCGGTCGACCTGGCAACGTCGTGTCGCACTGCGCGTTGATCCCGGCAGATGACCGCCTCCGCCCCGTCGACTGGTTCTTCTCACCCGGCTGGGCGATGCCGTACGGCCCGCGGCAGATCGCCGAGACCCGGCTCCCCGCCGAGCTGCCCGCCCCGTCCGGTTGGGCGGAGACGGCGGCCTGGCTGCGAGCCGACCCGGCCCGCACCGCGCGGATCCGGTGGATCGTCGACGTGGCGGCCACCGTCCTGCTCGACGCGCAGCGGCTGGTGCTGAAGTCGCCGACGGCCGAGGAGGCCGCACGGTGGGCCTCGGTGCTGAGCTGGCTCGTCGACGCCCAGGTGGCCGACCTGATCCGGATCCGGATCGGCGAGGACTCGCGCTCGACGGTCGAGCAGCTCGCCGTCGCCCCCGTGATCGTCGGCGTCACCGTCGACCTCGATCCGGCGACGCTGCGCGGGCTTCCCGTGATCGACACGTCCTGGCAGCTCGACGCCGAGGAGGCCATGAGCACCGGCCGCTGGCACCTGCCAACCGGTCAGAGCTTCAAGGCCTCGACCTTCACCGGGCTGGCCGGCGACCTCGTCTATGCGGACCCCGACGTCGCGCAGGCGGTGTTCACGAAGCGTGACGAGCTGATCGCCCGGTTCGTCCGGGAGGGCAACACGCTGGAGGTGGCGCACGAGACCCTCTTCCTGCAGGCCGCCTGGCTGACCACCCCAGGAGCGCAGGAGTTGGCTCGGGTCGAGCCGATCCGGCAGTTGCTCGCCGGCCTCGACGACGGCGTGCGTCGCTGGGACGAGTTCGCGGGGCTCGCGTCCGAGGTGGGCGAGCCCGTCCCGTCGGAGACCCCGGCCGATCAGGTCGACGTCTATTCGATGCCGACCCAGCCGATCGACCCGTGGCAGGTCGACGACGAACCCACCGGCATCGAGGCCGCGCTGATCGGTGCGGCCCGGCTCGGGGCCGCGGGCGTGGACGTCGAGGCGCTGATCGCCGAGGGTCGGATCGCGGACCGGATCGACGATCATCCCGAGGAGCTGCGCGCGTCGCTGCGGGACGTGGCCGCCGCGCTCCACCCGCTCGAAGACACCCTGCACGGAGAGGACCGCTGATGGCCGGAATCGTCCAACTCGCCCCCGGAGGCACGGCGAAGGCCCCCGCCGGGGCCGTGTCGATCAAGCTGAGCACCACTGCGCCCGCCCAGATCGTGCTGACCCGCGGCAACGGGGGGAGCGTCGAGCCGCAGTTCCGCGTCTCGGCCAACGAGGTCGTCGTCGTGCCAGGGGAGGAGCTGCTGATTGCGGCCAGGTCCTCGCTCGGCCAGCCCTTCGCCTCGGGCACCCGGATCGGCGTGTCCTTCCGCAGCCCAGGCGGCGCAGGAAGCGAGATCGTCCGGCCTGCGGCCGAGGTGGGCGGTCACCACTGCGTCTCGCTCGTGCGGCTCGCGGCCGACGGAACGCTCACCGACGTCATGGCAGACGGTCGCCGCGGAGACGACGGGGCCTGGTCGCGCGAGTGGCTGCGACCCGGCGCGTACGCGTTCCACGTCAACCATCAGGAGTCGAGCAACGCCGACACCCAGTGGGCGGTCGTGCTCGACGCGTCCGCCTCGATCATGGTCGAGGACCGACGCGAGCGCCTCGGGGCCTTCGTCGAGACCCTGATCGGGATCGCCGCGACCGGCCTCGGGAACCTGCCCGGCGCCGTCCTGCTCGCCACCGACCCCACCCGCGACAGCGTCGACGCGCTCGACGCGGACCGGATCGACTGGGACGCGGCGCTCGGGCACGATCCTGCGCCTTGGCCGCGCGTGACGCGTGCCGTCCGGGAGGCCGCACAGGGAGGCCGAAGCGTCGCCCTGCTGCTCGACGGCGTGCCCGTCGACTACCGGGAGCTCACGGCCTTCGCCGAGGAGTCGCGAACCCAGCTACTTGTGGTCGCCGTCGGGCGTTCCAGGCACGGGCTGCGCCCGGAGGATCGGCCCGCCCAGTTCTGGGACGAGGAGCTCGCGGCGCTCGACGAGCTGGCAGCCCTCGACACCGTCCGGCTCGTGTCGACGACGGACCTGGCCGGTGCGGTGGCCGACGCGGCCGGCCTGGCCGACGCGCTCTTCCCGAAGGTGGCCTCATGACGGTGTGCCCGCGCTGTTACGCGCACGTCGGGGTGAGCGGGGCGTGCGCCCAGTGCGGGTTCGACGTGCCCATCGAGTGGCTGACCTCGACGCAGCTCGGCATCGCCATCACCGGCGCCCGCACCGCGGGCAAGTCGGTGCTGATCGGCGTGATGATGGACCAGTTCGAGTACTTCCTCGGCCAGCAGCACCAGAGCTTCCTCACCCCGCTCGGCGACACGAAGGAACGCTTCGACCACAAGTACCGCGAGCCGCTGTACGAGCAGCGAAACCTGCTCAAGCCCACCCCTCCCGCCGAGCAGGAGGAGCTGGAGCCGCTGCTGTGGAGCTTCGAGTACGGCGGACAGCGGGTGTGCCTTTCGATCATGGACGCGGCCGGGGAGGACTTCGAGTCGCTCGCGCCGACCGACTCCCGGTTCCGCTATCTCGGCTTCGCCGACCTGATCGTCGCCCTCGTCGACCCGCTGAAGGTGCCTGGAGTCAGCGCCGTGCTCGAGGGCGTCGTCACCGTCCCCCGCGGCTCGGGTCACGACCTCGAGGTGATGCGCGCGGTCCTCGCGGCCCGCGCCGCGCACCGTCAGCAGGGCGGGCCCGACCAGGTGCTCGGCATCGTGTTGTCCAAGTTCGACGTGCTGCAGCGGATGCGCGAGCTGTCGGCCACCCCGTGGCAGTCGATCTTCAACCGGCCTGGCTCGACGCTGCAGCGCGACCCGTCGATGGTCAGCGCCTTCGACAACCGCGACGACGCCGACCTGCTGCAGCACGAGCTGCACGGCCTGCTCGGCCAGCTCGGGGCGTCGATGCTGCTCGCCGCGGCCTCCGACGCTCAGATCCCGTACCGCCTGTTCGCCACCTCGGCGCTCGGCTCCGAGCCGAACGCCTCGACGATCGGCCGCGGGGGGATCGTGCCGTTCCGTGTGCTTGATGTGCTGCAGGCGGGCCTGACCAAGAAGATCGGGGGCAACTGATGCCGAAGCGACTGCTGCAGGGCGCGGCCGTCAACCTCGTCGACGGCAACGAGGAGCCGGTGCGCCGGGTCCTGTTCGGGGCGACCTGGTCGAGCGTCGGCGTCGACGTCGACATGTGTGCGCTGCTGCTGACCCGCAGCGGGGCCGGTTACCGGGTGCCCTCCGAGCAGGACTTCCTCTACCGCAACCGGCGCACGACGCCGGACCGCAGTGCCTTCCTCACCTACCTGACGCCCGGGCAGTCGATCGGCCCCGACCGGGCGCAGATCATGCTCGACTTCGGCTCGATGAACCCTGAGGTGAGCCGGGTCGTGATCGCCATGTCGGCCCTGCGCCAGGGAGGGCTGCTGCGGGAGATGGGTACGTTGCGGACGCGGGCGATGGATCTGGCCACCGGCGAGACCATGTACGTCTACCAGCACGGCAACGCGGCAGCCCTCGACACGCAGTGCATCACGCTGTGGACGCTCGACCGCACGGGCAACCGCTGGCAGGCCCGCGTCTCGGCCACCCCCTATCCCGGCGGTCCGCCTGCGCTCGTGCGCGACTACGGGGCAAAGGCCTCGTAGCCCGCCGGTCGCGGCGTCGGGATCCACGGTACCGCGCCTGGTCCTCGCGTCCTTCCTAGGATGGGGGGCATGGCTGAACAGACACTGATCCTCGTCGGCAACGACAAGGGCGGAACCATCTCGACCCTTCGACTCGACGGCGAGAAGCTGTCCGAGGTGGCCGTGACGGAGGTGGGCGTCGGCTGCAGCACCTTCGCGATCGACCGTGATCGCGACCTCGTCTACTGCGCGGTCAAGGACCCGGAGCCTGCGATCGTGACGCTGAGCCTCGACCGTGCCACGGGGGAGCTGACCGAGATCGC
This sequence comes from Tessaracoccus flavescens, assembly GCF_001998865.1. NCBI lineage: Bacteria > Bacillati > Actinomycetota > Actinomycetes > Propionibacteriales > Propionibacteriaceae > Tessaracoccus > Tessaracoccus flavescens. Next base: position 1,793,595 of record NZ_CP019607.1, read on the forward strand.
CCGGCGACCTGTCGACGACCCGCTCGCCTACATCGGCATCACGCCCCACGCGCTGCTCGGGGCGTCGTACCACGGCGGCTGGGGCGCGAGCTGGCAGAGGGTTGACGGTGTCGTCGGCCCCGAGGTCACGCGCTTCGAGAACCGCAACGTCCACGCCGCGGTGCCCGATCCGCTGAACCGCAACGCCTACTTCACCTCGCTCGGTGACGACCTGATCGCGCAATTCTCGATCGGCACCGAGGGCGAGTTGATCGAGCTGTCCGAGCCGAAGGTGAAGCTCACACCGGGGATCGGACCGCGGCACCTGGTCCTGTCGGACGACGATCGGCACGCGTACCTGCTGACCGAGTTCACCGGCGAGGTGATCCGCTTCGACCGCAGCGAGGGCGGCCGGCTGAGCAGGGCCGAGGACGTGTGGTTCTACGACGGCTCCTCCGGCATCCAGAACAGCGCCTACGGCTGGGATCCGCGCAAGGACCACCAGATCTGGGGAGCCGACCTGGCCCTCGCGGGCGGGGGCAGGTGGCTGCTGTGCACCGAGCGGACCGAGTCGACCGTCGGCGCCGTCGAGCTGACGCCGAAGGGGCACCTGAGCGATCACGTCGTCCTGTCGAAGGTCGAGGCTCAACCGCGCAGCCTGACGGTCGCGCCCGGTGGCGACCTGGTCGTCGTGGTCGGCGAGCTGTCCGATCATGCCGGCCTCTACCGTCTGGAGACGGACGGCCGCCTGACCGAACTCGACCGGATCCACACCGGAAAGGGGCCGAACTGGGTGCGCTTCGCCTGACGTCGGGTCTGCATCCGACCTAGTCAGCGCTTAGTGTGGGCGCACGGAGGTGTGACCCATGATGACCCGACGATCCCCTGCCGCCGCCGCGGTGGCCCTCACGCTGCTGGCGGGCTGCTCCGGCACGAAGCTGACCGACCCCGACGGTCCGCAGAATTGGACTCTGCGGGCCGTCGCGCATCTCCGGGCTACGCGGTCTGATCGACGGCTTGAGCCGCCTGTCGACGGGTGCCGATCTCGGTGACGTCGTAGCGGTAGCCGAGGGGACTGGTCCAGACGAGCTGCCCCGGGGACGGTTGGTCGAGCACCCAGAAGCCGGCCGTCTTCGCGCGGTGCACCCCGCGCGACAGGGGAGCGAGGTTCCCGATCCGGGTCTGGTCTTTCGCGCCCGGTCGGTAGGGCTCGGTGTGGTCCAGGTCGACGCCGCTGGTCCGCCGTGTGGAGAACGGCAGGCCCGCCGAACCCGAGCCTGTGGTGCTTCGGTTGGAGAAGGGGAACGGCTCGGTCGGGAAGGCCAACTGAACCGCGCGACGCATCCTCGGTGTCGGCTCGTACCGGTCGGCGGGCGCCATGCGGGGCAGGTCGATGACCGGCTGCACGCGGACGTCGAGCGCGAGTTCGCCGAGGAGTTCGGCGAGCAGGGCGGTGGTGATGTGTCCGGCCCGCTCGACCCGGGCGGCACCGTCGAGGTGTCCGAGCGAGTCGGCCTTGAGGTGGACGTTCAGGTGCAGCACCGGGGCCGCCGGGGTTGGGACTCCGGTGTGGTTGGGTGGTCGTTGGTCGCCGTGGACCGGTGCTGCCGGGCATGGGGCTTCGGCTTGGTTTGGCGACCATAGTCCGCCGTGCACCTGCGCTGTGTGGCTGGGGGCCTGGGCATGGTTGGTCGACAGTTGCTCGGCCTCTACCGGCGCTGCCTGGCTGGGGATGTCGGCGGTGGGTGGCAGTTGCTTGCCCGGCACGGGTGCTTGCGGGGTTGGGATCCCCGGGTCTCTGGACGACAGCTGCCCGCCCTGCACCGACGCCTCGGCCGCAGCGGCGGTCACGTCGGATGAGCGTGGGGGCCGTGCGGGGCCGCGTGCGGGCAGAGTGCTCCCGTCGTCCGTGGGACCGGGCCTCGCGTTGCTCGCTCCGGACGGTTCGGCGACGGAGCCCGCCGCGGGCTCGGCCGGTTGGATTGGAGCCGAGGCGGGACCGCAGCCGGATACAGCGGCCTTGGCGGTTCCGGCATCAGTCGCAGAATCGGGCCAGCCACCGGCAACCTCGGACGGCGTGACCGCGGGCCGACCGGCATGCCTGGGCGTACCCGTCGGGTGGGCGGCGTTGGCCGGTTCGACCGTGGGACCCCTCGGCTCGAGCGGTCGGGCTGGAGCTGGGTCAGCCAAGCGAGGTCGTGCAGGCGCACTGCCACCCGGCTCAGCGTCGGGTCGGTGGCTTCGGGGCCCGTCCCGCCCGGTGGTCTCTAGGCCCCAGGCAGCTGGCGGCCGGGCTGGACGGGTGGGACGCTCGGCGGGACCCGTGGATTCTGGGCCGGTCGCGGTCGTGCGGACAGGCGAGCGCGGGGCGCTAGGTAGGTCTGGCAGCCCGGAGTGCATGAAGGGCTGGGGCGCCGCGCGGGCCGAACCCACGAAGACACTCGTGGTCGGTGGGTAGCAGTTCGGGCCCGCCGTCTGGTGGGACGGTGCCCCACTATCTGCCGGCACGGGGCCCAGCTCGGGAGGATTCGACGCGACCTGGGCCGGCGTGGCCGAGCAGCCGCAGGTTGGGTCCAACGGCAGGCCGGGTTGCGGGGCACCGTCCAGCAGGGAGGCCGCGAGCCGTGGATCGAGCGTCAGCGCCTTCGCGCGGCGCTGGCTGTGTGTCAGGGTCGGGTACCTGGCTTCGAGGAGCGCGGCGACCTGGTCGAGCCGGGACTCGAGGAGTTGGGCGTCGAGCACGTCGAGCCGGCCGGTGAGGTTCATCACCCCGTCGAACAGGCCCCAGGTCCAGACGCCACGATCGGCACGCGCCTTGCGTTCCTTCTCCGCCGCCAGCGCGGTGTCGGCCTGGATGATCAGCTTGTCGAGCAGGGTGAACGCGGCGCTCCACCCGAGGCCCTGTTGGCGACGCAGCCAGCGCGACGTGACCGGATCGGCAAGCGCCGGGTGCAGATCGCAGCAGCGGGCCGCCGCCTTGAGGGCGCGGGCGGCGTCGATCTCGAGGAGCTGGACCGCCTCGTACAGGCGCGGATGGCGGTACTTCAGGTTGATCGCGTCGGCCAGCCGACCGGTGGCCGCCGCGGGCGTGCAGCCGAGCAGCCCGGCGATTTCCAGGCGGAGGTGCTCCGAAACAGACGGTGTGCCCTCGCCGCCGACCCGGACGCGACGCTCGGCCAGGCTGTCGAGGAGGTCGGCCTCGTCGAGCCCGTACGTCTCGGCCAGGTCGCAGAGCGCGGCGATGACCTGGGCCTCACCTCGGCGGCGCGTCTCATCGCCGGCGATGAGCCGCTGCGCCGCCGCCCGCCCTTCGATCAGCGTCCTTGCCTCCATGATTCAACGCTACGGACAGGGTCTGACATTTTCTGCAGACAACGGGCCGCAGGCCGAAAAACTGTGGCGAGATTCGCATGGAGTTTCCAGGTCCCCGACGAGACGCCGTCGGTCCTTGCGGTTCGTCGGCCGTCCCCAGGGTGGGGATTCTGTGGACAACTCGCGTCCACAGGCCGCCCCCAACGCGGCGACGGTTGCAGACGGATCGGGGTGGGTCAGCCTTCGACGACCACGACGTACTGCTGCACAGGCCCCATGGGTTCGCACTCGTCCCTGTTCGGCACGAAGCACTCCTGCACCTCGAAGGTGGCCTTACCAGGGGCGACGCCGGTGAGGTTGGCGTAGGTGGGTTCCTCGCAGCCGCCCGGGTTGCAGTCGGCCGGGGGAGCCTCCCGGATCACCTCGAGGGTGGCCACGCCCGGCTCGGGCTCGGTCACGATGACCGGCGTCCGTCGCGCGCTCTGATTGGTGGTGCCGATCAGCACGCGCTCCGTCTCACCGACCCGGACGACGACCTCGAAGTCCTGCGGCTCAGGCGGGTCGGGCGGCGTCGGGGTGACCGACGTCGTGATCCCGAACAGGCTCAGCAAAAAGGCGATGAGAACGGACAACATGATTCAGGTTCTCACGCGAGGGGCTCAGGAACACCCCTCAGCCCTGGTAGATGTTGACCATCCACCCGATGCCGTAGCGGTCCATGCCGAGGCCGAACACGGCGCCCCACTGCTGCGGGGCGAGCGGCACACCGACGTTGCCTCCCTCGGACAGCTTCTCGAACCAGCCGGTGAGCAACTCCTTGTCTGTGCTGCCGAGCGAGATGTAGTTGCGGGTGCCGCCCCACGTTTCCTCGGCGCCCAGCATGGCGTCGGAGGCCAAGAACACGAAGTCGGGCGTAGTCAGCATGGCGTGCATCGTCCCGCTGGACGGCATCTCCTCGTCCATCTGCGCGTCCGAGAAGCTGACGACGCTGAGTTCCCCGCCGAAGATCGACTGGTAGAACTCCATCGCCTCGCGGGCGTCGGCTGCGAAGTTGAGGTACGGGTTCATCTGGACTGCCGTGGCTGCCTACTGTTTGTGGGGTCGTCGCAAGCGTAAGTCCGGCCCCGACAATCTCGGCCGGACGGGGATATCCACCCGCTCTCCACAAGTTATCCACAGGGTTGTGCACACCGGGGGATAAGTTACACACGTGTCGTTAGGTGATCCGGTCCCCGCGGCCGGCACGCTCCTGTGTCGAGCCGCAACCTACTTTGTACAAACGGGCCTCCATATGGGTGTCCAAAGTGCGTTGCTCCGCGGCTGTGTCCGGGTGCGGTTGGGGCTGGTGGCATGTCACGACGCACACCTCCTGAGGTGACCCGAGCAGGGGAACTCTGCACACGACAAGCAGCTGAGGCTCTGCGAAAGGCGCGGACGCTTTTCTTTCCTGCTGGCTGGTGAGGGAGCGTGTCACGCTTCTGCGGCTGAGTGGGCCGAGGCCAAGCGGCCAGCGCGATTCGGCAGGCCAGGGTGCTAATGGGTGGCGAGTCGGTGCAGCAAGGCAGGCTCCGTGGGTTCTTCGAGGAGGAGGGGGATGGTTGCGACTCGTGTGGCAAGCGTGTTGACGGTGGCGATGTGGGGTGCCTCTGCTTCGGCGCGTGCGGCGAGGAGCGGGTGCTGGGTGCCGGTCTGACTGATGGCCTGGTTGACGACCCATCCCCACGGAACAATGCCGGCTCGACGGAGGTCCGCGTCGAGGTCGGCTGCCTCCTGGACTGGGGTGGCGTCGGGTAGCGTGACGATGACGATCCGGGTCAGGTCGGGGTCTTGGAGCCGCATGAGCGGAGTCACGATCCTGGCATCGGGGCCCATGCCGCGGACGATCTCGCGGTGGTACGAGCCGGTGGCGTCCATGAGAAGGAGAGTGTGGCCGGTCGGTGCGGTGTCGATGACCACGAACTCTTCCTTTGCCCGAGAGACGAGGTGCGAGAACTCGCCGAACACGGCGACCTCCTCGGTGCAGGGTGAGCGAAGGTCCTCAAGGAGCTGTGCCTTGCCTGCCTCATCGAGGCGCGACCCCTTTGTTGCCAGTACCCGGTCGCGGTAGGCCCGGGTTGCCTCTTCGGGGTCGATGCGTGACGTGGTTAGGTTCTCGACGGCCTCCCCCAGGGACTGGTCGAGGCGGCCGGCTGGATCCGTGGTGGAGAGATGGACCCGCTTGCCCTTGTGTGCCAGCGCGAGGGCGATCGCGGCTGCAGCGGTGGTCTTGCCCACGCCCCCCTTGCCCATGCACATGACCAGGCCGTGATCGTCTTGGGCGAGCTCGTCGACCATGTCGGCAATCGACGACGTGGTCGAGCTCGGTGCCGATGGGGCCGCGAGGGGGTTGGGCGGGGCTGAGTTGGTGACGGCCAGGAGGGCGCGGATGTTGTCGAGTCCGACGATGCCGCTTGCCCGGAGCGGGATCTGGGACGTCCCCAGTGCCCTCAGAGCGAGGGGCATGTTGCCGATGGCCTGCTGCTCTCGTGCGATGACTGCCCGCGCAAGGGCGTCGTTCCCAGCCGCCTCGTCAAGCACGGCGTTGATCACCAGCCGCTGCTCGGTGATGCCGAGGGCAGCTAGTTCCTCTGCGGTTCGGGCAGCCTCGTCCAGCGACGCCTTCTGAGCTCGCGTCACCAGAACCAGCGCAGTGGCGGCGGGGTCGCTGAGCTTGGCCAGCGTCTGCGCGTACTGGGTTCTGGTCTTGTCCAGTCCGGACATCGGCCCGAGGCATGAGGCGTCTCCCTTGCCTTCGTCGAGGAAGGCGGTCCACTCCCCGGGGAGTTGGAGCAACCGGATCGTGTGGCCGGTGGGGGCGGTGTCAAAGACGACGTGGTCGTGTTCAGCGGTTCCTTGCACGTTGGTCAGCAGGTCGGTGAACTCGTTGAACGAGGCGATCTCGGTGGTGCAGGACCCCGAGAGTTGTTCGGTGATGCTGGCGAGTTCGGCCTCGGGAAGAAGCCCGCGGACCGGGCCGATGATCTTCTCGCGGTAGGCCTCGGCCGCCGCCTCCGGATCGATCTCGATTGCCGAGAGGCGATCCACCGCGGCGATCCTGGTGATCTGGTTGCCGATGGTCTGGTCCAGAACCTGGGCGACGTTGGACGCCGGATCGGTCGAGACAAGCAGTACCCTACGGCCGGAGTCGGCGAGGTTGACTGCAGTCGCGCAGGCGATCGAGGTCTTCCCGACCCCGCCCTTGCCGGTGAAGAACACGTACCGCGGAAGATCGCTCATGAAGGAGTAGCTCATTGCTCAGCAGCACCCCGTCGCGGCCGAGGTGGGAGTGCAGCGTGCGGTCTGCTGTGGAGCTACTGGCTCCGGACAGCACCCTGCTGCCTCGGTTCCTTCGCAACAAGAGTTGTCAGCCGCGAAGCCGAGGTCGTCAGCAAGACCCGCGAGCCTGCGAAGCTCGTCTCGATCGGGGTAGCGACCTGTTGCGACGGTCACCTGATCGACTAGGACCAACGGCAGACCCGCTGAGCCGGCAACGCGGAGGAAGTCGGAGGCGACTGGGTTCTCCGCAAAGGCGGTCGGGTTGTTGGCCAAGTTATGGCGGGCGATGTCGACGCCTTGTGCCTTGAGGTAGTCAAGGTCGGCTGTGAACGTCACCAGAGCCTCGTCCACGTCTGTGCCACACACCCCGGTGTTGCAGCACAGCGCTGGCTCGAACACTCGAATCTGAGGAGTTGCCGGGCCGAGGAGTTCGTCATGCAACGTCTCCACCCTGGCCGCGATGTCCGCTACGACCAGCCGCATCCGCTCCATCCCTTCGATGCCACGCTGCGACGGCTCGTCGGTGATCCATGTCTCGATCCGGCCACGCATACCCGCCACCGGCTCCACCACTGCCTCCGCGCCGAGCACCACGACCCGATCCACGCCCGCGACCTCCTCGGCGTTGATCAGGCGGGGCATCTCGCCTGCCATCGAGGCACCCCGTTCCGCCACCGCCATGGCAGCCTCCTCGTTAAGCGCCGAACCAGGCTTGGTGCCTGCCGAAGACACGCTCACGCCCCCCAGTTTCCGCATCAACGCTGCCGCGATCTGGGATTTTCCACCGTTCTTCACGCAGACGAACAGCACCGACGGCTGACCACTCATCACAACCTCCATGTATTGAAGCTCATCAATACGAGAAGCAAACCGGACATATCGAGAGATGTCAATATGGCTTACCATGGGGGCATGGTGACCACCGAGCAACTTCGCGAAGAGCCCGCACACTGCTGTCCGGATAACGGTGAGACGCTCCTTGACGGCGATAATGCGGCTGTGCTTGCGGACGTCTTCAAGGCGCTCGCCGACCCTACGCGGGTGCGCCTGCTGCGCTACCTGGCCGACTCGGCGAATGGGACCGTCTGCGCCTGCCACCTGCCGGACGCCCTGGGGATCACCCAGCCCACGCTCTCCTTCCATATGCGCAAACTCCATGACGCCGGCCTGGTTGAGCGCGAGCAGCGCGGACGCTGGGCCCACTGGTCGGTCAATGCGGCCGCGCTGGATCCGATCCGCTCTTTCTTGCGACTGGAGACTCCTACTGGATCTACATGCTGTTGACCCTTTCGGTACGCAGGTAGTTCAGTCAAGATTGAATCAAATCTGGCTAAAGGGAGATTACGATGGAGCTGGAACAGCGTGCGGAACTCTATGCGGCCCTCGGGGATGTCACCCGACTGAGACTGCTCGACGCCTTGGCGTGCGGCGACCTCACCCCGCGGGCCCTGGGGGAGGAACTGTCCCTGCCAGGCAATCTGCTCACCCACCACTTGGGCGTCCTCGAGGCCGCAGGGCTGATCCACCGTCGACGCTCAGATGCGGATCGCAGAAGCAGCTACATCCAGTTGGCCGACCGTGCCCGCCCGATGCTGTCGCCTCGCCTCCCAAGCCAACCTCCGCCGCGTGTGGCCTTCATCTGCACCCACAACTCGGCCAGATCGCAACTGGCCGCGGCCTTGTGGCGGCGGGCCAGCAACAT